>JAIUOS010000010.1 GCA_020161755.1 Actinomycetota bacterium
AGACCTCGACCCTCACCCCGACACCGACGCGCCGCCGTCGATCACACCCCCGCTACACCGTCGATTGTGATGAGCCGCATTACCCGATTTGCCCTCGATCATGTCGGCCGGGGCCTTCCAGGGCGTGCTGCGGCAATCGCGAGTGCAATTCGCGCACCGTGGTCGGCCGCCAAGCGTTACCCCGCGATACCAGTCGTGCCAGTGCTCCCTCCAGGACCCGAGGCGCGAGCGATTCAGGATGAAGGGTGTCGTGGCGGGTCCACTGTCGACGTCAAAGGGGGTTGGTCCGACCCCAGCGATGCCCGACCGGCGCAACGATCTGCGCCAAGGCGAGAAACGCCCCTCCCGAGAGCCTCCCGGGAGGGGCGTTTCACCACGTCATGGCGGAGGTGCGGGGATTTGAACCCCGGAGAGGGTTGAAGCCCTCAACCCGCTTAGCAGTAGGGCAACCGACCGTCGGCCGGTGGCCGCATGTGGCCGTGGCTAGGCGTTTCACTCGATCGGCATCCGGGCCCGAACGGTCGTGGACGGGCACGAATGAGACCAGAACTGAGACCACGCCTCCGTCGCCAGCCGTTCGATTACGAGCGCTCATCGAGCATGTCGGTGAAGCGATGCTTCCAGTAGCCGGGACGCTGCTTCTCGTGGGCGTAGGCCAGGATGACCGGCTCGCCTTCCCGGACGAAGTAGACCACCCGGTAATGGAACCTCTTGGTCGCCTTGCTCCGCACCACCGGCTCCCGGTCCCAGCCGACCAGCGGCGGCCAACCGTCCGGGTACTCCTCGATCGAGGCGATCGCCTCAGCGACGACGTCGAACAGTGCATGACCCAGACCGGGCTCTATCCGCTCCAGGTGCTCAGCGGCCGCGAACAACTCCGCACCCGCCTCCGGATGCTCGGGGTGGATCGCCGTCACCGGGGCGTGGTCGGGTACTTCGCGGTGAACCGTGCCCGGGTCGCCTCGAAGGATCCCAGTTCGACCTTGCCCTCGAGCACCTCGTCAAGACGGTCGCCGACCTCTTCGCGCCAAGCGGTATCGAGGTCGTCCTGCGAGTCGTCCGCAGCACCACCGTCCAGACTGATCAGCGCTGCGTGCACCACCGCGGCGCGGTCATGCGGAGGCAGCGCCAGCAGCGCCCGCTCAATCTCCACGACCTCCTGTGCCATGAAACGAGTCTACGACGCGCCACCGACAACGATCAGGGCCGCTCCTGAGACCGACGATCCGACGGTGCAGCTGAGGGGACACATCCGCCACCAATGAAGTCCGATCGAGCTGCGGCATGCCTGTGCCTCGGCAGGATGCACCGTTCTTGACCGTGTTCGGTTCAAATCGGTGCACGGTGTGATTGTTCACCCCCATCCTGAACTCTGAACCGATTAGCGCGCGCGTCTGAACTGGCTCGATTTGCCGAGACTCGGGACGGTGATATGTCGACCGGAGGGGCCGCGGCACGGCTTCCCCGCGATAGGGCAGGGTCGACAAGTCGGGAGGCGCCGATCGAGGGCATGCTCCCTTGTCAAGGCGATTTCTGCCACCGCCTGCGTGGCACCCGCTTTCGTGGCGGGCTCCACGCCTGAAACGGTCCTCTGGGCAGTTCGCAACGGTTCACCGACGTTCAGAGACGTCCGACGACTGACCGCTGAGAGGCCGTGTTCGATTGCCAAATTGAGACCACTATTGAGACCACGGGCCGGTTGGGTGCGGGCCCGGTTGGGGCTGGAAACGCCCCTCCCGAGAGACCCTCGGGAGGGGCGTTTGCCCTTGTCATGGCGGAGGTGCGGGGATTTGAACCCGGATCGGATTGAAGCCCGAGACCCGCTTAGCAGTCGGGCTTTCGGGTGTTCAGGATTGTCCGTACATGACCGTGGCTAGGCGTCTTGACTTCGGCTGGACCCCCATGAACAGCTCTGGACGGAGATGAACTGAGACAACTTCTGGCCAAGTCCGAGCCACCGAATCCGACGGACGCCAGGGCTGGCGGGGCGCGCACGACCGATCCCAGCTTCGGGCAGCGACTTGCTGCCCGAATCGGTCCTCAGTCGTCGAGTGCGCGATCGAGCACGGCCTCGGACGGCAGTGCCGCCTTCTCCGCGACCGGGAGCAGGTCGTAGCTGGCAACGGCGATCGGCTGGGAGTTGGTGGCCAGGACGTACCGCACGAAGCGGTCGTTCTTGTCGGTGCACAGCAGCAGACCGACGGTTGCCTGGTGCCGCGGGCGGCGGAGCTGGTCTTCGACTAGGCGAACGTAGAGTTCGAGCTGGGCGGCGTACTCGGCCTTGAACTTGCCGACCTTGAGTTCGATGACGACGTAGCGCAGTTGTTCGATGTGGAAGAACAGCAGGTCGATCGCGAACTCCTCGCCTTCGACGGTGAGGATCACTTGACGTCCGACGAAGCTGAAACCGGCGCCGAGTTCGCTCAGCGTGCGCTGGATCTTGTCGACCAGCGACTGCTCGAGTTCCCGCTCGGCGTGTCCGGGTTCGATGTCAAGGAAGTCGAAGACGTAGGGGTCTTTCGTGAGCTGCTGGGCCTGGTCTGACGCATCCGGGGCGAGCAGATGCTCGAAGTTGATGGGCGCGGTTCCGAACCGGGTGTGCGCGGCCGTCTTGATGTGATGTTGCAGGACCGCGCGGGACCAGCCGTGGGTGACGGCTTGGGAGGCATACCAGTCTCTGAGTTCAGCGTCGTCCAGCTTGTCGAGAAGGACCATGATGTGGCCCCACGGGATTTGGGCAGCAGGTTGCTGCCCAAACTGGTCCAGCGTTGGCCAGGCACGGGCGAAGGAACGCATGTACTTCAGATTCCGGACCGAGAACCCGCCGGCACCGTCGAACTCGGCACGCAGATCGGCGGCAACCGGTCGATGATCTTCTCGCCCCAACTGGCCTGATCGGTCTGCTCCACGAGCGCGCGTCCAGGCTGCTCGCTGATCGAGGGACTGTCAGAGAAACGGTGGGTGGGTCTGGCCCGACACGCCGGGTTGAAGGCCTGGTGAGGAAGGCAGGTTCTCGTGACCGACACGATGACCGATGTGGCGAATCCAAGGAAGGCGGCGCCGGGTTCGGTGGCCGATCAGTTGATCGCTCAGGCCCGGGCTGAGGGGGTGTCGCTGGTCGGGCCGGGAAGCCCGCTGGCGGCGCTGACCAAGCAGGTCTTGGAAACAGCGCTGGAGGCCGAGCTGGACGAGCATCTGGGCTACGAGCACGGCGACCGGGACGGCAAGACCGGGGCGGACACCGGTAACGAGCGGAACGGGACCAGGGCCAAGACGGTTCATACCGAGCTGGGCCCGGTCACGATCGAGGTGCCCCGGGACGGGGACGGTACGTTCGACCCGGTGGTGGTCCGCAAACGGCAACGTCGGCTGTCCGGGGTCGATGCGATGGTGTTGTCCCTGTCGGCCAAGGGCCTGACGAGCGGGGAGATCTGTTCGTTCTTCGCCGACACCTATGGCCAGGCGATGAGCAAGGACACGATCAGCCGGATCACCGACAAGGTGATCGAGGAGATGGTCGAGTGGCAAAACCGGCCTCTCGATCCGGTGTACCCGGTGGTGTTCATCGACGCGATTCACGTCAAGGTCCGCGACGGACAAGTGACCAACAAGGCGTTCTACGTAGCCATCGGGGTCACCGTTGACGGCCAACGCGACATCCTGGGGATCTGGGCCAGCACCGGTGGTGAGGGTGCCAAACACTGGATGGGCGTGCTCACCGAGATCAAGAACCGCGGCGTGTCCGACATCCTGATGCTGGTCTGTGACGGGCTCAAGGGCCTGCCGGAGGCGGTCAACACCGTGTGGGAACACACCACCGCTCGGACGTGTGTGATCCACCTGCTGCGGAACACGTTCAAGTACGCCGCCCGTCAGAACTGGGACGCCATCGCCCGCGACATCAAGCCCGTCTACACCGCCCCTACCGCCGCGGCGGCCGCCGCCCGGTTCGACGAGTTCGCCGAGCGTTGGGGCACCAGATACCCGGCCGCGATCGGGCTGTGGCGGGCCGCCTGGACCGAGTTCATCCCGTTCCTCGACTACGACGTGGAGATCCGCCGGGTCATCTGCACCACGAACGCGATCGAGAGTCTGAACGCCCGCTTCCGCCGGGCAGTCCGGGCCCGAGGTCACTTCCCGACCGACCAGGCCGCACTCAAGTGCCTGTACCTGGTCGCCCGTTCCCTTGACCCACCGGGACCGCCAAGACACGATGGATGAACCGGTGGAAGCTGGCACTCAACGCGTTCGCCATCACCTTCCCGGGCCGCCTCGACCCGGCAGGGACAAACCAGTAAACGCCAGATGCCACCCACCGTTAATCAGACAGTCCCCATCACGGCCGACCGCTGGCATTGCTGCAGAAAATGGGGGCACCGGCTTTCGCCACCACGGGTCTCCAGCAAGCCAGTCGTAGCGGACCTGTCCTAGGCGGTATGTGGTGACCTCTTGCTGAAGAGGGGTTGTGGGCCGGGGCCTCGCTCATGCATCTTCCGTGGGTTGCCGGGCAGGCGGGCTGCCCGGCCTATCCGACATACATGGGAGGCCCCGGTGTTCTGTGAGCCTACGAGTGTTGGGCTGGACGTGCACGCCCGGTCGGTGGTGGTGCACGGGATTGATCAGGTGACCGGTGAGGTGTTCGCTGGCCGGCTGGTCCCGGACGCGGCCGTGGTGGCCGGCTGGCTGGGCGGGCTGCCGGGTCCGGTGGCGGCGTTGTACGAGGCGGGACCGACCGGGTTCGGCCTGGCCCGCCAGCTGCGGGCGGCCGGGTATCGGTGCGAGGTCGCGGCGCTGTCGAAGTTGCAGCGGCCCTCGGGTGACAGGGTGAAGACTGATGCCCGCGATGCTGAGCATCTGTGCCGGCTGCTGAGGTTGGACGAGTTCACTGCGGTGACGATGCCGGACGAGGCGACCGAGGCGGTCAGGGATCTGGTGCGTGCCCGGGAGGATTGCCGTTCGGATCTGATGCGGTCCCGGCACCGGGTCTCCAAGTTGTTGCTGCGGCACGGGATCGTGTGGTCCGGTGGTGCGGCGTGGACGAACCTGCACCTGGCGTGGCTGGGCACCCAGCAGCTGGCCGGTCCGGCGCAGTGGGCGTTCGAGGAGGCCCTGGACAGGTGTTGACCATGCTGGCCCGCCGGGAACGGCTGGATGCCCGGATCGAGCAGTTGGCCGCCGACTCGGCCTGGACGCCGGTGGTGCGCCGGCTGGGCTGCCTGCGCGGGATCTCGACGTTGACCGGGTTCGCGTTGGCGGTCGAGATCGGCGACTGGACGAGGTTCGACGGCAACAGCATCGGCGCCTACCTGGGGCTGGTGCCCAGCGAGTACTCCTCGGGCCGCTCGCGTGCGTTGGGGCCGATCACCAAGACCGGGAACGGTCACGTTCGCCGGCTGCTGGTCGAGGCCGCCTGGCACCACAAGCCGTCCTACACACCGGCAACACGATGCTGGCCCGATGGAACAAGGCCCCCGGCCCCGTCGTCGCCAAAGCCCACCAGGCGAACAAGCGGCTCCACCAGCGCTGGCTAGACTTCGACGCCCGCCACGAGCGGCCAGTGATCGCCAACGTCGCGATCGCCCGTGAACTCGCCGGCTGGTGCTGGACCCTGGCCACCATGTAGCCGCCAACCCGAAGACGTTCACCCTTGCCCTGGCGCGCGTACCCGGGGGTGACCCGCGTTACGACTGTGAACCCCACAACCGGGATTCGACTTCAGACCAGCGGCTCCGCCCCTTGCCCAGGCCGCCAGCGACCCGCAAGCCGCCAGCAAGGCGGGCGAACGCCGACCACGGGCCCCGCGGCCCGTGATGCCGCTCACGTCAGACTCTCGTAAGCACCGGGTAAGGCCGCTGTCATGGAGGTGCGGCGGACGCACGCGTTGACTGGCAGGTGCCCAACAACCTCTTCCGACAAGGAGTGGCACCGTGAACCTTCCACGTCTCACCACGGTCATTGCGACCGCCGCTGCGGCCGCCGCCTTCGCCTTCGTACCGGCGGCCACCGCTTCGGCGACCAGCCATCCTTCCGACCACCACACGGTCGGGGCGGTCTTCGTCCAGACCGATGACCCCGTCCACAACGCCGTGATCGCCTACGACCGGTCGACGGACGGACGCCTGACCCGCGCCGGCACCTACCGCACGGGTGGCGCCGGCGCCCAGGAGGCCGGTGCGGTCGTCGACCCGCTCGCGTCCCAGGGCTCGCTCACCCTCGACCGTGCCCGGGACCTGCTCTTCGCCGTCAACGGCGGCAGTGACACCGTCACCGTCTTCGGCGTGCACGGCAGCCGGCTCGACGTCCGCCAGATCCTCCCCACCCACGGCGACCTTCCGGTCTCGGTGAGCGTGGTCGGCAACCTGGTGTTCGTCCTGAACGCCCGCGACGGCGGCTCGATCACCGGCTACCGCCTCGCCGGACGGACGGTCGTGCCGCTGTCCGGCAGCACTCGCGCGCTCCACCTCGCCGACAACGGCAACCCGGAGTTCCTGCAGACCCCGTCCCAGGTCGCGATCACCCCTGACCGCCACGCCGTCGTCGTCGCCACCAAGACCCACGGCACCCTGCTCACCTTCCCGCTGGACCGCTTCGGACGTCCGGCCGCGGCGCCCACGGTCACCACGTCCGGCGCAGTGCCGTTCGCGCTCTCGTTCGATCGCAGCAGCCACCTCGTGGTCATCGACGCGTCCGGCCTGGTGACCAGCTACCGCGTACACCGCAGCGGCAGCCTAGCGAAGGTCTCGTCCGTCGGCCCGACCGGCCAGGCAGCCGCCTGCTGGTCGGTCGTCGTTCGCGGGACGGTCTACGTGGCCAACGCCGGCTCGAACAGCATCTCCACGGTCGCCGACCGCTCCGGCCACCTGAGGCTGCTGGACGCGACCGCAGCCCACACCGACGGCGGCCCGGTCGACCTGGCGGCGTCCGGCAACGGCCGGTTCATCTACCAGCTCAGCGGCGCGACCGGGAAGATCGACGAGTACCGGCGCTCAGCCAACGGCTCACTGACCAGCATCGGCAGCGTCGACACCGGGCTCGGGTCGGCCAACGGACACCCGCTGGAGGGCATCGCAGCCAGCTGATCGACAGCCGGAGTCACGCAGAAAGCTGCCGGCGTCCTCCGGGACGCCGGCAGCTCCGTGTTTGGGAATGCTGCGCAATCCGAGAGGTGGCCTGCGGCGAGGGACGGGTCAATGATCAGCGCCCCTCAGGAGCCGGCCCCTGCCAGCGGCGCGATCGGCAGCCGGACGGTGAAGCAGCAGCCCTGGCCGACGTTCCGCACCGACACCTGCCCGGACTGGGCGTTGACCAGGCCTTTCACGATGGCCAGACCGAGGCCGGCGCCGGCACCCAGGGACGAGCCTTCCGGCGACCGGGCCGCGGTGCCCCGGTAGCCGACGTCGAAGACCCGGGCGAGGTCCTCGGCGGGGATGCCGCCACAGCCGTCGGTGATGGCCAGCCAGGTGCTCGCGCCGTCACGGCCGCCGCGCACCTCGACCCGGCGTCCGCTCCGGGTGTGCCGGACGGCGTTGACCATCAGGTTCTGCACCACCCGTTCCATCTCGCGTCCGGAGCCGAGCCCGAGGACGGGCGGCAGGTCGACGTCGAGCCGGACGCCGCGGCTGCTGGCCACCGGGCCGAGGCCGAGGACGGCCTGGTTCACCAGTTCGTTCAGCGCGATCGGTTCGGGACGCAGGTCGAGGGCGCCGCTGCTGATCCGCGACAGCTCGAACAGGTCGTCCACCATCCCGCCCAGCCGGTTCGCCTCCCGTCCGATCCTCGCGCCGTAGTCACGCACCTCGACGGGGTCGTCCACGACGCCGTCCTCGAGCGCCTCGGCCATCGCCTTGATGCCCGCCAGCGGCGTCCGCAGGTCGTGGCTCAGCCAGGAGATCAACTCACGGTGGCTGACCTCACGGGCGTGCTCCTCGGCGCGACGCGTCTCGGCCGCCAGCGTGCGTCGGGCGAACTGCTGCCCGATCAGGACCGAGCCCGGCACGAGCATGACGCCGACCAGGGCACAGGTGACCAGCGTCCAGCCCAGCTGCTCGGTGAACATGAAGCCGCTGATCGCCACCACGAAGCCGAGCGCGGCCAGCAGGGGGACGGCGACCACGACCCCCAGCGAGACCGCCGGGTGCTGCCTCAGGGCCCGCAGGAGGGCCCACAGCAGCAGGATCGTCGCGACGCAGGTCAGCGCAGCCCACGGTGCGATGTGCAGAAAGGACTCATCCACCCGGACCTCCCATCCTTCGATAGCGGTAGCCGATGCCCCAGACCGTCTCCAGCCGGACCGGACGGGACGGGTCGGGCTCGACCTTCTCCCGGAGCCTGCGGACGTGGACGGTCACCGTCGAGTCGTCGCCGAACTCCCAGCCCCAGACCTGCCTGAGGAGCTCCGGCCGGCGGAACGCCTGGTCCGGGTGCGCGACGAGGAAGGCGAGCAGGTCGAACTCACGGGAGGTCATCGCCAGCTCCCGCCCGTCCAGACTCGCCCGACGCGCTGCGACATCGATCAGCAGGTCGCCGTCGGCCAGCACCGTGGCGGCCTCCTCCCGCGGCACCGAACGCTGCAGCAGCCGCTGCGCCCGCAGGGTCACCTCGCGTGGCGAGAACGGTTTGACGACGTAGTCGTCCGCCCCCTGCTCGAGGCCCACCACCCGGTCGGACTCGCTGCCCAGCGCGGTGAGGATCATCACCGGCACGTCGCTGGTCCGCCGGATCCGCTCGCAGACGTCGAGGCCGTCCAGACCGGGGAGCATCAGGTCGAGGATCACCAGGCCCGGCGCCGACCGGGCGAAGGCGTCCAGGCCCTGGAGACCGTCCTCGGCCTCGACCACGTCCAGTCCGGCACGGGTGAAGTAGCGGCGGAGTACCTCACGCGTGGTGGGGTCGTCCTCGATCACCAGGACACTGCTGGCCGGCACGCCGTCCCCTCGTTTCCTCGACAGTCCATTGACCCAGCCATCGTGGCCGGTCCGCAATGCGTTCAGCTGCCCCCGGGGCGAGCCGAAAGACTTCCGTAAGAATCACCGGAGCCGTCCGACCTCAGGTGGTCTCGGCCAGGAAGGGTGCGCAGGCCGCGCGGAACCGCTCGGGCTCCTCGGAGAACGGGAAGTGGCCGGCCGCCTCGATCACGGCGAGGCGGGACGACGGGATTTGCTCGGCGAGCACGCGGCTGTAGGCGGGGGGACATACCCAGTCAAGCTGGCCGACGAGCACGAGCGTGGGGATGTCGATCGATCGCAGTCGATCGCGGACGTCGTAGTGGGGAGCGAGCTCGGCGAAGAAGTGGGCCACAACGTCGGCGGTGATCAGGCTGAGCGGCATGATTCGGCCGGGCACGTCCTCGTGGCCGGGAGCGGCGTAGTAGGGCATCACGAGCTCGCGGAACGCGTCGATCCGTTGGGCGGAGAAGTCCCCGGAGAACAGCGCGTGTGCGACGTCGACGACGTCGGCGGGCGCGCGCTGCTCCAGCCCGGGCGGCGGGGCGTCGTCGGGCACCGGCGCCAGGGTCGGTGCGGTGTCGCACAGGATCAGGCCCGACGCGAGGCCCGGATGCCTCAGCGCGAGGTGGAGCGCCACGAAGCCACCGGCGGAGTGGCCGAAGACGATCGGCCTGTCGAGCCCGAGCTGACTGCACAGCGCCGCGACGTCGTCCGCCATCTGCTCGAGGGTGCAGGTGGCGAGCGCGACCCTGCTGGAGTTGCCCTGTCCGCGCAGGTCGACGAACACCAGCTGGGCGTCCTCGCTCAGCGGGTCGAGTCCGGGTCGCAGGTAGCCCTGGTCGAACCCGGGACCGCCGTGCAGCACCACGATCGTCGGCCGGGTGTCGAGTCGCGTCCCGGCGACGCGGCGTTGCGACCCCTGGATGTCGAGATAGAGCTCTGCGTCGTTGACATGGATCTTCATGCTGTCCTCCTCGGCTGGCGGCCCGCCGGTCGGCCGGCCACTCACTGAAGAGATGCGCGCAGGGCTGGGAAGTTCGGCCACTTGCGGCGGTACTTCCCGACGCACACGATGGGCCGCGTGGTCGAGGCGCCCACGGATGCGGACCTCATCGAGGCGGCGCGGGCCGGTGACGGCACCGGTCTCGCTGTCGTGCTCGAGCGCCACCGAGCGGCGATGCGAGCGGCGGCCATCACGATCCTCGGCTGGACGCCGGACGTGGACGACGTCGTCCAGGACGCGATGCTGGGCGCGATCCGGGGATTCGGCACCCTGCGTGAGCCGGACGCGGTCGGCTCCTGGCTGCGGGCCATCACCCGCAACGCCGCCAGGATGAAGCTACGCGCGCAGGCAAGCAGGAGAGCGGCCACGCTCACGGAGCGAATCGCCGATCCCCGTCCGTCCCCCGACCAGATCCTGGAGAGCCACGCACTCCGCGACTGGGTGTGGTCGGCGCTGGACGAACTGAGTGAACCCCTGCAGCAGGTCGTGGTCCTGCGGTACTTCAGCAGTGCCCACAGCTACAGCCAGATCGCCGAGGCCTGCGGGATTCCCATCGGCACAGTGCGCAGCCGGCTGAACCAGGCCCGGGCCAAGCTCGCCACGACCCTCACCGACACCGCCGAGGGACGCCACGGGGGCACTGCTGCCCTCACCGCCCGGCGCCGGCTCGCCGCGGTCGAGGTACTGACTGCCGCGGAGCGGGGCAGTTTCGCCGCCGTCCTCGCGGAGCTGGCCGCCCCTGACGTCCAGATCGTCAGCCCGCAGCGAGTGCGTCAGCAGGGACGCGAGGCGCTGGAGGTGATCATGGAGTCCGACCTCCGGGCCGGAGTCCACCAGGAGCTGACGAGCGTCGTGGCCGGAAGCCACGTCACGATCTGGGAATGCGACCTGCACAGCCCTGCGTGGGATCCAGCCCACTGCCCACCCGCCGTCCTCTGGATGCTCACCCACCGCGGCGAGCAGGTGGCCGAGATCAGGCTCCTCCACCCGGTTGCAACAACGTCGGATGCGGCCTGAACCTCGGGGTCGTGGCTCAGTCCGGCGGACGGCGGCCCGGTGTGAACGGCGGCAGTTCGACGGCGTCGTGGAAGCTCCGGCCCATGACGAGGTTCGCCACGCCGGGCAGGCCCATCAGCTTCATGGCAGCGTTGCGGACGAACAGTTGCAGACCGTTGGCGGGCGCGAAGGCAGCGCCCAGCCCCAGTGCGCCGTCCTGCTTGGACAGCACCAGTCGCGACAGTCGCTGCTCGTAGGCGCCGAACGCCTGCCGATGGTCTGGGCAGCGCGCGATCTCGGCGGCCAGCGTGTACGCCTCCACCATCGCCAGCGCGGAGCCCTGGCCGGCGAGGAAGGACGGGCAGGCACCCGCGTCGCCCACCAGCGCCACCCGTCCCCGCGTCCAGGAGGGCATCCGGATCTGGCTCACCGTGTCGAAGTAGAAGGACGCCGCCGCGGGCATCAGGTCCAGGATCGCCCGCGTCTCCCAGCCGCCACCGGCAAGCTTCGCACGGAGCAACTGCTGCTGGCTGTCACGATCGTGCGGGACGTCACCACTGTGCCGGACCGAGAACAGGACCAGCGTCCGATCGTCTCGGAGCGACACCCGGAGCACCTGGAAGCCCACCTCGGCATGCATCAGGGCCACGAGCTCGTCCCGGGGACGATAGCCATCGATCTCGAAGGCAGCGATGACAATGCCCAGGTACCTCTCGTAGTCAGCGTCCGGCCCGAAGGCGAGCCTGCGCACCCGGGAGTGCAGCCCGTCGGCTCCCACGACCAGGTCGACGTCGTCGGAGCGTCCGCTCTCGAGGACCACGTGGACCCGGTCGCCCTGGTCAGCCAGTGAAGCCACGGTGTCGCCCAGGACCAACTCTGCCGCGCCGCCCAGCGCGGCATAGATCGCTGAGGCGAGATCGGACCGGGTGATGCTCACGTACTTCTCGCCCGACTGCATGATCTTGGCCGGCTTCAGCGAGGCGATCCTGCGACCGGCCCGGTCGACGACCCTGCCCTCGGTGAACACGTAGCCGCGGTGGCGCAGCTCGGGCACGATGCCCATCCGCTCGGCGACGTCGAAGCCGGCGCCCCAGAAGTCGACGAGGTACCCGCCCTCGCGAAGCTTCGGCGCCCGCTCGACCAGGGTCACCTCGTGGCCCGCGCGGTGCAGCCAGTAGGCGAGGGTCGCTCCTGCGATGCCCGCACCGACAATCAGGATTCTCATGGTCAGATCCCTTCGTGTGGTGGCCGATCGTGATCGAGCGGCCCTGGAATGGCGAGGACGAGCCTCGCTGCGGTGCGCCTCAGCTGGCGCGCTCCCGGGTCATCCGACCCAGGTCGATGCGTCCGACACTGCGCAGCGCTGGGCCTTGGCTGATGAGCCCGACGGCCAGGATCACCGCCGCAGTGACGATGAACGTGGTCGGACGGACCTGCAGGTCGAACTGGAACAGGTCGGACGAGAACGACCCCATCGCCGCGGCGGCGGCGAGGTAGCCGAGCACCAGGCCGGGGACAAGCCCAATCACGATCAGCAGCACGTTCTCGCTGGTCACCAGCCGCGAGACCGTGGCTCGCGCCATCCCCAGGGTGCGCAGGGACGCCAGTTCGACCGACCGCTCGGCGACGTTGGTGGTCATGGTGACGAAGATCAAAGCGAAGGCGAGCACCGCGCCCAGCACCAGCATGACGCCGATGAACGCGTAGAACAGCGCCATGAAGTTCTGGGCGAGCAGGTAGAACTCCCGGCTGTCCAGGGCCACCGCGACCCCGTCGACAGCAGTCAGGCGATCGATCACGGCGCCGCGATCCGCCCCCGGGACGAACCGGACGAGGGCGACGTCGAAGGCCGGCCGGCTCCCACTCTGCCCGGAGAGCCCGGCCACTGTGGCCAGTGATGCGTAGCCGAACGCCCCCAGCGGCTCGTCCGCGAAACCGGCCACGGTCAGCTGGGCGGTGTGCCCGCCGCCGGCGTCCGCCTGGACGGTGTCCCCGACCGCCACGTCGAGCGTGGTGCGCAGCGGGGTCGCCAGCAGCACGCCGCCGCTCTCGGGCAGGGTGAGGCGGGCACCGTCCGGGCTGAGGAACGTGTGCATGCTGGTGTCGGTCCGCAGCCCGGTCAGCGTGGTGGCGTAGCGGTGGCCGCCGTGCACGAAGGTCACCGGGAGGTCCGCCTCGGGCTCGACGGTGGCCACCCCGGCCACTTTCAGCCGGTCCAGGTCACCGGCCGGCAGCGGCTGCGCAAGCTGGACGGTGGCGTCCTGGTGCTGGACGGTGACGAACTGCCGGTCGAGCAGGATCTGGACGGTGTCGATCATCCCCCACGAGACCAGCACCAGCGTTGCCGCCAGCGCGACGCCGACGATGGTGGAGACCGACCGGCGCGGGTTGCGGCCAAGGCCGCGCATCGCGGCTCGCCAGCGCACCGGCAACCGCCGCAGCGGCGGCACCAGCCGCTCCGCCCAGCTCAATCGGCCTCGGCCGATCGGGACGTCGCCACGCATCGCCTGGGCGGGATCGGTCCCGGCCGCGCGCCGGGCGGGGAACCAGGCGGCGATGCCCCCAGCGACCGGACCCATCAGCACGCCGACCACCACCGTGAGCGGACGCACCTCGACGACCGTCACCGGCACCGAGATGGCCGCCGTGTAGAGCCGGGTGATGCCGGCTGCGGCCAGCGCTCCCACGACGGCACCCAGCACCGACCCGGCGGTCCCGATCACCAGCCCGAACCCGAGGTAGTGCCGGCGGATCGACGCCCGGGAGAAGCCGCTGGCCCGCAGCAGGCCGATCCGACCGCGTTGCTGGGCGACCAGGCGTCCCAGCAGGACGGCGACCCCCAGCCCGGCGGCCAGCAGGAACATCAGGGGGAAGGCTACCGACATCTCGCCGAACCCGCTGAGGTCCTCGCTCAGGATGGCCTCGGACGGCTGCTCGGCCAGCGTCTGGGTCGAGGTCGCGCCCAGGCTGAGCGCCAGCGCCCGCAGTCGGCTGTCGATTTCGGCTGGCGCGCCGGTGCGGTGGACGAACAGGGCCTGCTGCTGGACCTGGCCGGGATCGAGCTCGTCGACGACGGCCTGGTTGGCGAACAGCACGCCCCACTGGTCGAACGGGACGAGGACCTCCTGTCGGCTTCGAGCCGGCCACAGGTACTCCGGCGAGGCGACGATCCCCGCCACGTGCAGCGTCGTCCAGCCGCGGGTGCTGGCCACCTCCACGCTGTCTCCGGGCTCAAGGCCGACGGCTCCGGCGAGGTGCTGCTCGACGAGTACCTGGTCGGTCCGGGACGGGTCGAGGTTGGCGCCGGCGAGGACCAGCACCTTGTCGACGGCAGGGTTCCCGTCCGCCGGCAGGCCCACGATCCGCGCGGCCTGGCGGTGGTCGCCGATGCGCATGGCGGTCTCACCGACCACGCGGGTGCCGGACGCCGCCACTCCGGGCAGTTGGGCGCCCTGGGCGGCGATCTGGTCGACCTTCCCGCCGGTGGCGACCAGATCGGCCATGGCAAGCCGGTCGTACAGGCCGCGGTAGGACGCGGTGAGGTTCGCGAACGCGTCGTAGGACGCGCCGAACAGGGCCACGCCGAGCAGGACGGTCACGATCAGGGCGACGAACTGGCCGGCGTGCGCCCGGGCGTCCCGCCACCGGGTGCGGCGCAGGGTTCTCACCAGTGCACCTCCTCCGGCGGGACCGGGTGGGCGACCACCTCGTCGCCCACCAGGCTGCCCGAGCCCAGTCGCAGGACCCGGTCGGCCATGGCGGCGATCGCGGAGTTGTGCGTAACCAGCAGGACGGTTCGGCCGCCGTCGCGGGCCCGGTGCAGGGCGGCGAGCACTTGGCGTCCGGTGTCGAGGTCGAGCGAGCCGGTGGGTTCGTCGGCCAGCAGCACCGGCGGGTCCTTCACCAGCGCCCGGGCGATCGCGACCCGCTGCTGTTCGCCGCCGGACAGCGCGGACGGGAAGTGGTCGGCCCGTTCGCCCAGCCCGACTTCGGTCAGGGCCTCCCGGGCCAAGGCCTCGGAGGCGCCGACCAGCTCGGCGACCAGGGCGACGTTCTCCAGGGCGGTAAGCGTGGGGACCAGGTTGAAGAACTGGAACACGAAGCCGAGCTGGGTGCGGCGGTACTCGGTCAGCGCCTTGTCGTCGGCCGAGGTCAGGTCGTGGCCGGCCACGACGACCGAACCCGAGGTGGGCGGCTCGATGCCGCCGATCAGGTTCATCAACGTGGTCTTGCCGGAACCGGACGGGCCGAGCACGACGACGAACTGGCCAGCGGCGACCGTCAGGTCGATGCCGCGCAACGCGTCCACCTCGAGATCGCCGGTGCCGTAGGACTTGGCAACACCATCGAGGCGGACCAGCTCGATGTCCTCGGCGAGGGTTACGGCGGCATCGTGACGGGGCTGGTACTTCATCGGGTCTCCCCTCAGGGACAGGAACGAGTGGACGCGGGGCGAAGCGGTCATCTCCGAGCCTCTTCGACGGCCGCGGTGATCCGCGGATCGGCGAGGAACTGGTCGCTGAGCAGGTCCAGGAAGCGCTGCTGGGCCGCGTTGGGGAAGCCGACGCGCGCCAGCCGCCGCACCGTCGACCACAGGGTGATCCCGGCCAGTCCGTGCGGCAGGTCGGCGAAACGGGCGACGGCGTCCGCATGCCGGTCGATCATCGAGCGGCAGATGACCAGCAGCCGCTGCAACCTCTCCTCGGCCTCCGACCCGGACGCGCCCGCGAGCGCCGCGAAGCCGTCGAACAGGCCGATGGTGTCCGCATCGTCGTCAGCGCCGAGGTCGGCGACCAGCTCATCGAGGCTCGCCGGCAACAGACCGTGCACGGCGAGGAAGACCATGACCGACCGCTCAACCTCCACCGCATGCCGGGCGCCGTCGCTGGGCATCATGGCCGCCACCCGGTCGTACAGTCCGGACAACCGCTCGGACAGAGGGGTCAGCCGCCGTCCCGACTGGGCGGAGGCGAGCAGACCGACCAGCTGCTGCCGCTGCAACTCGAGCTCGGCGATCCGGGCATCGACGGACGTCAGGGCGTGTCCCAGTTCGGCTGCGGCATTCTCCGGTGCTGGGACGCCCGGCTCGGTCAGCACGTCGGCGATCGCGGCCAGCGGCAGTCCGGACTCGGCCAGCCAGCGGATCCTCAGCAGCCGAGCCAGGTGGAACAGGTCGTACTCCCGGACGCCGGCGCGGGCCGGTGGCACCGGAAGCAGGCCGACATGGTGGTAGTAGCGGACCGTCCGGACCGTCGTGTCGGCCAGATCGGCCAATTCCTTGACGCGCACGACCTCACGCCATCATGTGACGTTACGTCACTGTCAAGACCTGTGTGCGAGCTCGGCGAAGTGGTCGGCGAGGCGGTGGGTGCCGTAGCGCTCGCCCACCGCGTCCCTGGTTAGACCCTCGGCGAAGAAGGTGGCCAGGTCTCGTGGCCGCTCCCCGAGCCTGGACGCGACCCAGACCGCGCCGTCCAGCAGCCCGGCCGGCATCGTGATGGTGCGCGGCCTCCTGCTGAGCGCGGCGAACGCCAACTCCGCGATCTTCCGGTAGCTGAGGACGTCGGGGCCACCTACGTCCCACGAGCCGCTGGTGTCCCGGAGCTTCTCGACGCAGAACCGGGCGAGGTCCTCGCCGTGGATGGGCGCCACGCTGATGTCCGGGTCCGGTGGCAACACGACGACCCCTCGCCTCGCCATGTCGAGGAACTCGCCGACGTCGGAGAAGTAGCCGGACGGGTTCACGACCTGATGGACGACGCTCGAGCGCTCGAGCACCGCGGCGAAGGCGGCCTTCGACCGCAGGATCAGCGAGGTTCCCGACGACGCGTGCATCACGTTCACGTACAGGAAGGACCGGACGTCCTCGCGCTCGGCGTCCCCCAGGATGCTCAGGTTCGCGAGGAAGTCGACGTCCCACGGACTCGCCTTCTGCCGGGTCACCCCCAGTGCGGAGACCACGCGGGACACTCCGCGGCACAGGCCTGTGACGAACGCAGGATCGGTGATCGCGCCTTCCCTCCACTCGGCCACCGATCCGCGCAGGCTGGGCGATCCGAACGGACCGGGCTGCTCCGCACGCGTCCGCGACCTCACCGCAGCCCGGACGCGGTAGCCGCGACGTGCCAGTTCCAGCACGAGACGGCGGCCCAGATACCCCGTCGCTCCGGCCACCAGGACGCTATCCATGAATCAGACCTCCTCGACGCGAGAACGAACCCAGACCAGCATGTGACGTTACGTCACTGTCAATGGCTCCGCGGGTTCAGCGGACCGCGATCGCCAGCACAGCAGCTCCGGGTAGGTGCAGCAGGCCGTCCGCGCCGAGATAGCGACGGGAGATCCGGTCGTAGACCACCCGCATCGCCGCCAGCACCTCGGGGGTCTGGGCGGCGAACAGCTGGCCGACGGACGCGACGCCGCGGGCCGGGCCGCTCCACCACACCTCCGGGTCGACGACATGGACGAACTCGTGCACTCACGCCCGCTCGACGACCAGACCGGACGCCGAGAACAGCCCCGCCAGACCGTCCGGCGTCCGCGGGAACTCCTGCTCGGGCGGCAGCTTCGCCGCCGGCGGACGGACGGCGCCGGCCGCGTCGACCACCTCCGTCCACAGCGACTGCAGCGGCCACGGTTCGGTCGGCCAGATCGCGGCAGCCACCCGTCCGCCCGGACGCAGCAGCCCGGCCAGGCAGCGGACGGACGCGAGCGGCTCGGCCACCTGGTTCAGCACGAAAGTTGGCAGCGATCGCATCGAACTGGTCGTCCAACTGCAGCTCGGGAAGCGCACCGGGCAGCACCGTGGCACCGGGCGCCCGGGCGGCGGCGAGGGCGAGCATGTCCGGCTCGGGATCCACCGCCACCACGTCGCAGCCACGTGCCAGGGCGGCGACGGCGATCGCGCCGGCCCCCGTCCCTACATCGAGGAGGAGCGTGCCCGAACCGGCAGCGAGCGCGTCCAGCATCGGCTCCACGGTGTGTGCGCACTGGCCGGCGAAGGTGTCGGCGTACGCCTGCGCCCGACCGGCCCACTTGCCGCGGATCGCCTCATTGAAGTCCGTCACGCCCGGCACGCTACTCTGCGGCGCACTCTGGTATGGCAAGCTCGGACGATGGCCGAGACGCTTCCCGAACTGGTGGTCGCCGATGTCGCCGCGTGGCGCGATTGGCTCGCTGGTCACGTCGACGAGTCGTCCGGCGTGTGGCTGGTGCTCGCGAAGAAGGGCACCACCGAGCCGACCACGCTGTCCTACGACCAGGCCCTGGAGGAAGCCCTGTGCCACGGGTGGATCGACGGCCAGGTCCAGCGCCGCGATGAGAGCACCTACCGGCAGCGGTTCACTCCCCGGCGGGCGACGAGCGCGTGGTCGAAGCGAAACGTTGGCCTGATCGAACGTCTCCTCGAAGAGGGTCGGCTGCGTCCGGGTGGGCTGGCGGCGGTGGCTCGCGCGAAGGCGGACGGCAGCTGGGACGCCGCCTACGCCGGTCCGGCCGCGATCGAGGTACCCGACGACCTGGCCGCTGCGCTGGCGTCCCACCCGGCGGCGCAGGTCATGTTCGACGTCCTCACCAGCCAGAATCGCTTCGCGATCCTGTACCGCATCAGCGCGGCGAAGCGCGCCGAGACCCGGGCACGCCGCATCGAGCAGTTCACCGAGATGCTCGCCCGCGGCGAAACCATCTACCCGCAGAAGCGGACGCCGGAGGCACCGCCCGGCGTCGGGTGAACCGACCGGTCGCGGGTCTCGACGACCGTCCGGCGTGACGTCCGGCGAAGTACAAGGGGATCGCTGGTCACTCCAGGGTCCACGTCCAGCCCAGTCCCGGCTCGGGTTCGTAGACGCACTTGTGGCCGGTGTGGACGTGGGCGCGCAGATGGGCAGCGACGCCCGGCTCGACGGCATCGAGGCGCTCCAGTGCCGCCGCGATCGCCTTGCGGACGGCCACCCGGGAGCGCTCGGTTGAGGAGTGCTGGTCGCGGGGACGCCCGGCGAGCCCGAACGCGGAATGCAACTCGGCCAGCAGCGCGTCCTTCTCGGCAACCACCCGCTCGATCCGTCCAGCGTCAGCCCAGTCCCGGGCCTCGGCCAGCTCGTCGTCCAGCTCATGCAACCGCGCCCGATAGGCGCGCGCGGCCGTCGCATCCAGCGCCGGACCCAGGCCGGGCTCGATCACCACGGCGCCGCCGGACGGGGCTCCGACAAGGTCGAGCGCCGCGATCGGACGTCCCGCGCTCCCGACGAGCCGGTGCAGGTGCGCCAGCCCACGCAGCTCCGGCAGCAGCGCGGGACGCTGCGGGTCGCCGACCTCCCAGCCTCCGGGAACGGGCCGGAGCACTGCGCTGAACCATGGGGACAGCTCCCTCGGTTCGGGTGCGTCCGACCCCTTCGCCAGGCGCGCGTACCACCAGTGGGCGCCGGTGCGCTCGTAGCGGACGAGGGCGGACGCGCGCAGCTCACCGGCCACGACGTCGTCGCCGAGCAGGGTGTACGCGCGGGCCAGCGGGTCGTCGGTGACCCCGTGGAACATGAAGCCGCCGGCGTTCACCACTGCCCGGCCAGTGAACGGCGCCAGCAACCGGACGATCGCCGCCACGGCGTCCCGCTCTCCGGTGGCCACGGCAACCTCGAGCAGGCACTGCATGACCAGCAGCCAGTCCTGGTCGCGCGGTACCGCAGCCAGCGCGGGGCCGTCGAACCGGTGGAGCAGTGCCAGCGCGCGGTCGGGACGGCCCGCCGCCACCCAGAACGGAGCCGCCTCCGCCACGACCGTGGTCAGGCCCTCGGCGTCGGCCACTGCCTCCGCAGCGGCAGCCGCCTCCGCGCACGCGGATGCGTCCCGCGTGTACAGGGCGACGTAGGAGCGCAGCGCGAGCACGACGACCGGGGCGTCGGGGAGCCGGGCCTCCTCGGCGGCCTGCGTCGCGATCCCCAGAAGCGTCGATGCCGTGTCGAGGCGTCCCCGCATCAGGTCCAGCGCGAGCCGGCGGGACGCGGCGAAGAACCGGGCCTTCGGGCAGTCCTCGCCGAGGAGTTCGAGGGCCCGCACCTGGCGGTTGAGGGCCAGCACGTCGAGCTGTTCGAAGGCGACGGTGAAGCCCCACAGGTGGGCCTGCAGTCGCGCGTCGGCGCCGAGGAGGTGTGCGGCCACCTCGTCCAGTTGGGCGGCCAGGTCGCGCCTCCGGCCGAGTTCGTCGGGACCCCAGTGGCTGGTCAGCGCGGCATCGAGGGCATCCGCGAGCGCGCCGGGTTCGCCCTCCGTCCGTGCCAGGGCCAGGGCTTCGTCGGCGAACCGGACGGCCCGTCCTGCCGTCCCGGCGTACACCCAGCTGCGGGCCAGCGCCGCCAGGAGGCGGACGCGGTCAGCGGCGCCTGGCTGGGCGGCGAGCGCCTCGGCCAGCAGCGCGGGCAGCCGGCCCGGGTCCGGCCCGAACCGCTGGGTGGCCGCCAGGCCGAGGACGGCTCGCGTCCATCCGTGCACGTCGGCTCGGGCACGCGCATCGGCGATCGCGTCGCCGAACAGCGCGGACGCCTCCGCCGCCCGTCCCTCGGCCCAGGCGGTCTCGGCCTGTTCGATGGCACCTTGCGGAAGTGCCGGATCGGCCACCACGGCCTCATGGTAGGCAGCCGACGTCGGCATCGGCAGGGTCACGGACGGGTCAGTGTTACCGCCTCGGCGTGGGCACGCTGCAGCGCCTCGTCCCAGTCCCCGGTGCACATCACCCGTAGTCCGGTGATCATTCCGTCCTGGACATCGGCCCAGAACCCCTCGCGGCAGTACCAGTCCTGGCCCTCGGCGTGCCAGCGCTCCTCGAGCGCGACCACGAAGCCGGACGGGGTTGGGGCGGCACGCTCGACCCGCACGCGTCCCGGCCAGGGATGCCGCTCGCCGCGGATCGCCACGAGTTCGGCGGCCGATGTCGCCTGCAGCCGCCAGTGCGGGAAGCTGAGGTCGGCGAAGAGGTCGTCCGCGAACACGCCTTCGCGGGCAACACCGGTTTCGAGGAACTCCACGAACCCGGCCAGGCCGGGGATGCCGGTGTCCGGTACCTGCGCGGCGTCCCGGGTGGCTGTTGCCGTCATGACGTTGCCCCGCTCATGCTGGCCAGGTTCGCCTGGACGACGTCCATCGTGCGGTTGTGCTCCTCGGTGGGGCTGAACTCCACGACGCTCGTCCCCGCACTCACCAGCGGCAGGTGTCCGGGTGGCGCGTAGTAGGCCTCGCCGGCGACGTAGGTCTCGGCGTGGTCGGCCCAGCGGAAGGTGACCTGCCCGTTGGTGACGACACCCCAGTGTGGGCACTGGCAGCGGTCGTCGGGCAGGCCGACGAAGTACGGGGCTGGATCGGCGTCGGAGCGGAAGGTCTCGAACGCGATCGTGTACGGGCCGAGTTCGGCGTAGCGGCCCTCGAGTTGGGGCTCGTCGACGCTGATCGGCGTGGTGGTGCGGCTTGCGCTTGGCATGGTGCCTCCTCATCTGGTGTTGCTGACACACCGAAGGCGTGAGTTCTGATGTCACGATGTGACGCGCGCATCACACCATCGGCTCCGCCGTCAGTCGATCGCCTTCAGCCCGATCACCCCGCCGATGATCATGGCGAGGAACAACACCCGCCAGACCGAGGCGGACTCCGTCCCCGTCACCATGCCGTACGTGACGGTGAGGGCCGCGCCGATGCCGACCCAGACGGCGTAGGCCGTCCCGGTCGGCAGCGTGCGCATCGCCCACGCGAGCCCGGTCATGCTCGCGCCGAGCGCGACCAGGAACACGACGGTCGGAACCCACTGCGAGAAGCCTTGGGACTTCCCCAGGGCGATCGCCCACACCGCTTCCGCGACGCCGGCGAGCACCAGCACCACCCAGGACATGGCAACCCTTCCAGGCCGTCTTGTCGCTGTCCGGGTACGGCTCCCTCGTCCGGGGTCCTCCTGGGGACCTGCCGTCCACTGTGACACCGACACGTCGGAAGCCCAAGTCGGGCGGCAACCATGCGTTGATCCTCCCCGGCGGCGAACCTACGCTGCAGGTCTAGGTCCGGGGTGGGCGCAACCCGTCCCGGGGAACGGAGTGCGTCATGGTCACCAGCCACGAACGGGTGGCGGAGTTCCGGCGACTGCACGAGTCCGGCTGCTTCGTGATGCCGAACCCGTGGGACGAGGGCAGCGGGAGGGCGCTCGCCGGGATGGGCTTCCCGGCACTGGCCACCACGAGCTCGGGCTTCGCGTGGACGACGGCGCACGCGGACAACACGATCGGTCTCGACCTGACCCTGAAACACCTCCGGCTGATCGCCGCTGCGGTGGACGTCCCGGTGAACGCCGACTTCCAGAACGGGTTCGCCAGCAGCCCCGACGGCGTGGCCGCGAACGTGGCCCTCGCGGTGCAGACCGGCGTCGCCGGGCTCTCGATCGAGGACTTCTCCGGCGACCCGGCTCATCCCCTGCTCGAGTTCGGACTGGCCGCGGACCGTATCCGAGCCGCACGGGCGGCGATCGACGAGAGTGGCACGCCTGTGGTGCTGACCGCTCGGTCGGAGGGTTTCGTCTGGGACCGGCCCGACCTCGATGAGACGATCCGCAGGCTGCAGGCCTATGCCGAAGCCGGCGCAGACTGTCTCTACGCTCCACGCATCACCTCGCCGGACCAGGTCGCGGCGATCGTGGCCGCGGTCGCGCCCAAACCGGTGAACCTGCTGATCAACGCGCCGTTCACGACCGTCGCCGAAGCCGCGAGCCTCGGCGTCCGCCGGATCAGTGTCGGCGGCACGCTCGCCAGAGTGGCGTGGGGTGCCTTTCTGGACGCGGCCAAGGAGATCGCCGAGCAGGGCACGTTCTCGCAGTTCGCTGATCTGCCCGACGTGGACGGTCTGCTCGGCCCGTCCTGACCAGCGATCAACTCAGGGCGCACCTGGCCGCCGGCCGCGGCTGGCTTCGTCCAGCGGGTTTCGGTCGGGCCGGACGACCGTCAGGTCAAGGAATGGGCGAGCATTCCCCCGAGATCTGGGTTATGGCCGCTCAATCGGTTCCCGCCACCGAGCGCTGCCCCGAAATCGTCGTTCTCAGGCTTAATCGGCCCGCCACAACGACGATTTCTGGGTAACGCTTGACCGCCGACTGCTGACGAGCCCTGACAACGACGGCTTCGGGGTAACGCATCGGGTCGACTGGCTTGGCGCTGCCTCGACATCGGCGACTCTGGACGAGTTTGCAGCGGAGCAGTGTGGGTGGGCTGTCAAGAACTGGATCGACCGCCGCGCTCGCCACCCTACGCAAGCGTGTCCAGCGTGACACCGGCCAGGAAGTGCCAGCCCAGCCACCACCAGAACACGATCAGCATCACCCGGGCAGCACGGTTTCGGAGAACCCGGCCGAACATCGCACCCAGCGGCGCGATCAAGTCCGGACGCAAGCGCCCGATGATGACGAGGCAGAGCGCTGTCACGATGGCCAGGAGGTAGATCACGATCGGGACGAAGCTCATCGTCAGCCTGCCTGCTGCGCTCGATGGACGTCGCCGCCGACCCGCCCGTGCGCTGCCGTCTGCCCCGCCGACCGACGGGCGGCGGGACGGACGGGCAGAAGGCCCAGGGCCAGCCACCCCAGGATGAACGCTGCCCGCGGCCAGGG
The DNA here is from genome assembly GCA_020161755.1 of Actinomycetota bacterium. GTDB lineage: Bacteria > Actinomycetota > Actinomycetes > Propionibacteriales > Propionibacteriaceae > Propionicimonas. The sequence continues at coordinate 23,573 of JAIUOS010000010.1, forward strand.
CTGGTGGAGGAGCGGATCCACCACCATGGAGATCGAGGGGAACTCCGCGGATCGCTCGGGCACGATCCGTCCGAAGGTGAACGCGGCCAACTCGCACACGCACGCGACCACGACGGTCAGCGCCCAGGCGAGGGCTGATCGCCGCGTGGCACGCTCGCTCGTCCCCGTCGGGTTGGCGTCGGGACCGGCCCAGGCGAACGGCAGGGCGAGCAGCCCGACAGCGGCGAGCCCGACTCCCATCAGCGTCGAGTACCGCGGAGCGAGCGAGAGCACGACGCTGGCCGCCAGCACGACGATGACCGTCGTCAGGCGTCCGGGTCGCCACCGGACGGGACGCCGGGGCGAACCCTGGATCGCATCCACGCCACCTGGAGTACGCCCTGCTGGGGCTGACGCTGCTGGCGTTCGCGCTCAACATCGCGCAGCAGGTGCTCGGCTACGTCCTCAATATGCGCGGCGGACGGAAGGCGCAGGCGTTCGCGGTCCTCAACTCCGACAGCTACAACATCGGGGCGTTCGCCACGCCGTACCTGGGCGGCTTCATGGGCCCGCACGCGACGATCTACTCGACCCTGTTCGACTTCGGGACGGCCTTCTCCTCGGCCGGCGTGGCCTACGGCTGGGGCATGCGCCTGGCCAGCGAGCCGGGCAAGCGCGGATGGCGCGAACTCGTCAGGACGCTGGCCGGATCGCCGGTGTTCGTCACCTACGTTGTGCTGCTGGCGATGCGGCTGCTGGACCTGCGGCTGCCCGACCCGGTAATCACGTTCACGTCGATCGTGGGCGCTGCGAACCCGTTCCTGGCCATGTTGATGATCGGCATCGGGATGGAGTTGAAGCTGCATCCCCAGAAGTACCGGGCGGCGGCCCGGATCCTCGGCGTCCGTTACGCCTTCGCCGTTGTCGCGGCTGTGTTGTGCTGGTACCTGCTGCCGCTGCCGTCCGACGCCCGGCTGGTAGTGGTGATGATCCTGTTCGCCCCGATCGCGTCCATGATGCCGGTGTTCACCGCTCGCGCAGGGCTGGACGTGGAGTTGTCGGCGTTCCTGAACTCGGTGAGCATCGTCGTCGGCATCGTCGCCATGCCGTCGATCTACCTGGCGCTGCACTCATGAAGCTCTTCCTGCTCGGCGCGCCCTGCGCAGGCAAGACCACCCCAGTGTCGCTGCACCGGGGCCGGCTGGGTGTTCGGGCTCCTGGACCTTCCCGAGGCCGTCATGCGCTCCCGGGCCGATGAGCGGCTGGCCCGGGACGGCTGGACGAACGTCGAGTGGCTGCCGTTCCATACTCGGCGCGCCCGTGCCGACCGCCACCACGTCCCATCGTGACGGTCGACGGGCAAATCCGAACGTAACCGGACACCCCTGAGCAGCCCGGGACACAAGGCCTCTCAAGGGCCTCGCTGGAGAGCAACTGAGGACAAGAATTGAGACAAATCGCCCTCCAGGACCCCCAAACGCCCCTCCCGAGGATCACCCAGGGAGGGGCGTTTGCCCTTGTCATGGCGGAGGTGGTGGGATTTGAACCCACGATCGGGTTGAAGCCCGAAACCCGCTTAGCAGGCGGGCGCCATAGACCGGACTAGGCGACACCTCCAAGACCGCACGTCAGCCTACAAGGCTGCGCTCGGCGGCGGCAAAGTGAGCCCGAATCGGGCATTTTGGCGCAGGCGGGTACGCTTGATCCGGCTCTGCTTCTGTAGTAAGGACCCCACCCGAATGACGAATGACTTCTCCGCGCCCGAAGGCGCGCCCGCGCGTCGAGTCGCAGACACGGACGGCGTCAGCGACTCCGCCGGACCCGCGAGACGGGCAGCAGAGCCTCGTCGGGGCTTCTCCAGCGCTCTCGGCTGGACCGCGCTCGGCACCCTGATCCCCGGCCTCGGCCTGATCCGCGCCGGACGCCGGGTGGCCGGAGGGATCGTCCTCGGCCTCTTCGTCGTCCTCATCGGCGGTGTCATCGGCCTTGTCCTGGTGAACCGAAAGATGGTCGAGAACTTCGTCCTCGGCACCCAGGGGGCGCCACAGGCCCTGGCCGTCGCCCTGCTCGTGCTGGCCCTGATCTGGGTCGTCGTCATCGGCGTCACCCACCTGGCGCTGCGTCCGTCCAACCCGTCGGTCGGGCAGCGCGCGGCGGGCGCCGCCGTCGTCGGCCTGCTGTCCTTCGTGGTGGCCGCGCCGATGGCCGTCGGCGCCAACATCGCCTGGACCACCGGCGACACCCTCGACAAGATCATCGGCGCGGACGACACCCCGAACTCCACGCAGCCGACCATCGACGTCGCGGACCCGTGGGCGAACAAGGACCGCCTCAACTTCCTGATCATCGGGGGCGACTCCGGCACCGGGCGGTCCTCGTCCGAGGGGGACCGCACCGACACCGTGATCGTCGCGTCCATCGACACCCACACCGGCGCCACCACGCTGTTCACGCTCCCGCGGAACACCGAGAAGATGCCGTTCCCGCCCGACTCGCCGCTGCACAAGTACTACCCGAACGGCTTCACCTCGGGCAGCACCGACCTGTACACCCGGTCCCAGTTCCTGCTCAACGCGATGTACCGCGTGGTGCCCACCAAGGTCCCGCACGACATCCTCGGCAAGACCAAGGACTTCGGCGCCAGCGTCATGAAGGTGTCGGTCGGCTACGCGCTCGGCCTGAAGATCGACTACTTCGTCAAGGTCAACATGGACGGGTTCAAGGACTTCATCAACGCCATCGGCGGCATCCGGCTGAACGTGAACTACCCCATCCCGGTGGGTGGCCAGACCGACGCCGGGATCAAGCCCGACTACTACCTCAAGGTCGGCCCGAACCAGCTGATGAAGGGCCACGACGCGCTCTGGTACGCCCGCGGACGCTACGGCCTCGACGACTACAAGCGCATGGAGCGCCAGCGCTGCGTGATCAACGCGGTCGTGCAGCAGACGACGCCGGACAAGGTGCTCGCGAACTTCCAGGACATCGCCAAGGCGGGCGAGAACACGATCACCACGGACGTGCCCCGCAACCTCCTCTCGGCGCTGGTCGACCTCGGCGTGAAGGTGAAGAACACCAAGCTCCGCAGCGTCGTGTTCACCCCCGGCGACGCCGGCTTCCAGTCCTACGACCCGAACTGGACGGCCGTCCGGGCCCGCGTCCAGAAGGCGCTGAAGGAGACCGAGAAGGGCGTGGACGCGACCCCGTCCGCCACCGCGACGGCCAACTCCTCCACCTCGCCGAGCGCGACCGCCTCACCCACCAAATCGTCGACCTCCAAGGCCAAGAGCGACGACCTCGAGGACACCTGCGCCTACCACCCCGAGAAGTGACCTGACGCCGAACGGCCGGACGGGGTTCCCGTCCGGCCGTTCGGCGCCTGTGGCTGAGGATCCCCCCCCCGGAGGCCCGGGAGGCTCAGGAGCGGTAGCCGCGATCGGCGTCCAGACGGCGGGTGATGTCGGCGCCCAGGTCGTCCAGCTCGGACGGGTGCCCGCCCGGCACGACCAGCTGCACCCGGTGGCCGTCGCCCCGGTACAGCGTGATCCGGTCCGAGCCGCGGGTGAGGCGCTTCACGTCCGCCCACCGGCCCGACAGGGCCGACTCGCGTCCCTGGATCACGTAGCCGTCCTCGTCGAGCACCACCTGGACGCGGGCCACCCGCGATGCCACCCAGGCGGTGCCGAACAGCACCAGGCCCGCGCCCACCACCAGCAGCCCGGTGACGGTCAGCCACAGGTTGCCGTCGAGGAGCTCGGCCATCAGCACCAGCACCAGCCCCACCAGCATCAGCACCGCGGCGAGGGCGAGCGCGCGCAGGGGTGGGCGCTGTCGTATCTGGTGAGTCGTCGACGCCACAGGACCCCCTCTTCCGGCGTAGCGGCGAGGGTGGGATTCGAACCCACGGAGCCTTTCAGCTCGGCCGCTTTCAAGGCGGCTGCACTAGTCCACTATGCGACCTCGCCGGGTCGGCTCATCCTACTGGCCGCCCCCGGACGCACCGCCACCCGCCGGGGTGGAAAGCTGGGGCCATGCGCATCGTCACCGTCACCGAGCCCGGAGGGCCCGAGAACCTGGCCATCGCGGACACCCCGCGTCCGGAGCCTCGTCCCGGGGAGGTCCTGATCCGCGTCCGCGCGGCCGGGGTGAACCGCGCCGACCTGCTCCAGCGGCAGGGCTTCTACCCGCCGCCGCCGGGCACCAGCGAGGTGATCGGCATGGAGGTGTCAGGGATGATCGAGGAGCTCGGCGAGGGCGTCACCGGCTGGCACGTCGGGGACGAGTGCGTCGCGCTCCTTGCCGGCGGCGGCTACGCCGAGTTCGTGGCCGTGCCCGCCGGACAGGTCGTGCCGGTGCCGGACGGGGTCGACCTCGTCAGCGCCGCCGGCCTGATCGAGGTGGCGGCGACGGTGGTGTCGAACTTCGCGCACGTGCACCTCGCGTCCGGCGAGACCGTGCTCATCCACGGCGGCGCGGGCGGCATCGGGACGTTCGCCATCCAGTACGCCAAGGCGCTCGGCGCCCGCGTCCTAGTCACCGCCGGGACGCCGGAGAAGCGCGAGTTGTGCCGCAGCCTCGGCGCGGACGTGGCCATCGACTACCACGAGGACTGGACGGCCGCGGTGGCTGAGGCCACCGGCGGGCGCGGCGTCGACGTGATCCTGGACGTGATGGGCGCCAAGTACCTGGAGGCGAACGTGGCCGCCCTCGCGATGGACGGACGGCTGGTCGTCATCGGCCTGCAGGGCGGCCGCAAGGGCACCCTCGACCTGAACCGGCTGCTGACCCGCCGCGCCACCGTGACCGCGACCAGCCTGCGGTTCCGTCCGCTCGAGCAGAAGGCGGCCATCTGCGCCGAGGTGGTGGCCCGGGTGTGGCCGCTGGTCGAATCGGGGCGGATCCGGCTCGCCCCCGAGACCCGGTTCCCGCTCGAGCAGGTCGCCGACGCCCACCGCCGGCTCGAGTCGGGCGACAACACCGGCAAGGTGCTCCTGACCCTCTGAGGCTCCCGCCCGGGCCTTCCGTCCGCCCCCTCCGCCCCTCCGTCCGCCCGTCCGGACTCCCGTCCCGCAAACGCCCCCGATGTTCACAAACGCCCCCGAAACTTCGGGGGCGTTTGTGAGTTTCGGGGGCGTCTGTGCGGGGACGGACGGTCAGCTGCGCCAGGTGCGCCAGAGACGGGCGTACTCGCCGTCACGGGCGATCAGCTCGGCGTGGGAGCCGAGCTCGGCGATCCGGCCGTCGATGACGACGGCGATCCGGTCCGCGTCGTGCGCGGTGTGGAGGCGGTGGGCGATCGCGATCACGGTCCGGTCCTCCAGCAGGGCGGCCATCGAACCCTCCAGGTGCCGGGCCGTGCGCGGGTCGATCAGCGACGTCGCCTCGTCCAGCACCAGCGTGTGCGGGTCGGCCACCATCAGCCGGGCGAGCGCCACCTGCTGGGCCTGGGCCGGGGTCAGGTGCACCCGGCCGTGGCCGAGCATCGTGTCCAGGCCCTGCGGCAGCCGCTCCACCCAGTCGAGGGCGTCCACCGCGCGCAGCGCGTCCAGCACCGCCGCGTCGACCGCGTCCCCTTCGAGCTCACGGTCGCGGGCCAGCACGATGTTGTCGCGCACGGACCCGACGAACACGTGGTGCTCCTGGGTGACCAGCGCCACCTCGGTGCGCAGCACGTCCAGCGGCAGCTCCATCACGTCGACGCCACCGATGTCGACCTCGCCGGTCCGCGGACCGTTGATGCCGGCCAGCAGCCGTCCGAGTGTCGACTTGCCCGACCCGGACGGGCCGACGATCGCCAGCCGCTCCCCCGGACGCAGGTCGAGGTCGATGCCGTGCAGCACGTCGGTTCCCGGACGGTAGGCGAAGCGCAGGTCGGAGCCGACCACCTCCGTCCCCTCGGGCACCGCGTCGCCGGGCGTCCGGTCCTCGGGCACCTCGGCGACGCCGAGCAGGCGCGTGGTCGCCGCCAGCCCCACCTGGAGGGTGTCGAACACCTGGATCAGCCGGTCCATCGGCTCGACGAGTCCCTGCACGTAGATCGCCGCGGTGGTGATCTGGCCGAGCGTCACCCAGCCCTGCGCGTAGCCCCAGGTGCCGAGCAGCACCACCCCGACCAGCGGCAGCTGGTAGGACACGTCGAGGAAGATGAAGAACAGGTTCCGCAGCGTCATCGTGTAGCGCTCGGCCTGGTTCGACTCCGCGATGTCGGCGTCGCCGATCGCGATCCGGCCCGCACCAAGCCCCAGCGCCTCCACCGTCCGCGCACCCTCCACGGTCTCGGTGGTGGTGGAGTTGATGCGCGAATACGTACCCGACTCGGTGATGTAGCCGGCGCCGGCGTTCTTCAGGTACGCCTTCGTGGCCAGCACCAGCACCACCAGCGACCCCAGGATCGAGATCGCCAGGAACGGCGAGTTCAGCACCAGCGCCACCAGGCTCGCCACCACCAGCACCGCCGACATCACCAACTGCGGGAATGCCCAGCGCACCGACTGGCTCATCTTGGAGACGTCGGACGTGATCCGCGTCAGCAGGTCACCGCTGGACGCCGCCTCGACCCGCCCCAGGGGCAGGCGCAGCACGGTGTCGACGATCTCCTCGCGGGCCGCCGCCAGCAGGTCGTAGCCGAGCACGGCGGACGCCCTCCGGGCCGCGAACACCAGCGCGGCCTGGATCAGGACGACCACGATCACGCCGATCACGATCGAGTCCACCTGGGCGGCGGCCGCCGAGCCGCCGGTCACCTCGTCGACCAGGTTGCCCAGGAGGCGCGGCACGATCAGGCCGGCCATCGCCGCGGCCAGGTTCGTCACCACGGTCAGGGCGAACATCGGCTTGCGGGTGCGCAGCAGCCGCTTCACGAACGCCCAGGCGGCCGCGTTGCCGGCCACCGGCAGGCCCCGCTCGGGGTTGCGGGACGCCGCGTAGAACGCGCGCGCCCGTTCGCCGCGCACTCGGTGGCGGCGCCACAGGGCGGCCCAACGCTCGGACCACGGCAGGCCGGGGGTCACGCGGAGCTCGGCCGGGATCCCGTCGTCGGGCGCGCTCCAGAGGGGCTCGGGGGCGGGGACGGGGCGCGACGACGTGGTGCGGGTCTCGTCGCTCATGCGGGTCTCGTTGCTCATTCGGGGCCCCCACGGGGTCGTTCGGGGGAGCGCAGCGGAGGTGAGGAACTCCGCGGGGTGATCATTCGTCCTCCTCCATTCCTCGTCCCACGACCGCGCGGTAGCGGTCATCACCCAACAGGTCGGCGTGCCGTCCGCGGGCGACCTCGCGTCCGTCCACCAGCAGGCTCACCTCGTCGGCGTGGTGCAGCAGCAGCGGTGAGGCGGTCATCACCACCGTGGTGCGTCCGCGGCGCTGGACCACGAGCCGCTCGGCGATCGACGCCTCGGTGTGGGCGTCGACGGCGGACGTCGGCTCGACCAGCACCAGCACTTCCGGGTCGAGCAGCAGCGCCCGAGCCAGCACCACGCGCTGCCGCTGGCCGCCGGACAGTCCGCGTCCCAGCTCGTCGATGGTGCCGTCCCACCCGCCGGGCAGGCCCGCGTAGACATCCTCGGCGGCGGCGGCGTGCAGCACCGCCTCGGCCTGCTCGCGGGAGTGCGTCCCCCACGGGTCGACCGCCTGCTGCAGCGTGCCGGCGAACAGCTGGCTGGCGGTGTCGCTGACCACCACGGTGCGTCGCAGGGACGCCAGCGGCAGCCGCCCGTAGTCGACGCCGTCCGCGGTCACGCCCCAGGGCCGGGCGCCCTCCTCGGCGTCCCTGGCCGCGGCCTCGGCGCGGCGCGCGTCCTTCTCGACCCGGGCCCGGCGCGCGGCGCGTCCGCTCAACTCGGACTCGTCCTCGTCGGCCTCGAACCCCTGCTCGGTGGGCAGGTAGCGTCCGAGCCGGTCGGCCAGCGCGGCCGAGTCCTCGGGGACGCCGCTGACCACGGCCAGGAACCGTCCCGGCTCGACCGCCACCCCGGACGCGGCGTCGACCAGCCGCGGCCGCGGCGACAGCGGCTCGTCGCCCTGGCTGAACGGCAGCTCGGGGTTGAGCAGCGCGATGGTCTTGCGGGCCGACACCAGCCCCTGCACCCACTTCTGGGCGAACTCGAAGAACGTCTGGAGCGGCCACACCATGAACAGCGCGTAGCCGACGAAGCTGATCAGCTGGCCGACGGTGAGGCGTCCGGCGAGCATCTCGTGGGAGCCCAACCAGACCAGCGTCACCAGGAGCATCCCCGACACCAGGACGCTGATCGTTTCGGTGACCGCCTGCCAGGTGCCGGTGGCCACACCGAGCCGGCGCACCTTCTGCGACTGCACCGCGTAGTTGTTGCCGAACGTCCGCTCGCCGCCGATGCCGCGCAGGATGCGCAGGCCGGAGACGATGTCGGTGGCCATCGAGGTGAGTTCGCCGGTCTGGGTGCGCTCGGCGGTCTGCGCGTGGTTGAGCGGACGCAGCACCGGCGACGCCGCCCCGACCAGCAGCGGCGCGGCGATCAGCACCACCCAGCCCAGCGGCGGGGACGTGGTGAACATCAGCCCGCACACCAGCGCGAACGCGGCCAGCGAGCCGAGCCCGCGCGAGACCACCTCGACGGTCTGGCCGAACGTGTTCGAATCGGACGACGAGATGCTCAGCACCTCGCCGGTCGGCAGCCGGCGGCTGAGCACGTGGCCCAGCTGGACGGCCTTGCGGGTCACCAGCTTCTGGGTGCCGTACAGGGCGATCAGCCAGCCGCGGACGGCGAGGGTGTGCTGCGTGATGCCCGCCGCGGCGCCGCACACGATCACGAACGCCAGCAGCCCGGCCCAGCCCAGCGTGGCCCACATGTCGCCCCGCAGGACGCCCGAATCGATCGCCTTGCCCAGCAGCAGCGGGCTCAGCGCGCCGGGCAGGAACCAGATCAGACCCGCCACCGCCATGGCTGCGACCACGTCCCATTGCGCCCGCAGCAGCCAGACCAGGAACCTGGCCGGGCTACGGGTGTCGGGGCGTGACGTCTCGGCCGGTGTGTAGGCGTCGACGTCCGGTGGGAAGTCATGCATAGCCGACAAACATTACGCTCACAGAGTCCGGCTGTCAGGCCGCAATCCTGCGAACGCCGGACGAATTCCGGCGCCCGCGCCACTGTCGGCCCTGTGTTCGGCCCCTAGAATCGGGGCCTCTCGATGGAGGAGCGCGACATGCCGGTGGAGTTCGCCCCGTCCGCCCGGTCGAGCGTGGGCATCGAGTGGGAGCTCGGGCTGGTCGACCTCGGGAGCGGCGAGCTGGCGCCGGCGGCGTCCCGGGTGCTCGAGGCGTGCGGCGGCGGCGAGGACGCGCCGGTGCGCAAGGAGTACCTCCAGAGCATGATCGAGCTGGTCTCCGGCGTGCACCGCACCGTCGGCGAGGCGGTGGCGGACGTGGCCGGACGGCTCGCCGAGGTGCGGTCCGCGGCCGCGTCCCTGGGGGTGGGGCTGATCGGCGCCGGCACGCACCCGTCCAGCCGGGCGTCCGACCAACCGCGGTTCGCGGGGCCGCGCTACGACGTGGTGGCCGAGCGCAACGGCTACTGGGGACGCCAGATGGCGATCTGCGGCACCCACGTGCACGTCGGCGTCGCGCACCGGGACCTGGCCCTGCCGATCACCACCGGGCTGGCGCGCTTCTACCCGTACCTGCTGGCGGTGACGTGCTCGTCCCCGTACTGGGAGGGCGAGGACACCGGGTACGCGTCCCAGCGCACGATGCTGTTCCAGCAGCTGGCCACCAACGGGCTGCCGTACCCGATGACCCGGTGGAGCGAGTTCGAGGCCTACGCCGACGACCTCATCGCGTGCGGCATGATCAGCGTCCCCGGGGAGATCCGGTGGGACGTCCGGCCGTCGCCCCGGTTCGGGACGGTGGAGAACCGCGTCGGTGACTCGGTGCCCACCCTGGCCGAGCTGGGGTGCCTGGCGGCGCTGACGCAGTGCTTCGCCGAGTACCTCGCCCGTGCCTGGGAGCATGACCGGACGGCCGAGTCGCTGCCGCCGTGGCTGGTGCGGGAGAACAAGTGGCGTGCGGCCCGCTACGGCCTGGACGCGGACGTGATCACGCCCCACCACTCGCGCCGGGAGGTGCCGCTGCGGGAGGACCTCGCCGCGTGGCTCGACCGGCTGGCGCCGGTGGCCCGCGATCTCGGCTGCGCGGCGGAGCTGGCCTTCGCCGGGGAGCTGGCCGAGCATGGCGCGAGCTACGCGCGGCAGCGGGCGTCCGGCGGGCCGGAGGCCGCGCTGCGGCTGCTGCTGGACGAGACCGGTCGCCGGACTCCGTTCGACGGTTACCCTTCGTTCCGTGAAGCCGTTCCTGCTCCTGGCCACCCGTGACCACAACGAGGCCGCCGCGGCCGAGTACCGCTCCGTCCTGCGCCACGCCGGGCTCCAGCCCGACGAGCTGGTGCACGTCCGGGTCGAGTCCGAGCCGCTACCTGCCCTCGACCTCGCCGACTACTCGGGTGTGATCCTGGGCGGGAGCTCGTTCAACATCTCCGACTCGCAGAAGACCGCGATCCAGCAGCGCGTGGAGGCCGACCTGCTCGCGCTGATCGACGAGATCGTCGACACCGACTACCCGTTCCTGGGCATGTGCTACGGCGTCGGGGCGGTCACCACCCACCTGGGCGGGGTGGTCGACCGCAGCTACGGGGAGCCGGTCGGGCCGATCGTGGTGACGCTGACCGAGGCCGGGCGCCAGGACCCGCTGCTGGACGGCGTCCGTCCGTCCTTCCACGCGTTCGTCGGGCACAAGGAGGCGGCCAACGGCGCGCCGTCCGGGGTGGAGATGCTGGCCACCGGCGAGGACTGCCCGGTGCAGATGTACCGGGTGGGCGAGAACGTCTACGTCACCCAGTTCCACCCCGAGCTGGACGCGGACGACCTGACCGCGCGGATGCGGATCTACCAGCACGCCGGCTACTTCGACCCCTCCGAGCTCGACGACCTGATCGTGATGGCTCATTCCAGCAAGGTGAACGGCCAGCAGCACCTCGTCCTGCGCAACTTCGTCACCCGCTACGCCCGCTGACCGGGGACGGTTCTCCGATCCGCCAAATCCCGGCGGGTATCGGGGACGGTTCCTCGATCCGCCAGATTTCGGCGGGTATCGGGGACGGTTCCTCGATCCGCCACAATCCGGCGGAAAACGGGGGACAGTTCTCTTCGCCCCGCCCGCAGCGCTCAGCGCAGCTTGAAGGCGCGGAACAGGACGGCGTTCGCCACGCCCAGAGCCTGTCCGGCCTGGGCCGTGAACCCGCCGATCATGTCGCGCGGCGCGGGGTGGCCGGGGATCGCGGCAAGGTAGCCGGCGTGCGCCTCCAGCGAGGCGATCCCCAGTTCCAGCGGCTCCCCGGAGATGTCGACGCCATGTGTCGGACGGCTGTGCCCGGCCACCAGCAGCCACGTGGGACCCCACTTCGGCAGGCCCTCCTCGGCGGCCAGTTCGGGGAAGACCCAGGTGTTGTCGGCGTCGCGGACGGCGTCCGCGCAGGCCAGACCGGCGGCCCGGTGGTCGGCCTGGTTGAGCCCTGCGATGAACTCGTCCTCCCACGACCCGGTGACCACGACGTCGGGACGGAACCGGCGGATCTCCCGCGCGATCGCGCGCCGCAGGTCGAGGGAGTAGACCAGCATCCCGTCCGGCCCGTCGAGCATCGTGAGGCTGCTCACGCCCACCGCGTCGCAGGCCGCCCGCTGCTCGCCCGCGCGCAGCGTCCGTGTCTCCTCCGGCGGGATCTGCATGCCGGCCTCGCCCTGGGTGAGCAGCAGGTAGGCCACCTCGACGCCGCGTGAGGTCCAGGCTGCGACCGCGGACGAGGTCCCGTACTCGACGTCGTCGGGGTGGGCCACGACACACAGCACCTTGGCGAAGTCAGCGTCGGGAAGGAGTTCGAGCTTCGGAGCGTCCATGGGACCACGCTAGGACGCCGCCGCGCTCGCGGGCAGTGGCAGCACTGCCCGCGGGAACTGGGCGGACGGGATCCGTCCCCCTTCTCCGCCGAAATCTGGCGGATCGAAGAACCGTCCCCGATACCCGCCGAAATCTGGCGGATCGAAGAACCGTCCCCGATTTCCGCCGAAATCTGGCGGATCGAAGAACCGTCCCCGATATCCGCCAGAATCTGGCGGATCGAAGAACCGTCCCCGGGGGCGGGTGACGCGTCAGTGGGCGCGCATGTTGGCCAGGATCGGGCCGTGCAGCGGCGGGACGTGCCACGTCGTGCCGGACGTCCCGTCGGTACCGATCCGCAGGCGCAGCGTGTGCGGGGTCTCGGTGAACACCAGCTTCACCTGGAGGTCGCCGGCCTCGTCGGCGCCCGCGGCCAGCGCCACCGGCACCTCGGCCTCCCCCAGCACCAGCGGTTGGCGCAGCCAGGTGCCGGGCTCGGTCACCAGCTGGACCGCGTGGCCCTCGGCCACCATCGAAAGGTGAAGCTGGCCACCGTCGCGCCACGCCCGGACGTCCGCCAGGTCGGGCGCGGGAGAGACTTCCTCGCCGGGCTGCGCCATCGCCACGTCCAGCGGGATGGGGCCGGCGGCGGCCCATTCGGCACCCAGTCCGGTGTCGGACGGGGTGGGCAGCGCGGCGACACTGTGTGACGCAGCCGGTTCGTCCCCCACCGGCTGCTCCCCAGGGGCCGTCCCGGCGAAGTCGTCGAGGTGCGCGAACACGACGTCGATCAGGTCCTGGGTGGTCGACTGCGCGGACTGCACCGCCACCACCAGGCCGCGCTCGGGCAGGACGAACGCGAACTGCCCGTGCGCCCCGTCCAACCGGAAGCCCTCACGGTTCATCCAGACCTGGTACCCGTAGCCCAGCGCCCACTCGGGGCTGTCCTCGCCGGCCGTCTCGACCTGCTTGCGGGTGGCCTGCGCCACCCAGCCCTCGGGCAGCAGCCGCCGTCCCTGCCACACGCCGTCGCAGCGCAACAGCTCGCCCATCGCGGCCAGGCCGCGAACGTCGATGTGCAGCCCGCTCCAGCCCAGGCAGCGGTCGATCCAGTCCCGGTCCCAGGTGGCGTCGATGCCGAGCGGCTCCAGCACCCGCGGACGCAGGTACTCCAGCAGGTCCAGTCCGGTGGAGCGCCGCACCAGCTCGCCGAGCAGGAACGACGCCCCGTTGTTGTAGGTGTGCAGCTCCCCGACCGCACCCTCCGGCGCCAACGCCAGGAACCCGGACACCCACTGCTCGGGCGGCAGGTTCTCGATCAGCTCCGGCAGCGTGTCCTCGGTGTGACCGGTCGACATCGACAGCAGGTGGTGGACCGTCCAGTCGGCCACGCCCGGCGCCGGGTCGGACGGGAAGTCGGCCCCCAGCAGGTCCGACAGCCGGTCGTGCAGGCCGAACCGGCCCTCGCCGATCGCCAGCCCGACCGCGGTCGCGGCGAACGTCTTGCTGGCCGAGTACACCAGCGGACGGTCGCCGGCGACGTACGGCTCCCAGTACTGCTCGAGCACGCGTTCGCCGTCCCGCAGCACGGTCAGCGCATGGAGTTCCAGCCCGGGACGGCTGTCGAGCGCCTCCACCAGGTCGCTCAGCTGGGTCGTCCCTTCGGAGTGTTCTCGGCGGTCAGCATCGGGTTGCGGATCACCACGTCACCCAGCGCGTCGTCGATCCGCGACATGATCGCCGGGGTCAGCACCACGCCGGACGCGGCCACGTTCTCGTTGATCTGGCGCGGCTTCGAGGCGCCGATGATCGCGCAGGCGACGTTCGGGTTCTGCAGCACCCACGCGACCGCGAGCTGGGCCATGGTGAGCTCCACCTCGTCCGCGATCGGTCGCAGCCGCTGGACGGCGGTCAGCACGTGCTCGCCCATCAGCCGCTTGATCATGTTCGCGCCACCGTGCTCGTCGGTCGCGCGCGAGTTCTTCGGCGCGGCCTCCCCCGGCAGGTACTTGCCGGTGAGGACGCCCTGCGCGACCGGCGACCAGCAGATCTGGGAGACCCCCAGCTCGGCCGAGGTCGGCACGACCCACTCCTCGATCACGCGGTACAGCATCGAGTACTGCGGCTGGTTCGAGATCAGCTGGAAGCCCATCTCGGCGGCCAGTTCGTGCCCCGCGCGGATCTGGTTGGCGTCCCACTCGCTGACCCCGATGTAGAGCGCCTTGCCCGAGCGCACCACGTCGGCGAACGCCCGCATGGTCTCCTCCAGCGGCGTCTCGTGGTCGTAGCGGTGCGCCTGGTACAGGTCGACGTAGTCGGTCTTCAGCCGCTTCAGCGAGCCGTTGATCGACTCCATGATGTGCTTGCGCGACAGCCCCGAGTCGTTGGGACCGCCCGGCCCGGTGGGCCAGTACACCTTGGTGAAGATCTCCAGGGATTCGCGCCGCTCGCCCTTCAGGGCGTCCCCCAGCACCTTCTCGGCCACCGTGTTGGCGTACACGTCGGCGGTGTCGAAGCTGGTGATGCCCGCGTCGAGCGCCGCCCGGACGCACTTCTCCGCGGTCTCGTTCTCGACCTGCGAACCGTGGGTCAGCCAGTTGCCGTAGCAGATCTCGGAGACCTTCAGCCCCGAGTTGCCGAGGTAGCGGAACTTCACGCCAGCGTCTCCTGCACGACGGTCTCGTCGTCCTGGTCCTCTTCCAGCTCGGCCTCGTCGAGGTCGCCCTCGACCTCGGCCTGCGCGTCGTCGTCCAGCTCGTCAGCCTCGACCTCGTCCTCGACCTCGTCGGCCATCTCAGGCTCGGCGACGGCCGGCTCGGGATCGGCCAGCGGGTTGACGATCGCCGCGCCACCCAGCGTGGCCAGCATCTGGCGGACGTTGGTGAGCTGGGCGGTGATCGCGTCGCGCCGGGCCGTGGCGGCCTGCAGCTCGCGGTCGGACTCCCGGCGCACCTTCTCGGCGGCCAGGCGGGCGGCGTCCACGTGGGCGCCGGCCTCGTCGCGTGCGGCCTTGAGGTGGCTGTCGGCCTGCGCCTTCGCCTCGGCCAGCGTCCGGTCGGCCTCGGCCTCGATCGCGGCCTGGCGCTCCTGCGCCAGCGCGATCGCCTTGTCGTTGGCCTCCATCTGGACGGCGAACTCGCCGGCGGCCTTGTCGCGGCGCTCGGCGAGGGTCTTCTCGAAGTCGGCGGCGGCCGCGGCGGCGCGGGCGCGCTGGTGCTCGTAGACGGCCTCGGCCTCCTCGCGGCGGGCGGTGGCCTCACGGTCGGCGTAGTCGAGGATCTCGTCGGACTGCCGCTTCGCGGCCTCCAGCGCGTGGGTGGCCTCGGCGTCGGTCTTGCTGGTGACGTCGGCGGAGTAGCGGTCGGCGGCAGCGCGGGTCTGCTCGGCGGCGGCCTCGGCCTCGGCCACCAGCCGGTCGGCCTCCGCCTTCGCCTTCGAGCGCAGCTCGGCGGCCTCGTCCTCGGCGAGCTTCAGCATCTTGCCGATGCGGGCGCCCAGGTCGGTGTAGGTGGGGGGCGCGGCGTCCTTCTCCTGCTGCTCGGACGCGGCGATGCGCGCGCGGTAGGCGTTGGCCTGCTCCTCGAGCTGCGCGATCTGGGAGGTCAGCTTGGTGACCGCGACCGAGTTGTTGCCGGCTTCCGCCCGCGCCTGCTCGAGCGCCTTGTGCAGGTCTGCGAAGGCGCGATCGACCTCGCCCGGCTCGTAGCCTCGCATTACCGTCCGGAAGGCCGCGTTCTGCTGGGTCATGATCCTTCTTCCATTTCTTGCTGGGTCTGTGAGTGGGGACGTTCGGAGACCGCGAGGGCCTCGATGACGCCGGAGAGGTGCCCGAGCTGGGCGTTGATGTCGTCGCGGCGGCGGGCGAGCTGCGCGACCTCGGTGCGGGCTCGGTCCATCAGCGCGCGGGCCTCGGTGCGGATGCCGTCCGCCTCGACCCGGGCCTGGTTGAGCAGGCTGACCGCCTCGTCGCGCGAGGTGCGGGCGGCTTCGAAGGTCTCCCGCTGGAGCTTCTCCAGGTCGGTGGCGGTGCGCTCGCGGATCAGCTTGGCGCCGGCCTCGGCCTCGGCCAGCCGGCGCTCGGCCCGCTCCATCTGGGCCTTGGCCTCGGCGCGGGTGCTGGCGAGCAGCCGCTCGGCCTCCTCCTGCGCCTGCTGCCGGGTGTTCGCGGCGTCCCGTTCGGCGGCCTCGAGGACGGCGCGGGCGCGTCCCTGGAGGTCCTCGGCGATCGCGTTCGCCTCCGAGACCAGGGCCTGGTTGCGGTGCGCGGTAGTGGTCTGGGCCAGCTGCACCTGCTCGCGCACCTGGCGGGCGTGCTCGGTGAGCTCGTTGTGGTGCTGGCGCTTGGCGGCCTCGGCCTCGGCGGCCACGGTGGCCCGCAGCTCGGCCATCGCCTGCTCGGTCCAGGCCACGTGGGCGGCGGCCGCGGCCAGTTGCTCGTCCGCCTTCGACTGGGCGTCCGCGGCGAGCGACTCCCGCTCGGCCTGCGCGTTCGCGTGGGCCTGCGCCGACTCGGCCTCGAACCGCTCGCGGTCGGCGGCCAGCTCGGCGCGCAGGGTCGTGACCTGCTCCTCCAGCTCGGTGCGCTGTGCCTCCAGCTCGTCGGTGACGTGGCCGCGCATCGCGGACAGTTCGGCCTCGAGCAGGTCGCGACGCTGGGCCTCCTCGGTCTCCTGCGCGCGGCGCCGGTCGGTCAGCTCGGCGTCGACGGACGCGACCCGCGCGTCCAACCGCTGGCGCACCTCCTCGTCGGTGCGCTTGGTGGTGTTGGCGATCGTGGCGGCCTTGATCTGCGCGTCCTCCATGACCCGGGACGCCTCGGCGCGGGCCGCGGCGACGACCTCGGCCGCAGTGCGCTCGGCGGTCTGGGTGATCAGCGCGGCCTGCTCGGTGGCGTCCTCGAACAGCATGACCGCGTCCTGGCGGGCCTCCTCCAGACGCGCGGCGGCGCTGGTCATGGCCTCCTCGGCGGCTGCGCGGTGCTCGGCGACCTCACGGGCCAGCTGGTCGTTCAGCTCGCGGTTGCGGACGGTCTCGGCGCGCACCGCATCGGCCTCGGCCTGGGCCTCGGCGCGCAACTGATCAGCCAGGTTCTGCGCATGCGTCAGGATCTCCGTCGCCTGCCTGGTCAGCTCACTACCGGCCGGCTGAGGATGCGGGCGCGCGGCAGGATCGAACACCAAGCCATGATCAAGGCCCGGCTTGGCAAAAGGCAACCTGAGCCGGAGTGTCGCGGGCAGTTTCTGAGGTGGAGGTCCAGCCTTGCCGGAATTCGCGGGCGCCGCGTCCCGCCAGCGGGTGCCGCGCGGGTGCCCGCGGCCTCGCCGGCGGGCCGGCCGGTGAACAGTTCTCGATAGAGTCTGGGGGTGCGTTACACCTCGACCCGGGGGCTCCCGGACGCCCCGCGGCCCGGCTTCAGCGACATCCTGCTCGAGGGCCTGGCGCCCGACGGCGGCCTGTACCTGCCCGAGGCCTACCCGCAGGTCGACGCCGCGACCCTGGGGGAGTGGCGGACGCTGCTCGCCGGGCAGGGCTACGCCGCGCTGGCGCACGCCGTCCTGACGCTGTTCGTCGACGACATCGACCCCGACGACCTGCGCGGCATCTGCGAACGGGCCTACAACGACACCGTTTTCTCCAGCCCCGAGATCGTGCCGGTGAGCCGACTCGAGGGCGGGCTGTGGCTCGCGCACCTGTCCGGCGGGCCGACCGCGGCGTTCAAGGACCTCGCCATGCAGCTCCTCGGGCAGTTGTTCGAGTACGAGCTCGAACGGCGGGACGCGCAGTTGAACGTCCTGGGCGCGACCAGCGGCGACACCGGGTCGGCGGCGGAGTACGCGATGCGCGGACTACCGCGCGTCCGGGTCTTCATGCTCACCCCGGCCGGCCGGATGACGCCGTTCCAGCAGGCGCAGATGTTCAGCCTCGACGAGCCGTCGATCGTGAACGTGGCCGTGGACGGCGTGTTCGACGACTGCCAGGACCTGGTGAAGGCGGTCGCCGGCGACCTGGCGTTCAAGCAGCGCTACTCCCTGGGCGCGGTCAACTCGATCAACTGGGCGCGGCTGGTCGCGCAGGTCGTGTACTACGTGGCGTCCTGGCTGCGGGTGAGCAGCACCGACGACGAGCGGGTGTCGTTCTGCGTACCGACCGGCAACTTCGGCAACATCATGGCCGGGCACGTGGCCCGCAGCATGGGGGTGCCGATCGACACCCTGGTGCTGGCCACGAACGAGAACAACGTCCTCGACGAGTTCTTCCGCACCGGGGTGTACCGCGTCCGCTCGGCCGCGGAGACGCACGCCACCTCCTCGCCGTCGATGGACATCTCGAAGGCCAGCAACTTCGAGCGGTTCGTCTTCGACCTGCTTGGACGCGACGCCGCGCGGGTGCGGGAACTGTTCGCCGTCGAACTGCCCCGGGACGGGTTCTTCGACCTCTCCGGCACACCGGAGTTCGCCTCGCTGGCGGCCACGTTCGGGTTCGTGTCGTCGTCCTCGACCCACGCCGACCGGCTCGCGACCATCGCCGACGTCCTCACCCGCGACGGGGTGCTGATCGACCCGCACACCGCGGACGGGGTGAAGGTGGCGCGCGAGTTCGCGCGTCCGGGCGTGCCGATGGTGGTCACCGAGACCGCGCTGCCGGTGAAGTTCTCCGAGACGATCGTGGAGGCGATCGGACGCGAGCCCGAGCGCCCCGAGAGGTTCGCCGGCATCGAGGAGCTCCCCCGCCACGTGGTCGACCTGCCCAACGACGTGGACGCCCTCAAGTCCCTGATCGCCACCCGCGTCCCCTGACCCCGGGGACGGTTCTCCGATCCGCCAGATTCCGGCGGAAATCGGGGACGGTTCTCCGATCCGCCAGATTCCGGCGGGCAAAGGGGACAGATCACCCGCTCATCCACAGCCTTGGCGCTGGCGGAAAGAGTTATCCACAGTTCCTCCCAGCCCCCTCGCAATGCCGGCTGAGGTCGCCTTACGCTCCGTCCTTTGAGGAGAAAGGACGACCCCATGCCTCGCCAAGCCCGCCGACGCGCCGCGTCCGGCATCTACCACGTGATGATGCGCGGAGTGAACCGGGACGCCATCTTCCTCGAGGATCGCGACTGCGTCCGGTTCCTCGAATGCCTGGCGCTGGCCAAAGCCCCGTCCGGCTGCCAGGTCCTGGGCTACTGCCTGATGCCGAATCACGTTCACCTGATGCTGCGGGAGGTCGGCGAGCCGATCAGCGAGGTCGTGAAGCGTCTGGGCATCCGCTATGCCGGGTGGTTCAACAAGAAGTACGGACGCGTGGGGCACCTCTTCCAGGACCGGTTCCGCAGCGTGCCGGTGGAGGACGATGCCCAGGTGATCACCCTCCTGCGCTACATCTGGAACAACCCGGTCGAGGCGAAGCTTGTCGACGCGGCCGAGGACTACCCGTGGAGCAGCCGGCGGCTGCTCGGCCGGAACTCACCGGTGCTGGACGGTGCATCGCTCACCCACTTGCTGACCGATGAGGTCCTCGCCGAGATCGCTCGACCCGCCGCCCCGCGTCCGGTGTTTCGGCCCGCCGGCCGGACGGCGCGCTTCACCGACGCTGAGGCTGAAGAGCTGCTGCGGCACGCGTCCGGCGCCGAGTCCCTCACCGAGTTCGCGCATCTCGATCCCTGGATGCAGGCGG
Source organism: Actinomycetota bacterium (assembly GCA_020161755.1). GTDB lineage: Bacteria > Actinomycetota > Actinomycetes > Propionibacteriales > Propionibacteriaceae > Propionicimonas. Next base: position 43,113 of record JAIUOS010000010.1, read on the forward strand.
CCGCGATCCGGGCGCTGCGGACGCGCTCCGTCCCGTACGACCAGATCGCGCGGCTCACCGGACTCAGCGCCACCCGGGTCAGGCGGATCCATGTGGCCGGATCGAACGAGGCAGACAGCGGCGCCGCCTGAGCCTCTCCTGCGCACGGACGCAGGGCGCGCCGCGGTGATGTGTCCCCATTACCCGCCAGAATCCGGCGGATCGAAGAACCGTCCCCGATACCCGCCACAATTTGGCGGATCGAAGAACCGTCCCCGATACCCGCCGGAATTTGGCGGATCGAAGAACCGTCCCCGAAACCCGCCAGAATCTGGCAGATCGAAGAACCGTCCCCGGGGTCAGACCTTCAGGCCGCGGCGCTCCAGCAGGTGGGTGAGGTCGGGCTCGGCGCCGCGGTAGTCGCGGAAGGAGTCCATGACGTCGACCGAGCCGCCCTTCGCCAGCAGGTGGCGGCGGAACCGTTCCCCGTTCTCCCTGGTCAGGCCGCCGTTGGCGGTGATGAAGGCCGCGGTGTCGGCGTCCAGCACCTCCGACCAGATGTAGGAGTAGTAACCGGCGTCGTAGCCGCCCTCGAAGGTGTGCCGGAAGTACGTCGAGCGGTACCGCGGCGGCACCAGGTCGAAGTCGATCCCGACCCGGGCCAGCCCGGCGCGCTCGAACTCCTCCACCTGCTCGGGGTCGGTCGGCAGCTCCTCCAGCGGCGTGGTGTGCCACAGCTGGTCGAGCAGGGCCGCGCCCAGGTACTCGGTGGTCTTGAAGCCCTGCTGGAACAGGGTCGAGCCGCGCAGGGTCTCGATCCACTCCGCCGGCATCGGCTCGCCGGTCTCGTGGTGGACGGCGTACCGCGGCAGCACCTGCGGGTCGAGCGCCCACATCTCGTTGACCTGCGAGGGGTACTCGACGAAGTCCCGCGGGGTCTGCGCACCCGACAGCGACACGTACGCGGTGTCGGCGAGCAGCCCGTGCAGCGCGTGACCGAACTCGTGGAACAGGGTGATCACGTCGTCCCACGTCATCAGCGTCGGCTGCCCGGCCGGCGGCTTGACCAGGTTCGAGTTGTTGGTGACCACCGGACGTTGGCCGAGCAGGTGGCTCTGGTCGACCATGTTGTTCATCCAGGCGCCGCCCTGCTTGCCCGGGCGGGTGTAGAAGTCGGCGACGAACAGCCCGATCGGGGTGCCGTCCGCCTCGTTCACGTCGAACACCCGCACCTCGGGGTTGTAGCCGGTCAGGTCGTCGCGCTCGGTGAACGTGATGCCGTACAGGCCGTTGGCGGCCGCGAACACCCCGTCGGTGAGCACCCGTTCCAGCTCGAGGTAGGGACGCAGCAGCCCGGCGTCCAGGCTGTACCGCTCGGTGCGCAGCAGCTCGGAGACGTACTGCCAGTCCCATGCCTGCAACGGCGCGGACGGCTCGATCGTGCGCCAGACCGGCTCCATGTCGGCCGCCTCCGCGCGGGCGTTGGCGACCGCGGCGGGCGCCAGCCGGGTCAGCAGGTCCCACACCGCCTGGCCGGTACGCGCACAGGCGTCCGCGGCGACGTAGGCGGCGTGGTTGCCGAAGCCCAGCAGGGCGGCCCGCTCGGCCCGCAGCCGCGCGAGCTCGATCACCAGCGGACGGGTGTCGTGCGCGCCGCCGAACCCGCGCGTGACCGCCGCCTTGTGGATGCGTTCGCGCAGGCCCCGGTTGCGCAGCACGTCGAGCGGGCGCTGCCCCGAGGTGTGGTCGAGCTCGATCAGCCAGCCGGTTTCGTGGCCCTGCTCGGACGCGCGCTCGCGCGCCCCGGCGATCTCGGCCTCGCTCAGCCCGTCGAGTTCGGCCACGTCGGTGACCAGGACGGCGGCGGCGTTCAGGCCGGCGAGCGCCTCGCGTCCGAACGTCGACTGGAGCTCGGCGAGGCGGTGGTTGAGGGCGCGCAGCCGCTCCTGGTCGGCCTCGGGCAGGTTCACGCCGGCCCGCTCGAAGGCGAGCAGCTTGCGTTCGAGCCAGTAGGACGCCTGCGCGTCGAGCTCGAGCTCGCCGGCCTCGACCCGACGGGCCAGCGAGGCCACCCGGTCGTAGAGCGCGCGGTCGAGGTAGATCGCGTCGGAGTGCGCGGCCAGTTCGGGCGCGATCGCGGCCTCGACGGCGTCCAGCTGGTCGTTCGTGTCGGCCGGCTGCTTGGTGTAGAACGCGTTCAGCGCCCGCGTCAGCAGCAGCCCGGACGACTCCCACGCCTCGATCACGTTGGCGACCGTGGCCGGCTCGGGGTCGGCCGCGATCGCGGCCAGTTCGGCGAGGTGCGCGGCCATGCCGGCCTCGATCGCGGGCTGGTAGTGCTCGTCGGTGATCGCGGCGAAGTCGGGCAGCCCGAACGGCAGCGCGGAGGGCGAAGAGAGCGGGTTGGCGGAATCCAGGGACATGTCGTCCATCCTTACACGCCGCCGCCGACAGCCCCCTCCTCCAGACCGACCCGCAGCGCGTCCGTTCGCGCGGACGGCTTGCGCGTTCGGTTCAGGCGGACGCCTTGCGCGGCACGCAGCCGAGCAGCATCGCGAAGGCGGCGACGTTGACCCCCAGCGTCGCCCAGTCGGTCCAGGCCATCGCGGCCGAGATCGACAGCACCGCGGCGATCGCGCACACCATGGCCGCCGTGACGTGGCCGGCCCGCGACTGCTTCACCACCCCGCGTGCCAGCAGCCCGTAGGTCAGCGCCGCGGCGGCGAGCACGAGCCCGACCAGGCCGCTGCCGACCGCCGTCCCCTGCGGCGCGAGGTACAGCAGCACCGCGAGCCCCAGGTAGAGCAGACCCAGCAGACCCAGCAGGACGACCGCGCCGAGCCGCAGCCGGGCGCGGGTGGAACCGGGCCCGCCGGTCGGCGCAGCCGGGGTCACAGGTTTCGAGGGCACGGCGCAACCGTAGCGTCCGCGGAGCGCGCGTCCGGACCCCTACGCTGTGCCGATGGGATTCTCGACGGTCGAACTGATCGGCTACCTCGCGTCCGCTCTCGTGGTGACCTCGCTGGCGATGACCTCGGTGGTGCGGCTGCGCATCGTGTCGCTGATCGGGTCAGTGGTCTTCGTCGTCTACGGCGCGCTGCTGCCGTCGGTGCCGATCATCCTCACCAACGCCGCCGTCGCGATCCTGAACATCTGGTTCCTGCGCAAGGAGTTCGCGCCCAACCGCGACCTGGGCGCCGTCCCGATCGACCCGCACTCGCCGTTCCTGCTCGACTTCCTGCGCTCGCACGCCAGCGACATCCACACGTTCCACCCCGACTTCGACACCCCGGACGCGGGCGATTTCGCGCTCGTCCTGACCAGGGACGGCCTGCCAGCCGGCGCGCTGGTCGGGACGCCGGAGGGCAGCACGCTGCGCCTTCGCCTCGACTACGTGATGCACGCCTACCGCGACTCCCGCATCGGCACCTGGATGTACGGCAAGGGCTCCCGCGTGTTCACCGAGGCCGGCTTCGACCGCGTGGTGGCCGAACCGGGACGGCCCGCGCTGGACAGCTACCTGCTCGGTGTGGGCTTCACCCAGACCCCGGACGGACTGGTGCTGCAACTACGCTCTTGAAGCCCCACCCCGATGGGTTGAAGAATCAACCATGACGGTCTTCGGTCTGCCCCTCCATCCCCTCGTCGTGCACGGGGCGGTGGTCCTGCTCCCCCTCGTCGCCCTCGCGACCCTCCTGATCGCGGCCTCCGCCCGTGCCCGCAAGCGCTACGGCTCGCTCGTCGTACTGGGTTCGGTGGTGGCCCTCGGCGCGGTCATCGGCGCCCGGGTCACCGGCGAGGCCCTGAACGGCGGCACCATGGCCGGGACGCCGACCATGGCCACGCACATCACCTGGGGGCTGCTGGCGCCGTGGCCGGCGGGTGCGCTGGTTGTGACCTCGCTGCTCCTGGTGCTGGCCGGACGCGGCACCAACCGTCCGTTCCTGGTCACGAGCGCGCTGCTCGCGGTCGTGTCGGCGCTGGCCAGCATCTCGATCGTCGTCGTGGTCGGCCACGCCGGCGCCACGGCCGTGTGGGGACCCGCCTGAGCCACTCCCCCGAGGGAGTCACTCACACAGGCTGAAGGCGCCCGCCTGCGCGCGCACCGGCTTGTTGCCCGAGCCCACGAAGAAGATCTTGTTCGGCAGGATGAACCGCTTGCTGCCGTCGCCCAGGCCGAAGTCCTCGGTCTTGCCCTTGGGGTACTTGGCCTTGAGCTGGGAGAACGTCAGGGTGAGCGGGACGGCGTCCTGCATCACCATCGGCGCCGGGAGCGGCGTCCCGGCGGCGACGCCCCACGCGGCCAGCGTCCGCGGCGACTTCTTCGACTGGTCCTTGGCCTGGTACTCCACCCAGAACGAGCCCCAGCTGACGGTCTGCGTCCACGGGCTGGAGTCGTCGAGTTCGCAGGCGATGCCCTGCGAGCTCTCGTCGGCGTCTCCGAGCTGGTCCTCCAGGAGCTGGGTGACGTCGGCCTGTTTGGCGCCGAAGGAGTAGGCGCCCAGCCCGTCGCCGCGCAGTTCCAGGTCGGCGCCCGGGTCCTCGGACGGGGTCACCGTCGGCGTCGGTGTGGCGGACGCGCTCGTGCTCGGCGTCACCATGGGCTTGCTCGCGCTCACCGTCGGCGCGGGACTGGTCGCCGGCGTCACCGGCGAGGTCGTCGCGCACGCGGTCAGGCCGAGGGCGAGAACCGGCGCGAACAGGAGCGACAGGGATCGGCGGCCGGGCATCGGTGACTCCTTCGATTGGTGGTCGGCACTAGTCAAACACTCCGGAGGCAGACAGGGCATCGCCGCCGCGCCCACCACCGGTTAGCCTGAAGCCCCCACCCAGCGAAGGGACCGGACATGGCACAGGCGGCGAAGCGCATCGGCATCCTGACCGCGGGCGGCGACAGCCCCGGACTGAACGCGGCGATCCGGGGGTTCGGCAAGGCCGCCATCGGCAACGGCTGGGAGCTGCTCGGCTACCGCGACGGCGTCCGTGGCCTCGTCGAGAACCGCCACTTCCCGCTCGACTCGCACGCCCTGTCGGGCATCCTCACCGTGGGCGGCACGATCCTGGGCACGAGCCGGGACAAGGTGCACCGGATGAGCATGGACGGGGAGACCCGCGACATGCGCTCGCAGGTGGTCGAGAACTACGAGAAGGAGGGCTTGTCGGCCCTGGTGCTGCTCGGCGGCGGCGGGACGGCCAAGAACGCGATGCGGCTGGCCGAGGCCGGGCTGAACGTGATCACGCTGCCGAAGACCATCGACAACGACATCGCCCGCACCGACACCACGTTCGGGTTCGCCACCGCCATGGAGATCGCCACCGAGGCGGTCGACCGGCTGCACAGCACCGCGCACAGCCACCACCGGATCATCCTCACCGAGATCATGGGCCACCGGGCGGGCTGGCTGACCCTGGGCGCGGGCATCGCCGGCGGTGCCGACATCATCCTGCTGCCGGAGATCCCGTACTCGGTCGACAGCGTCGCCCAGACCATCAAGGACCGCCTCGACCGGGGCAGCACGTTCAGCGTGGTCGCGGTCGCCGAGGGCGCCCGTGACACCCAGGACTTCGCCGACTACGAGGCCGCCCAGCTGCTGGTGCGGGCGGCCAAGACGCCGGAGGCGGTCCGCGCGGCCAAGGCGCACCTCGCCAACGTCGAGGACAGCCAGCGCGAGCACACCTTCAAGCTCGCCCGCGAGCTCGAGGCCGCCACCGGGCTGGAGTCGCGGGTGACGATCCTGGGGTACGTGCAGCGCGGCGGCATCCCCTGCGCGGCCGACCGGCTGCTGGCGTCCCGGTTGGGGACCGCGGCCGCGCACGCCGTCGAGAAGGGGCAGTTCGGGGTGATGGTGGCCGCGCGCGGCGAGGACACCGAGCTGGTGCCGCTGGAGGAGGTGGCCGGGCAGCTCAAGCTCGTCCCGACCGACCACGAGTGGATCCTGACCGCGCGCAAGCTCGGCACGGGCCTGGGCGACTGAGCCGTCCGACGATGCCCCGGCGCTTCTGCCAGGTCGACGTCTTCGGGGACGGGGGCGTCACCGGCAACCCGCTCGCCGTCGTGCTGGACGCGGACGGGCTCGACGACGCGGCCATGCAGGCCTTCGCCAGCTGGACGAACCTGTCGGAGACCACGTTCCTGCTGCCCCCGTCCGATCCTGCGGCCGACTACCGGGTGCGGATCTTCACCACCGGCGGGGAGTTGCCGTTCGCCGGCCATCCGACGCTGGGGAGCGCGCACGCATGGTTGGGCGCGGGCGGACATCCACGGGCTGCGGACGAGCTCGTGCAGGAGTGCGGCGTCGGACTGGTCCGCGTGCGGCGGGACGGCGACCGGCTCGCGTTCGCCGCGCCCCCGCGGCGCCGCACCGGACCGCTGGACGAGGCCCACCTGGCCATCGCCGAGGCCGCGCTCGGCACGCCGCGCACCGACTGGGTCGCGCACGAGTGGGGCGACAACGGGGTGCCCTGGATGATGGTCGAACTGGCGGACGCGGACGCCGTCCGCCGGGCGTGGGTGGATCGCAGCCAGCTCGGCCGGCACGACGCACTCGGGCTGGTCGGGCGTGATGGTGGCCGGTACGCCTACGAGGTGCGGGGCCTGCTCGACGACACCGAGGACCCGGTCACCGGCAGCCTGAACGCCGCTGCCGCGCAGTGGCTGCGCGGACGCGGGGCGGTGCCGTCGTCCTACGTCGCGGCCCAGGGCTCGCAGGTCGGACGCCACGGCGAAGTCTTCGTCGAGGACGACGGCACCGACCTCTGGATCGGCGGCCGCACCCGCACCGTGATCAGCGGCGACCTCACCCTCTAGCGGCCACCGGTCCTCAGGAAACTCCGTCCGCAACCTCAGGCCCTCCGTCCGCACCCCCGTCCGCAGACGCCCCCACCCGCCGAGTTGTCAGAATCTCAGACCGCTGGAGCGGTCTGAGATTCTGACAACTCGGCGGGTGGGGGCGTTTGTGCGGGAGCGGACGGGGACGGGGACGGCGCTCGCTCCTCAGGAAACTCAGCGCGGGGCGTTGGCCGAGACGATGCCGGGACCCGGGAGGCGGAGCGTGCGGGAGACGCCCTCCGGGTACTCGGGGCTGCCGGGCGCGCGCACCCGGATCCGGCCGGAGCCGCGGATCTCGGGGACGACGAAGGTGTAGCTGCCGTCGCCGGCGGTGGTGGCCATGCCGCGTCCCTGCCAGAGGCGACCGTCGGCGGAGGTCTCGAGCACCAGGTCCGCGCTCACCACCGGGACGCCGTGCACGTCGTAGATGAATCCGCTCACCGCGGCGAGCCCGCCGTCGGGATCGGAGGCCAGCGAGATGCTGAGCTGCGGCGGGGTGAGCACCCTCTGGTACAGGTTGTGGCCGCGACCGGTGACGTCCTCGTAGACGATCCGCCCGCCGGAGATCGCCGGGTCGCCGCTCCAGCCCTCGGCGGTGGTCACCCGGGTCTCGATGTCGCTGGCCAGGTCGTAGGCGTAGATCTCGGTGTTCCCGTGGCCGAGTCGCTCGTCCATCCAGACCACGCGGCCGTCGCTGACGTCGGGCATGAACTGCGAGCTCGCCTCGTCGGCCACCGCCGTACGGGTCCCGGTACGCAGGTCGAGGGCGGCGATGTCGAGGTCGTTCGGTCCGTTCGAGGCGTCCTGCCAGACCACGACGTCATCGTCCACGGCGGACATCGACTGGTCGGCCGGGTCGTCGGTGACGACCGTCTCGACGCCGGTGGCGAGGTTGCGCGCGTAGATGTCGAGGTCGCCGCCACGGTCGTCCTGCCAGACCACCAGGTTGCCGGAGACGTCGCAGCTGGACGCGGTCGCGGTCGCCGGCGACACGGCGGTGTCGCGACCCGTGCGCAGGTCCGCGGCCCACACGCGTCCGTCGTACTCGTAGCACAGGCGGGTCCCGGACAGCGTCACGTTGTCGCCGGGATGAACGTCCAGCCGGCGGCTGGTGCCGGCGTCCAGGTCGGCGAGCCAGATCCCGGGGTCGCCGGCGCCCCGGTCGGGCCAGACCACCCGGTCGCCGGAGATCGAGGCGGGGCCGGTCGCGGTGGGCTCGGGCGTCAGCAGCCGGTCACGTCCGGTGGCGAGGTCGAGCACCCGGATGTCGAAGGAGGTGAGGCCGGCGAGCATGCGGTCGTCGGCGTGGTCGACGTAGGCCACCCGGTGCCCGGAGACCGACGGCCACTGCCGGATGCCGTCGCCGGTGGTGAGTGCGCGCTGGGCGCCCAGCCAGTCGGCGGACGCGGGGACGGGGGGCACCGCGGCGAGCGCAGCGGTGCACAGGCCGGCTGCCAGAACAGCGCGGACCACACCCCTGAAGAACTCGCGTGCCACGGACGACCCCTCACCGCAACGGCGGACCAATCGGATGAGCCTAACCCCGGCACCGGTCCGCCTTGTAGACCCCCTCAGGGTGACCCCCGCGCAGAGGACCGCCGATCGTCTCACTCCGTGGACGCCACCACGTCCGCCGCCCGCCCCACGGAGCCGACCGGGGGCGGTCCGGCCGGGCGAGACCGCTACCACGGGAACAAGGCGCCGATTAGGCTGGTTGGGTTCGTTTGAATCGAGGTTGAGCACATGCCCGCACTGCGTTCCCGCACCGTCACCCACGGCCGCAACATGGCCGGCGCCCGCGCCCTGTGGCGCGCGACCGGCCTGGTCGAGTCCGACTTCGGCAAGCCGATCGTGGCGATCGCCAACTCCTACACCCAGTTCGTGCCCGGGCACGTCCACCTCAAGGACTTGGGCGACCTGGTCGCGAGCGCGGTCGCCGAGGCCGGCGGCGTCGGCCGCGAGTTCAACACGATCGCCGTCGACGACGGCATCGCGATGGGCCACGGCGGCATGCTCTACTCGCTGCCCAGCCGCGAACTCATCGCCGACTCCGTCGAGTTCATGGTGAACGCGCACTGCGCGGACGCCCTGGTCTGCATCTCCAACTGCGACAAGATCACCCCGGGCATGCTGCTGGCCGCGCTGCGGCTGAACATCCCGACCGTGTTCGTCAGCGGCGGGCCGATGGAGGCCGGACGGATCCTCGGCTCGCGCGTGGTGACCGGCGCGCCCGACGAGGGCGGCTCGCAACGGCTCGACCTGATCGACGCGATGGTGAAGGCCGTCGACGAGGCGGTCAGCGACGACCAGATCGCCGCGATCGAGGAGAACGCCTGCCCCACCTGCGGCTCCTGCTCGGGCATGTTCACCGCCAACTCGATGAACTGCCTCACCGAGGCGCTCGGGCTCTCACTGCCCGGCAACGGCTCGACCCTGGCCACCGCCTCCGCCCGCAAGGGCCTGTTCCTGGAGGCCGGACGGCTGGCCGTCGAGCTGGCCAACCGCTACTACGGCGAGGACGACGAGTCGGTGCTGCCGCGTGCGATCGCCACCCGGGAGGCCTTCGCCAACGCGATGCGGCTCGACATCGCGATGGGCGGCTCCACGAACACCGTGCTGCACATCCTGGCCGCGGCCCGCGAGGCCGGCGTCGACTTCACGATGACCGACATCGACGCGCTGTCGCGCGTGACGCCGTGCCTGAGCAAGGTGGCACCGAATACGACGAAGTACTACATGGAGGACGTCCACCGCGCGGGCGGCATGCCTGCCATCCTCGGCGAACTGCGCCGCGGCGGGCTGCTGGACGAGGACGTGCACGCCGTCCACTCCCGCTCGCTGGCCGAGTGGCTCGACACCTGGGACCTGCGCGGTGGCAAGGCGAGCCCCGAGGCGATCGACCTGTGGTACGCCGCGCCGGGCGGCGTCCGCACCACCCAGGCGTTCAGCTCCACCAACCGCTGGGCCGACCTCGACACCGACAGCGCCGAGGGCTGCATCCGCTCGGTCGAGAACGCCTACACCGTCGAGGGCGGCCTGGCCGTGCTGAAGGGCAACCTCGCCGAGGACGGCTGCATCGTCAAGACCGCCGGCGTGCCGGCCGACCAGTGGGTCTTCCGCGGCCCGGCCGTGGTGACCGAGAGCCAGGAGGAGGCCGTCGAGGCCATCCTCGGCAAGCGGGTGCGGGCCGGGGACGTCGTCGTCGTGCGCTACGAGGGCCCCAAGGGCGGCCCCGGCATGCAGGAGATGCTCTACCCGACCTCCTACCTGAAGGGGCTGGGCCTCGGCCCCCAGTGCGCGCTGATCACCGACGGACGGTTCTCCGGCGGCTCGTCCGGGCTGTCGGTGGGCCACGTCTCGCCCGAGGCCGCCGCCGGTGGCGTGATCGGCCTGGTCGAGGACGGTGACCTGATCGAGTTCTCGATCCCCGACCGCTCCGTGACGCTGCTGGTGGACGACACCACGCTGGCCGAGCGGCGCGCGCGCCGCGACGAGCAGGGCTGGCGTCCGGCGAACCGGGAGCGCCAGGTGTCGGCAGCGCTGCGCGTGTACGCGTCCATGGCGCTGAGCGCCGACAAGGGCGCAGCCCGCGACGTGGAGCAGATCGAGAACCCCGCTCCGCGTCCCGCTCCGGCCACGGCCTGAACCGGATGGCGACCCCCGCGACCGGCGTCCGTGGACGCGTGTGAGGATGGAGTCGTGACCTCCAGACCACCGATCCGTGCCCTGCTGATGGACGCCGACGGCGTCACGCAGTACCCGCAGTCCGGCTGGCTGAAGGAGATGACGCGGCTCGGCGGGCCGCACTTCGTGATGGAGGCGTTCCGGCACGAGAAGACCACGCTCACCGGCGAGGTCGACCTGCACGAGATCCTCACCAGGCTGCTGCGCAGCGGCGAACGGACGGCGACCGCCAACGACATCCTCGAGGTCTGGTACCGGGTGGAGCTGGACCGGTTCATGCTCGACCTGGTCGACCGGGTTCGGGCGGCCGGCGTGATCACCGCGCTGGCCACCAACCAGCAGAGCTACCGGGGCGGGTTCATGCTCGCGAACCTGCCCTACGACGACCACTTCGACCACCAGTTCCACTCCTTCCAGGTGGGGCTGGCGAAGCCCGACCCGGCGTTCTTCACCCACATCGTCGACACCCTCGGGGTGGCGCCGGAGGAGGCGGTGTTCGTCGACGACATGGCGGTGAACGTGCGGGGTGCCCGCAAGGCCGGTCTGAACGCCGTCCACTTCGCCGGCACCGACACCTACGGGCACCTGCGCTGCGCGCTGCGCGAGTTCGGCGTCCCCGGCATCTGAGCCCTGCCGCGCCGCGGCGGCGTCCCGACTGGGGCACCGGCCACAAACGCCCCCGATGTTGACAGACGCCCCCGAAATCTCGGGGGCGTCTGTCAACATCGGGGGCGTTTGTGAGGGAGTAGCCTCGCCGGGTGATCGAGTACAGCCTGACCCCCGACGACCTGGTCGCCTACGCGTCCTGGCGGGCGCAGGCCGCGGGCGAGGAGGACGCGCAGGTCCGCCGGTACCGCCTGACCGGCGCCTGGCTCGCGGGCGCCGTCGCGTACCTGGTGGTCTTCGCGATCTCGACCCTGCCGCTGCTGCTGGCCGGGCAGCTGCCGCTGGCGGGTTTCACCGAGCTGCTGGACATCGCGGTGGGCCTGGCCGTGGGCTGGTGGGAGTGGCGGCACGGACGCCTCGGCGCGTGGCTGCTGCTGCGTCGCTACCGCACCAAGGCCCGCGTGTCCCTGGAGAAGTCGGGGGCCGCTCGCCGGATCACGCTCGACGCGGACGGCCTCACGGTCGCCGCCGGCGAGCGTGCCGCGCACGTCCCGTGGGCGCAGGTGACCGGGCTCGCCGAGACCGCCGACCACCTGTTCATCCTGACCGGCGACACCGCCGCGCACGTGGTGCCCAAGCGGGTCGCCCCGGACGCCGTCGCGGCACTGGCGGCCGAGATCCGGTCACACCTCGTCAGCGGGTGACGGCGAAGCCGCCCGTCCAGCCCACCTTCTCGCCGATCGCCAGCCCCACCTGGAGGAAGCCCATCGCCTCCAGCTCGCGGGCGCGGGCCAGCGAACCGGCGTCGATCGCCCGCAGGCCGCCGGCCACCACGGCGTCCGCCAGCACCTGCTTGGCGTCCGCGTCGTCGCCGGCGATCAGGACGGTGGTCGGGAGCCCGCCGACCTGCTTGCTGGCGAGGGTCGCGGCGAAGGTGGTGTTGAAGGCCTTCAGGACGCTCGCGTCGGGCAGCTTCACCTGGAGCTCGGCCGCGGCCGAGCTGCCGGCGGGCACCGTGAGCGAGTCGAACGTCTCGAAGTTGATGGGGTTGGTGAGGTCGACCACGACCTTGCCGGCGAGCTGGTCGCCGTAGGCGTCCACGACGCTGGCGAGCGCGGGGTACGGAACCGCCAGGACGACCACGTCGCCCAGCGGCGCGGAGCCGGTCTCCTCGTGGCTGACGAGGGTGACCTCGCTGCCGCCGTCGGTGAGGACGCCGCCGATCGCCGTGCCCATGTTGCCGGTGCCGATGATGGTGAAGCTCGCCATGGATCCGCTCCTCACGCTGTAGTTGCAGTTTCAACCACAAGGCTAGGCGTGGGTGAAGAGGCAACGACAGGAGGAATTGTGGGTAGTTGGCGCGGGTCGGGTGTACGGGTTCCCGCGTTCGGCGTCCGGGCGGCGGCGCCACGCGATAGCCTCCGCCCGTGGAACACCGGGTCGCCGCCAGGGCCGCGGACTACGTCCTCACCGAGGCCGATCATTTCGCTTTCAGGCACTGGACGGCCAGGGCGAGCGGCAACTGGGCGCACACGGTGAAGAGTGCCCGCGCAACGGGTGCCCTGGCGGTGTCCGCGGGGGTGGGCCTCGGCACGCTCGTGGTCGCGTCCACCGACCCCTCCGGGCCGAGGTTCGCCACTTGGCGCCTGGTCGCACTGGTGACCGCACTGAGCTTCCTCCTGGCCTGGACGGTGGGCCGCCGACCGGCCGAGGCCGCCGTGGACGCGCACAGCCGGTGGCTGATGCGTCGCTACCGGAGGACCCAGGACGACGACGGCGTCCGACGCGCCGGGGTGGACCACACCGGCCTGACCATCGTTCTCTCCGAAGGGGCCGCGCACTGGGACTGGGCGGCGCTCTCGTCCGTCGGCGAGACACCGTCGCACTGGGTGGTCGCGACGCGGAATGCCCTGTGGCACACCGGTTTCGCCATCCCACGGCGGACGCCGGCGCGGACGCGCTCGGCGCCGAGCTCCGGGAACTGCTGGATGCACACGCCGGGACGCTGGCGCCCCCGCTCGACGCGCACCCGGAAGCCGTCAACTTCGTTCTCACCCTCCCCGAACTGCAACAGCGCACGGCGTGGGACGGGGACCGCGGCGCGTACGACCACCTCGTGGCGGCTCGCCGGCTCCGTGAGATGGCATCGGTCCTCGCGTTCGTTCCGGTGCTTGGCTTCCTCTGGTGGCCGGCGTGGGGCGGCTACGAGGCGTCCGCCCTGGTGCCCGCGGCGGTGGTGACCGTGGGTGTGGTCGTGGGGACGGCGTGGGCGTGGCACACCGCCCTTCGACGAGAGGTCGTCCGTCTGCTCGGGTGCACCGAGCTCGCGTGGACACGGGACGCGCAGGACGAACGCGGGCCGACCAGCGTCTGGCTGGGCGTCGACGGGGTGAACCTGCGGTACGTCAACCGCTGGTACCACTTCGCGTGGAGCCGGATCAGCCAGGTGACCGACACCGGCGAGCTCGTTCTGTTCGATGCCGACGGGCTCGGCGTGGCGATGCCCTACCGTGCCGACCCACCGCGCGTCGCTGCGATGTCGGCAGGGCTGCGGGCACGGGCCGCCGGCCGTCCCACGACGCACCACCCCGGCCGGAAGGGGGACAGCCCCCTTTCCGTTCAACCGGCCGCCCCCCGACGCTAGGGAGCCAGTCGCTCCTTGACCCACTTCCCGCCGTCGAGGCGGAAGCGGACGCGGTCGTGCAGGCGACTCCGGCGTCCCTGCCAGAACTCCCAGGTGTCGGGGACGACGCGGAAGCCGCCCCAGTGGTCCGGGCGCGGCGGGTTGAGCCCGAACTGCGCGGACGCCTTCGCGGCGTTGGCCACCAGCACGCCACGGTTGGGGATCACCTCGCTCTGCGGGGACGCCCAGGCGCCCAGGCGGGAGTCGAGCGGGCGGGTGACGAAGTAGGCGTCCGACTCCTCGGCGGAGGTGCGCTCCACGCGTCCCTCGATGCGGATCACGCGCTCGAGCTCGGGCCAGTGGAACTGGAGCGCCGCCACCGGGTGCGCGGTGAGCTCGCGTCCCTTGCGGCTGTCGTAGTTGGTGAACAGCACCAGCCCGCGCTCGTCGGCGGACTTCAGCAGCACCACCCGGGTGGACGGACGCCCGTCCGCGCCCACGGTGGCCAGGGTCATCGCGGTCGGCTCGGGCACCTTCGCGGCGGTCGCGTCGGCGAGCCAACGCTGGAACAGGGCCAGCGGCGCGCCCCCGGCGTCCGCCTCGTCGAGGCTGCCGCGTTCGTAGCTCTTGCGCACGTCCGAGAGGTCCACGGACGCAGCTTAGGCGCGCCCGCCCCGGCCGGCGGAGATCCGTCCCCATCTCGGTCCGGGACCGAATCAGGAACCGTCCCCGATTCCGTCCGGGACCGGATTGGGGACGGTTCCGAACTCGGTCCGGGACCGGATTGGGGACGGTTCCGAACTCGGTCCGGGACCGGATTGGGGACGGACCTTCAGAGCCAACTCAGCGCTGGAGCAGGCCCGCCATCTGGTCGGCGATCATCGTCATCGCGCGCTCGGGGAGCAGGCGGGTGAACAGATCCATCATCCGCGCGTCACGGCCGACGAGCACCCGGTAGGCGCCCTTCTCCATGCCCGCGATGATGATGTCCGCGGCCTCCTTCGGCGGCAGCACCTTCTGGTTGGCCGCGTTCTCGTTCGCCCCGGCCACGGCGGGCGCGTGGACGCCGCTGTTCTCGGTGATGCTCGTCGCCACCGCCCCCGGGAACACCACCGTCACCCGCACCGGGGTGCCGCGCAGCTCGGCGTGCAGCCCCTCGGTGAGCAGCTTCACCGCCGCCTTGGACGCGCCGTAGACCGTCTGGCCGGGCACCGGGATGAACTCCCCCATGCTCGACACGTTCACCAGCGCGGCCTGCGGACGCTTCATCAGCTCGGGCAGGAACGCCCGCACCATGTGCACCACGCCCCAGAAGTTCACCATCAGCACCCGCTCGATGTCGGCCGACTCAAGCTCGGAGAAGTGCACGAACTTCTGGATGATCCCGGCCACGTTCAGCAGCCCGTCCACCGACCCGTGCGCAGCCACGACCGCCGCCGGGAGCGCCGCCACCGCCTCGGCGTCCGTCACGTTCACCACGTGGGTGCTGAGCCGGTCGGCGTTGCGTCCGGCGAGCTCGGCCGTGCCGGTCAGCCGCTCGGCGCTCAGGTCGACCGCGGCCACCCGGCCGCCGCGCTCCAGCAGCCCCAGGACCACCTCACGCCCGATGCCGCTGCCACCCCCGGTGACCACGAACACCTTTCCCGCAACCTGCATTGTCGTTCCTCTCGTTCTGTTCTGGTCGTGAAGGGACGGTCAGTGGGTGGCCGCGTGCCGGGCCGCGAGGTGCCCGAACACGGCCGCCGGCCCGAGCGTCGAGCCCGGTCCGGGGTAGGTGCGCCCCATCACCGAGGCCGAGTTGTTGCCGGCCGCGTACAGGCCGTCGATCACCGTCCCGTCGTCGCGCAGGACGCGTGCGCAGGCGTCGGTGACCAGCCCGCCTTTGGTGCCGAGGTCGCCGGGCACCACCTGGACCGCGGTGAACGGCCCCTTCTCCAACGGTCCGAGGTTCGGGTTCGGCCGCACCAGCGGATCGCCGTAGTAGCGGTCGTAGGCGGAGTTGCCGCGTCCGAAGTCGGCGTCCACCCCCGAACGGCAGAAGCCGTTGAAGCGCTCGACCGTCCGTGCGAGCCGGCGCGCGTCGACGCCGATGCGCACCGCCAAGTCGGCCAGCGTCGGCGCCTTCACCAGCACGCCGGCCTCGGTCATCGCCTTCACGGCCCGGGGGTCCAGCGCGTAGGAGCGCAGGTAACGGCGCGCGTGCCGGGCGTCGGTGATCATCCAGCAGGTGCCGGGGACGGTCTCGGCGCGCGCCAGCATGTGGTGGCCCAGGTCGACGTAGGACTCCGACTCGTTCGCGAACCGTTCGCCGCCCGCGTCGACGATGAGCGAGAACGGCATCGACCGCTCGCTCACCATGAACGCGGCCGAACCGCCCGGCGACACCGCCGGCACCGACCCGCCCCACCAGGCGTCGTCCATCAGGTCGACCGCCGCGCCGATGCCCTGCGCGACCTCGATCGCGGTACCCAGGTTGCCCCGCGAGCCGGACGACGCCGTGCCGTCCACGCCCTGGTAGCGCTCGCGCCACTCGGCGTTGTGGTCGAAACCGCCGCCGCCGAGCACCACGCCGCGGGTCGCCCGGATGCGTCGGGTCAGGCCTCCCGTGGTGGTGCGGACGCCGGCCACGCGGCCGTCCTCGACGATCAGCTCCTCGACCGGGGACGAGAGCCGCACCTGCACCCCCAGCCGCAGCGCGACGTCCAGCAGGGACGCGGTCACCGCGGCCCCCATGCCCACGCACTGCTGGCGACGGGCGAGGGTGCCGAGCACCCGGAACACCACCTGCGCGCCGCGGACCAGCCCGGACGGTGTCGACCACGCGCGGGACAGCAGCCAGAAGTCGTCGGTCTTCACCGGCGCCGGCACCCCGTCCTGCCCGCGCGAGGTCTGCCACCACTCGCCGATCCGGTGCACGTCGAACGGCTCGACCTCTACCGCGCGGCCGATCTTGCCGCCGGGGAGCTCGGGGTAGTAGTCGGGGTAGTCGGTCGCCCGCGCGAACCGGACGCCGTGGCGCTCGGCCAGGTCGACGAACCCGGCGACGCCGTCGACGAACGCCTCCTTGCGTTCGCGTGACGCCGCCGGGCCGGCCTCCCCCACGGTCGCTTCCAGGTAGTCCAGCGCCTCTTCGCGGGAGTCGCCCACCCCGTCGCGCTGCATCAGGGCGTTGTTCGGCAGCCACAGGCCGCCGCCGGACATCGCGCTACTGCCGCCCCAACGGTCGGTGCTCTCCAGCACCAGGACCGACAGCCCCGCGTCCGCCGCGGTGATGGCCGCCGAGAGCGCCGCCACGCCCGTGCCGGCGACCACCAGGTCGCGCTCCTCGTCCCAGTTCGCATTGGTGTCGTTCATGGTCGTCTCCGGTCCGTGAGCAACCGGACAACCCTGTCCGGTTCTAGACTTCCCAGCATGCCGGGCACTGCCACACCACGCAATAGGGGGCCGGCCGCTGCCGCCGAGAACCGGGCGGCGATCCTCGTCGCGGCCCACGAGCTGTTCGCCAGGCAGGGCTACCAGGTACCGCTGAGCGCGATCGCGCGGGCGGCCGGAGTGGGCCAGGGCGTGCTGTACCGGCACTTCCCCGACCGGCTCGCGCTGGCCTGGGCGGTGTTCGCCGACAACTTCGCCGAGCTCGACCGCCTCGCCGCCACCACGCCCGGCCCGGAGTGCTTCGGGGTGCTGTGGCGCCGGCTGGTCGCGTACGTGGCCGCGTCCAACGCCTTCATCGAGGTCGTGGTCGAAACCCGCAGCCGTCCGCCGGCCGACGTGGGCGAGGAGCGGCTCGAGCTCCTGATCGCCGAGCCGCTGGCCCGCGCGCAGGAGTCCGGGTTGGCGGACCCGGCGTGGACGCCGCGGGACGTGCTGCTGCTGCTCAACATGGTCTACGGGCTGGTGCTCGCCCACCCCGAGCCGGAGGAGGCGGCGGACGCGGTGCGCCGCGGCCTGGAGCTCATCGACCCCCGGCTGGTCTGAACCGAGCGCGAGCACGCCCCGGCTCGCCACGGACGGACAGCACCGGCGGACGGTCCCCGCGGATGGACGCCACCATGTCGGCGACCTGGCGGGTGGCGGCGACGTCGTGGGCGCGGAACACCGTCGTGCCCAGCCAGCCGGCGATCGCGGTCGCGGCGAGGGTGCCGAACAGCCGGTCGTCGACGGCCAGGTCGAGGGTCTCGCCCACGAAGTCCTTGCGGCTGAGCGCCTGGAGCACCGGGTACCCCAGCCCGGCCACCGCGCCGGTCGCGCGCAGCACTCGCAAGGAGTGCCGGGTGGTCTTGCCGAAGTCCAGGGTCGGGTCGACCAGGACGCGCTCGGCGGGCACCCCGGCCGCCACCGCCCGGGCGGCGCCGGCGGCCAGCGTCGCCAGCACGTCGCGGACCACGTCGTCGGCGTCGGTGCCGTAGCTGATGTCGACCGGATCGGTGCGCGGCGGCAGCCCACCGGTGTGGGAGACCACGTAGCCAGCCCCCAGTTCGGCAGCCACGAACACCAGTTCGGGGTCGGCGCCCGCCCAGGTGTCGTTGATCAGGTCGACCCGGGCGTCCGCGCAGGCCGAGGCCACCTCGGCCCGCCAGGTGTCGAGGCTGAGCAGCACGTCCGGGTGCCGCTCGCGGACGGCCAGCAGGAAGGGTCGGACGCGCTCGATCTCAGCGGCCGCGTCCACCACCTCGCCCTGCTGCCCGGCGCGCACGCCGCCCACGTCGATCAGGTCGGCGCCCTCGGCGAGCAGCCGGTCGACCGCCTCCAGCCCCGGCCCCAGGTCGGTGTAGCGGGCGGCGGCGTAGAACGAGTCGGGCGTGCGGTTCACGATGCCCATCACCGCCGGGCGGGACGCGTCGAAGCGGCGTCCGCGCAGGACGAGTGCGGCGGCGGAGATCGGCGGGCTCGGCCAGGTGTCGGTCATGGCCCCCACTGTGCCTCACGGTGCGTCCCGACCGACGCATCTGCAGCCGCAACGCCGCGCGGTGCGCGATTCCGGGCTGTCGGCGGCCGCTGGGTGCAGAATCGTCGGCCCGCCCTCGCAGCGCCCCTACCGCGACACGGCTCCGGCGGCCAGAATCGGGGTGGACGAGCGGAGGAGGACCGATGAACCACGCGGTGGTGCCCACCGGCGGTGCCGGGTTCGGTTCGGTGCGTGACACACCGCCGAGCCGTGCCGAACGGTTCGCGCTCGGCACGGCGCTCCGGGCGCAGGTCCCCTACGAGGAACTCGGCGAGTGGGCGGCGTCCCCGGCGCGCTTCGACCCGATCGCGCTGATCGCGATGAGCCACGTCGGCCGGGTGCCCGACCTGGTCGCGATCCGCGTCGCCCGGATGGCGACCACCCCGTACGGCTTCCTGCGCGGGTCGGCGGTGGTGATGGCCGCCGACGTGGCGTCCCTGCCGTCCACCGGCATCCACCCGGTGATCTGCGGGGACGCGCACCTGGGCAACTTCGGCTTCTACCGCTCGCCCGAGGGCGCCCAGGTGATCGACCTGAACGACTTCGACGAGGCCCATCCCGGCGCCTGGGAGTGGGACCTGCGGCGGCTGGTGGCCAGCGTCTGGGTGGCCGGACGCGAGAACGGCTACAGCGAGGACGCCTGCGCGGCGTCCGTCCACTCGTGCGTGGTGGAGTACGCGGCCGAGGTCGGCCAGTTGGCGTCCGAGCCGCTGATGGCGCGCTCGTACAACCGGCTGGAGGTGTCCCGGCTCAAGAAGTCGGTGGCCGACAAGACCCTGCGCCACGAGATCAAGCGGGCCGCCGATAGCGCCCGTAAACGCACCAGCGACCGGGTGCTGCCCAAGCTGACCGCGGAGGTCGACGGCCACCGCCACATCCTCGCCGAGCCGCCGATCACCACGTCCGTGGACGCGGGGGAGGCCGCGGCCATCGGCGCCGGGCTGGACGACTACCTGGGCACGCTCGCGCCGCACTGGCGCCGGGTGGTGGCCGGCTACACCCTCGAGGACGTCGCACACCGGGTGGTCGGCGTCGGCTCGGTGGGGCTGCGGGCCTACGTGGTGCTGCTGGTCGGCTCCACCCCGGACGACGTGCTGTTCCTCCAGCTGAAGGAGGCCCGGCGTTCGGTGCTGGCCCGGTTCGTGCACGGCGAGGACGCCTGGCACGCCCACCAGGGCCAGCGGGTCGTGGAGTACCAGCAGGCGTTGCAGACGGTCAGCGACCCGCTGCTGGGCTGGACGACGATCGAGGGCCGCGAGTACTACGTGCGGCAGTTCCGGAACATGAAGGGGACGGTGCCGCTCAACGCCATCCGGGAGGAGGCACTGAGCGACTACGCGGGCATCGTCGGCCGGCTGCTGGCCAAAGGGCACGCACGGACGTCGGGGGCGTCCATGATCGCCGGCTACCTCGGCGACGGCGACGCGGCCGGGGACGCCTTCGCCCGGTTCGCGCGACTCTACGCCGACCAGACCGAGGCCGACTGGGCGGCCCTCGTCGCCGCGGCGAAGGCCGGACGGCTGCCGCTGGCGTCCGACCCGTACATGGCCTCGGCGTTCCGCCCGGGGTAGACGGCCGCGCCCCGCGTCCGGGATTCTCAGCGAACCTTCAGCCCGTAACCGCCCCCGGGGGCCGTTGCGGGCGGGTCGGCGTCGGTACCTTGTGTGCCGCTCAACCTGACTATTCCGAGGGGAAATGATGAATACGGACAACTCTGCTGCGGCCGCTGCCGCATCGGTGCCGGGAACGATCTTCGGCCTGGTGATCGCGGTCCTGGCGATCGTGGCGCTGTGGAAGATCTTCCAGAAGGCCGGCGAGCCCGGCTGGGCGGCGGTCATCCCGCTCTACAACACCTACACCGCCTTCAAGATCGCCGGCCTCAACCCGTGGCTGTTCCTGCTGCTGCTGATCCCGGTGGTGAACATCGTGATGCTGATCATCTGGGCGCTCAAGCTCGGCGCCACGTTCGGCAAGAGCGGCGTCTGGTCGTTCTTCCTGCTGGTGGTCTTCTCGGTCATCGGCTACCTGATCCTCGGCTTCGGCAGCGCGACCTACCGCAAGCCCGCCGTGGCCTGATCCCCCCGACGCAGAAGCCGCCGTCCCGGAAGGGACGGCGGCTTCTGTGCACCTGGACCAAAAGGGGACTGTCCCCTTTTGGTCCGGTCAGGTGGACCGAAAGGGGACTGTCCCCTTTTGGTCCGGTCAGGTGGACCGAAAGGGGACTGTCCCCTTTTGGTCCGGTCAGGAGATCTCGAGCAGCAGGTCGCCGCCCTCCACGGCCTGGGCGTGGCCGATGGCCAGGCGCTGGACGGTGCCCGCGACCGGCGTCGTGATCGCCGCCTCCATCTTCATCGCCTCGATCGTCGCCACCTGCTGGCCGGCGGTCACCTCGTCGCCGACCTCGACGGTCAGCGTGACCACACCGGCGAACGGCGCCGGCACCTGGCCGGGCACGGACGGGTTGGCGCGCTCGGCCACCGCGACGGTCGAGGACACCGACTCGTCGCGCACCGCCACCACGCGCATCTGGCCGTTCACCGTGCACACGACCTGGCGGACGCCGCGGTCGTCGGCGTCACCGATCGCCGAGATGCCCAGCAGCAGCGACTTGCCCCGCTCCAGCTCGACCTCGACTTCGTCGCCCTGGCGCAGGCCGTGGAGGAATTCGACGGTCGGCACCACGGACAGCTCGGAGTAGGCCTCCACCGCGTCCTCGTAGTCGCGCAGCGGCCCGGGGAACAGCAGCCGGTTCAGGGTGCGGCGCGGGGTCGTGCCCAGTTCGGCGGCGTCCGCCTCCGACAGCTCGGTGACCACCGGACGGGTCACCCGCCCGGCCAGCGCCTTGGTGCGGAACGGCTCGGGCCACCCGCCGGGCGGGTCACCCAGGTCACCGTTGAGGAAGCCGATCACCGAATCGGGGATGTCGTACTTCTCCGGGTGCGCCTCGAAGTCGGCCGGGTCGGCCTTGCGTCCGACCAGGGCCAGCGCCAGGTCGCCCACCACCTTGGACGACGGCGTCACCTTCACGATGTTGCCGAGGATCCGGTTCGCCGCCGCGTACATGTCCTCGATAGCCTCGAACCGGTCGCCGAGCCCCAGCGCGATCGCCTGCTGGCGCAGGTTCGACAGCTGCCCTCCCGGGATCTCGTGCAGGTAGACGCGACCGGTCGGCCCGGGCAGGCCCGACTCGAACGGCGCGTACAGCTTGCGGACGGCCTCGAAGTACGGCTCCAGCGCGGTCACCGCGGTCAGGCTGAGCCCGGTGTCGCGGTCGGTGTTCTCCAGCGCCGCGACCAGCGCCGACATCGACACCTGGGACGTGGTGCCCGCCATCGAGGCGGCCGCGACGTCCACCGCGTCCACCCCGGCGTCGATCGCGGCGAGCAGCGTGCCCAGCTGGCCGCCGGCGGTGTCGTGGGTGTGCAGGTGCACGGGCAGGTCGAAGTTCGACCGCAGCGCGGTCACCAGCTTCGCCGCCGCGGGCGCCCGCAACAGGCCGGCCATGTCCTTGATCGCCAGCACGTGCGCCCCGGCCTGCACCAGCTGGTCGGCCAGACGCAGGTAGTAGTCGAGGGTGTACAGCGTCTCGGACGGGGACGTCATGTTGCCCGTGTAGCACAGCGCGGCCTCGGCGACGGCGTGGTCGGTCTCCAGAACCGCCTCGATCGCCGGCCGGATCTGGTCGATGTTGTTGAGCGCGTCGAAGATCCGGAAGATGTCCAGCCCCGAGCGCGCGGCCTCGTGGACGAACGCTTTGGTCACCGCCAGCGGGTACGGCGTGTAGCCCACGGTGTTGCGTCCGCGCAGCAGCATCTGGAGCGGCAGGTTCGGCATCGCCTTGTGCAGCGCGTCCAGCCGGTCCCACGGGTCCTCCTTGAGGAACCGCAGCGCCACGTCGTAGGTCGCACCGCCCCACGCCTCCACGCTGAGCAGCTGCGGCAACGTCCGTGCAATCACCGGGGCGACGTGAAGCAGGTCGCGGGTGCGGACGCGGGTCGCCAGCAGCGACTGGTGCGCGTCCCGGAACGTGGTGTCGGTGACCGCGACCGGGGTCTGCGCGCGCAGTTCGGCCGCCCACTGGGTGGGCCCGACGGCCAGGAGGCGCTGCCGGGAACCGTCCGGCGGCGGCGCGGACGCGACGCCCTTGGGCAGCGGTGGCAGCTTGGTCTGCGGACGCAGGTGCGTGCGGGCCTCACCGTTGGGCTTGTTGACGCTCACCTCGGCGAGGTAGGTCAGCAGTTTCGTGCCCCGGTCGGCGGGGATGTGGTAGTTCAGCAGGTGCGGACGTTCGTCGATGAAGGACGTGGACGTGTGCCCGGCCAGGAAGTCGGGGTCGGAGATGACCGCCTCGAGGAACGGGATGTTCGTCGACACCCCGCGCACCCGGAACTCGGTGAGCGCCCGGTACGCGCGGCGGGCGGCGCTGCGCAGGTCCTGGCCCCGACAGGTGACCTTCACCAGCATCGAGTCGAAGTGCGCACCGACCGTCGAGCCGGCGAACACCACGCCACCGTCGAGGCGGACGCCGGCGCCGCCGGGCGTCCGGTACACCGAGATCGTGCCGGTGTCGGGACGGAAGCCGTTCGCCGGGTCCTCGGTGGTGATCCGGCACTGCAGCGCGAAACCGCGCACCTGAATGCTGTCCTGGCTGAGGCCGAGACCGGCGAGCGTCTCGCCGCTGGCGATCCGGATCTGCGAGCTGACCAGGTCGACGTTGGTGACCTCCTCGGTGACCGTGTGCTCGACCTGGATGCGCGGGTTCATCTCGATGAAGACGTACTGCCCGTCCTCGCCGAGCAGGAACTCGACCGTGCCGGCGTTCACGTAGCCGATGTGCCGGGCGAACTTCACGGCGTCGTCGCAGATGCGCGTACGCAGCTCCGGGTCGAGGTTCGGCGCGGGCGCGATCTCGACCACCTTCTGGTGGCGGCGCTGCACCGAGCAGTCGCGCTCGTAGAGGTGGATGACGTCACCGGTCGCGTCGGCAAGGATCTGCACCTCGATGTGCCGCGGACGGACGACCGCCTGCTCCAGGTACATCCGCGGGTCGCCGAACGCGGACGTGGCCTCGCGCATCGCCTCTGCCAGCGCGGCCGGCAGCGCCTCGGGCTCCTCGACCCGCCGCATGCCGCGTCCGCCACCGCCGCTGACCGCCTTCACGAACACCGGGAAGCCGATCTCGCCGGCGGCCGCGACCAGGGTGTCGACGTCGTCGCTGGGCTCGGAGCCGCGCAGCGTCGGCAGGCCGGCCTCGCGGGCGGCCGCGATCGCGCGCGCCTTGTTGCCGGTGAGCTCCAGTACGCCCTGGCTGGGGCCGATGAACGTGATCCCGGCCCGGACGCAGGCCTGCGGCAGGTCGGGGTTCTCCGACAGGAAGCCGTAGCCGGGGTAGATCGCGTCCGCGCCCGCGTGCTTGGCGGCCTCGATGATGCCGTCGACGTCGAGGTAGGCGCGGACGGGGTGGCCCTGCTCGCCGATCTCGTACGACTCGTCGGCCTTCAGCCGGTACTCGGCATGCCGGTCCTCGTACGGGAAGACCGCAACCGTCCCGATGCCCAGCTCGGTGGCGGCACGGAACGCCCGGACGGCGATCTCGCCACGGTTGGCAACCAGGATCTTGCGGAACATCGGGTACTCCTCGCAGTCGGCGTCCGGAAACTCTATTGTCCCAGTCCCCTTACCCGGCAGGGCGGGTCTCGCCGTGGGCACACCAGCGCCGGCGGCGGAGCCGCGTCCCCGGACCGAAAGGGGACTGTCCCCTTTCGGTCCGGTGAACGGGAAGGGGACGGGTCCCCTCTCCGTTCCGGACGCGGTGGCTCCGCCGCCGGCGTCTGTGTCGAGCAGTCCCTACGCCTGGCGCCTACTCCTCCGCGCGCCCACCAGGGCGGCGCCGAGCAGCACCAGCAGCAGGCCCGAGCCGATCAGCCAGGGCAGGCCGACGGTGCCGGTGTAGGCGAGGCTGCCAGCGGCCGCGGTGATCTCCAGGGGTGCCTGGTCGTCATTGTCGGTCGCCGTGTCAGCGGTGTCGGTATCGGTGTCCGGCAGGGTGCCGAGCGGGTTCGCCTCGACGGCGTCCACGGCAGAAGGCCCGACGTAGGCGACGTTCCACAGCGTGCCCTTTGCGCCGGCTTTCACCTTCGCGGTCACGGTGATCACCGGACCGTCCGCGCCGGCGGCCAGCGGCTCGTCCGCGGTGCACGTGGTGCCCGAGCACGAGTAGCCCTCGCCCTCCATCGACACCAGCGTGAGCTGGCTGGGCAGCACATCGGTGACGGTCCAGGAGTCGAGCGACCAGGACGGGCCGTCGTTGTGCGGCACCAGCGTGTAGGTGACGGTGTCGCCGACACGCACCTTGCCGGACGTCTCCAACGTCTTGGTGAGCGACAGGTTGTACCGCACCAGGCCGACGTCGATGGTCGGGTCGTCCTCACCGCGCGGGGTCACGACGTTGTCGCCGCTCATCGGCGTGGTGAACAGCACGTCGCCGGCAAGGTCGGCGTCGGAGTCGGCGTCGTCGTCCACCAGGTCCGCGCCGGTGAAGCTGTAGCCGTCCGGCTGCACGAAGTGCATCCGGTACTGCTCGCCGGGCAACAGGTCGGCGAACCCGTAGTAGCCGTTGGCGTCGGTGACGTCGGTGGCGAGCAGGTTGCCGTCCATGTCGTACAGCCGCACGGTGATGCCCGGCTCCAACGGCTCGTCGGTGTCGAACGTGCCGTTGCGGTTGTTGTCCATCCAGACGAAGTCGCCCACGCTGACCAGCTTCAGCAGGCCGGCGTCGATCGTCGGGTCGTCCGGGGTGGTCGCCGAGTTGACGCCGCTCGCCGGCGCGGTGACGCTGACCCGACCGGTCGTGACGTCGGCGTTGGAATCGGCCGCAGCGTCCACACCGCTGTAGGTCTGGTAGGTGAAGGCGGTGTGGGCCGGCTTCACGAACTCGACCACGTACCCCTTGCCCGGCACCAGGTCGGTGAACGAGTAGAAGCCGTTGGCGTCGGTCGTGGTGGTCGCCACCAGCGTGGTGCCGTCAGCGGCGTACAGGTTCACCACCACATCGGGCACGACCTCCTCATCGTCGCCCTGGGCGCCATCGCGGTTGGTGTCCCACCACACGTAGTCGCCGATCGAGACCAGGGAGTCGACCTGGAGGTCGGCCTGGGCGTCGTTGTCGGTATCGGTGGTGTCGGTGGTCGTGCCGGTGTTGGGCACGACGAGCGGGTTGGTCTCGACCACGTCACCGGCGGCGGGCGACACGTAGGCCACGTTGTGGGCGCTGCCCACGAAGTCGCCGTTGATCGTCGCCACCAGCGTGATCGGCGCCCCCGAAGCCCCGGCGGCCAGCGCCGCATCGGCGGTGCAGGTCGCGCCCGAGCAGGTGTAGCCCGTGCCGGTCATCGAGACCAGGGTGAGCCCGGTGGGCAGGACGTCGGTGACCGACCAGCCGGCCAGCGCGAAGGCCGGTCCGTCGTTGCTCGGCACCAGCTGATAGGTGACCGTGCCGCCCTCGTAGTACGGTCCGGAACTCGTCAGCGTCTTGGTGAGCTTCAGGTTGTACCTGACCACGCCGGCGTCGATCGTCGGGTTGTCGGCCTGGTTGTGGCCGGTCCGGTTGGCGCCGGTGGCCGGGGTGGTCACTGCGGCCCGTCCGGTGCCGGTGTCGGCGTCGCTGTCGTCGGCGTCGGTGGTCAGGTTGTTGTCGCTGACCCCGGACACGTCCTGGGTGGTGAACGCCTCGCCCGCCTGCTTCACGAACTCCACCGCGTAGTCGGTGTTCGCTTCCAGATTGGCGAAGACGTAGTAGCCCGCGTCGTCGGTGGTGGTGGTCGCGACCAGGTCGCCGGACGCGTCGTACAGGTGGACGACCATGCCGGAGTAGACCGGCTCGCCGGCGCCCTGCAGCCCGTCGCGGTTGTTGTCGTACCAGACGAAGTCACCGATGCTCACCAGCGGCGAGATCAGCACCTGCGCCTGCGCGTCGTTGTCGGTGCCGGTCCCGGTCGTGTCGGTGGCCAGGGTGGGCACCGCCAGCGGGTTGGTCTCCTCGATGTCGGACGGCGCCTTCGAGATGTAGGCGACGTTCTTCAGGGTGCCGGTCGCGGTGTCGTCCACCGTCGCGTGGACGGTGATCGCCGGGCCGTCGGTGCCGCGCGACAGCGGGTTCGCCGCCACGCAGGTGCCGACCGTCGTGGTGCAGTCGTACGCCGCACCACCGTCCATGTCGACGAAGGTCAGCCCGGACTGCAGCGGCAGCACCTCGCTGACCGACCAGCCCGCGAGTGCGTCCACCGGGCCCGCGTTGTGCGGGGTGAGCACGAAGGTCACCGTCTGGCCGAGCCGCACGAGACCAGGGGTCTGGAGCACCTTGGACAGCTGCAGGTTGTAGGCGATGAAGCCGGCGTCGATGCCCGGGTTGTCGGCCTGGTCGTGGCCGCCGAGGTTCTTGCCGTTGCTGCCCGTGGTGAACGTCACCTTGCCCATGGAGGCGCCGGACGCCGGGGCGTCGGAATCGGTCAGGTCGGTGGTCGCGCTGTTGGACGTGTCGCCGGTCGAGTCGGCGACGGTGAAGATCGCACCGTCCGGACGGATGAACTCGATCGTGTACTGCGTGTCCTCGCCGAGATCGGTGAACGCGTAGTAGCCGTCCGCGTCGGTCGTGGTGGTGTCGAGCAGTTCACCGTCGGCGTCGTACAGGTTGACGGTGACGCCGGCCGCGACCGGCTCACCGGCGTCCTGGACGCCGTCGCGGTTGTTGTCGTACCAGGTGTAGTCACCCACCGAC
This sequence comes from Actinomycetota bacterium, assembly GCA_020161755.1. Lineage (GTDB taxonomy): Bacteria > Actinomycetota > Actinomycetes > Propionibacteriales > Propionibacteriaceae > Propionicimonas. Next base: position 70,555 of record JAIUOS010000010.1, read on the forward strand.
ACCATCGGACGCGGCACGATCAGGCCCGCGTCCAGGGTCGGGTCGTCAGCGACATCGTGGCCGATCGCGTTGGTGGACGTGGCCGTCCAGGCCGGCGTGGTGAAGCTCAGGGTGCCGTCGGACGGGTTCACGTCCGAGTCGATCGCGTCGTTCTTGCCCTTGTTGCGACGCGTCCAGTCGTAGCCGGACGGCTTGTCGAAGGTGAGGGTGTAGGCGGTCTTCTCGGGCAGGTCCTTGAACCCGTAGTAGCCGTCCGCGTCGGTCGTCGTGGTCGCCACGACGTTTCCGGAGGCATCCTTCAGGGTCACCTTCACACCGGCGGCCGGCAGCTCGGTGCCGTCCTGCTTGCCGTTGTAGTTGGCGTCGTACCAGACGTAGTCACCGATGCTCACCAGCGGGGCGGCGATGATCACGCCGACCTTGCGCGGCTCGGTCGGCAGCAGCCGGGTGGTCGAACTGTCCGCGTTCACCTGGAAGACGCGCTGGGCGGCCGAGTTCCACGCGACCGACAGGTCGACGGTGGAGCCGTCGATGGTCGACTTCGGCGAATCGGCCGGAGCGGTCATCGGGACGTGGAACACCATCCGGGTGGCGGGCAGGAACACGCCACCGTTCTGGTAGGCCTTGATCCGGTACGACTTGACCGCCGACCAGTCAGTGATCTGGCTCTCGGTGAACCAGGTGCTGTCGCAGGCGCCGCCCTGCCAGTCCGCATCGCTGCCGCCCTCGGCCAGTTCCGGCCGGCACGGGTTGGTCGTGAGGTTGTACTCGACCACGGCGTTGTGACCGGCGGCCGTGGTCAGGGAGCCCTCCAGGGTGATCGGCCCGGCCAGCACCGGCGTCCACTCCGACTTGCGGGCCGACGTGCTCAGGTTGGCGCCGACGCCGGTGTCACCGACGTAGGGGAGGATGTCGTAGACGACCTCGTTGGTGAGGTTCACGTTGCCCTGGTTGGCGATCTTGACCCGGTAGTCGAAGGTGCCGCCGGGCGTGGTCTGCGCCACACACGGGTAGCGCGTGTAGCCGTTCCAGTCCGGGCAGCTCGCCGACGCCTTGCCGGTTGACTGGCTCACGTTCTCACGAGTGCCCATGTCCCACTTCTGGATGCCGACGGCCGCGATCCTGGCCACCGTCACCGCATCGCTCGCCTCACAGGTGCCGTCGGCGTCGAGCGTGTCGCCGTTGCCGCAGTAAACGGCGTCGGTGAAGTCGTCCGCCTTGACCGACATGGTGTTGCTGTAGTCGCCGGGGGTGACCCCGTCCTTGACCTGCACCCGCAGGTGGATCTGGTAGGTCCAGTCGCCGTCGCCGGTGGCGGGAAGTGCCGGATCGGTGAAGGTGAGCTTCGTGGAGCCGTCGCCGAGGGTCTCGGTGGTGTAGGCCGGCTCGGTCGCGTCCGACGCGCAGCCGGACGTGGGCGAGCCCCAGTAGGACCGGTAGTCCAGGCAGGGCACCGAGGACGCCACCAATTCGAACTCCTTCGGGAGCACGTCGGTGATCGTCAGCTTGTCGACCGGCATGGACGCATCGGTGTTCACCCCGAGCACCCACTCCAGGGTGTCGCCGGGCGCGGCGGTGCTGCCGGAGACGACGTTGCCGTCCTCGTCGGTGAAGAAGTGGGTCTTCACCGGGCGGATGCGCACCGCGTCCGGTTCGACGGTGCTGTTCGCGCACGCATGGGTGGCGGGAGCGTCGCTGGTGGTGTCGATGCAGTTGTCCACCCGGTCCCCACCCTGGGCGTCGGTGTCGACGACAGCCTTCAGCGAGAAACCGGTGTAGCCGTCGATCGGCAGGTTCGCACTGGTCATCCGCACGTACTTCATGCCGACCGGAACCGTCTGCGGGTCGTTGGTCTTGCCGTTCTGCCAGGTGAAGCCGGGCACCCAGGTGGTGCCGTCGACGCTGTACTCGAAGGTCGCCTTCTCGCCGCTCGCCGAGGTGGGCTGCCACCAGTTGTCGCTGGAGAAGATCGTGAGGTCGTGGACGTGTGCGGGCAGTGTGTCGACGATCGAGTAGTCGTCGATCGTCACGTTGCCGGAGTTGTGGTTCCACACCGTCCACTTGATCGTGCCGCCCGGGGTCGGGTTCACGCTCGACCAGCGCGACTTGCTGCTGTCCAGCTTCGGAGTCGGATCGGCCAGCGTGACGCCGGCGGACGCCTCGAGCGTCCCGGTGGGGGAGGTGGTCTCGCCGGTGTTGTAGGTGACGTCCGCCGAGGCGGTGTTCACCGGCTTGTCGCCGGCGTCGTAGTCGGCGTCGGGGTACTGGACGGTGACGTAGGCGGCGTAGGAGTTGCCCTTCGGCGACAGGTCCGTGCTGGTCGGCAACGTGAAGGTGACCTTGCCGGCCGAGTAGGTGCCGGTGGTGGACGGGTTCTCCGTCCACGCCTTCACGAACTGCGCTCCCGCCGGCAGGGTGTCGGTGATGGTGGCGTCACTGATCGGCACGCCGCCGGAGCTCTTCGTCCGGTAGAGGTCGAGCTTGTAGGTCACGTCGGTGCCGACGGCCGGCGAGACGCCGGACGGCGGCCACACCCTGGTCTTCTCGAACTGCCAGTCGATCACCGGCTTGTTGACCGTGATCGTGACGGTATCGGACGTGGCCGTCTCGTCCTGCGCCTTCACCGTCGCGGTGTTGGGCACGGTGAGACCAGCATTGCTGGGCACACCGGTGACGGTGGCGCTGATCACGATCTCGAGCGTCTCGCCGTCCATGAAGTAGTTGGACTCGTCGTCGTCCTTGCCAATGGAGAAATCGAGGGTGTTGCCGTTGCGGTTCAGCGAGATGGGCGCGGTCGAGGTGTCCTCGCCGTTGGCGATCCGCGTGACCGAGTAGGTGTCGAACGTGAGGTTCGGGTCGAGCTGGTCGGTCAGGGTCGCGGTCTGGCAGGGCACGGTGAGGCTGTCGCACTTCACCCGGATGCGGTAGGTGACCGGGTCGCCGACGTCGTAGGAGGACTTCTTGTCGTCGATGCTCTTGTCGATGCCCAGCTTGAACTCCGCGGCGTGCGCGGGGGAGGCCGCCGTCCAGCCGGAGAACAGCAGGGTCAGCCCGAGCACCGCGGCGAGCGCGAGGCGAAGGCTGCGTGGCACCGTCAGGCCGCGTGGCAGCGACGGACGTGCGGAGGTGCGGTGAGCGCGCAAAGTGAACTACTTCCCTCGGAATCTCGCGCGCGGTCCTTGACCATGGCGGTGAATCACCTACCGCGCAGATGGAGCGGCCCTAACGGGCATGCCGGAGGGGAGCCTAGGGCAAACTCAGCAGGATTGCGCATCCCTGTCAGGACCTGTACGGGGAATTGACCGCTCGGCTTAACGACGATTCATCCCCGGTCCCCCGAACGAGGACGGGGTCCGGGCCCGTCCCACACGTCCCACACGCGGCTCGCCTGGCGGGCTGCCTGCGCCGCGCCGTCCGCGGCGGCGCGGTGGGAACTGCGCGGGCTGAGGAAGTCCCGGCCGAGGGCCAGCCGGCTGCTCCGGGACGGCTCCAGCAGGACGGTCCGGGTGCCGGACGCGGCCAGCGCGGCGGCCTGGACGCGGGGCCGGCGGACCGCGCGGACCGAACCCGAGAACGGGGCCAGCGCAACCACGCTCCCGGCCCCGGAGGCGACGTCGAGGTTGGCCGGTGACCGCAGGCCGCCGTCGAAGAACAGCCGGCCCTCGATCCGGACGGCCGGCAGCACCCCGGGCACCGCGCAACTGGCCGCCACCGCCCCGGCCAGGTCGACCGGACGCTGCGCGCTGAAGTACGCCGGGCGCCCGGACGCGACGTCGGTCGCCACGATCACCAGGCTCGGCGGCCAGGGCAGGCCGGACAGCCCCGGCGCGACCAGCGACACCCATTCGTCCTGGGCGTCGGCACTCCAGGCGGCCGCGGCCCTGCGGCCCAGCCACGCCAGCGCGTGCCGGCGGCTGGGGGACACCTGGGCGGCAAGCAGCCGGGCGACGGCCGTCGGCCGCAGACGGGCGGGCGGCTCGACCGGGGTTCGGGTGAGCGGGGCGAACCCCTCGGCGAACGCGTCGAGCGAGCCGGCGGCCAGCCAGGCCGCGGTCAGGGCGCCCGCCGAGGTGCCGACCACCAGGTCCGCCCGGCCCAGGTCGACGCCCGCGTCCGCCAGACCGCAAAGCACCCCCAGCTGCCATGCCACGCCCGACGCGCCGCCACTGCCCAGGACCAGCGCTCGACGGATGGGGCTCACGCCACGATTCTCCCGCGCCCGCCGCGTACGGGTCGGGTGATTCTTCTTGATCTCTCAGCCACGCTCAGCCGCCGCGGGGCAGACTGGCAGGATCAGCAGGCAGCTCACAGCAAGGGGTTCGGACAATGATGCGAGGCCCCGTCGTGTGGATTCTCGCTTCCTGCCTGCTCCTCATCGGGTGCGCGAGTTCGGCGCAGTGGACCCCCGGCCCGGTGGAGACCATCCCGCCGACTCCCGCCGTCGCCACCGCCACCGCGACCACGACCGGCACGTCCGCGCCCCTGACGGTTCCGGACGCGTCCGGCGCCATCAACGCCGACCGCTTCGCCAGCGCCCACTTCGCCAGCCCGAGCGGACGCATCTGGTGCGCGCTCTACGACGACTGGGCACTGTGCCACTTCCCGCGCGGCATGGACATGTCGCAGGTCGAGACCTCCGAGCAGGTCTGCCCCGGTGAGGACCTGGACGTGACCGGCGTCTCGATCCTGCAGAAGGCGCAGTACTTCTGCAGCGGGGACCCGCAGGCGCAGCCGCAGACCAACGGCTCTTCCGTGGCCTGGTGGAAGGGCGCCGGCCTGCCGTCGGTGAAGTACGACGGCCAGAAGCTCGCGGTCCTGCCGTACGGCAAGAAGCTCGCCCGGAAGGGCTACGTCTGCGCGAGCGAGAAGTCCGGGTTGACCTGCGGCAACACCGACACCGGTCAGGGCTTCCGGATCTCGCTGGCCGGCGTGACCTTCATCACCTGAGCCCGGGGCCGGCGCCGAGGGGGGTGGGCGCCGGCCCCGTCCACCACGGCGGGCGTGGACGCCCGCGGCCGGGCGCTCCCGGTGCGTCGGTATGGTTTCGCCCATGTCCGCGCAGGCAGCCGAACCCGCCAGCGCACTGCTCGACGCCTACCGTCGCCACCCCGCCCGGGCCGGAGTGGACGAGCTGCTCGACGAGGCCGGCACCCGTCCGCACGCCGAAGCGCTGGCCGCGACGATCGCCGCCACCGGCCTGCCCGGACTGCTCGCCGCCCGCGCCGAGGCGGCGGCGCTGGTCGCAGACGAGGGCATCACCTACGGCGCGGCCGACTCCGGCGTCCGCGCGCCCTGGCTGATCGACCCGCTGCCGCTGCCGCTGGACGCCGCCGACTGGGCCGGGCTCGAGCGCGGGCTCGCGCAGCGGGCCGTGCTGCTGGACGCCGTCCTGGCCGACCTCTACTCCACCCGGGCGCTGCTGCGCGGCCGGGTGCTGCCACCGGCCGCGGTGCTGTCGCACCCGGGCTTCACCCGTCCCGCCGACCAGGTGGACGACCCGAAGCGACGCCAGCTGGTGCTCACCGCGACCGACCTCGGCCGGGACGCCGCCGGCACCTGGCGGGTGATCTCCGACCGCACCCAGGCGCCCGCCGGCGCCGGCTACACGATGGCCACCCGGCGGATCGTCAGCCGGGTGCTCGCCGGGCTGCACCGCACCAGCGACCTGGCCCGCCTGCGCGGGTTCTTCCACACCATGACCGGCGCCCTGCTGGACGCCTCCCAGGGAGGCTCGGAGACGCCGCGGGTGGTGCTGCTCTCGCCCGGGTCCTCCAGCGAGACGATCTTCGACCAGGGCCTGCTGGCCACCATGCTCGGCTTCCCGCTGGCCGAGGCCGACGACCTGGTGGCGAGCCAGGGACGGGTGTGGCTGCGGGCGGGCGACGCGCTCGAACCGGTGGACGTGGTGCTGCGCCGGGTGGACGCCCCGCTGTGCGACCCGCTGGAGTTCCGCGGCAACTCCGAGGTCGGACTGCCCGGCATGATCGAGGCCGCGCGCCGCCGCGCGGTCACGGTGGTCAACCCGGTCGGCGCCGGCGTGCTGGACAACCCCGCCCTGATCGCGCACCTGCAACCGGTCGCGCAGGCGCTGCTCGGCGAGGACCTGCTGCTGGACTCCCCCGCCACCTGGTGGTGCGGCGACGACGCGTCCCGCAGCCACGTGCTGGCCCGGCTGGAGCGACTGGTGATCAAGCCGGTCGCGCGCAGCGGCCCGTCCGCGGTGCGCTACGGGTGGCTGCTCAGCGCGGCCGAACGGGCCGAGTTGGCCGCGCGGATCGGCGACGAGCCGTGGGCCTGGTGCGGCCAGGAGCCGGTCGAGCTCTCGACCGCGCCGGTGGTGACGTCCGGCGGCCTCGAACCGCGTCGGTTCGTGCTGCGCGCGTTCGGGGTGGCGGCCGGCGACTCCTACGACTTCCTGCCCGGCGGCCTGGGGCGGGTGGCGGCCGGTGTCGGCGAGCGGACGGTGTCCAGCGCGTCCGGCACGCTGGCGAAGGACGTGTGGGTGCCGGCGTCGGCCACCGAGCGGGTGGAGCCGGAGCGGGTCCGCCCTCGCCTGGTGGTGGCGCCGCGCGAGTCGGCCGTCCCGCCACGGGTGGCCCGCACGCTGATGACCATCGGCGCGCTCGCCGAGCGGGCGGAGGGCACCGCGCGGCTGGTGAAGGTGGCCGACGACCTGGCCGAGGACTTCAGCGCACGTCCGGGCACACCGGGCGCGGCGGCGTCCGCTCACCTGCTGGAGGCGGTGAGCCGCATCACCGGGGTCGAGCACTGGTACGCCGAATCGGCGCTGGGCTACCTGACCCGGGTGGCGCTCGACGCGTCCGCGACCGGCGGGGTGCACTCCAGCGCACGGCTGATGACGGCCGAGGCGCAGGAGGTCCGCGACCTGATGAGCGTGGACATCTGGAGCGTGTTCAGCCGGCTCGAACGCACGCTGGCCGCCCGGCCGGCGCTCGATGAGGCGCTCCAGCCGCTGCTGGCCGACGTGCTGGAGTCGCTGCTGGCCTACGCGGGGATCGTGGCGCAGAGCATGGTCCGGGACTCGTCCTGGGCCTTCCTGGACGCCGGTGGCCGGCTCGAACGCGCGCGGCACACGGTCTCGCTGCTGCGCCACACGCTGGTCGCGGACGGCGACCCGTCCGCCGAGCTCGTGGCCGACACCGTGCTGCGAGCGGGCGAGAGCATCATCACCCACCGCCGACGGGCGGCCGCGGGCACCGGACCGGCGCGGGCCGCGGAGTCGGTGCGGCCACTGCTCGTGCACGACCTGAGCAACCCGCGCTCGGTCGCCCACCAGCTCGCCGCGCTGGCCGCCGACCTGCGGCTGGTCGGCGACGAACGGCTGGCCGCGCAGGCCGAGTCGCTGCTGCCTTCGGTGGACGCCGCGGACGACGCCGGCGAGCGGCTCGACCGGCTGGCGGAGGCCCTGAACGCCCTCGGTGCGCGGATCGCGTCCCGGCACTTCGTCCGGCAGGCCACCCGGCGTACCGCCGAGCCCACGTGGTCGACGCCCAGGCAGGTGGTCTGATGATCCACGGACCGCGCCGGTACCTGGTTCGCCACGTCACCCGCTACACCTACGACGACGTGCTGGAGGCCTGCTACAACCGCGGGCTGCTCCAGCCGCGAGAGCTCCCGTTCCAGCGGGTGCTCAGCTCGGAGGTGGTGGCGACGCCGCCGTCGGAGCTGGTGACCACGCACCGGGACTACTTCGGGAACGCGTCGGTGTACCTGGAGTGCCGGACGCCCACGACCGAGCTGGAGGTCGCCGCGACGAGCGTGGTGCAGGTCGACCGGCAGCCGCCGGACCTGGCGGCACTGGACGCCTGGACGGTGGCCGGGGCCGCCGCGGCGGTGGCCGCGGGCGCCGACCCGGTGGATGTGGCGGAGTTCACGCTGCCCTCACCCCTGGTGGTGTCGGGTCCGGCGGTGCGCGCCTACGCGGCGTCCGTGCTCGCGCCGGAGCGTCCGTTCGGGGAGGCAGTGGCGGCGCTCACCCACCGGATCTTCGAGGACTTCCGCTACCGGCAGGGCACCACCTCGGTGCGGACGACGCTGGCCGAGCTGCTCGAGCAGCGGCAGGGTGTCTGCCAGGACTTCGCGCACCTCGCCGTCGGGTGCCTGCGTTCGGTGGGCCTGCCCGCGCGGTACGTCAGCGGCTACCTGGAGACCGCGCCCCCGCCGGGGCGGGAGAAGCTGCAGGGCGCGGACGCCACCCACGCCTGGGCGTCGGTGCTGACCCCGTCCGGGGAGTGGCTGGACCTGGACCCGACCAACGACCACTTCACCGACTCCCGCTACATCGTGACCGCCTGGGGACGGGACTTCTCCGACGTCTCCCCCCTGCGCGGCGTGGTCTTCACCGAGGCCGGCACCTCCACCCTGACCGTCGAGGTGGACGTCGACCCGCTCCCGCTCGCCGACTGACGGCCCCAGCCCCTCGCCGAACGCCACCGTTTCGGTCAAAACGCCCCCGCCCAGGTGCAGGCGTTTGACCCGAACGGTGGCGTTCGGCAGAGATCCCGGGAAACCCGGCGCGGTATCGACAGTCCGGCGCGCCGCCGACACACTGTTCGCCAACGCTGCTTCCATCGGAGACAGACGTTGACAGTCGCTCCGCCTCCAAGCCCTCGGGCCCAACCCCTGGAGAACAGCGTGACCGCAGACCACAGCGATGCCGGGCGCGGTGACGTCCGGCGCGGACCGGACGCCGGCGACGGCTGGCTGGTGACCGCCGACGGCCCGGACACCAACCCGGGCCACCGCGAGACCGTGTTCACGATCGGGAACGGCAACCTCAGCCTCCGCGGGACGCTGGAGGAGGGCCATCCGAAGGAGACCGCCGGCTCGTTCATGCACCGGGTGTGGGACGACATGCCCGTCCATGGCACCGAACTGGCCTGCCTGCCGCGCTGGTGGGGGCTGGACCTGTGGCTGAACGACCAGCGCGTCCGCAACGAGGCCGACCCTCCCGGACGCCAGGTGCTCGACCTGCGCAACGGGCTGCTGACCCGCGAGTTCGACTGGCCGGTGGACGCCGGCGTCGACCTGCACGTGCGGCACGAGCGGTTCCTCAGCCTGGTGGAGCCGTACGGGGCGATGCTGCGCACCACCGTGACGCTCTCGAAGGGCGAGGCCGACCTGCGGGTCCGGGTCGGCGCGAGCATGCACGTCGAGAACACCGGCCTGCTGCACTGGCGGCTGGTCGGCCAGTCGGCCAGTGAGGACGGGATCGCGCTGGTCACGGTCACGCGCTCCACCGGCATCCCGGTTGCCGTGCTGGTGCGGACGGCGCTGTCGGCGTCCGCCACCTTCACCCCCGGGGACGCGGACGGCGCCCCGTCCGGCGACTACCGGCTGCGGCTGCGCGCCGGACAGCCGGTCGAGATCGTGCGCTCGGTCGGCGTCGTGCCCGGGCTGGACTCCGACATGCCGATGGCCGTGGCCCGCGAGGTCTCCGATCGGCTGGACGGCCAGGGCTGGGCCGCCGCGCTGGCCGCGTCCACGCAGGCGTGGTCCCAGGTGTGGGCGGACTGCGACGTGGAGATCGACGGCGACCCCGAGGCCCAGCTGGCGCTGCGGTTCAACCTGTTCCAGCTGATCAGCGCCGCGCCGCGGTTCACCGAGGACGCGAGCATCGGCGCCAAGACCCTGTCCGGCTACGGGTACCGGCACCACGTGTTCTGGGACACCGAGTCGTTCATGCTGCCGCTGTTCTCGTTCACCCAGCCCGACGTCGCCCGCAACATGCTCGCCTACCGGAGCCGCCGGCTGGCCGGCGCCCGTGCCAAGGCGGCAGCGGGTGGGTTCGCGGGCGCGCAGTTCCCGTGGGAGAGCGCCGGCACCGGCGCGGAGGTGACGCCGACCTGGCTGGAGGACCCGGCGAACCCGGGCGAGCGGGTGCGGATCTGGACCGGCGACACCGAGCTGCACATCACCGCCGACATCGCCCGGGCGGTCCTGCAGTACTGGCAGGTGTCCGGCGACGACGAGTTCCTGCGGGACGAGGGCGCCGAGCTGGTGCTGGAAGGCGCGCGGTTCTGGGCGTCACGCGCCGAGCCGGACGCCGAGGGGCGGTTCCACTTCCGTGACGTGATCGGCCCGGACGAGTACCACGAGCACGTCGACGACAACGCCTACACCAACGAGCTCGCCGCCTGGCACCTCGGGGCGGCCGAACGGGTGCTCGGCTGGCTGGAACGGACCGCGCCCGCCCGCGCCGCGCAGGTACTGGCGTCGCTCGAGGTGGACGCCGGGGAGCGGGCGCACTGGGCGGAAGTGGCCGAGGGCATCGTCCGTCCGCGCGTCGAGGAGGGCGTGCTCGAGCAGTTCGCCGGCTACTTCGACCTCGAGGACGTGGACTACGCGCGGCTGCGGAACCCGTCGCGGCAGGTCTCGATGCAGGAGCTGTACGGCGTCGAGGGCGTCCAGCGGACCCGCAACATCAAGCAGCCGGACGTGCTGATGCTGGCCTTCCAGTTGCCGCAGCTGTTCGACGACGAGCAGCTCGCGGCCAACTACCACTACTACGACGCGCGCACCGACCACGAACTGGGCTCGAGCCTGGGGCCGGCGGTGAGCGCCGTGATCGCCGCCCGGAGCGGCGACCCGATCACCGCGTACAGCCACTTCCTGCGCGCGGCCCGGGCCGACCTGCGGGACGTGCGGGGCAACGCGGCGGACGGGATCCACGGCGCATCCGCCGGGGGCCTGTGGCAGGCGGTGGTGTTCGGCTTCGCCGGCCTCACCATCTCCGGCGCCACCTGGCAGGTGCACCCGGTGCTCCCCGAGTCCTGGACCCGGCTCCGCTTCACCTTCCGCCACCGCGGCGCCCGCCAGGTCGTCGAGCTCACCCCGCCCACCTGACCGATCGGGGACGGTTCCCAACTCGGTCCGTCAGCCGCCGAGGCCGTAGAGCTGGCTGTAGCCGGTGTTGGTGTCGGTGATGCGGACGGTGACCAGGCCGTTCGGGTCGACGCGGTAGCACTCCTCGACGACCGGGCCGTGGCCCCAGCGCTCGACGGCGGCGTCCTCCAGCACGAAGCGGCCCTGCAACGACGGGTCGAACGGGAACCGCACCTCCGCGATCGGGGCCAGGTCGCCGAGCGGCTCCCCGTGGGCGTCCACCCCCGCGTACTCGACGAACCGGTACCAACCGACGTTGTGGACGGCCTGGTAGCGCCGGGTGACGGTCAGCTCGCCACTGGCCGGCAGGGCGGTGTTGCGGTCGATCAGCTGGTCGAAACCGACCGCACGCCCGCGGTCGAGTTCCCGGAAGACGCCGACGCCGCGCCACAGCCGGTCGGCCAGCGCGTACCCCGACGTGGTGTCGGCGGCGATCGCCAGCCCGATCGCGGTCGAGGCCGCCGGGTAGGGCGAGCGGTGCACGCGCCGTCCGAACCGCTCGCGCAGCATGCGTGGCACGAGCGGCAGCCCGCTGCCGCCGCCGACGAGGTAGATGCCGGCCACCTGGCCGCCGAGCTGGTCGACCTCGTCCGCGAGCGCCGAGACCAGCGGCGCCATCGCCTCCAGGCTGGCGTCCACCAACGGTTCGGCGGCGGCGTAGAAGTCGTCCACCGCGACGGTCACCGGCCGGCCGGCCACCTCGACGGTGATCCGCTTCGACTGCGGGCTGAGCCGCTCCTTGGCCTCGCGGCACTCCTCGAGCAGCCGCTCGGCGTCCCCCGCGTCGAGCGGCGGGTTCCCGGCGGCCTCCAGCACGACCTCGGCGAGGGCCAGGTCGAAGTCGTCGCCGCCGAGGCGGTTCACCCCGACCGAACCGATCACGTCGTGCCGGGTACCGGTCACCTCGACCAGGGACGCGTCGAACGTGCCGCCGCCGAGGTCGTAGACCAGCACCTGGTTGCGCCGCGCGGTCAGCGTCCGCGACTGGCGGTGGGTGTACTCGAACCCGGCCGCCGACGGCTCGTTGACCAGGCCGACCACGTCGAAGCCCGCCTGCCGGAAGGCCTCCAGGGTGAGGAATCGCTGCGCGCCGAGCGCGTGGGCAGGGACGGACGCGACCACGCGGCACGTCGCCGCCGCCCGGAACTCGGGAGCGATGTTCGACCAGTGGCCCAGCGCCTTGCGCAGCGCCGTCAGGAAGCCGGTGAGCACCTCGAGCAGGCCGAAGCTCGCCCCACCGATGTCGACGGGGGTCTCGGCGGTGATGCCGGGGCGGCCGAGCAGCCGTTTGAACGAGCGCAGGTACGGCGCGCCGGCCCGCGCGGCCACGAGGGCCTCGAACCCGAACCTGAGCTGTCCGTCGGCCAGCGCGACCAGCGAGGGGAAGTGGTCGGCGATGTCGCCGTCCGGATCGACGAAGCCCACCACGGGGTAGTTCCCCCGGTCGGCGCGGGCGACGATCGTGCGAGTGGTTCCGAAGTCGACGCCGAGGTGCATGGGTGCCAACCTAACCGTCCCGGACGCCGTCCGGCGGTCGGCCCGAGCCCTGAACGCCCCCGCGCCGCGACGTCCGTCCGTGCCCACCGGAGTGCTGGCGCGAACCCGCGGGAAGCACACCCAGTCCCACTTGTAACAATTCACGACTTTCCCGACGCGGCCCGGGGGCAGAGGTGGAGAATCACCGCATGGCCGGGGAAATCGGGGGTTCGAGCGCCCTCTGCGAGGTGTGCCAGCAGGTGCACCGCGGCCTCGCCCGCGTGCTCGGCTCGTCCGCCCCGGACGACTGGCTGGCGGTCACGCCCGGCGAGCGGCTGGAGGCAGAGCTCACCCCCGATATCTGCATCCTGCCCCACCAGGGCTCGACAAGGCATTTCATCCGCGGCCACATCCAGTTGCCGATCATCGCGCCCGAGCCGGACGTGTTCGTCTGGTCGGTGTGGGTGGAGGTGGACGAGAGCTCGATGTCGGCGATCGCGCAGACCTGGAGCGACCCGAACCGGGCGGCCAGCCCCCCGCTGACGGGCCGGCTCGCCACCGAACTGCCCTACGAGCAGCCGACCCGCGGCCTCCAGATCACGATCTACACCCGCGATCCGGGCATGACGCCGCTGCTGATGATCTCGTCGCAGTCGCGGCACGCGCTGGCGCAGGAGCAGCGTGACGGCATCGAGCTGCACCGGGTGGCGGAGTTTGTGGCGCTCCTGCATCGTTGAGGAGGCATGAGCAACTTCTTCGAGATCTTCAACCCCGGCCAGCGGTACACCCGCGAGCAGCTGGACGCCGAGAAGATGCTCATCGTCGAGGCCGACCAGGGCGGCACCGGCCCCCAGCCGCTCGACCTGGAGTCGGGCAGCATCGTGCTGCGCATGCCGGGCCGCACCTATCCTGAGCAGATGCAGACCCCGCTCACGCCCGAACCCGACGACAAGGACTGGACGTTCGTCCTCGACGACCGTTGTGCCGAGTGCGGGTACAGCGCCGCCGACGTGGACGCCCACGACCTGCCCACCCTGGTCGCCGCGGCGACCGCGCCCTGGGCGGCGGTGTTGGCCCGTCCGGACGTCCGGGAGCGGCCGGAGCCGCGGGTCTGGTCGGCGCTGGAGTACGGGTGCCACGTCCGCGACGTGCTGGACGTGTTCACCGGACGCGTCGCGCTGATCCGCAGCGAGGACGACCCGACCTTCGCCAACTGGGACCAGGACGAGACGGCCCTGGCCGAACGCTACTGGGAGCAGGACCCGGCCACGGTCGCCGCCGAGATCGCCGTTGCCGGCGACCGCAACGCCGCCGCCTGGGCCGACGTCACCGAGTCCGAGTGGACGCGGACCGCGACCCGCAGCAACGGCTCGAAATTCACCATCGACACCCTCGGCCGCTATCTGCTCCACGACCTGCGCCACCACCTGCACGACGTCGGCGCCTGATTCCGCCGCGGCGCCTCACGGACCCTGCGTAGGTTTGTGAGCGCCAAGACAACGGCCCCTGAGGAGGTTCGTGAGCGTAGCGAGCGAACCGTCACGAAGGGCGCCGCACCCCCAGTCCCTGAGGAGCGAGCACCCAGACAACGTTCCCTGAGGAGCGAGCGCCAGCGAGCGTCACGAAGGGCCGCCGCCACGTCCCCCACCCACGGCCCCTGAGGAGCCTCCCGAGGAACGAGGGAAGCGTCACGAAGGGCCGCCGCCACGCCTGGACCGCATCCGGAGCAGCTCGAGGTCGCCCGCGATCAGCGCCTGCTTCTTGCGCCGGGACCAGCCATGAAGCCGCCGCTCGATCGCATAGGCGTCCGCGAGATCGAGTTCCGCGCACCAGACCAACTTCACCGGGCGACGCCGATGCGTGAAGCCGACGTTCCCCGTGCTGTGCTGCTCGAGCCGGTGCTCGAGGTTTCGCGTGCTGCCCACGTAGTAGACGCCGTCCGCACACTCCAGGAGATAGACCCAGGCCATGCCCGTCATCTTCGGCGGACGGGGCCCTTTCGGGTCAGGCAATTGCGGGGCTGTGGACAACGGGTTCCTCGTCCACAGGGACGGCCCTTCGTGACGCTCGCTGGCGCTCGCTCCTCAGGGACCGTGGGGGGCCCGTGCTGGTTCGCCCACGGAAGCTGCTCAGGGGGTGAGCTCTCCCGGGCCCTCAGCCTCGAGTTCGAGGGCGTGATCGGCGGCGGACGGCGCCGGCTCGGGCGGGAAGGCCTCGTCCAGGGCCTCCTCGGTGAGCACGCGGCCGATCCCGATCAGCTCGTTGGCGCGGTGGAAGTCCGTCGACCTGCCGGCCTCGGCAGGCAGGGTGACCACCACGTCCGGGGGCAGCGCCGCCAGCCGGAACCGGGTGATCAGGGCCCCCATGGCGTCCAGCGACATCCCGGTCACGTCGGTGATCCCGAGGCCGGGCGGCGCCTGTCCGAACGCCGGCTCGACGGGCTCGGGGGTCGGCGCGTCGTCGTCGTGGCCTCGTCCGAACCGGCTCAGGATGGACGCGACGAAGTCGTTCTCCCACACCCCGGCCGCGCCCTTCAGGAAGCGATCCAGCCACTCGTTGGGCGGACGCTCCGCCGAGCTCTCCCACGCCGGGCCACTCGACGCGCCGCGCGGACGCTCCCCGCTCAGGTTCACCGCCAGGGTGAAGTCGGCGTCCACACCGATCACCGGCTCCATCGGCACCGGGTTGAGGACGCCACCGTCCACCAGCAGCCGCCCGTTGACCATGATCGGCGTGATCACCCCCGGGATCGCCACGGACGCCCGGATCGCCACGTCCACCGGGCCCGAGGAGAACCACACCTCGCGGCGGGCGCCGATGTCGGTGGCCACCGCCGTGTACGGGATCGGCAGCTCCTCGATCAGCGCGCCGTCCAGGATCTCGCTCATCCGGGCCAGCACCCGCTCGAGCCGGATCGCGCCGGGCCCCAGCAGGGCCGGGTCGAGCAGCCTGAGCACGTCCCGCTGCGACAGCGTGCTCACCCAATCGGTGTACTCGTCGAGCTTGCCCGCGCAGAGCAGGCCGCCGACCAGCGCGCCCATCGAGCTGCCCGCCACCGCCACCACCTCGTACCCGCGCTCGGCGAGTACCTGGATGGCCCCGATGTGGGCGTAGCCCCGGGCACCGCCGGAGCCGAGGACGAGCGCGACCCGTTTCCCTTGGCCTGTCATGGCGCCATTATCCGTCCGTCGCGGACGCGGCCCGCGACGAGCGGGCTACCCGGCCGGCAGCAACCAGTCGATCGCCTCGGCGGCCGTCCAGCCGTCCGGGTGGGACACGGCCAGGCGTGTCGCGCCGACGAGGTCCTGGCCCAGCGTCACCGCGGCCTCCTCGACGTAGCCGCTGCGGCGCACCTGCCCCAGCCCGATGTTCGCGAACAGCGCGTTGCACAGGCACTTGCGGCCGTCCAGGTCCGCCTCGTCGCCGCCCTTCTTCAGGTACATGTGCGCCGGCTCGGACGCACACCGGTAGCTGATCGTCCCGTCCGGACGCTCTGCCGGCGAGCGCAGGTAGCCGAGGTCGCAGATCCGCTCCCGGGCCCGGTAACGCCCCTCGTCGGACAGGGTGTCGGCCAGTTCGGCCACCTTGAACGGGAAGCCGGTCGGCGAGGCCCGGGGGTCGTTGCGGACGACCAGCGTCCCGTCCGCCAGCCCGGCGCGCAGGTCGGCCTTCAGATCGGCCCGCAGCCCCGACTCGTCCGCCAGCGCGAACAGCGTGCCGATCTGGACGCCGGCCGCGCCGGCCGCGCGCGCCTCGGCCACCTTCTCCGGCGTCGCGTACGCACCGGCCAGCCAGAACGGCAGTCCCACCTCCGCGACCTTGGCCAGGTCGGCGTCGTCCTTCGGCCCGTAGACCGGCTCGCCGGCGTCGTCGAGCACCATCCGCCCGCGGGGCGGCGCGCTGTGACCGCCGGCGCGCGGACCCTCCACGATGAAGCCGTCCGGACGGATCTCGGGGTCCTTGTTGAGGTAGGCCGCCAGCACGTGCAGCGACACGATCGCGAGGAACTTCGGGCGCTTCAGCACCGGCAGGTCGGCCCCGAGGTACGTGGACGGGTCGAGCGCGGCGCGGTGCACGCGGGTCGAGCCGGCGACGTCGATCGTGAGGTGCCCCACGCGGCCGGACGCGTACTCGGTGAGCAGCCGCGGGATCTCCCGCGGGACGCCCGCCCCCATGAGCACGTAGTCGACGCCGGCCAGCATCGCGCCGAGGATCGCGGACGCGTTCGCGGTCTGGATCTTCTCCAGCATGTTGATGCCGACGACGCCGTCGTGGCCCTCCTTGGCCAGCCACACCTCGGCGAAGTTGCCGACCAGGCTCAGCTCGATGGCGGTTCTGCTCGGTGCGATGGTGAGCGTCGGGTGCGGACGGTAGGGCGTCCCGTCCGGGCGTCCGCCCTCGACGAAGTAGGTGTCGAGGATGCGCTGCGCCATCGCCGGGGACGGGAAGTGCGCGAGCGCCCGGCGCACGTGGCCGCCCGGATCGCCGTCGGCGAGGGTGCGGGCCACGACGCCGTCGAGCGCGGTGCCGGAGACCACGCCGAGCTGTCCCCGCAGGGACACCTGTCGCGCCAGCTGCCACGAGGAGACGGCGATGCCCATGCCTCCCTGGATCACCACGGGATGGGTGGAAGGGGACACCGGAACTCCTTCGGTCGGCCGGTCGGTACCTTACGGTAGCGTAAGTTACTCTTGCGTAGGTAATCACCGGCCGACGAAATCTTCAGTCGGAGCCGGTATCGTGCACGCCATGACCCAGCCGCAGGAGCCGATCGCCTACGGCTGCTACCGCCATCCGAACGTCCCGACGTACATCCGCTGCCAGCGCTGCGGGCGTCCGATCTGCGGCAACTGCATGATCAGCGCGGCGGTCGGTTTCCAGTGCCCCGACTGTGTGAGCGCAGGCGCGCGCCAGACCCGCCAGAACCAGGGGCCGTACGGCGGGGCGCGGTCGCGCGACCCGCGACTGACCTCGATCGTCCTGATCGGGCTGAACGCCGCCGTCTGGGTCGCGATCCTGCTGACCGGCGGCGCGAACAGTTGGCTGGCGAACCTGCTCTCGCTGGTGCCGGCCGGACGCTGCGACTCGGTCAGCCAGCCCAACTCCTACTACCCCGACCTGCCCGCCGCGGCATGCATCGCGTTCCGCGACGGCAACTGGCAGCCCGGCGTGGCCTCGGGGGCGTGGTGGCAGCTCATCACGAACGCGTTCACCCACATCGAGGTCTGGCACATCGGACTCAACATGCTCGCGCTGTGGTTCCTCGGCCCCGGGCTGGAGCAGGCGCTGGGACGCGTCCGCTTCCTCGCGGTGTACTTCGTCGGCGCCCTGGCCGGGTCGGCCTCCGTGATGTGGCTCTCGGACCCCTCCGACATGACGCTCGGTGCGTCCGGGGCGATCTTCGGCCTGCTCGGCGCCCTGCTGGTGATCGCGTACAAGGTGCGCGGGGACGTCCGCAATGTCCTGATCTGGCTGGGCATCAACGTCGCCTTCACGTTCATGGGCAACGGCATCTCGTGGCAGGGCCACCTCGGCGGCCTGATCGGCGGCGCGCTCGCGACCGCGATCATCGTCTACGCGCCCAAGCAGAACCGCTCCCGGCTCCAGCTCGCCGGGATCATCGGGACCTTCGTCCTGCTGGCGGTGCTGATCGGCGTCCGGGTCGCGCAGCTGGCCTGACCCCACCTCGCCACCGAATTGCCCCCTCGCCACCGGAATTCCGGGCGCGAGGGGACGTTTCGGTGGCGAGGTGAACGGGTGGGACGAGTGGGACGCAGTCACCCGCTGGCCTGAGCGGCCCCACCGGCGCAGGATGGACGGCATGGAATACCGACTGCTCGGCCACAGCGGCCTGCTCGTCTCCCGACTCTGCCTGGGCACCATGACCTTCGGGCACGAATCCGACCGCGAGGAGGCCTTCCGCCAGCTCGACGCGTTCGTCGAGGCCGGCGGCAACTTCATCGACACCGCGGACGTCTACACCCACGGCACCTCCGAGCAGATCATCGGCGGCTGGCTGGCCGAGCGTCCGGGCGTCCGCGACCAGCTGGTGATCGCGACCAAGGGACGGTTCGCCATGAGCCCGCACCCCAACGGCGTCGGGCTGTCGCGACGCCACCTCTCCGACGCGCTGGACGCCAGCCTGCGCCGCCTTCGCGTGGACACCATCGACCTCTACCAGCTGCACGCGTGGGATCCGCTGACCCCGATCGAGGAGTACCTGCGCTTCGTCGACGACGCGGTGAGCGCCGGCAAGATCAGCTACTTCGGGCTGTCGAACTTCACCGGCTGGCAGCTCACGGCCGTCGTCGAGCGGGCCCGCGCGCACGGCTGGACGGCGCCGATCTCGCTCCAGCCGCAGTACAACCTGCTGACCCGCTCGATCGAGTTCGAGATCACGGACGCGGCCGCCGAGTACGGGCTCGGCCTGATCCCGTGGAGCCCGCTGGCCGGTGGCTGGCTGACCGGCAAGTACTCCCGCGACCACGTGCCCGAAGGGGCGAGCCGTCTCGGCGAGAACCCCGCCCGCGGCATGGAGGGCTACGAGCGGCGCAACACCGACGACACCTGGCGGGTGCTGGCCGCGGTCGCGTCGGTCGCGGACGCGTCCGGGCTGACGATGGCCCAGGTGGCGCTGGCCTGGCTGGCCGACCGTCCGGGCGTCACCGCGCCGATCCTGGGCAACCGCACCACCGAGCAACTCGTCGGCTCGCTGGCGGTCGCCGACCTGCACCTGGACGCCGCGGCGACCGTGGAACTGGACGCGGCGAGCGCCCCGTCCCTGCCCGACTACCCCTACGGTCCGATGGGACGCGACCAGCGCAACCGCACGCTGCCCTGACGCCTACTCCGCCACGCCGGACGCGGCCCGCGACCGCCGGTTGGAGATCAGGCTGGTGGTGATCACGATCGCCAGGATGGCCACGATGACCCCGAGGGAGAACAGGGTGTCGACCTCCGGCACCCATGACCAGACGCCGTGCGCCCAGTGCATGACGAGCTTGGCGCCGATGAACGCGAGGATCGCCGCCAAGCCGTAGCCGAGGTGGACGAGCGCGCCCAGCGCGCCCTCGAGCACGAAGTAGAGCGCGCGCAGGCCGAGCAGGGCGAAGGCGTTGGTGACGAACACCAGGTACGGGTCGCCGGTGATGCCGTACACCGCCGGCACCGAGTCGACGGCGAACACCACGTCGGTGCCGAGGATGGCGAGGGTGGCCAGCGCCAGCGGCGTGAGCGCCCGGCGTCCGTCCTCCTGGACGCTCATCCGCGGGCCGCGGTAGCCGTCCGTGACCGGCCAGAAGCGGCGGACGATCTTCACGATCGGCAGGTCGTTGGGGTGGATCTCGTGCTCGGACGGGTTGAGCGTGTCCCGCAGCACCTTGACCGCGGTGACCAGCAGGATCAGCCCGAACAGCAGGAAGGTCCAGGCGAAGTTGGCCAGCATCGCCGCGCCGAGCGCGATGAACACGCCGCGCAGCACGAGGGCGCCGGCGACGCCGATCAGCAGCACCCGCTGCTGGAGTTCCCGCGGGACGGCGAACGACGACAGCAGCAGCATGAACACGAACAGGTTGTCGACGCTCAGCGACTTCTCGACCAGGTAGCCGGCGTAGAACTCGAGCCCGCGTTCGCTGCCGAACGCCTGCCAGATCCAGACGCCGAAGGAGAGCGGCAGCGCGATGTAGAACGCCGACCATCCCAGGGCCTCCTTCATGGAGACCTCGTGCGGCTTGCGGGTGATGAGGAAGTCCAGGCCGAACAGCACCAGGACGCCGGCGATGGAGATCGCCCACAGCTCCGGGGAGCCGATGGCGATCTCGAGGACAGGATTGGTCATGAATGGCCTCTCACAGCAGTGCGCGTGAGGTCTCCTTCGCCCCCGGCGGAGGCGCATCCGGGAGAGCACGATCGCGTGCCCGTATTGACCGCCGGACGGCTTGGGAAGTACTCCCCTCGCGGCAGAGCGTACCGGACGCCCGAGAATGTCGACAATTCCGGGGTCCGGACCGAAAGGGGACAGTCCCCTTTCGGTCCAGCCCGGCCTCGCGAGCCCGGCCGTCGGATTGGGGAATTTCCTGACCGGCCTGTAACAAAGCCCGCGACCACGCCGTTTACCAGTATGGAAAGGCGGTTCATGGGCATCGACGACGCAGCGGAGTCCCGCGTGATGGCGGGCGACGTGCCGAGCGACGACCCGGCATGGGGTCCGGTCGCCGCGTTCCTGGAACAGGTCGACGCGGCCTACCCGGAGACGGGGACGGCGGCGCTCGAGGCTGACCAGGTGGCCGCCCTCGCCCGCGAGGCCCGCATCCTCAGGAACGCTCCGGGCGTCGCCACGCCGACCCCGAAGCCGGCCTTCACGTTCAAGCGCCACCGGCTGCTGGTCGGCTCGATCGCGGCCGCGGTGATGCTGAGCGCCGGCGTCGGTGTCGCGAGCGCGATGGGCATCGGCCCGCTGCCGCACCTGTTCCCCGGGCCGCTGGTCTCCGCCGAGCCCGAGCCCGAGCCGACGAACACCACGCAGCCGGCCAGCCCCGAGCCGTCCGAGCACGGGTCCGATGCCCCGTCCGGGCACGACTCCGACGATCCGACGACGACCCCGACGTCCGTCCCGACGCCCACGCCGACGTCCACCTCCAGCCCGGAGGCCAAGGACGACGACACGGACGCCGAGGAGGCGCGCGCCGCCGCGGACGACCAGGGCCAGGACGAGGCCGACGACGACTCCAGTGACGACTCCAGCTCGAACGACAAGGGCAAGGACAAGGGCAAGGACAAGGGCAAGGACAAGGGCGACAAGAACAAGGGCAACGGCGGCAAGAACAAGGACAACAAGGGCAAGGACGACAAGAAGAAGGGCGACAAGGGCAACGGCAGGCGCGGCGGCAACAAGGGCGGCGACCGCGGAGACCACGGCGGACACCACGGCGGCAAGCACAACCGTGGACGCTGACGACCCGGCCGACGCCTGAACCGGATCCCTTCACCGGACGCCCCCGCGTCCCTCACCACAGACATCGTGCGCCGACGCCCGTCCCCCGCAGTCCCCGTTAGGGTACTTACCGGCGTCCCCCTTCAGCCGGGAACCTTTTCGGCATGGCGATCGGCGCACGATTCCCCCAGGTCCTCTCGGCAGCCGCCGACGGGGCCGACTGGGCGTGGGCCGAGTTGTACCGCGACATCGCACCGGGACTGCTGCGCTTCCTGCGCGGCCAGGGTGCGGCCGACCCGGAGGACTGCCTCGGCGACTGCCTCCTGCAGGTGGTCCGCAGCCTGCACACCTTCTCCGGCGAGGAGGCCGACTTCCGCACCTGGGTGTTCCGGATCGCGCGCACCCGGCTGATCGACGCCTGGCGCCGCGACCAGCGGCGTCCGGCCCGTGCCGGTGAGGACGTGACGATCGCCTCCGACCGCCACCATCACTCCAGCGCAGCCGACAGCGGCGCGGTCGAACGGGCCGGCGTGGAGGAGATCCTGTCGGTGCTGACCACCGACCAGCGGACGGTGCTCCTGCTGCGGTTCCTGCACCAGTTCACCCCCGCGGAGATCGCCGCGGTGCTCGACAAGGGCGAGGGCGCGGTCCGCGTCCTCCAGCACCGGGCGTTGCGGACGCTGCGGCGCACCCTGTCCGCGCAGGCCGCCGCCGACCTCCTCGACGCCGGGCCGAGCGGCGCGTCGTCACTCCTGCCGGTCAACTGAGGTCTCGCTCGTCCCGGGCGAGCGGTCTGTCCCCTACTCGCTCGCGACCGCGTCCCGCGCGGTGACGAACGCGCGGACGCAGGTGCGCACGTCCTCGTCGCTGTGCGCGGCGGACAGCTGGACGCGGATCCGCGCGCGGCCCTTCGGCACCACCGGGTAGCTGAACGCGATCACGTAGACGCCCTCGGCGAGCATCCGGTCGGCGATGCGGGTGGCGCGGCGGGCGCCGTCCTCTCCGGTGAACATCACCGGGACGATCGGGTGCGTGCCGGGCAGCAGCTCGAAACCGGCCTCCTCCATCAGCTCGCGGAAGAGGGTGGCGTTGGCGGCGAGCCGGTCGCGGGCGGCGGCCGAGGAGCTGACCAGGTCGAGCGCCTCGAGCGAGCCGGCGACGACCGCGGGCGCCACCGAGTTCGAGAACAGGTACGGACGCGCGCGCTGCCGCAGCAGGGCGATCACCTCGGCCGGCCCGCTGACGTAGCCGCCGGACGCGCCGCCGAGCGCCTTGCCCAGCGTCCCGGTGAGGATGTCGACCCGTCCGGCGACGCCGAGGAGCTCGGGGGTGCCGCGTCCGTGGGCGCCGACGAGTCCGACGGCGTGGGAGTCGTCCACCAGCACGAGGGCGCCGTACTTCTCGGCGAGGTCGCAGATGCCCTCCAGTGGGGCGTAGGAGCCGTCCATGGAGAACACGCCGTCGGTGACGATCACCGTGCGCCGCGCCGCGACGGCGTCCTGCAGCTGCACCTCGAGGTCGGCGAGATCGGCGTTGTGGTAGCGGTAGCGCTTCGCGCGGCTGAGCCGGATGCCGTCGATCAGGGAGGCGTGGTTGAGCTCGTCGGAGATGATCGCGTCCTCGGCGCCGAAGAGCACTTCGAAGACGCCGCCGTTGGCGTCGAAGCAGCTGGAGAACAGGATCGTGTCGGCCATGCCGAGGAACTCGCTGAGGTGGCGTTCGAGCTGGGTGTGCAGCAGCTGCGTCCCGCAGATGAAGCGGACGGAGGCCATGCCGAAGCCCCACTGGTCGAGCGCGTACTTGGCGGCCGCGATCACGGTGGGATGGTCGGCCAGGCCCAGATAGTTGTTGGCGCAGAAGTTGAGCACCGGGCCGGACGAGGTCGCGACGTGCGCCGACTGGGCGGTGGTGAGCTCGCGCTCGGACTTGTAGAGCCCCGCCTCCCGGAGCTCATCGAGGGTGGCGGTCAGTTCGTCGCGGAGGTCGTACATGACGGCAGCCTATTCGCGTCAGCTCCAGTCGAGGATCACCTTGCCGCACTCGCCGCTGCGGGCGGTGGCGAAGGCCTGCTGCCACTCCGAGGCGGGGAAGCGGTGCGTGATGACCGAGCGGACGGCGTCCGCGAACGCCGGAGAGGTGGCCAGCATCGAACTCATCAGGTACCAGGTCTCGTACATCTCGCGCCCGTAGATGCCCTTGATGGTGATCATGTGGGTGATCACCCGGCCCCAGTCGATCGGGTAGGGGTCCTTGGGCAGGCCGAGCATCGCGACCTTGGCTCCGTGGTTGAGGTTGGCCAGCATCTCCGTCACCGCGGACGGCGACCCCGACATCTCCAGGCCGATGTCGAAACCCTCGAGCATGCCGAGCGAGGACTGGGCGTCCGCGATGCGCTCGGTGGCGACATTGATGCACAGGTCGGCGCCGGCCGCGCGGGCCAGGCCGAGCCGGTAGTCGCTGACGTCGGTGACGACCACGTGCTTGGCGCCGGCGTGGCGGACGATGGCCGCCGCCAGCACCCCGATCGGACCCGCCCCGGTGACGAGCACGTCCTCGCCGACCACCGGCCATTGCAGCGCGGTGTGGGTGGCGTTGCCGAGGGGGTCGAAGACGGCGCCCAGCTCGGGGTCGATGGCGTCCGGCTGGAGCCAGACGTTGGACGCCGGCAGCACCACGTAGTCGGCGAAGGCGCCGTCGGTGTTCACGCCGAGCCCGACGGTGTGGATGCAGACGTGCCGGCGTCCCGCCCGGCAGTTGCGACAGCGTCCGCACACGATGTGGCCCTCACCGGACGCCCGGTCGCCGGGTTTGACGCCGGTGACCTCCGGGCCGACCTCGACCACCTCGCCGTAGAACTCGTGGCCGATGACCAGCGGGGCCTGCACGGTGGAGGCGGCCCAGTCGTCCCAGCTCTCGAGGTGCAGGTCGGTGCCGCACAGGCCTGCGCGCATGACCCGGATCTTGACCTGGTCGGCCCCACAGGCGGGCTCGGGGACCTCGATCAGCTCCAGCCCGGGCCCCGGAGCAGTCTTCACCAACGCGCGCATGCCCTCACGCTATCGCCGCCCGCGCCCACCCCCTACCCCGCGCACGGATCAGGAGCAGCGGACCAAAAGGGGACAGTCCCCTTTTGGTCCGCTTGGGGCTCCTCATCGACCCGAAGCCCGGCCACCTGAACTCGCTTGAGACGAGTCGCACTCCAGCCGGTGATCCTCGCGAGCTGCGCATAGGGAACCGACCGGGTCCGTAGCTCGCGGATGGCCCGAAGCTGCGCTCCGGCATCAAGGATCCCGAAGTCGTCCGGGCCAGTCGCCCCGCAAGCGTTGCGGAGCAGATCGCCTGCGTCCATCTCGGAGTACAGGGCCGGACGTCCGGTCTTGGCACCGTCGAACCGTGCTGCTGGATCTGGGCCAGGCAGCGGACCGTCGAGCACCTCGGCCGGCACGAGTCGTTCGAGAGTCGCGCGGTCGAGCAGGCCCGCGTCCCGGCCCAGCGGTGAGCGGCTGCTCCACGGATAGTCCTCCGCACGCGCCACCATGCCCGCTTTCACCGGGTTGTTCCACACATAGCGCAGGAGGGTGATGAGGTAGGCATCGTCCTCCACCGGCAGGCTGGCGAAACGGCTCTCGAACAGGTGCCCAACTCGCGAGTACTTGCGATTGAACCAGCCGACATAGCGGACGCCGAGCCGCTTCATCACGAGGCTGATCGGTTCGTCGGGCGTCTGGACGACGAGGTGGACATGGTTGGTCATGAGGCAGTACGCCAGCACCAGGCAGCCGGACGCCGTCTTCGCCTGAAGGAGAGCGTGGAGGAAGCGCTCGCGATCCTCGTCCTCGAGGAACACCGCGTCCCGATTAACTCCGCGCAACATGACGTGGTAGAGCTTGGTCTCGGCGAGTTGCCGTGCACGTCGAGGCATGCGTCCTCCTGTCGGGGTGGATCGAACGATCGTAGGAACAACGACAGCGGCGCAGGGAGACCTCTCCGACCAATCTGTGGATAACTTCTTCGCGCGCGGCGGAGCGGACCAAAAGGGGACTGTCCCCTTTTGGTCCACCACCGCTAAGAACGCGTCAAAGTCGGACGCGGGGGCGCTAAGGAACCGTCAAGGCGGACGGGTGGACGGCCGCCACAGGAGTTCGCTGGAGGGGTGACCACCTCGTTCCGGGTTCCCAAGCGACTCCTCGTCGGCAACCCGATGCGCTCGGCCCAGTTGGGCGAGACCCTCCTGCCCAAGCGGCTCGCGCTCCCCGTGTACTGCTCGGACGCGATCTCGTCCAACGCCTACGCTACCCAGGAGATCCTGCTCGTCCTGGCCCTCGGCGGCGCCTCCATGGTGCTGCTCACCCCGTGGATCGCCCTCGCCGTCGTCACCCTGCTCGCCCTGGTGACCCTGAGCTACCGGCAGACCTGCTACGCCTACCCCGACGGCGGCGGCGCCTACGCGGTCTCCCGGGCGAACCTCGGACGCCACGCGTCCCTGGTCGCCGCGGCCGCCCTGATGGTCGACTACGTGATGACCGTCGCGGTCTCGATCGCGTCCGGCGTGGAGAACTTCGTCTCCGCCTTCCCCGGCCTCGCGCCGTACAGCGTCGAGCTGTGCATCGGCTTCATCCTCGTCCTGACCGTGATGAACCTGCGCGGCGTCCGCGAGTCGGGGACGGCCTTCGCCATCCCCACCTACGGCTTCATCATCAGCGTCTACGTGATGCTCGGCGCCGGCTTCTGGAACGCGCTCAACGGCCACACCCCGGTCGCGGAGTCGGCGAACCTCGGCTTCACCAACGTCAGCCCGGCCGGCGCGGCGCTGATCATCCTGATCCTGCGCGCGTTCGCGTCCGGCTGCACCTCGCTGACCGGCGTCGAAGCGGTCAGCAACGGCGTCCCCACCTTCCGCAAGCCCAAGACCCGCAACGCCTCGATCACCCTGCTGCTGATGGGCGCGATGAGCATCGTGATGATGGGCGGCATCGCCGTGCTCAGCACCATGACGAACCTGCACATCGCCGACAGCATGGACGAGCTCACCAACGTCCCGGCCGGCTACGAACAGCGGACGGTGCTCGCCCAGCTCTCCGCCGCCGTGTTCGGCAACAACAGCCTCGGGTTCTTCGCCGTCCAGGGGTTCACCACCCTGATCCTGGCGCTGGCCGCCAACACCGCCTTCAACGGCTTCCCGATCCTCGCCTCGATCCTGGCCGAGGACAAGTACATGCCCAAACAGCTCGGACGCCGTGGCGACCGCCTGGTGTTCAGCAACGGCATCATCATCCTGGGCTCGGTCGCGGCCGGCCTGATCATCGCGTTCAACGGCTCGGTCACCCGGCTGATCCAGCTGTACATCCTGGGGGTGTTCGTCTCCTTCACCCTCAGCCAGACCGGCATGGTCGTCTACTGGTGCCGCCACGCCCGCGAGAACGGCTGGACGCCGAAGCTGATCGGCTCGATGCTCGTCAACGGCGTCGGCGCCCTGGCCACCGCCGTCGTCCTCGGCATCGTCCTGCTCACCAAGTTCACCCACGGCGCCTACCTGGTCGTGATCGCGATCCCGGTGCTGTTCTTCGTCATGCTGCGGATCCACCGCCATTACCAGCGGGTCTCGCGTCAGCTGATGCCGAAGGCGGCCGGCATCACCCTGCCCAGCCGCATCCACGCGGTGGTGCTGATCAGCCAGCTCAACGAGCCGTCGCTGAAGGCCCTCGCCTTCGCCCGGGCGATCCGGCCGAGCACGATCACCGCCCTGCGCGTCGACACCAACCCGGTGCGCACCGCCAAGCTCGTGCAGGAGTGGTCGGCCCGCGACATCTCGGTGCCGCTGACGATCGTCACCTCCGCCTACCGCGACCTCACCGAGCCGGTGCTGGACTACCTCGCCAAGATCCACGTGGGCCCGCGCGACGTGGTGCAGGTGTTCATCCCCGAGTACGTGGTGGGCCACTGGTGGGAGCAGTTGCTGCACAACCAGAGCGCCCTGCGGCTGAAGACCCGGCTGCTCTACATGCCGGGCGTGATGGTCACCAGCGTGCCCTACCAGCTGCGCTCGGCCGAGCCCTACGTGCTCGAGCGTCCCGGTGCGGACGCGGACGTGGCCGTGCCGCCGCGGTCCGCCGTCCGTCCGTCCGCCGAGGCCGAGCCGGTCCCGGTGCCGGCCGTGCCGCCGACGCTGCCGGGGGCGCCCGAACCGGCCGCCGGCGACCGTCCGACGCGTCCCGGCGCCCTGATCGGACGCTGACGCCGGGCCGCCGGACTCTGGCAAGCTCACTCCCGTGAGCCAGCAGTTCACCGGCCGCGCCAGCGGCCTCGGCACTCGGCTGTCGCGTCGCCGCCAGCTCTACGGCCTGGCCGTGGCCGTGTTCGTCCCGCCGCTGTTCACGCTGCTCCTGCTCCCGGTGCGGGACGCCCTCGGGCTGGACACCGTCCTGCTGCTGTTCGTCCTGGTCTCGGTCATCGCCTCCGCCGCCGGCGGGGTGTGGCCGGCGCTGATCGCAGCCGCGATCAGCTTCGGGCTGGCGAACTTCTTCTTCACCCGGCCCTACGGCAGCCTGCTGGTGGCCAGCAACAACGAGCTGATCGACCTGGTGATCTTCCTCGCCGTCGCCGCGCTGGTCGGCATCGTCACCGAGGCCGGGGCCCGCGTCCGCGCCCGCTCCGAGCGCGCCCGGCTGGAGGCCGAATGGCTGGCCGAACTGGGCAACCGCGACCACGGCCCCGAGTCGGTGGAGCTGGCCCTGGCCGACGCCCGCGCGATCTACGGCATGCACGCGGTCACGCTCACCGAGGACGGACGCCTGCTCGCGTCCGCCGGCGAGCCGCAGCCCGACGACGTCCTGATGGTCGCAAGCGCGGGCGAGCACCTCCAGCTGGAACTGAGCGGGCCCGAACGTGTCGGTGAGGACCGCAGCCTGCTCGACTCCCTCGCCCTGACCGCCGGACGCCTGTGGCGCACCCGGCAGCTCGCCGAACAGGCCCGCCGTGCCGAGGAACTCGGACGGATCGACGAGTTGCGGGCCAGCCTGCTGGCCGCCGTCGGCCACGACCTGCGCAACCCGCTGGCGGCGATCACCGCGGCGGCGTCCACGCTGCGCCAGACCGACATCGAGCTCGACCCCGACGACGAGGCCGAGCTGCTGGAGACCATCGAGGAGCACGCCGGACGCCTGAACGACATCATCGGCAACCTGCTCGACATGAGCCGGTTGCAGGCCGGCGCGCTGTCGGTGCACCCGCGGCCGACGGTGCTGCTGGAGGTGCTGGCCGGCGTGGTGCGCCTTGGCGAGGGACGGGTGGAGCTCGCCATCCCCGAGGACCTGCCGATGATCAACGCCGACGCCGGCCTGCTGGAGCGGGTGCTGGTGAACCTGGTGGCCAACGCCGACCGGCACCTGCCGCCCGGGGAGAAGGTGGTGATCGCCGCCGAGCGGACGGCCGGACGGGTCGCCGTCCGCGTGGTCGACCACGGGCCCGGGGTGGCGCCGGAGCGGTTCGAGGAGATCTTCGCGCCGTTCCAGCACTTCGGCGACCGCTCCACGATCGGAGTGGGCCTGGGGCTGGCCATCGCCCGCGGGTTCACCGAGGCGATGGGCGGTACCCTCACTCCGTCCCGCACCCCTGGTGGCGGGCTGACGATGACCGTGACCCTGGAGGTGGCCGATGCCGCGGCTGCTGATCGTTGAGGACGAGCCGGCCCTGCGCCGGGCCCTCACCATCAACCTGAAGGCGCGCCACTACGAGGTGGAGGCCGTCGGCACCGGCGGGGCGGCCCTGCGGACGGCCGCGTCCAGCCCGCCCGACCTGGTGATCGTCGACCTCGGACTGCCCGACCTGGACGGGGTGGACGTGATCGCCGGCCTGCGCGGCTGGTCCCGCGTCCCGATCATCGTGTTGTCGGCCCGCGACAGCCAGGCCCAGAAGGTGCGCGCACTCGACGCCGGCGCGGACGACTACGTGACCAAGCCGTTCGGCATGGACGAACTGGTGGCCCGGGTGCGGGCGGCGCTGCGGCGCGCGGACGTGCCCGACCTCGCGTCCGGGGCGGTGGTGATGACCGCGGCGTTCACGCTCGACCTCGCCGCCAAGCGGGCCACCCGGGACGGCGCGGAGGTGCGGCTCACCCCCACCGAGTGGCACCTGGTGGAGGCGCTGCTGCGGCACCCCGGCACGCTCGTCTCGGGCGCCCAGCTGCTGGCCGAGGTCTGGGGACCGGGGTATGAGAAGGAGACCAACTACCTGCGGGTCTACTTCGCCCAGCTGCGCCGCAAGCTCGAGGACGAGCCCAGCAACCCGCGCCACTTCATCACCGAACCCGGCCTCGGCTACCGCTTCGAGCCCTGACCCGGGGACGGTTCTCTCATCCGCCAGAATCCGGCGGGAAACGGGGACGGTTCTCAGATCCGCCAGAATCCGGCGGGAAACGGGGACGGTTCTCAGATCCGCCAGATTCCGGCGGAAAACGGGGACGGTTCTTAACTCGGTCCGGGACCGGATCAGGAACCGTCCCCAACTCGGTCCGGGACCGGATCAGGAACCGTCCCCAACTCGGTCCCGGACCGAGATAGGAACCGTCCCCAATCAGGCGGGCAGGGGCTTGCGCCAGTCATCGATGACGATTTCCAGTCGCTGTTGGGGATCGCCGTCCCATTCGACCCTCAGACCGCGGTTCCGCAGCGCGGCGGCCACCCGCTCGCCGGCCTGCGCGTCCGTGCGTGCGATGACCTGCGCCCGGGCGTCAGCATCACCCGCCCGGGCGGCGGCCAGCAGTTCCGGGTCCAGGTCGGACGCCGCCCGCCACGCGCTGTAGGTGAGGAACAGCCGGGTGGGCGATTCGGCCAGCCGGTCGGCGTCCTGCTGGTGGAAGAACGTGTACTGCGACTCCCGGAACCCGTAACCGTCCGCGTCCACGGGGGTGCGTTCGGCATCGATCTCGTCGGTGCCGCAGGTGTTGCAGCAGGCGAAGTTCATCCGCGCGACCACCCCGTCCGCCTGGAGGTCGTCGAATGCGGCCCGCAGCCGGTCGTAGTCGGACGTCCCGCTCCAGGACGTCTCCTCCAGCTTGCGTTGCCGCCACACCTCGTCGACCACAGCCGCCGGTCTCGGGTCGGCCGCCTCCAGCTCGAACGACTCGCGCACGCTCTCGACCGCCGCGTCCCTGCCCAGGAACCCGGGCAGGACCGCCTGCCGTGCCGCGTCGCGCAGTTCGTCGGCCGTCACCGCGTCGTCCGGCGTCGCGTCCACCACCGGCCGACCGTCGTCGGAACTGCGTCCGCGACGGGTGAAGCGTTCGAACAGGCCCATGACGCGAGGATAGGGCGTGGGTGGACCAAAAGGGGACTGTCCCCTTTTGGTCCACCGGACGCAGAACCGGCCGGAACCCAAAGGTCCCGGCCGGTTCGGCGTGTTCAGCGAGCGATCAGCCCCAGTTGTAGGTGCTGGCGTTCGGATCGGCGGAGTTGTCGACGACGACCGTCTTCATGATCTTGTCGGCAAGGGTCTGCTTCTGGGCGTCCCACAGCGGGAACAGCCAGCCGATGTAGCAGATGATCGAGTCGACGATGTGGGCGAGCTGGCGGATGATGCCGTTCGTCACACCGATCGGCTGGCCGGTCTCGGCGCTGACGAGCTTCGTCTTGTTGATGCTGCGGCCGAAGGTGATGCCGGTGGTGCCGCTCTTGTAGCCGAGGTAGCACATCCAGCCGATGCTCAGGACGATGTTGACCAGCGTCCCCAGCGTCGAGTTGACGTTGCTCAGCAGGCTGCCGACCACGCTGATCACAATGCCGGCGGCGACGTAGTCGATCAGGCCGCCGAGCGCACGCTTGGGCCAGTCGGCCAGCGCAGCACCACCGACCGAGGGCACCGGGG
Source organism: Actinomycetota bacterium (assembly GCA_020161755.1). Lineage (GTDB taxonomy): Bacteria > Actinomycetota > Actinomycetes > Propionibacteriales > Propionibacteriaceae > Propionicimonas. The sequence goes on from JAIUOS010000010.1 coordinate 101,729, forward strand.
TGCCCGGGTAGCCACCCGCGGCGGGGTAGGCGCCGGGATCGGTGAACCCACCGGCGTACGGAGCGGCGGGCGGCGGCGGCGGGTAGGCGCCGGGGCCCGGGGGCTCAGGGAAGCCGGGCTGTGCGGGCGGCGGGGTGTAGCCACCGGCTGCCGGCTGGCTGTAGCCGCCGGCCGGGGGCTCGTACCCACCGGTGGCGGGCGCCGAGTACGACGGGGGCTCGGGCGCGGACGGGGCCGAGTACGACGGCGGCTCAGCGGCCGAGTACGACGGCGGCTCGGACGCCGCGGGCGGCGTGTAGGCCGGCGGCTCCGGGGCGGCCGGGGGTGTGTAGGCGGGCGGCTCAGCGGCGGCGGCCGGCTCGGACGTGCTCGGGGGCTCGTAGCCGGGGACGGCGTCGTTGGGGTCCGGCGTGGTTGAGTTCTGGTCGGACATGCTCTCTCCCTAGGTCAATGGTGTTACTGATCCTAGGGCCGGGAGGCCCCTTCGGGTATGGGGGTCATAATGACGGGCGTGCCGCCCATCACCACTTCGGCCGCTCCCGGTGCCGCCGCGCGGCTGCGTGCGGCCGCGACCTTCGGTGCGGTCGGGCTCGCGGTGAGCGGCGTCCATGCCCTCACCGGGCTCGGAATCCCCTGCCCGTGGCGCGCCCTCACGCACACGCTGTGCCCCTTCTGCGGGGCCACCACGATGGGCTCGCACCTGCTCCAGGGTGACGTCGCCGCCGCCTGGGCGTCCAACCAGTTCGTCTTCGTGCTGCTGGTCGTGCTCGCCATCGCCTGCGTCGTCTGGACGGTGGAACTGCTCGGCGGCAGACCCCTCCGTCTCCCGGCGGTGCTGCGCGACCAGCGGGTCTGGTACGTCGTCGGCGGCGTTGCCGCGCTCGCCTTCGCCATCGTCCGCAACCTGGTCCCGCTCGGCTGAGTCCCTGCAAAAAGCGGACGCCCGGACCGAAGTCCGGGCGTCCGCCCGCGAACCGGCTCAATTGGGGAGCCGAGCGCAGTTCGCTGCCCGGCTCCGCGTCATCAGCGACGGGCCGCCACCCGTCACTGCTCCACGAAACCGAGAGCTGTTGCCTGGTGGATCTGCGGGGTGCGTCGTCGCCGGTCCTCGGCGAAGAGCCCCCCTCGCAGGTCGTTCGAATCCATTATCCGCGCCCGCGATGCCGTTGCACGGCATTCGGGAGAACCTGCGCGGACACATCCCGCTCCGGCAGGCCGGAGCGAGCGCTTTCCTGGAACCGTCGCGGCGAGAACCCCTCAGAACTTCCGCGAACGCGAACTGCTTTTTTCACCACCTTGCGCGACACTCTTCGCGGCCGGGCCGGATCTCTCCGTGCTCACGGCGGCAACTTCCCGAACCGGATGGTGTCCCGCGGTGCGCCGTCGTGCGGCACGTCCTCGTTACCTCATCCCGGGTGCTCCCCGTGAGCTCTGCCGTCCGCCGGTTCGACCCCTCGAACCCACGCACTGACAAGCCCAAACCCCTCCGGGTATCGCGGAAAACTTTGCAGAGCGCGCCCGATGGGGCCAGCAAACGGCTAACCTTTGTCAAGTCGAGGACCAGATCCCTTGACCTGGATCAATTGCGGTCGCGGCTGGGAATTGCGTAACCTCGCGGGCCCCGGACGCCCGAGGAGGTTGCATGAACATCGACGGCGCGGTCACCGGTCACGCGATGCGGAGCCTCCGGCTCCTGCTGGAGGCTTACGCCGGGTGCGAACTCCCGCAGTGGGACCTGTTCGCCACCAACGTCCGGGTGCAGCGCATCGAGGCCGGCCAGGTCCTGTTCAAGGTCGGCGACCACCACCCGTACATCTATTTCATCCAGCGCGGCCTGTTCAAGGCGCAGATGCCGACCGAGGGCGACCGGATGACGACCGTGTTCTTTCCCGAGGAGGGCGACGTCCTCGCCTCGATGGCTGCGCTCGGGGTGGACGGCGTGCGCCGGGTCGCGTCCCGCGGCCTGCACCCGCGCGCCGAGACGTTGCGGGCGGCGGTCGAGGCCGAGTCCGTCCACACGGTCACCGCGATCGAGCCGAGCCTGCTGCTGCGGGTGAACTATCGGGTGATCGAGCACCTCAGCTCCCAGCACCTGCAGTGGGCGCGGCTGACCACCACCATCGCCCTGATGCACGCCACCACGCTCCAGTCGGACGCCGGGTGGCTGCGCAGCACCCCCGAGCAGCGGTACCGCAGCCTGCTCAGGGAGCACCCGGGACTCGTCCAGCGGGTCACCCAGCGCGACCTCGCGAGCTTCCTCAACATCACCGACGTGGCGCTCAGCCGCATCGCCAAGCGGGTCCGCGGGGACGCGATGGCCGGCCTGCGCGGGGACGCCGACGAGGCAGCCGACGACGAGAGCGGCGTGTCCGGGGTCGGGGTCTCGACCGTCCGGGGCTGACGCGCGCACACCCAGCGGGCCGCCAGCCGGCTCACAGGCTCTTCACACGCTCGAATCGCAGGGTGGGTTCATGAACCAGCCGGGCGACGACGACCGCGACCGCGGACCCACGAGTCTCCGGGTGGCCGGGGTGGGCCTCGGACTGCTGGGCGCGACCTTCGGTGGTGTCGCCGGCTGGTTCACCCTCGCACCCACGGCCGCGGCGGTGAGCACACACCTGGTGGCCACCCGCACCGGCAGCAACACCGTAGGGACGGACGGGGCCACGCTCCGCCTCGGCAGCGGCCGCCCCCACACCCGCACCGGCGGTTCGTGATGGTTGCCAGCGCGAGCTGGGACGCCATCGGCGGCTGGTGCGAGGTGCTCACCGTGCACGAGGAGGACCTGCCCGAGGTGGCCCGGCTGGCCCGCGAACGCGTGGACGCCGTCGACCAGGCCTGTTCACGCTTCCGTCCGGACTCCGAGTTGTCCACGCTGGCGACCGGTGTCCCGCAGCAGGTCAGCCCGCTGCTCGCACAGCTGATCGGGGCTGCGCTGCGGACGGCGGAGTTCACGTCCGGCCTGGTCGACCCCACCGTCGGCGCCGCGTTGCGTGCGCAGGGGTACGACGCCGACCTGGCCGACGTGCACCGGCGGGGCGCGGCCCGGCCCGGGCGCGCGGCCGTGCCGGGGTGGCGGACGGTCTCCTTCGACGCCGAGACGCGGACGGTCACGATCCCCGACGGCACCGAACTCGACCTCGGCGCGAGCGCGAAGGCGTGGGCGGCGGACTGGATCGCCGACACCTGCGCCGAGGAACTCGGCGCCGGCTGCCTGATCAACCTCGGTGGCGACATCGCCGCCCGCGGCGTGATGCCGGTCGACGGCTGGCAGGTGGAGATCGACGACGGTCACGCCGGCCCGCAGGGGCGTCCGGTGATCTCGGTGGTCTGGCCCGGCGGGCTGGCCACGTCCTCGACCATCACGCGCACGTGGCACACCACGGACGGGGAGGCGCACCACATCATCGACCCGGCCACGGGCCGTCCGGCCGCCCGAACCTGGCGGACGGTGACCGTCGCGGCCCGCCGTTGCGAACGGGCCAACGCCGGCAGCCTGGCGGCGATCATCCTCGGTGACAGCGCCCCGCGCTGACTCACCCAGCGCGAGTTGCCGGCCCGGCTCGTGCACACCGGCGGCGTCGTCGTGCAGACCACCGGCTGGCCCGAGCAGCGCTGGATCTCCTGAAGCAGCGTCGGGGCGTCGCCGTAACATGGCCACCGATGACCCGACCGACCGCCCTGCTCTGGCTGCGGCGCGACCTGCGACGCGCCGACCACCCCGCGCTCGCCGCGGCCGCTGCGCACGGCGCCGTCGTGCCGGTGTTCGTGCTGGATCCCGACTTCTTCGACGACGCCGGCCCGGTCCGTCGTGGCTGGCTGGCTGCGAACCTGCGCGCGCTCGCCGACGCCTACGACGGACGGCTCTGCCTGCGGGCGGGCCGGGCCGTGGACGTGATCCCGGCCCTGGCCGTCGAGGTCGGGGCCACCGAGGTGCACGTCTCCACCGAGACCGAGCCGGCGGGCGCGGCCCGGGACGCGGCCGTCCGCACGGCGCTCGAAGCGGCCGGCGTCCACTGGGTCGAGACCGGGTCGCCGTACGCCGTGACCCCCGGCCGGGTGGTCAACCGCACCGGCGACGGCTACCGCGTGTTCACCCCGTTCCTGCGTGCCTGGCGCGACCACGGCTGGCGCGGTCCGGCCGTGGAACCGGACGGGGTGCGGTTCGCCGCGGCGGCCGGTGACGACCACGCCTGGGACACGGTCGACGCGGCACTGGCCGCCTGCCCGATCGCGCTGCCGCCGGCCGGGGAGGACGCCGCCCGCGAACGTTGGGCGAGGTTCCTGGAGTCGGGCCTGCGCGACTACGACGAGCACCGCGACCGTCCCGACCTCGCGGGCACCTCGCAGCTCTCCCCCGACCTGAAGTTCGGCGTCCTCCATCCCCGCACCCTGCTCGCCGACCTGCACGGCCACACCGGCCTGGGCGCCGAGCGCTACCTCGCCGAGCTGGCGTGGCGGGAGTTCTACGCCGACGTCCTGCACCGGTTCCCCGACTCCCTCGTCGCCGACCTGCACCCGCTCGGCCTCGACTACGACGAGCCGGACGCGGGCTTCACCGCCTGGCAGCGGGGTCGCACCGGTTTCCCGGTCGTCGACGCCGGCATGCGGCAGCTGCTGGCCACCGGCTGGATGCACAACCGGGTCCGGATGATCACGGCCAGCTTCCTCACCAAGGACCTGCACGTGTGGTGGCCGCACGGCGCGAGGCACTTCCTCGACCACCTGATCGACGGCGACCTGGCATCCAACGCCCACGGCTGGCAGTGGACGGCCGGCACCGGCACCGACGCCGCCCCCTACTTCCGGGTGTTCAACCCGATCAGCCAGGGCGAGAAGTTCGATCCCGCCGGCAACTACGTGCGCCGCTGGGTGCCCGAACTCGCGCATCTCGCCGGTGCTTCCGCGCACCGTCCGTGGGACGCCCCGGACGGGTACGCGCACGGCTACCCGCAGCGCATCGTCGACCATGCCACCGAACGCGTCGAGGCGCTGGAGCGGTACCGGCGTGCCCGCGGCTGAGCCTGCGTGGGCCGTTTCAGCCCGTGTGGGCAGCGACGTTCAGGCGCGCAGATAGACCCGTCCGGGCTTGAGCCGGTGGCCGAGCAGTTCGGGGACGGTGACCAGCGTGAAGCCCTTCGCCCGCAGCCCGTCGATGATGCGGGCGTAGGCGTGGCGGGTGCTCGGCCAGACGTCGTGGGACAGGATGATCGACCCGCGCCGGGCGTGCGTGATCACGCGCTTGGCAACGACTTTCGCCGAGTGCTTCTTCCAGTCGAGCGGGTCCACGTCCCACAGGATCAGGGCGTCGCCCCGGCTGCGCGCGATCTTGCGAACCCGGGCGTTGATCTCGCCGAACGGCGTCCGCACCAGGGTGGGGCGGTGCCCCGTGATCGACGCCACGGCGTGGTCGGTGCGGGCCAGTTGCCGACGGATCGCCTTCGCGCTCATCCCCCAGAACTCGGGGTGGTTCCAGGAGTGGTTGCCGATCACGTGGCCCTCGGCGACCATCCGCCGGATGATGGCCGGGTGCGCCGTCACTTGCTGCCCGAGCACGAAGAAGGTGGCGCGGACGTGCTTGCGCTTGAGCACCCTGAGCAGGTCGGCGGTGCCGCTCACCGGGCCGTCGTCGAAGGTGAGCGCCACGCACTTCAGCTTCGCGCAGTCGACCGGTTTCGGCTTCGGCTCGGTGGCGGGCGGCTCAGGGTCGGACGGCTCGGACGGGATCACCGGCGGTGGGGACACGGTCGCGGCGATCGTGGGCCTCGGGGCGTCCGCGCGCGGCGAGGACAGCGGGAGGCTCTCCGCGGGCTGGAGCAGCCCGGCCAGCACCGAGGCTGAGGCCAGGATCCCCATCACCCGCCACAACATGGGTGAACCGTAACCCGAATTCACGAGCGGGGCGCCATCGCCGGGTATCGTCCGGTGGCGGTGCCGGCCCGGTGCGGAAGAATGGACGGATGCAGCCCGATGCCCCGCTCTACGACCGCGTCGGCGGCCACGACACCTTCGTGCGGCTGGTCGCGGAGTTCTACCGCGGCGTCGAGTCCGACCCACCGCTGCGGGCGCTCTACCCCGAGGAGGACCTCGGGCCGGCGGCCGAACGGCTCCAGCTGTTCCTCGAGCAGTACTGGGGCGGTCCGCACACCTACTCCGAGACCCGCGGACACCCCCGGCTGCGGATCCGGCACGCGCCCTACGCGGTCACCCCGGACATGCGGGACCGGTGGCTGGCCCACATGAACGCCGCCCTGGACTCCCTCGGCCTGCCCGAGCCCGAACTCTCCGAGTTCCGTGAGTACGTCACCCGGGCCGCCGCCTTCATGATCAACTCGTTCGGCTGAGGCCCGTCCGGACGCCTCCGGGCTCCCCGCCCCCGAGTTGTCAGAATCTCAGATCGCTGGAGCGATCTGAGATTCTGACAACTCGGGGATGGGGACGGGGGGTTACGAGGTGACGCCGGTGCCGGACGCGGCCGTCGTCTGCTCGGTGGCCGTCGCCGTCGCTGTGGCGGTCGCGGACGGCGTCGGAGTGCTCGACGTGGTGCCGGTGGCGGTCGCGGACGGCGTCGGAGTACTCGTCGCGGTCCCGGTGGCGGTCGCGGACGGCGTCGGGCTGGTCGTGGTGGCCTCGGCCGTCGGCGTCGCGGTGGGCTTGGCGCTCGCGGAGGCGGACGGGCGCACCGCCTGCGACACCGTGGTGCCGTCCCGGCCGTCGAGGGTGCGGCCGAGGCCGAGCTCGACGACGGTGATCACCGACAGCGCCACCAGGAACATCGCGCCGACGCTGAGCGCCGCCACCTGCCAGAACCGCGTGCTGCGACCCTGCGAGGACGACGCGACGACCGGTGCCGGGACGGGCGCCGGCGCGATCCGGGTCGACTCGCCCGGCGTCCGGAAGATCGTGTCCATCACGTCGGTGTCGGTCTCGGCCTCGCCCAGGACGAGGGTGTTGCCGCCATCCGTGGCCAGCGTCCGGGTGGCGTCCGGGGCGTCCACCTCGTCGCCGCGGACGCGCTCGTAGCCGCGCTGGATCGCCTCGGTGACCTTGCGGTGGGTGCGGTCGATGCCCGCGCTGTAGAGGGTGCCGCCGACGCCGCCGACGATGCTGGCGACCGCCGCTCCGAGGATGGTGCCGGCCACCCCGAGCCTCGAGCCGATCAGGGCTGCGGTCGCTGCCGCGAGGGCACCTCCGGCGAGTTGGGGAACCGAGAAGCTGACCTTGATCGGCTCTTTCTCGGGGGCTTGCAGTTGCTTGTCGTCAGTCACGTACCAGGGTCTCAATCGTTCGACAGTCCGATCTACGAGGGTAGCGACCGAGTTCAAGCGCGGGCTGTGACCCCGCTGAGAACCCGCTCAGGCAGAGCGGGACGGACTCAGTCGGAGATGCCGAACTGGTCGGCGATCAGCCGGGCGATCCGGCGGGCGGCGTCCGGTTTGGCGGCGCGGCTGCTGGCCTCGGCGGCCTCCTGCCGGGCCACCGGGTTGTCGACCCAGCGGCGCAGCGCGTCCACCACCTCACGCGGACGCGGCGCCCACACCCCCGCCCTCAGCTGCTCGACGTAGGTGACGTTGCCGTCCTCCTGCCCGGGCAGGCGGGCGTACAGCACCAGCGGCAACCTGCTGATGAACGCCTCGCTGATCGTGCCCGGCCCGGCCTTCGTCACCAGCATGTCGGCGGCGGCCATGAACTGCGGCATCTCCGTGGTGAACCCGTACAGGTGCACCGGCAGGTGCCAGTCGACCTGCTCCAGCTCGGCCTTGAGTTCGGCGTTGCGGCCGCAGATCACCACCAGGGTCGCGTTCAGCCGGGCCTCGTTGATGGCCTTCGCCACCCGTTTCAGCGGGCCCATGCCGTCCCCGCCGCCGACGAGCAGGATGACCGGCAGGTCGCGGCGCCAACCCATGCGGTCGCGCCACTCGTCGCGGTCGACCGGCGGATGGGTGAAGCGCTCGGCGACCGGCAGCCCGATCACCCGCAGGTTGCCCTCGGGGATGCCGTACTCGACGGCCTTGGCCTTCGCCTCGTCGGTCGCGACCACCACCAGGTCGGCTCTCCGGTCGTACCAGAACGCGTGGGTCGAGACCAGGTCGGTCACCACCGTGAGGTACGGACGCGGGGAGCGCCGCATCGCACGCATCAACGTGGTGTTGACCAGGGGGTGCACCGAGACGATCAGGTCGGCCGGGTTCTCCTTGACCAGCCGCTGTGCGGCGCGGCGCAGGTAGGGGTAGGCGAGCGCGTTCACCGCCCGGGTGCGGCCCTTTCCGTCCGAGACCTTGAAGGAGAAGCCCCACGCGTGCGGCACCTTCGAGATCGGCGGGTAGATCTCGGGCGCGTACTTCAGCGGGCTCGGGTAGTAGTCGCGGAAGAAGTCGACCATGCGGGCGTCGAAGCGTCCGGGAAACTCCAGCTCGAGCGCCTCGATCATCGCCTCGGTCGCCGAGCGGTGCCCGCCCCCGGTGTCCGAGAACAGGAACAGGACGCGTTTCCTGGGCTCGGGCCCCTCGGCTTCCGGCAGTTCGGTCATTCACAACTCCGTATCGGCGGGCGGCTCTCGCGGTACTGAAGTAGAGCATGGCACAGCGGACGCCGCCACGCCGCCGGCCCCTGGCAGCTCAGCCGAGGATCTCGTAGCGCTGGAGGCGCTTGCGTCCGGCCTTCGTCGCCGAGCCCTGCAGGGCGAGGAGCTCGGTGTAGATGCCGCCGCTGTCGGCCAGCTCGGCCGGGGTGCCGATCTCGTCGATCTCGCCGTCGCGCAGCGTGACGATGCGGTCGACCGAGCTGATGGTGCTCAGCCGGTGCGCGATGATCAGCGTCGTCCGGTCGGCCATCAGCTCCTCCAGACCCTCCTGGACGAGCCGCTCGGCCTTGGAGTCGAGCGAGCTGGTGGCCTCGTCCAGCACCAGGATCGGGGCGTCCTTCAGCAGCGCCCTGGCCACCGCGATCCGCTGCTTCTGGCCGCCGGACAGCTTCACCCCGCGCTCGCCGATCTCGGCGTCGTACCCGCCGGGCAGCGCGATGACGAACCCGTGCGCATGCGCGCGCCGGGCGGCGTCCACGATCTCGTCCTCGGACGCGTCCGGACGCCCGTAGGCGATGTTCTCCCGGATGGTGCCGGAGAACAGGGACGGGTCCTGGAACACCACCCCGACGTTGGCGCGCAGCTCGGGCAGCGGGATGTCGGCGACGTCGCGGCCGTCGACGCGCAGGCGTCCGCCGGTGAGCGGGTAGAGGCCGAGCAGCAGGCTCGCCAGGGTGGTCTTGCCCACCCCGGACTCGCCGACGAACGCCACCCGCTCGCCGCGGCGCACGTCGAAGCTGACGCCGCGGAGCACGTCCGGGCCCTCGCCGTAGCCGAAGCGCGCGTCCTCGAAGTCGACGATCGGCTCCCCGAGCGGCGTCCGTGGCTGGGTCGGACGCGGCGCGTCGGCCCCGACGGCCGCCGACTCGACCGGCTCGTCCATCACCAGGAAGTAGTCGCGGCAGCCGGTGATCGCGCGCTGGGAGGAGTCGACCAGGAAGCTCATGCCCTGCACGGGCTGGCGGGCCATGTTGACCAGCTGGATCAGCAGCACCATCACGCCGAGGGTGAACGCGCCCGAGATCGTGCTGGTGAAGATGATCGCGTAGATGGCGAAGAAGATCAGGTTCAGGCCGCCGCGACGGGCCACGTCCATGCGGTGCCAGAACCGTGACTGCTCCTGGGTCAGGGCGACGGTGGTGTCGTAGTGCCCGGTGAAGTGGTCGAGCTCGCGCGGCTCGGCGACGAAGCTCTTGACCACCCGGATCTGCCCGACGACCTCGGCGAAACGCCCGCCGGCGATGTCGAACTCGGAGTTCTTCGCCTGCTCGAGCCGCTGCCACCGCTTGGACGTGAGCGCGGTCAGCCAGGTGAACAGCGGGTAGACCGCCAGCAGCAGCAGCGCCAGCCAACACGAGTACCAGGCGATGATCGCCAGCGCGGCCACCAGCGACAACAGCATCGGCAGGAAGTTGTTGGCGAACATGTTCAGGAACCCGGTGGTCTCGGTGATCGAGCGCTGGAGCCGGGAGATGATCGTGCCGGTGAGTTCGGAGTCGAAGTAGCGCTGCGGCAGCCGCAACAGCTTCTCGAAATAGTTGCGCGACAGCGTGGCCCGCAGCCGGATGGCCATCACGTCGCCGAGGTAGCCGCCCCAGTTGGTGATCAGGGTGTTCGCGACGTCGACCAGCAGCAGTAGGAACGCGAGCCACAGCACGGCCGGGACGCCGCCGCCCCCGCCGGTGATGCCGGCCACGACCTCGTCGGTCGCGGCCTTGACGATGAACGGGACGGCGAGGCCGGTGGCCGCGGTGAGCACACCGCAGGCCACGATCAGGGCGTAGGCGGGCAGCAGGTCCCGCGCCACCCCGAGGATCCGGATCATCGGCCGCATCAGGCGATGCTCTCACGCGCCACCGACGAACGCCGCCGGTCGTTCGCCACGGGCGGACGGCCGCCCCTCAGGGCCGGCAACGCAGAGGGTCCCCCACCGCGGACGGTGGAGGACCCTGCGGCAGGCTTGCGGGCTCAGCCCTTGATGGTGATCTTCGACGTGGTGTTGGGCAGCTCGACCCAGGTCTTGCCCGGAGCCATCTTCAGCGGGCTGCCGTCGGCGAGGGTGAACTGGAAGACCTCGTTGACGTCGCCCTTCGTCCAGGTGCCGGTGACGTACTTGCCACCGTGCGCGTAGTAGAACGTCCCCTTGTTGTTGATGATGTCGTGGATGGGCTCGTCGTGGCCGCCGTAGTTGGGGACGACCTTGCCGCTGCGGTAGACCTTGCCGAACACCTGCTTGGCCTTGATCACCAGCACGTTGTCGGTGGAGATCCGGACGCCGTCGGCCATCACGTGCTTGCCCCACGGCATCGAGCGGAGGTAGCGACCGGCCTTCTCGCTCCAGGTGTAGGTCATCGGGTAGGTGTTGCCCTTCATCCAGGGCACCACGATCGTCGAGGCTCCCTTGCCGGCCACCTCGGTGCTCACCTCGTCGTCGTTGGCCGCCCACGGGAAGTAGGCGACCTTGGGACCGTCGGCGAACTTCTTGGTCTGCTTGGCCAGCACGGCCGGGTGGCAGGCCACCGCGCGGTCGTAGTAGGTGTTGCCCTGCCACTGGCGCACCCGGCTGGCCAGGATGCTGTACGCGCCGGTGCCCTTGGTGGTCATGTACTGCTTGCTCGAGACGATGTAGTCGCTGAACTCCTTGGCGTAGTCCAGCACCCACGGGAACGCGCCGGTGCTGCCGATGATCGCGTTGATCGGGCTCAGCATCGGGATGTCGACCGGACGGATCGAGCGCACCGGGTTGACGGTGTCGGCGAACTCGGAGTGGAAGATCGGGACGAGGCGTGTGCTCGACTGGCCGACCGCAGCGGGGTAGCCGTCCAGCTCGACGTAGACGATGTCGGCCTTGTCGAGACCGATCTGCGGGTGCTCGTTCTTGTTGTCGGGCACCTTCACCGCGACCGCGATGTGCTTGGCGGCGTCCTCATGCTTCAGGATCTTGCCGGTCAGCGGCCAGCGGGGCGTGGCGTCCGCCGTCGCGGTGGCGGTCGGAGTGGCGGATACGGTTCCCGCCGGGGTGCCGGTCGCCGGGGGCTGGGTCTGCGCCTGCGACTCGGCCGAGCACCCCACCAGAGCGGCGCCCGCGACGCCAACAGCGCCCAGCATGGCTGCGCGACGACTGACCGGTTCCATCGATACCTCCGTTGTGCTGCGGCCCACGACGGGCCGGGAGGCTCTCGCTCCCCGGACAATGGTAGGGCCGCCGCAAGGCCGTTCCCGTCACCGGGCGCCCGGAGCCGACTCTCATGCCGGATTCACAGCTTGGCGGTGTCGCTGTGGGGCGGCCTGCGCGCGGACCCGCTGCGGCGCCTTCCCGGCGACCTGCGCGGCCCGGCCGTCCTGGACGCGCCGGCCCAGCCACGCGTCGCGCTGCTCGCCCTCGATGCGGAGCCAGCTGTTCATCGTTCCCCAGGGTGCGGTGCTCATGGTCGTTCCTCTTCGTCCGTGTTAGTGATGTCTAACATTGTAAGAGGGTATTTACATCGAGCGCAAGGGGCAAAGTATGATCGGTCTCACATCGAGGCTGGTGAAGGAGGTGCGGACGGTGGGCTACCACCACGGTGACCTGCGGACGGCGCTGATCGACGCCGGTACCGCTCTGGTTTCAGAAGGCGGGCTCCCCGCCCTGTCGGTCGCGGAGGCCGCCCGGCGCACGGGCGTCAGCGCGGCCGCCCCCTACCGGCACTTCCCCAGCCGCCAGGACTTCGTGGTCGCGGTCGCGGGCCGTGCCGCCCAGGACCTCGACGCCGCCATGCGCGCCGCCGCCGACGCGGCCGGGGATGACCCGGTCGAGGCGATCGCGGCCGCGGCGGCGGCGTACGTGCGGTTCGCGGCCACCCGGCGCGCGGGCTTCGACCTGATCTTCGCCCCCGAACTGCATGGCGTGCACGACGAGGAACTCCGGGACGCGGCGCGCTCGGTCAGCGACATCGTGCTGCTGCGGGCGATCGATGCCACCGGCGGCGACCCGCACGCGGCGATCGACGTGGTGCCCCAGTTCATGGTCGTCACCCAGGGCGCGGCGTCGATGCACGTGCTCGGGACGTTCGGCGACCTCGAGTGGGCGGCCGACCTGGCCGCGAAGACGATGCGCCGGTTGCTGCAGGCCCCGGACGGAGCCGCTCAGACCTCGTAGTCGACGCAGACCCGCTCGGTGGCGGCGGCCTTGATCAGTCCGGCGACCGCGACGTGGTCAGGGTGCGTGGCGTACGCCCGGAGGGCGTCCGTGGACGCGAACTCGGAGTAGAGGACGAGGTCGTAGCTGTGCTCGAACCCGTCGACCGGGATCACCGGCTCGAGGGTGATGATGCCGGGCACGACCTGCCGCAGCCCGAGCAGTGCCTCGCGCACGGCCGCCAGGTTGGCGGCCTTGTCCTCGTCCGCGAAGTTCCACATCACGATGTGCTTGATCACGTCCGCCAGCCTAGGGGACGCTCCCCTCCCGTCCCCGGCGGAAACCGGGGACGGTTCTTCGATCCGCCAGATTCCGGCGGGTATCGGGGACGGTTCTTCGATCCGCCAGATTCCGGCGGAAACCGGGGACGGTTCTTCAAATCCGCCAAAATCTGGCGGATAATGGCCATCTCGCCCACCCGCCCCTGACAAGGCCTTTCGCCGCCGCGCTACGAATTTCGGAACCGTCCCCGGGGGGTCAGGGGCGGGAGACGAGGGCGAGGAGGTCGTGCCAGGCCTCGACCTTGGTGCGTTCGCGCCCCCGGATGGTGCCGCGGTCGATCTCGGCCAGGTCGATGCGGCGCCAGTCCTCCAGGTTGCTCGGACGGACGCCGCGCGCGGCCAGCACCGCGTCCAGGTCCTCCAGCGGACGCGGAGGGAGCGCGGCCAGGTCCTCCAGGACGTGCGCGGCGGTCTCGGCCGCGTCCTTCTTGTTCGAACCGATCAGGCCCACCGGGCCACGCTTGATCCACCCCACGGCGTACTCGCCGGGACGCTCCGAACCGTCGGTCTCGACCACCCTCCCTTCCAGGTTCGGGATGCGTCCGTCCTCGTACGGGACGCCCGGCAGCCGCAGCCCGCGGTACCCGATCGACCGCAGCACCAGGTCGGCGGGCACGGTCACCGCCGAGCCGCCCTCGGCGGTCGGGGCGAACGTCACCGACTGCACCCGGCCCTCGCCCTCGAGCTCGGCCGGACGGTGCCAGAACAGCAGGTGCAGCCAACGCGCGGGCTCTGCCGGCGACGCGTCCACCGCACGCGCGATCGCGGCCAGGTTGGCGCGGGCGTGCCGCTCGAGCGCCTCCTCGTCGATGTCGGCCAGGTCGCAGCCCAGCAGCTCGACCCCGATGCCGGGGGTCTCCAGCAACTCGCGCAGCTCCGGGGTGGTGAAGGATGCGTGCTCGGGCCCGCGCCGTCCCACCAGCCACGCGTGCTCGACCGCAGCGGTGCGGAGCTCGGCCAGCACCGCGTCCGGCATGTCGGTGGCACTGAGGTCGTCCCGGTCCTTCAACAGGATCCGGGCCACGTCGACGGCCACGTTGCCGACCCCGACCACCACCGCGTCCCGCACCCCTGCCAGCGGTTGCGGATCGGCGTCCGGGTGCCCGGAGTACCAGGCGACGAACTGCCGCGCCGACCGGCTGCCGGGCAGGTCCTCGCCCGGGATCCCGAGGTGCCGGTCGTCGGCGGCGCCGACCGCGTAGATCACCGCGTCGTAGGCGGCGACCAGTTCGGCCGCGCTCACGTCGCGTCCCAGCTCGACCAGCCCGAGGAACCGCACCCGCGGCGCCTCGAACACCCGCGCCAGGGTGGTGGCGACCGCCTTGATGCTGGCGTGGTCGGGAGCGACGCCGTAGCGCAGCAGCCCGAACGGCGTGGGCAGCCGGTCGAAGATGTCGATGGCCAGGTCGTCACCGCCCTGCGCGAGCAGTGCTGCGGCCGTGAACAGCCCGGACGGCCCCGCGCCGATGATCGCGATCCGCCTCGGCTCCTCGCCCACGTCCATTCCTCCTCGCCGACCCCGGCCACCCTCGCCCGGTGCGGAAGAGTCTGGCAAGCCGGACGCCCGCGTGGCTATGCCTGCGGCGCCGAAAGCCAGAGCGTGGTCAGGATCGGCTGGCGCTGGCCGCCGACGTGCACCACCTCGTCGCCCTGCACGGTGAGCTGGCTGGCGTGGTGGCCCAGCGCGGCCCGGACGGCGGGCAGGTACTCGGCGAGCCGGTACTCCATCGCCCCCTCGACCGGCAGCAACGGCTCGGAGACCACTTCGAACAGCGGTACCCCGGTCGCGGCGGACGTGGCCACGGCGATGTCGTGGCAGGCCACGTGGTCGGGGTGGCCGTAGCCGCCGTGGGAGTCGTAGGCGATCAACGCGTCCGCCCTGGCCTCGGCAAGGAACGCGGCGAGATCGGCGGCCGCCGTCCCCACCGGTGCGCTGGTGAGGGCGTCGGGGCCGGCCTCCCCGCCCGGTCCGGCGATCGTCTCGGCCGCGTCCAACCAGCGCATCCCCGAGTCGGTGTAGGTCCGCGGTGGGAGGCCGGGGACGCGGGCGGGCGGCGTCCCCAGGAAGTAGTGCCGACGCACCCCGAGCTCACGAAGGGCGCCGGCGAGCTCGTCCAGCCGGTGCCCGACCAGCTCCGGCGTCCCCTCCAGGTGGCTCAGCGGGCCGGGCACGACGGCCCCCAGCTCGCCGCGCGTGGCCGTCACCACCGACACGTCGTAGCCGTGGTCGACCATCGCGGCGATCAGGACGCCCGTGGCGAGGGTCTCGTCGTCGGGGTGGGCGTGCAGGAACACCACCCGCGAACCGGCCGGGGGCAGCATCACGCCTCGTCGATCAGTTGGCGGTAGATGGCCACCAGCCGCTGCGCGGCCCAGCCCCAGTCGAACCGACGGGCGTGCACGCGCGAGACCCGGCCCATCCGCTCCAGCAGTCCGGGCACCATCAGCAGCCGGGTGAGCGCGAGCGCCCAGTCCTCCGGGCGCCGCGAGTCCATCAGCTGGCCGGTCACACCGTGGGCGACCGCCTCGCGCAGGCCACCGGCGGCCGCCGCGATCACCGGCGTCCCACTCGACGCGGCCTCCAGCGCCACCAGCCCGAACGTCTCGGAGTGGGACGGCACCAGCACCACCCGCGCACCGCGCAACAGCCGGGCCAGTTCGGCGCGCGGCTGCGCTCCGATGAACGTCACCTGGCTGGACAGCCCGAGGTCGGTGACCATCGCGTGCAGTTCCCGCTCGTACCCCGCGAACGCGCCGGACGCGTCCCCCGCCACCACCAGGTGCGGACGGATCTCCGGGTCGAGGTGCGCGAGCGCCTGGATCGCCAGGTCGGGACCCTTCAGCGGCTCGAGCCGGGCGGCCACCAGCACATAGCCGTGCGGCCAGTCCTGGGGGCTGGACGCCGGCCACTGCCAGCGCTCCTCCCCCGGGGCCAGCGGACGGAACAGTTCCGGGCTCACGCCGGGGGAGACGATCGAGACCCGGTCGGCGTCCGCGCCGCACCGGTCGATCACGGTCTGGGCCTCGGCCGCCGAGATCGCCACCACCTGCTGCGACTCCCGCGCCACCAGCGCCTCGCCGCCGACCCGCTGCGGCGACTCCGGCGGCTCGCCAGCGGACAGCGGCGAGCCGGGCATCGCGGCCACCGAGTGGAAGCTCTGCACGTGCGGGACGCCCCACAGCCGCGCCACCGGCAGCGCGGCCACGCCCGACATCCAGTGGTGGGAGTGGATCACGTCGGACGGCGCCAGCCGGGCCAGCCCGGCGGAGAACTCCTCGATGTGCGCGTCGATCGCGCTCTTGGCCAGCGGGGTGCGCGGGCCGGCGTCCACGTGCCGCAGCAGCACGTTCGGCATCAGCTCGACCACGTCCGGGTCGTCGGGGCTGGAACGCCGGGTGACCAGCTCGATCTGGTGCCCCAGCGCGGCGAGCGCCTCGGCCTGGCTGCGCTCCACCACGTTCATGCCGCCGGCATCGCCGGTGCCGGGCATCGTCGCGGGCGAGGTGTGCATCGAGACGAAGCAGATCCGGGAGGGACGGGGCACGGACCGGAGCATAGCCCGCCCCGCTTTGAGCGACGAGAGAGAGCGCTCTTAGGCGTGGCAGGATGCAGGGGTGACACCCACCGGACCCGCCGCCTCCCGGGCGTCCGCGCCGCTGGTCGACGTGGGCCCGCACTGGCTGTTCCTGGTGATCCTGGCCGGCCTGGGCATGGTGGGCCCGTTCTCCATCGACACGATGTTCCCCGCGTTCGCCCGGATGGGGCTGGAGTTCGGCGCGTCCGAACTGGCGATGCAGCAGGTGGTCAGCGTCTACCTGCTCTCGTTCGCGGTGATGAGCCTGGTGCACGGGCCGCTGTCGGACGCCCTGGGTCGCAAGCCGGTGATCCTGGCCGGCACCGCGGTGTACATCGCCGCGTCGATCGGCTGCGCGCTCGCTCCGAGCCTGCCGCTGCTGCTGGTGTTCCGGGCCGTCCAGGGCCTGAGCGCGGGCGCGGGCTCGATCATCAGCCGCGCGATGGTGCGGGACGTGTTCGCCGACGCCCAGGCGCAGCGCACCATGAGCCACATCGCGATGATCTTCGGCCTCGCGCCCGCGCTGGCGCCGGTGGCCGGTGGCCTGCTGCTCGGCTGGAGCGGCTGGCGCGGCATCTTCTGGGCGCTGGCCGGGCTCGGCCTGGTGATGTTGGTGCTGGTGCTGGCGTTCATGCCTGAGACCCACCCCGCCGAGCGCCGCAGCCCGCTCGACCTGCGCCGGCTGGGCGGCGGGCTGGCGGACGTCTGGCGCAACCCGCACGGACGCCGGCTGGCGTTCACCGCCATGCTCAACAACGGCGCCATGTTCCTGTTCATCTCCTCGGCAACCCTGTTCGTGGTGAACCTGCTGGGCCTCGGCGAGAACGACTTCTGGGTGCTCTTCCTGCCGCTGATCTCGGGCATGGTGATCGGCTCGTACGTGAGCGGACGGCTCGCCGGACGGATGAGCGGCAGCCGGCTGGCCACCCTCGGCTACCGGATCAGCGTGGTCGCGGCGGTGGTGAACCTGGTGCTGGCCCTGATCCCGGCCACCCGGGTGCTGCCGTGGGCGGTCGCCCCGCTGCCGGTACTCACCTTCGGGATCGCGCTGGCGTTCCCGGTGCTCACCCTGGCCATGCTGGACCTGTTCCCGGACAGCCGCGGCGCGGCGTCCTCGGTGCAGAACTTCCTGGCGCTGTTCGGCAACACCCTCATCTCCGGGCTGGTCGCGCCGGTGCTCGGCTTCGCCGGCTGGGCGCTGGCCGCCGGCTCACTGACCCTGATCACCGGCGGGTGGCTGCTGTGGCGCCACCACCTGCGGGTCGTCCCCGGCGTCCCCACCGCGCCGGTGGACGCGGCCGCGTACGAACCGCTGGAGGACCTGTAGGCCGGTGCCGGCCGGCCACTGCTAGCGTCGGCGGCGTGACCGACACTGCACCTGTGCTCCTCGAGGACGAGGACGTCCGGATCGAACTCCTGCCGCTCGGGGCCACCGTCCGCCGTTTCGAGGTGCGGCTCGCGGACGGCACCTGGCGCAACATCGTGCTGGGCGCTCGTGACCTCGCCGACTACCGGGGCGCGTGCCGCTACCTCGGCGCCACCGTGGGCCGGTTCGCGAACCGCATCGCGGGGGGACGGTTCCGGCTCGACGAGGTCGTCTACATCGTCGACGTCAACGAGTCGCCGAACACGCTGCACGGCGGCGCGAAGGGCTTCGACTCGCTGGTGTGGGACGTGGCCGGACGGGGCGAGGGGTGGGTCGAGTTCAGCCTCGACAGCGCCGACGGCGATCAGGGCTTCCCCGGCGAGCTGATGGTCACCGCGCGCTACGAGCTGGTCGAGCACGGCGTCCAGGTGACGTACCGGGCCACCACGGACGCGCCGACGGTGGTCAACCTGACCACCCACCCGTACTTCAACCTCGACGGAGAGGCCTCCGGCTCGGTGGACGAGCAGGTGCTGACCGTGCACGCGTCCCGGTACACGGTGAACCGCGCGGACGGGGTGCCGACCGGCGACTTCCGGGACGTGACCGGCTCGGCGGCGGACTTCCGGGGCGGACGCCGGCTCGGCGCAGCCCGCGACGCGGCGAACGCCGAGGGCATCACCCGCGACGGGGGCTTCGACCACAACTTCGTGGTGGACGGCTCCGGCCTGCGCGAGCACTGCCGCCTGACCGGGACCGACGGGCTCACCCTCACCGTGGTGAGCGATCAGCCCGCCGTCCAGGTGTACGGCGCCGAGCACTTCGACGGGTCGCAGATCGGGACGTCCGGGGTGCCGTACCTGCGCCACGCCGGCGTGGCGATCGAGACCCAGGGCTACCCGGACGCGCCCAACCACGACAACTTCCCGAGCACCGAACTGTGGCCCGGCCAGGAGTACGTCGCCACCACCCGCTGGCTCGTGGACTGAAGGGGGACAGTCCCCTTTTGGTCCGCCTCCTGCTCCGACTGCTGGGGTTGGGGACGGTTCCTGACTCGGTCCGGGTCCG
>JAIUOS010000011.1 GCA_020161755.1 Actinomycetota bacterium
ACCACATCGTCATGCTGGTCGGTCCAGGCCAGGAGCGGGGTCTGGGCGCCGGCAGTGGCCGAGCCGACAGCGAACAGCGCATCGGCCGGGTCGTGGGAGTAGGTCGAGGTGCCGTCATTGGCCAAGGTGTTGGCCGTCCCGCTGTAACTGAGGGTGATGGTGTGGCCACCGCTGCCGCTGGTGACCGGCGTGATCGCCACGCTGGCGCCCCCAGCGGTGGAGATGGGCGCGGTTTCGCTCGTGGGCCGGCCGCACAAGATCGAGAAGACCAGCGCAACACTGATCGACAACGCGATCAAGACACGCCACGAGCGTGGCTTCAAAGACACGACAAGACCTCCAAGGGCGGCCAGAGCGAGCGAAGTCAACCCGTCCCCGAGCCACTCAACCGAACCTGTCCAGATACTGAGAACGCCTGTGCCTACTTCGCCAACCCCGTCCAGCTCAAGCCATCGACAGCAACGTTCAATGCGTTTCTTGGACTAGACCATGCAATCAGGCGCGGGTTGACTGGCGGCGTGACGTCGGCGAGGAGCCCGGAGGGTCGCGAACTGCGAGGTCACACGGCGGCGGGGCGGTTCGTGGTGGAGTCGCACCGGCCGACGGACAACGACACAGATGGAGGTCTTCACCTCAAGGCTTGACCACAAGGGCAGCGGACGACGTCCCGAGCCCTGCGCAGCCGGGGCCAACCGGCCACCCAACACGGCACGTCCGGCAGGCTAGGCCCTTGACGCGCAGCGGTCGGGGAGTGACACTTGACCTATTGGTCTGACCAATAGGTCGGACCGGGTCCAACAAGGGAGTGTGGACTGCATGGCGCATCGATTCGGAGTCGGCCCGCGGGTCGCCCTGTTCGCGACCTGCATCAACGACGTGATGTTCCCCGGCACGCCGAAAGCGGTCGTGCAGGTGCTGGAACGCCTGGGTTGCACGGTGGAGTTCCCCGTGGAGCAGACCTGCTGCGGCCAGATGCTCACCAACACCGGTTACTTCGACGCCGCGGTGCCGAACGTCCGCAACTACGTCAAGGCGTTCCGCGGGTACGACTACATCGTCGGGGCCTCGGGCTCGTGCATCGGCGCGGTACGCCACCAGCACCCGATGCTCGCCGAGCACGCCGGCGACCCCGGACTGGCCGAGGCCGTCGCCGACGTGGTGGCCCGCACCTACGACTTCAGCGAACTGCTGGTGGACGTGCTCGAGGTCACCGACGTCGGTGCCTACTTCCCGCACAAGGTCACCTACCACCCCACCTGCCACTCAGTACGGGTGACGAAGGTGGGCGACCGTCCCTACCGGCTGCTGGAGAAGGTGAAGGGCCTGGAGCTGATGCCGCTGGAGGCCGCCGACCAGTGCTGTGGCTTCGGCGGCACGTTCTCGGTGAAGAACCCGGACGTGTCGGTCGCGATGGGCTCGGACAAGGCCCGGCACGTCGTCGACACCGGCGCGGAGTACCTGGTCACCGGCGACAACGCCTGCCTGATGCACATCGGCGGGTTGCTGCACCGGCAGAACTCGGCGGTCCGGACGATCCACCTCGCCGAGATCCTGGCGTCCACCGAGGGTGGTGCGGCATGACCGAACAGGCCCAGCGGCGCACCCCCGCCCCGCCCCCCGGCACCTACCTCGGCATGCCCACATTCCAGAAGAACGCGAAGGTGCAGCTCGCCGACCCCCAACTGCGCAGCAACCTGCGCCACGCCACCGGCACCATCCGGGCCAAGCGCGCCGAACGGGTCGCGGAGGTGCCGGAGTGGGAGCAGCTGCGGCTGGCCGGTGAGGCCATCAAGAACCGCACCCTGCGCCACCTCGACACCTACCTCGTGCAGCTGGAGGAGTCGCTGACGAAGGCCGGGGCCACCGTCCACTGGGCGCGGGACGCCGCCGAGGCCAATGCGATCGTGGTGGGGCTGGTGCAGGCCAAGGGTGTCGACGAGGTCGTCAAGGTCAAGTCGATGGCCACCCAGGAGATCGAGCTCAACGAGGCTCTCGAGCACGCCGGGATCGCCGCGTGGGAGACCGACCTCGCCGAGCTGATCGTCCAGCTCGGGCACGACCGTCCCAGTCACATCCTGGTGCCGGCCATCCACCGCAACCGCGCCGAGGTGCGCGAGATCTTCCTGCGCGAGATGAAGCAGTACGGCACCCCGGCGCCGGAGGACATCACCGACTCCCCGGCCGAACTGGCCGGCGCCGCCCGGCGGCACCTGCGCGAGAAGTTCCTGCGCGCGAAGGTGGCGGTCTCGGGGGCGAACTTCGCGATCGCCGAGACCGGGACCCTGGTGGTGGTGGAGTCCGAGGGCAACGGACGCATGTGCCTGACGCTGCCCGAGACGCTGATCTCGGTGGTCGGCATCGAGAAGGTGCTGCCGACGGTCGAAGACCTCGAGGTGTTCATGCGGCTCCTGCCGCGCTCCTCGACCGGGGAGCGGATGAACCCCTACACCTCGGTCTGGACCGGGGTCACCCCGGGTGACGGTCCGCAGGAGGTCCACGTCGTCCTGGTCGACAACGGACGCACGAACGCGCTGGCCGACCCGCAGGGGCGTCCTGCACTGCGCTGCATCCGGTGCTCGGCCTGCCTGAACATCTGCCCGGTGTACGAGCGGGTGGGCGGGCACGCCTACGGCTCGGTGTACCCCGGCCCGATCGGCGCGGTGCTGAACCCGCAGTTGCGCGGCATCTCCTCCAAGATCGACCAGTCGCTGCCGTACGCGTCCAGCTTGTGCGGCGCCTGCTTCGACGTCTGCCCGGTGCGGATCCCGATCCCCGACATGCTCGTGCACCTGCGCCACGAGGTGGCCGAGCACAAGCGCGGGCACGTCGGCGTCCAGCAGACCGCGATGGCGGTGGCCGGCTGGGTGCTGAGCGACCACAAGCACTTCGAGCTCGCCGAACGTGCGGCCGGGCTCGCGGCCAGGGCGCTGCCGAACACGACCCACCTCGGGCCGCTGCCGTGGCCCGCGTCCCCGTGGACGAGGGCGCGCGACCTGCCGATGCCACCGGCGGAGTCGTTCCGGACGTGGTGGCGCAAGGAGCGGGGGGAGGCCCGATGATGAACGCTCGCGACGAGATCCTCGGCCGGGTGCGGGCAGCGCTGGCCGACGTGGTGCAGCCCGACCCGGTGGCCGATGTGCCGGTGGAGTGGGAGTTCGGGCGTGCCACCGCCATGCCGGACGTGCTCGGCCGCTTCGTCGAGATGTGCGAGGACTACCAGGCCCGGGTCGTCCGGGCGGCGGACGGCGACGTGGCGGCGCAGGTCGCCGCCCTGCTCGCCGAGGCCGGCGTGTCCTCCGTTGTACTACCGAGCGGTCTGGACGCCGGCTGGCGACAGGCGGTGGCGGATGCCGGCATCACCGTCCACGACGACGACCCGCAGCTGTCCCGCGCCGAACTGGACGCGATCGACGCGGTGGTCACCGCCGCGGCGGTGGGCATCGCCGAGACCGGGACGATCGTGCTCGACCACGCCGCCGACCAGGGCCGGCGAGCACTCACCCTGGTGCCCGACACCCACCTCGTGGTGGTGCGCGCCGACCAGGTGGTCTCGGACGTGCCCGAAGCGGTGGCGCGGCTGGTGTCCGCGGTCGCCGACGGGGCGCCGCTCACCTGGATCAGCGGCCCCTCGGCCACGTCCGACATCGAGCTGAGCCGCGTCGAAGGCGTCCACGGGCCGCGGAACCTGCTGGTCATCCTCGCCGAACAGCCGCCGGAGTAGCCTGCCTCCCGAACGGGAGGAGCGGCTGATGGCAGACCTCGACCCGACGAACTGGGCGACCCTGCGGCGGGCGTTCGCCGACGCGACCGGGTGGTACCGGGAGGTGCTGGCCCGGGTGGGCGACCGCTGGGCGGAGCCCGGGCTGGGGGAGTGGGACGTCCGCGCGCTGGCCGGCCACACCAGCCGCTCGCTGGTCACGGTCGAGACCTACCTCGCCCAACCGGCGGACGCGGTGGTGGTGCCGTCCGCGGTGGCCTACTACCAGGCGTGCCGCGGGATCATGGCCGGTCCGGGGGTGGCCCGGCGCGGCGTGGACGCGGGACGCGCGCTCGGCGACGACCCGGTCGCCGCGGTGGCGGAGCTGGCCGGACGGGTGCTGCCGCTCGTCGACGGCCTGAACGGGGACGAGCTGCTCACGAGCATCGTCGGCGGCATCCGGCTGGTCGACTACCTGCCCACGCGGGTCCTCGAACTCACCGTGCACACCGGCGACCTCTGCGTGGCGCTCGGGCTGCCCGTCGAGCCGCCCGCGCTGCCGGCCGCGGTGACGCTGCGCCTGGTCGGTGACCTCGCGGTCGCGGACGGTCGCGCCGGCGCGCTGCTGCTCGCCGCCACCGGTCGCGGCGGACTGCCAGCCGGCTTCTCGGTCCTGTAGTCCGCTCAGCGGACGACCTTGAAGGTGTAGAGCGGCGACCCGACCACGCCCCACAGCCGCAGCCAGGGCAGCATGAACGCCTCGGCGCCGCGAGCGGACTCCAGCCCGCCGAGGTCGACGACGTCGCGGTGGCCGAGGTCGGCCAACAGGCTGCTGACCAGCGCTTTCGCGTCCGCGTCGTCGGCGCAGACGAAGGTGCTGAAGTCGCCGTCAGCCAGGTCGTGGGGCGACACCATCAGCCGGGCGGGCATCGTGTTCAGGGACTTGACCACCCGCAGGCGCGGGTAGGCCCGCTGGAGCTGCTCGGCCAGCGAGTCGGTGTTCGCCACGAACAGGCTCGGCGGCATGCCGTGGCTGGCGTCCAGCGGGTTGGCCACGTCCAGCAGGACGGTGTCGTCGGCGATGGCGGCTGCACCGAGGCCGGCCACGGACGCGTCCCCGGACAGCGCGTTGACCACCAGGTCGGCGTCCGCCGCGCTGTCGGCGAGCGCGGTCACCGTGACCTGGGGGTGGGCGGCGGCCCAGGTGCCGAACCCGTCGGGGCCGCCGCGGGCGAGGGTGGCCGCCGGGTCCCTGGTGCCCACCGTCACCTCGTGGCCGAGACCCGCCAGGGCGGCGGCCAGCGTGCGTCCGACCACTCCGGTGCCGAGTACCGCGATCCGCATCCGCCCTCCTTCGTCGACCCCATCCTGCACACCCGACCGGCCTGCGTGGAATGCGCAGTTGAGTGGTGGCTAGACTTGCTTACCGACCGGTAAGTAAGGGGAGGGGCCAGTGGACGACAAGCACCGCAACCGCCTCCTCGGCGTCCTGTTCGTCGGGGTGCTGATGGGCGCGCTCGACATCGCGATCGTCGGTCCGGCGCTGCCCGCCATCCAGGCCGAGTTCGGTCTGGACTCGCGCGCCGGGTCGTGGATCTTCAGCAGCTACGTGCTCGCGAACCTGATCGGCACCCCGCTGATGGCCAAGCTGAGCGACCGGTACGGACGCCGCGCGATCTACGTCCTCGACGTGGGGCTGTTCGCGGCCGGCTCGCTCATCGTGGCGCTGTCCCACGGCTCCGGCCTGTTCTGGCTGCTGCTGCTCGGACGCGCGGTGCAGGGCCTCGGCGCCGGCGGCATCTTCCCGGTGGCCAGCGCGGTGATCGGGGACACCTTCCCGCCGCAGAAGCGGGGTGGCGCCCTCGGCCTGATCGGTGCGGTGTTCGGCCTGGCCTTCCTGATCGGCCCGGTGATCGGCGGCCTGCTGCTCGGCTTCGGGTGGCAGTGGCTGTTCCTGATCAACCTGCCGATCGCCGTCGCGGTGGTCGCGCTGGCGTGGCGGCTGCTGCCGCACCACCCGGTGGCGGCGACCGCCCGCTTCGACTGGCGCGGGATGATCGCCCTGACCCTCGCGCTCGGCGGGCTCGCCTACGGGCTGGACTCGATCGACACCGCCCACGTCTGGGCCAGCCTCACCACTACCGAGGTGTGGTTCCCGATCGCCGTGTCCGCTGCCGCCTGGCTGGTGCTGCTGCGCATCGAGCGGACCGCGAAGAACCCGGTGTTCCCGACCCGGCTGTTCGCCCGCCGGCAGCTGACGATCGGCTACGTGCTGACCGCGGGCGCCGGCCTGGGCGAGGCCAGCCTGGTGTTCATGCCGTCGCTGGCGGTGGCCGCGCTCGGGGTGCCGGCCGGCGTGGCCAGCTACCTGCTGATGCCGGTGGTGCTGGCGATGGCCGTTGGCTCGCCGCTCGCCGGACGCCTGCTGGACCGGCTCGGCTCGAAGGTGGTGATCCTGAGCGGGGTCGCGGTGATGACGGTCGGCATGTTCCTGCTGGGCGCCACCGCGGGCTCACTGGGGTGGTTCATCGGCTCAGGCGTGCTGATCGGGTTCGGCCTGTCGGCGCTGCTGGGGGCCCCGATCCGCTACGTCACGCTGAACGAGACCACGACCGCCGAACGCTCGGCCGCGCAGGGCCTGGTGAACACGTTCACGAGCATGGGCCAGCTGCTCGGCAGCGCGGTTGTGGGCGCGGTGGCCGCGTCCGTCGGGGCGGCGGCGGGGTACACCACGGCGTTCGCGATGATCGGCGTCCTCGGCATCGTGCTGTTCGGGGCGGCGCTGCTGCTGAAGTCACGGCAGGACGAGGCCCGGCCCGCGCAGGAACAAGCGCAACCGGCCACGGGTGAGCAGGGCACCGCCCATGCGTGACCGCATCCTCACCACCGCGACCGCGCTGTTCGTGGAGCGCGGCTACGAGGGCGTCGCCATGCGCGAGATCGCGGAGGCCTGCGGGATCACCAAGGCCGCCCTGTACTACCACTTCGACGGCAAGGCGGACGTGCTGAACGCGGTCTTCCGTGGCTACCTGGCCGAGATCGCGGCGGTGGTCGAGGCCAGCGCGTCCCACGGAGCCGGACGCCGGCGGCTGCGGTGGCTGGTCGAGCAGCTGTTCGCGCTACCGCCCCAGAACCGGGCGATCATGCGGCTGGCGATGCACGACGTCGACCAGCTCGACCCCGACCAGCGGGCGTCCTTCGCCGCCGACTACCGGGCCACGTTCATCGGACCGCTGCAGGACATCGTCGCCGAGGGCGCGGCAGCGGGGGAGTTCAAGCAGCTCGACCCATCCGTGGTGGTGTGGCTGCTGCTCGGCATGCTCTACCCGTTCTTCGCCCCGCCCGGCGCCCGGCCCCCGGGGGACGCCGACGTCGCCGACCTGCTGGACGTGTTCTTCACCGGCCTCTGCCCCTGACCCCGTCCCCGCCCGTCCCCACGCGCCCGTCCCCACCCGCCGACTTGTCAGAATCTCAAGTCGCCAGAGCGACTTGAGATTCTGACAAGTCGGCGGGTCGGCGGGTCGGCGGGTGGGCGGCGCGGCTCAGCGGCGCAGGCCGGCCTTCCGGACGGCGGTGATGCGCTGGCGGCGCAGCTCGTCGAGCTCGGGGTCGGGCAGCGGGTCGAGCTCGCGTCCCAGGGCCAGTTCGAGCAGGTGGTCGGCCAGTTCGGGGTTGCGGGCCAGGATCGGGCCGTGGGGGTAGATCCCCAGCACCCGGCCCTGGACGGCGCCGTCGGTGCCGTCGCCGGCGTTGCCGATGCCGATCTCCATCCGGGCCAGCGGACGCGCGTTGATGCCGAGGTAGGTGAAGCCGCCGTGGTTCTCGAAGCCGGTGATCAGGCTCTCGGTACCGTCCGGCTTCGTCCAGGTGCTCAGCACCTCGCCCACCGCACGCTCGGGGCCACGGCGGGTGGTCACGTCCAGCAGCCCGAGGCCGTCGATGACGTCGTCGTTGTCGCCCACGGTGAAGGTCTCACCGACGATCTGGTAGCCCGCGCACACGGCGAACAGGACGGCGCCGTCGTCGAGGGCCCGGAACAGGTGGCCGTCGGCCTTCAGGGCCCGCACCGCCGAGACCTGGGCGGCGTCCTCACCGCCACCCAGCAGGTAGACCGCGCCGGTGGCCGGGAGCGGGTCGCCGGGTTCGACGACGGTCAGGGTGGCGTCGATGCCGCGCCGGGCCAGGCGCTGGCGCAGCACCATCGCGTTGCCGCGGTCGCCGTAGATGCCCAGCAGCGACTGGTAGACCAGGACGATCTCGACGGGGCTCATCGCAGCCCCGCCATCTTCAGCAGCCGCTGGAACGGGGTGTAGGTGGCGATCACGTCCACCGGCAGCTCCCTCTCACCGAGCGCGGCCCGCAGGTCCGGCTCGATCTCGTGCTCGACCCCGGCGTAGCTGAGGCGCACCGCCAGGTCCTGGGCGCGCGGTCCGGTGCAGACCACGCGGCGCCCGACGAGCTGTTCGTAGTCGACGTCCCACAGCCAGGAGACGTCCTTGCCGTCGGCGGCGACCGAGTCGATCGCCAGGATCACCGGGTCGGACGTGGCCAGCGGCAGCGCCTCGGCCCAGCCGGCCGGGTTCTTGGCCAGCAGCAGCCGGGCCCGGGTGCGGCCGAAGTACGCGGTGGCGAACCGGCCGGCGGGCGCGGTGACGGTGTGCATGCCGGCCAGTGCAACCGGCACGGGGACGCCGAACTCGACCGCGGCGGCCAGCGCACAGGCCGCGTTGGAGACGTTGAACGAACCCGGCACCTGGAGGTCGGGACGCACCATGGTGCCGCCCGGCAGCACGATGTGGTCGTCCTCGACCCGGTAGCTCGCCACCGGTTGGGCCAGTCCGCAGCCGGGGCACAGCCACCGGTCACGCCCGTCCGTCTCCTCGCGGCGCAGCACCGTGCCGCAGGCCGGGCACAGCGTCCCGTCCGCGTTCCAGGTGGTGGCGGTCTCGACCCAGATCGTGCGGGCTGCGGTCTCGGCGGACCACACCACGAGCGGGTCGGACGCGTTGGCGACGATCACCGGCCCGGCCGTCCCTGCTGCCTCGAGCGCGACCCGCCAGGCGCGGCCGAGGGCCTTGATCTCGTGGTGGCGGTCGAGCTGGTCGCGGCTGAAGTTCAGCAGCACCAGCACCTCGGGACGGGCGTGGGCGATCATGTCCGACACCACGCGCTCGTCGGTCTCGATGACCGCGATGTCGGCGTGCGGACGCTGGCTCAGCGCGGACGCGATGCCGTAGTGCAAGTTGGCGCCGTCGGCGTTGGTGACCAGCCGGCCGGCGTCGGCGCCCAGGCCGGCGCGGACCGCGGCGGCGAGCAGGTGGGTGGTGGTGGTCTTGCCGTTGGTGCCCGACACCGCCAGCACACGGCGTCCCTGGAGCAGTTGCGCGAACGCGTCCGGGGCCAGCCGGGTCAGCACCTGGCCACGGATGGACGCGCCGGAGCCGCGTCCGGCCAGCCGTGAGGCGAGCGCCGCGGCGTCGCCCACCCGGATGGCGGCCCACAGCCGCAGCCGCTCGGCGCGCGACAGCGACGCGGGCACTGCGGAGGCGCTCAGGGTGGTCGGCATGCGCCCATTGTGCCAATATCGGCTCTGGGGGCGGGTATCGGCTCGACCACGGAGCGTCACACCCGGGCCGGCGCCACCTCGGTGTAGGCGGGCAGCTTGGGGGCGCGCCCGGCTCCGGAACTCGTGCGGCGCAGGCGGCGCAGCAGCCACGGGCTGAGGTGTTCGCGCGTCCAGGCAACGTTCCAGTCGACGGTCTCGCGGCGGGTCATCGGCGGACGCGCGAGCAGCGGCTCGTCCCAGTCGGGGCTGTCCGGTTCCAGGCCGAGGCCGACCAGCGCGGCCTGCGCGACGCGGGCGTGCCCGAGCGCGTTCAGGTGGATGCGGTCGGCGTGCCACATCCGCCAGTCGCGCAGCGACCGCATGTTCCAGGCGTCGAGGATGTGCGCGCCGTGCCGCGCGGCGATGCCGACCAGGTGGATGTTGTAGATCGCGGTGCGCTTGCGGGTGAGCTTGATCACCGGTGAGTCGCGGGAGTCGACGCCGAGGCCGATCAGGACGTCGGCGCCCGCGGCGCGGAACCGTGCCACGGCCCCTTCGACCGCCGCCGCCATCTCGTCGGGGTCGGCGTCGGGACGCAACATGTCGTTGCCGCCGCCCCAGATCGAGACCAGGTCGGGCGCGAGCGCGAGGGCCGGCTCGACCTGTTCGTCGAGGATCGGCTGCAACAGGCGTCCGCGAATGGCGAGGTTGGCGTAGCGGACGGGCTCGCCGGCCCGGTCGGCGAGGTGCCCGGCGAACCGGTCGGCCCACCCGACGGGGTTGCCCACCGGGTCGAAGTCCTGGAGTCCCTCGGTGAGGGAGTCGCCGATCGCGACGAACGAGCGCCAGGGAATCTCGGGCACGGGCTCACCAACTTTCAACTCGGGGTGAATTCACGGTAGCGCGCCGGTGGCGCAAATCGTCCGCTCCTCGGCCCGTGGACCTTCCGGCGCCGCCCGGGCTGCTGCCAGAGTGTGCGGGTGGCACAGACCCAGGCGCTCCCGGGCATCCCGCTGGATGCGGTCGACTTCTTCACCGAACTCGAGTACAACAACGAACGGCCCTGGTGGACGGCCCAGCAGGACCGGTGGAAGCGGTCGGTGCGCGACCCGATGCAGGCGCTGTGCGACGGGCTTTCCGACGAGTTCGGAGCGGCCAAGCTGTTCCGGCCGCACCGCGACGTCCGGTTCTCCTCGGACAAGTCGCCGTACAAGGTGCACCAGGGCGCGGTGGTCGGCACCTCGCCGGGGGTGGGGCTGTACGTGCAGGTGAGCAGGCACGGGCTGATGACCGGCGCCGGTTGGTACCAGTCGACGCCGGCCCAGGTGGCCGCGTTCCGGGAGGCCGTGGTGGACGACGACAGCGGCGCCGAGCTGGAGGCGATCGTGGCGCGGTTGGTGGACGCCGGCGTGGCGATCGGTGGCGACCAGCTCACCTCGGCGCCGCGCGGCATCGCGTCCGACCATCCGCGGATCGCGCTGCTGCGGCACCGGACGCTGCGCGCGTCCCGCGACCAGGGGACGCCCGACTGGCTGGAGGAGGCGGCCGTGATCGACCACGTGCGGCAGGACTGGCGCGACTACGCGCCGCTGATCGCGTGGTTCGGTGCGCACCTCGACGTGGACGCGTCCGACGTCGGATGAGCTAGACCACAGACCCTCGCCCCGGATCGTCGGTGACGGGATCGAGCACGGCGAACCCGAGGCCGGCGGCAGCCCGGGCCATCTGGACGTCATGGGTGACGATCGTGACGCTCTGTGGGCCGAGCCGTAGGGCCGATGCGATGTGTAGTGCGTCGGCCCCACCCAGGACGTGGTCGAGTGCGATGGCCTCGTCGACCAGGTCGTCCCCGACCGCGATCAGGGTGAACTCGTCCAGGTATTCGAGGGCGACGTCCGTGGCCAGCCCGGCGTTCTTGACGACCCGCAGCACCTCCAGTTCGAGCATGCGTGAGCCGACGAACCTGTCACCGGCGGCATAGGCGGTTTCGAACCACTCGCGGGCCGCAGCGGAGGTGTCCGCGATTGCTCGCAGCAGCACGGACGAGTCGACGAACCAGGTGCGCTCAGATGAGGCCATCGAGCCTGGCCCGTTCGGCGTCGAGGGCAGTCCCGAGGTCGATCTCGGTGGGGAGGGTGGGGAAGCGGCGAGCCGACCGGGGAGCGGTGCTGCGGGACGGTCGGGCGAGGCCGGTGTCCACCAGTTCGTCGAGCGGATCGCCGGAACTCTCGATCCTGGTGATGCGATACGCGGCTCGTCCCCGGCGCATCACGATCACCTCACCCTGGTCGGCGAGTCGCGTCGCCCGGGAGGGGTTCTGGTTCAGCTCGGTGAGCGTGATCGACGTCACGGCTTGATTCTAGCATTTCATTCTAGTTTGGGACGAGCGAGCCTGCTGCACGACTGCTGCATGAAGAAACCCGCCCTGACCATTGGAGCTCGTCAGAACGGGTTTCAACCTGGGGTGAGTAACGGGACTCGAACCCGCGACCACCTGGACCACAACCAGGTGCTCTACCAACTGAGCTATACCCACCATGTGCCCCGGCGTTGCCGTTCAGGGCCCGACCAGCTTAGCGGCTGGTCCGTCGAGAGTTGAAATCAGTGTCCGGCGGAGGCGACCGCCTCGCCGGTCAGCGAGCCCTGGTGCTTGGCGGCGAGCTCTCGCAGCGACTCGGTGTTGAGCCCGGGCGGCGGCACGAACAGCGCCTCGCGGTAGTAGCGGAGCTCCTCGATCGACTCGCGGATGTCGGCCAGCGCGCGGTGGTTCCCGTTCTTGGCCGGAGTGTTGTAGTACGTCCGCGGGAACCAGCGTCGGGCGAGCTCCTTAAGGCTGGAGACGTCGACGTTGCGGTAGTGGACGTGGCCCTCGAGGGTGGGCATGTCGCGGGCCAGGAACGCGCGATCGGTGCCGATGGTGTTGCCGGCCAGCGGGGCGCGGCGCGGCTCAGGCACGTGCTCGCGGATGTAGGCGAGGACGCGCTCCTCGGCGTCGGCCATCGGCAGGCCGTCCTCGAGCAGCGGCAGCAGGCCGGAGTTGTCGTGCATGGTGCGGACGAACTCGCCCATCTGCTCCAGCGCCTCGGCGGGCGGCTTGATGACCACCTGGATGCCGTCGCCGAGCACGTTCAGCTCGGAATCGGTGACGAGGGCAGCGACCTCGATCAGGGCGTCAGCGTGGAGGTCGAGACCGGTCATCTCACAGTCGACCCACACCAGGTGTTCATTCACGGGCGGTACTTTACGACGTTCGATTGCGCGATGGCGTCGCGCGTCGTCCGGGTGGTCATGCCGTGCCCGCCCAACCTGAGTTGATGCCTCGGCTGCGCTCCCGAAGCCCCCGGATGTAGCCGGCCTGTCCCATATGCTGGGCGGTCTCGACCATCACCGACACCAGCCGGGCGCCGAGGGTCACCGGAGGCGTGTAGCGCGAATCGATGATCTCGTCGAGCCGGTCCTCGCCCAGGCTGGCAAGGATGGCCTGCGCCTGCTCCCAGGTGGCGGCCGCGTAGCCGTTGAGCAGCCCGGTCTCGGTCACGTTGAACGCTCCGACCTCCACCGGCGTCATCCGGAAGCCGTGCGCGCCCTTCAGGTACGGCAGCCCGAAGCGCTGGTACCAGCCGTCCGCCGTCCACGCCTGCTCGACGCCGGCGAGCCGGGCGAGGTGGTCGTCCTCGACCCTCGTCAGGTGCCACACCAGCCAGCCGATGGAGTTGGCCTCGGGGTCCGGACGCCACAGCAGGTCCTCGCCGGAGAGGCCGTCCAGCACGGCGGGAATCAGTTCGTGGACGCGGCCCAGGGCGTCGCGGACGAGGTCGAAGGTCTGCATGGGGCCCATCCTGCCGCGGCACGGGAACTTGGGCCAGACCGGATACCATCGAAGCGCGCCTGGCCCCCGTAGCTCAGTGGATAGAGCAACAGCCTTCTAATCTGTCGTGCGTGGGTTCGAGTCCCGCCGGGGGCGCAGATCCCCCGTGGCGGACCTCGGTCAGCGGGTCGGCCGGACCAGGTGGACCTCTGCGAGGTATCTCCGACCGTCATGGACGCTCTCATCGGGTGACGGCGGGAGGAGACGCGATGCCGCTGCGCAACGGCTACGGACTGGTCATCGGGACCGAGCACGACTACTACCGGGATCCCCCGGACGACTACGGGCGCTACTACCACGGCAACCTGGTCGTGCACGCGCCGCCGGGCAACTACCACTGCGCGATCGACGTCGACCCGAAGAACGCCCCCGACGGCATCCAGTGGCGCATCGTGCGCATCCGGCCGGCCGACCTCGCCGCCCTCACCGCGCTCCCGGACGGCTGGCACCCGCTCGCGTCCACGCCGACGTCCGGCGCCCTGGACTACCCGCGCTCGCCGGTGCTGCACCCCCCGTTCCTCATCAACTGGGTGCGTTACGACAGCTGGCTGTCGCGCCTGCTCGGCTGGCTGCGCTGGAACCCGCCGTGGAACAGCGGGACGGGCATCCAGGCGCTCACCGACCTGGAGTCGATCCTCACCCAGGGCGTGCGTTTCTACGTCTTCGGGGAACCGTTCACCAGCGGGCTGGGCGTGCACAACATCCACCAGAACCAGGGCGACCCCCCGGGCGGCGGCCACGACGAGGAGAACGCGATCTGGCAGGACGGCGCGACGATCGTCCAGACCACGGACGGTCGCCTGCTCGGCTTCCTGAACAAGTTCAAGACCCAGTCGTTCCGCACCGACGACGCCGGGCACCCGCTCTGAGGTCCGCCTCAGGCGACGTCCGGCTCGACGCCGGTCTCGATCACGCGCCGCGCGATCTCGATCAGCTTGATGTTGCGGTTCTGGCTGGCCGCACGGAGCCGCTGGAACGCCTCGGCGGGCGTCAACCGGTGGCGCTCGAGCAGGATCCCGACCGCCTGCCCGACCACCTCGTGGCTGCGGATCGCCGCCCGCAGCTGGTCCTCCCGCACCGACGCCTTGTCCAGGGCCACCACGCGGTCGACCGCGATCGCGAACGCCTGCGCGAGCAGATCGGCGACGATCAGTTCGTCCACCGGGATCCGCCGCGGCGTCGGGAACTGGATCCACGCACGGCAGTCGCCGGTTGCCGACTCCGGCGCCAGCAGGATGCCCGGACGCACCAGCACGACCTCGGCGCTCGGCGTCCCCGCCAGACCGGCGCCCACCGCCTCGTCCAGCGTCGCGCGGGGCAGCACCCCGCCGCCGCCGATCAGGTCGTCGTCCACCTCGACGGTCAACTGGATCGTGCAGTCGCCGCCGAACAGCAGCGAGAACCCGTACTCCGCAGCCCCGATCAGCGTGCTGAGGTCGTCGAGCCCGGCGAAGTCCCTGCTCACGCCCGCAGCGGACGCGCGCCGCTCAGCCGCCGCCGTGTTCGCCGTGTGTTCCACCCCGTCACCCCACCCCTCGCCGTCGCGCTCGTGGCGACCCGACCAGTCATACCCGCCGCCCCTCCGGGCAGCACCTGACAGCGTAATCATCACTCGCTGACGTTGGATTTCGACCACCCCGATCGGGTAGAAAGCGGCATGGCATCCGACCAACCCGCCGCCGTGAAGGCCGACCGACCCTCCCGGATCCCGCCCCGGCGGTGGTTCGCGCTGGCCGTGCGCGGCTGGAAGGAGGCCTCGGCCGAGCAGGTCCCGCTGCTGGCCGCGGGTGTGGCGTTCTACGGCTTCATGGCACTGTTCCCGGCCCTGATCGCGTTCACGCTGGTGTGGGGGCTGTTCGCCGACCCCGACACCATCGCGCACCAGACCTCCGGCCTGTTGAACGCGATGCCCCCGGACGCGAGCACGTTCCTGGCGAGCCAGCTGAAGCAACTCGCGTCCGCGCCGACCCGGAGCCTGGGCTGGGGTCTGGTCGTCACGCTCGTGCTGGCGCTGTGGAGCGCGTCTGGTGGCATCGGCAACCTCGTCACCGCCATCAACGTGGCCTACGACGACCAGCAGAAGCGGGGCTACCTCCAGCAGAAGCTGGTCGCGCTCGGCCTCACCGTCGGAGCGGTGGTGTTCATGCTGCTGGTGGTGGGACTGGTCGCCGTCCTGCCGGTGGTCTTCCAGGTGATCGGGCTGGACGGCGGGCTGCGCTGGCTGGCCGAGATCGTCCGCTGGCTGCTGCTCGCCGGCCTGGTGATGTTCGGGCTGGCGATGCTGTACCGGCTCGCGCTGGTGAAGGAGTCACCGAACCTGGCCTGGACCTCGGTCGGTGCGGTCGTGGCCACCGTGCTGTGGCTGGCCGCGTCCGCGGGCTTCTCGACCTACGTGACGATGTTCGGCAACTACGCCAAGACCTACGGCGCACTGGCCGGGGTGGTGGTGATGATGCTGTGGCTGTGGATCACCAGCTACGCCGTGCTGCTGGGCGCCGAGATCAACGCCGTCGCCGCCGAGGAAGTGGGCGCGACGTCCACCTGATTCGGACGAGCGTGCGTCCGGTGGGATCATGACCCCCGGGGGAGGACGATGCAGCGGACGGACGGGGCTCGGCGGCGCACGGCCGTGCTGGCGTGGCTCGCGGTGGGCGTGCTCGTGACCGCCGCCGTCGTGGTGGCGCTGAACTGGCGCACGGTCACCGGCTGGTTCGCCCCCGGGCCGCCCGTCCCCGGCAACACGATGTTCACCAGTTCGGCCAAGGACATCGCGACCGCCCGGACCCAGCTCGCCGCGCTCGTCGTGGTTCCCCGTCCCGGCAGCGTCGGCGGCTACTCCCGCGCCCGGTTCGGGGACGCCTGGACCGACACCGACCGCAACGGCTGCAACCAGCGCGACGACGTGCTGCTGCGCGACCTGCTCAAGGACCGTCCCTACCGGGTGGCCCGGCAGGGCCGCTGCGACCACGACGTCCGCTCGGGCTCCTGGGCCGACCCGTACACCGGGACCGTCGTCACCCTCACCGATGCGAAGAAGCAGTCCGAGCAGGTGCAGATCGACCACATCGTCGCGCTGAGCGTCGCGTGGCGGTACGGCGCGGACGCCTGGACCCCCGCCCGGCGGCTCACGTTCGCCAACGACCTGCGCAACCTGGTGGCGGTCGACGGGGCCACCAACAAGGGCAAGGGCAACGCCGACGCCAGCCAGTGGCGTCCCGACCGGGGCGCCGAGTGCGGCTACGCGGTGCGCTACGTGATGGTGAAGGCCGCCTACGCCCTCCCCACCGACCGGCAGGAGAAGCAGGCGCTGGCCGCCATGCTCGACACGTGCGGCTGATTCGCCACTGGCCGCCGGGGCCCGGTGTAGCGTCGAGCCAGGACCAACGAAGGTGCCGGCATGCCTGGTTTCTCGCTCCCGAACTGCGCCCTCGGCGTGGCCACGGCGGCCACACAGATCGAGGGTGGCGACCTCGACACCAACTGGCATCGCTGGGCGGCGACGCCCGGCCACATCCACGACGGCACCACACCGGCCCGGGCGGCCGACCACTGGAACCGGGTGGCGCCGGACACCGCGCTCCTGGCCGAACTCGGCGTCCGCCACTACCGGCTGGGACTGGAGTGGGCGCGCCTCGAGCCCGCCCCCGGACGTTTCGACGCCGACGCGTTCGCCCACTACCGCGACGAGCTGACCGGGCTGCGGGACGCCGGCATCACCCCGCTGGTGACCCTGCACCACTTCAGCGTGCCGGGCTGGTTCGACGACGCCGGCGGCTGGCTCGCCCCAGCGGCGGTGCGCACGTTCCTTCGCCTGGTGGAGAAGGTCGTGCGCGAGCTCGGCGACCTGGTCGGGGAGTGGATCACGATCAACGAGATCAACGTGCAGGCGGTGAAGGGCTGGCTGTACGGGGAGTGGCCGCCGGGCGAGATGTCGCTGCCGCGCACGATCGCGGTGATGCAGGCACTGCTGGAGGCCCACGTGGCCGCGTACCGGCTGATCCACGAGCTCCAGCCGGACGCGCTGGTCGGCGCCGCACACCACCTGCGGGTGTTCCGTCCGCGGCACCGGGCCAACCCGGTGCACGCGGCGTCCGCGCTCGCCACCCGGCACCTGTTCCAGGGGGCGGCGGTGCGGGCCGCGTCCACCGGCCGCTTCCTGCCCCCGTTGCGGACGCCGCGCGGCGTGCGTCCGGGCCGATACGCCGACTTCCAGGCGATCAACTACTACACGCGCAACACGGTGCGGGGGATCGGCGACGAGATGGCGACCGGCGTCCCGGTGAACGACCTGGGCTGGGAGATCCACCCGGCCGGGCTGGTCGAGCTGGCCGCGTGGGCGCACCGGGTGCTGCCGGTGCCGGTGTGGATCACCGAGAACGGCACCGCCGACGCCGCCGACAGCTTCCGCGCGCGTTACCTCTACGAGCACCTGGCCGCGATCGCCGCGTCCGACCTGCCCATCGAGCGCTACTACCACTGGTGCTTCACCGACAACTGGGAGTGGGCCGAAGGCGAGTCGGCGAGGTTCGGCCTGGTGGCGCTCGACTTCGAGAGCCAGGAGCGGACGATCCGGGAGTCCGGACGGTTCTATGCCGACGTGATTGCACACTCCGGCGCTACGGTCGAGGCGCACGACCGGTGGGTCGCCGGCCAGCAGTACCCGATCGGGTGAGGGGGACGCGATGAGTGACGCCGAACCGGCTGCGGTCACGGTGCCGCCGGCGATCGACCGCCGGAACCTGTGGGCCTTCGGGATCGGCACGGTCGGCCGGGACATGGTCTACACCCTGGTCAGCCTGTACCTGGTGTTCTTCCTCAGCGACGTGCTGCGTCCGCCGCCCCAGGAGTTCCTGTGGGCCAGCTCGCTGATCCTCATCGCCCGGCTGTTCGACGCGGTCGCCGACATCGTGATGGGCGCGATCGTCGACAACACCCGGACGCGGTGGGGCCACTACAAGCCCTGGATCGCGGTCGGGGTGGTGGCGTCCTCGATCGCCACCGTCCTGCTGTTCACCGACCTCGGGCTGACCGGCACCGCGTTCGTGGTGGTGTTCGCGCTGGTCTACCTGCTGTGGAGCCTGTCGTGGACGGCGAACGACATCCCGTACTGGTCGCTGCTGCCGGCCCTGACCATCGACCAGAAGCAGCGCGAGCGCTTCGGGTCGGTGGCCAAGATCTTCGCCACCATCGGGCTGTTCGTGGTGGTGGTCGCGGTGCTTCCGGTCACCCAGGCCCTGACCCCGTCGGCGGGCGCGACGGGAGCGTGGACGCTGTTCGCGATCGGCGTGGTGGCGATCATGCTGTGCAGCCAGTCGGTGACGCTGTTCGGCGTCCGCGAGCCCCCGATCGTGGTCGAGCAGGAGCGCACCAGCCTCCGTGGACTGGCGAGGGTCGTGTTCGGCAACGACCAGCTGCTGTGGACCGCGATCGCGATGGTCCTGTTCATGACCGGCTACCTCACCACGACCACGTTCGGCACCTACTACTTCAAGTACGTGTACGGCGACGAGACGATGTACTCACCGTTCGGCGCGGTGCTGGTGGCCAGCCAGCTGGTGGGCTACGCGATCTTCCCGTGGGTGTCGAAGCGCTACTCGCGGCGCACCCTGTACTCGTTCGCGACCGGCCTGATCCTGGCCGGCTACCTCGTCTTCTTCGTCAGCCCCGCCCAGATCGCGTTCATCCTGGTGGCCGGCCTGCTGCTGTTCCTCGGCTCCTCGTTCATCACGCTGCTGATGCTGGTGTTCCTCACCGACACCATCGAGTACGGGCAGTGGAAGCTGGGACGCCGCAACGGCGCGGTCACCTTCGCGTTGCAGCCGTTCATCAACAAGGTGGGCGCGGCGCTGTCGACCGAGATCGTGGCGGTGGCGATCGTGATCGCGGGCGTGAACCCCGCGCGGCCTGCCGACACCTCGGCGTCCGGCCTGCTCACGATCAAGATCGGCATGCTGGTGCTGCCGCCGGTGCTGATCGTGATCAGCTACCTGATCTACCGGGCGAAGTACCGCATCGACGAGGCGTTCTACGACCGCATCGTCGCCGACCTGCGCGAGCGCGGGGAGCTGCGCGCGCCCTGAACCGGCGTGCCCGGCCTAGGAGAGCGCGATGACGGAGGCGTCGATCACCGACTCGTGGCTCCGGATGGCGTCCAGCAGGGCGTCGTCCACGGCGCCCTCGATGTTGATGTGGGCGACCGCGGCGAGCGCGCCGTCGAAGATGATGTTCTCCATCTCCTGGACGTTGATACCGGCCGCGCTGATCGCGTCCAGCGTGTGGGCCAGTGTCCCGGGCCGGTCGAGGTGGCGCACCACGATCGTGGACGTCGCGGGCGTCTTCCTGGCCAGGTTGACCACGTTCGGCACCGACCCGGTCTCGGCGAACACGCGGACGATCCGGACGGCCTCGGCCGCGATCGCCTCCTGCGCCTGGTCGGTGGACGCGCCGATGTGGTGGGTGCCGTAGACGCCGGGCAACTGCGCGACCTCGGAGGCGAAGTCGCCGGTTCCGGTGGCCGGCTCGTCGGCGAACACGTCCAGACCGGCGCGCAGGCCCCTCGCCCGGATCGCGGCGACCAGCGCGGGCTCGTCCACGACCTCGCCGCGGGAGGTGTTGACGAAGAACGCGCCGTCCTTCATGGCGTCGAAGAAGGCGGCGTCGAGCAGGCCCCGAGTCTCGGAGTTGAGGGCGACGTGGACGCTGACGATGTCGGCGGTCCTCGCGACCTCGAGCGGAGAAGCGGCCAGCGTGACGCCCAGCTCCGACGCCCGCTCGGGCGTGAGGCTGCGGCTCCAGGCCACCACCTTCAGGCCGAACGCCCTGGCCCGCGGGATCATCTCCTTGCCGATCCCGCCGACGCCGATCAGGCCGAGCGTGAGGCCGTACAGGCCCTTGGCCTTCGAGTACTCGGACTTGTTCCAGCGGCCCGCACGCAGGTCGGCGACGCTGTCGGCGATCCGGCGATCGAGCGCACAGATCAGGCCGAACGCGAGCTCGGCGACGGCGATCGAGTTCTTGCCGGGGCAGTTGGCGACGTAGATGCCGAGCCGGGACGCGGTGGCGACGTCGATCGTGTTGTAGCCCGCACCCGCGCGGACCACCAGCTTCAGCGGGCCGGCCTCGAGTGCCGCGGCCGGGACCTTCGTGCTGCGCACCACCAGCACGTCGGGGGCGTCGGCCGCGATCTGGTCGACGAGGGCCTGGTCCTTCAGGGCAGGGGAGAACACCACCTCGCAGCCGGCCGCGGTGAGGCCGTCGAGACCGGACTGTTCGAACTGGTCGGCAACGAGTACTCGCATGCCCCCAACCTATTGCCGCGGGTGCCCTCGCGTCCGGTTCACCCCTGATCTCCGCCGCGTGCGGCCGGCCCACGCCGGCCATGGGCGAACCGATCTGCACTGGATCGGGTCGTTTTCGGCCTGATCGGCCGACGTGCGGACCGATCCAGGGCGGATTGCGTACTGCACTGAGATCGCGATGTTCGCCGGGAAGGAGGCCCAGCTGTCGGTCCGGGGCATGACACGATGGGCCGGACATGAGACTCACCGACCTGGTGCCCGCGGACGGCGCCGCCGACCCCGACCGGCTGTACGAGGCCTTCCTGGAGTGGACGGCCGCGGACGGCATCACGCTCTACCCGCACCAGGACGAGGCCGTCATCGACATCCTCACCGGCGCGAACGTCATCGTCACCACGCCCACCGGCTCGGGCAAGTCGCTGATCGCCACCGCCGCCCACTTCGCCGCGCTGGCGGCCGGTGGACGCAGCTACTACACCGCCCCGATCAAGGCCCTGGTCAGCGAGAAGTTCTTCGCCCTGTGCGCGGTCTTCGGCGCGGCCAACGTCGGCATGGTCACCGGCGACGCCTCGGTGAACCCCGACGCGCCGATCGTGTGCTGCACCGCCGAGATCCTGGCCAACATCGCCCTCCGCGAGGGCCGGGACGCCCACGTCGACCAGGTGGTGATGGACGAGTTCCACTTCCTCGCCGACCGCGACCGCGGCTGGGCCTGGCAGGTGCCGCTGGTGGAGCTCCCGCAGGCCCAGTTCGTGATCATGTCCGCCACCCTCGGCGACATGAGCGACACCGCCGCCGGGCTCGAGCGCCGCACCGGCCGTCCGTCCACGATCGTCGGGGGCGCGCTGCGCCCGGTGCCACTGGTCTACTCGTGGGCGGTGACGCCGGTCCACGAGACCATCCAGGGCCTCATCGACACCCGCCAGGCGCCGGTCTACGTGGTGCACCCCACCCAGGGCAGCGCCGTCGACCGCGCGCAGGCCCTGCTCAGCTCCGGCATCGTCGACCGCAGCCACCGGGCGGCCCTGGTCGAGGCCCTGCGCGGGTTTCGGTTCTCCGGCGGCTTCGGCAAGACGCTGTCCACGCTGCTGCACGCCGGCATCGCCGTCCACCACGCCGGCATGCTGCCCCGCTACCGGCGCCTCGTCGAGACCCTCGCCCAGCGCGGGCTGCTCACCGTCATCTGCGGCACCGACACCCTCGGCGTCGGCATCAACGTGCCGATCCGCACCGTGCTGTTCGCGGCGCTCGCCAAGTTCGACGGGCGCCGCTCCCGCGTCCTGCGCAGCCGCGAGTTCCACCAGATCGCCGGACGCGCGGGGCGCCCCGGCTACGACACCGTCGGCTACGTCGTCGCCCAGGCCCCCGACCACGAGGTCGAGAACACCCGGATCCTGGCCAAGTTCGCCGACGACCCGAAGAAGCTGAAGAGCGTGCGCCGCAAGAAGCCGCCCGAGGGCATGGTGAACTTCACCGAGGCCACCTTCACCAAGCTGATCGAGTCCGAGCCCGAACCGCTGCACGCGCGGATGAGGGTCACCCACGCGATGCTGCTGAACCTGCTGCAGCGCGACGAGGACACCGGCACCGCCCTGGCCGCCCTGATCGACTCCTGCACGCCCGACCGCACCCAGCGCCAACGGATGCTGCGCCGGGCGGCCGCGATGGGCCGTTCGCTGCTGCGCGCCGGGGTCGTCACCCGGCTCGCCGAGCCGACACCCGGCGGACGCCGCTACGCGCTGGCCGTCGACCTCCAGTCGAACTTCGCCCTCAACCAGCCCCTGAGCGCGTTCGCCCTGGCCGCGATGGCCCGGCTCGACCCCGAGACCCCCGGCTACGCCCTCGACGTGGTCAGCGTGATCGAGGCCACCCTCGAAGACCCCAAGGTGATCCTGCTCGCCCAGCAGTTCAAGGCGCGCGGCGAGGCGGTCGCCGAGCTGAAGGCCGACGGCTACGACTACGAGGAGCGCCAGGAACTGCTGGACGAGGTCAGCTGGCCGCGCCCGCTGGCCGAGCTGCTCGAGCACGTCTACTCCGGAGAACTGGCCGCCCACCCGTGGCTGGCCGAGAGCCCGGTGAGCCCGAAGTCCGTCGTCCGCGACCTGTTCGAGCGGGCAATGACGTTCGGCGAGTACGTCGGCTTCTACAAGCTGCAACGCAGTGAGGGCCTGTTGCTGCGCTACCTCTCCGACGCCTACCGGGCGCTGCGCCAGACCGTGCCCGAGAGCGTCCGCACCGAGGAACTGGAGGACCTGATCGAGTGGCTGGGCGAGGTCACCCGCCTCACCGACTCCTCCCTGCTCGACGAGTGGGAGTCGTTGGCCGGGTTGTCGTCCGGCGCCTCCCCGGACGAGCCGTTGCCGCCGCGCCAGACCGTCACCAGCAATCTGCGGGCGTTCCGGGTGCTGGTACGCAACGCCATGTTCCGCCGGGTCGAACTGGCCTCCGCCGACGACGTGGACGGCCTGGCCGCGCTCGAGCCCGGCGGCGCGATGACCCGGACGCGCTGGGACGAGGCGCTGGGGGAGTACTGGGACGAGCACGACGAGCTGCCCACCGACGCGGACGCGCGCGGCCCGAAGCTGCTGGTGGTCACCGAGCACGGACGCACCTGGGACGTCCGGCAGATCATCGACGACCCGGCCGGCGACCACGACTGGTCGATCACCGCCCGCATTGATCTCGACGAGTGCGAGGAGGCCGGCGAACTCGTGCTGCGCACCCTCGATTTCGGACGGCTCGACGGCCCGGTCTGACGCCCGACCCTCCCGCTGGTGCCGCGAACCGCCATCGAGCAAACCGCACGGACTTCGCCCCCGCTGGCGCGTCGGCACGGGCGGTGCTTGGCCGAGGCTGGACGATGGAAGGCGTGGAGAAGATGACTGCGCCCCGACCGAACCCGGCCCTGCGGCGATGGGGGAGGGCGGTCGTCGCCGCCCTCGGAACCGGGGTGGCCGTCAGCCTGACCGCCTGCGCGACCGCGACGCCCGGTTTCACCCCGAAGCCGGTGGAGACCATCACCCCGTCCGCCCCGACCCGGACGCCGTCCAGCACGGCGACCTCGACGGCCACGTCGAGCGCGTCCCAGACCGCGACGGCCACGCCGAGCCCCGCGTCGGTGAAGGCGTCGGGGAGCCTGACGATGTACGCCGAGGTCACGAAAAAGCTCACCGGCACGTGCGGGACGAAGAACGGGGCGTCCACGATCACCCTCGCCGACCACGCGAACGACTTCTACGGCACCGTGGACGCCACGATCGTGCTGAAGGCCGGCAAGGCCGCCGTCGACTCGGTGGCCGTCGCCTTCGGCGAGGACTCCGAGGGGTTCACCTGGAAGCTGTCCTACGACTCCGCCAAGACCGCGAGCGGGACGTCGGCCAAGCTGGCGTCCGCCGGCAACACCTACACGGTCTCGGGCAAGCTCAAGGCCGTGGAGACCCGGAAGGGCAAGACCATCGAAGAGGTCCTGCCCTTCAAGGTCGTCGCGAAGTGCGCGGGCGCCCAGTGGTGACGGTCAGCTGATCTTCAGCTTGGCCGACTGCTTGCCCAGGTTGCGGTAGCCCTCCAGCGACCCGACCACCCGGACGCTGACCACCTTGCCCTTGTTCACCTTGGCGAGCTTGTAGGTGCTCTTGGTCGCGCCGGCGATCTTCGCCGAGCCGCGGTACCACTGGTAGGTGAAGGTGACCCCGGACGGCGCCCAGGTGCCCGGCACCGCGGTGAGGGTCTTGCCCACCTTGGCCGTCCCGGTGATCTTGACGCCCTTGACGCTCAGCGTGCCCGCGGCCACCGCGTCCGTCTTGGCGGAGGTCTTGGTCACCGCGTTGTAGCCGACCCGCGTGCCGGTCACCGCCACGGTCAGGACGTCGTCGAGGTCGGCGACCTGGACCGCGTAGCTGCTGGACGTCGCGCCGTCGATCTCCTTGCCGTTGCGCGACCACTGGTAGGCGAGGGTGACCTTGCCCGGCCCCCAGGTCCCGGCGACGGCGGTCAGCTTGTTGCCGACGGCCACCGTGCCGGTGATCTTCGGCGTGGGCGTGGCGGTCAGGGTGCCGTTGTCGACCACGTCGCTCTGCGCGGCGCGCTCGGTCTGGGTGTAGTTGGTCCGCAGGCCGGTCACCACGACACGCAGCGGCGAACCGGCGTCGGTCGGCTGCACGTCGTAGCTGTTGGCGGTGGCGCCGCTGATCGCCTTGCCGTCGCTGTACCACTGGTAGGAGAGCGCGACCGCGCCCGGGCCCCAGTTGCCGCCGTCCACGCTCAGCGTCTGCCCGACGCGTGCCGTGCCGGTCAGCTTGG
Organism: Actinomycetota bacterium; assembly: GCA_020161755.1. Classification (GTDB taxonomy): domain Bacteria; phylum Actinomycetota; class Actinomycetes; order Propionibacteriales; family Propionibacteriaceae; genus Propionicimonas. Next base: position 24,708 of record JAIUOS010000011.1, read on the forward strand.
GGGCGACCGTGTCCAGCGACATGAACAGTGCCGACCAGGTGTAGGTGTCGACGGTCCCGCTGGCGCTGTGCCCGGCGGTGGCCTGGAACGACTTGACCGAGGCCAGGGTGGCGCTGCCGAAGCCGTCGCCGTCGGTGGTGCGGTAGCCCAGGTCGTCGAGCAGTGTGTTCAGCGCCGTCGTCCGGGAGCCGGTGTCACCGCTGGTCAGCTTCGCGAACAGGGCGGTCAGCGTGTACTGGCCGACCTGGCCGTCCACCTCGAGCTTCTTGGCCTTCTGGAACTTGCGCACCGCGGAGACCGTGGCCGCGTCGAAGGTGCCGGTGGCGCTCACGCTGTAGCCGGCAGCCTTCAGCAGGTACTGGACGGCCGTCACCTTGGCGCCGTCGTCGCCGGACTCGAACAGGCGCTTGATCGGCACGACGTTGTAGTCGTTGAGGTTGTAGGTGTCGATCAGCTCGTCGAGGGTGTTGGCGTAGGACGACGCGCTCTTCGGCTTGACCACCTTGGCGATGGCGTCGACTAAGCGGGGGACGCTGGACATCACGGCGCGGGCGTCGGCGTAGGCGCTGTCCTCGGCGATGGCGGCCCCGTTCGCGTAGAACGAGTTGGTCATCGAGGTGAACTTGCCGAGCTGGCTGGAGCCCACGGTGGTGCAGCCCGACTGGTAGGTCGCGGACGCGGAGGCGGTCACGCTGTCGCCGTTGGCGAGCACGAATTTGGAGTACCGGCGCAGGCCCGCGTAGTAGGAGCGCTGCTTCCAGTAGGAGAGGGTGGTCTTGACCACGCCGTACGCCCGGCCGCGGGCCTCGATGACCTCCCAGCCGCCGTCCGCCTTCTTCTTGGTCACGACCGCCACGTGGCCGATGCCGTTGGCGCGGGCGGGGTTGTTGCGCAGGAACACCAGGTCGCCGGGCTTCGGGGAGCTCCCCGACGGCACCTTCTTCGTCACGTTGTACTGGGACGCGGCCAGGTCGGTGATCTCGTTGCCGGAGCGGCCGAACAGCCACTGCACGAGCTCGGAGCAGTCGAACTTGGGCGGATCGGGGTTGCTGATCGCCGCCTCGGCGCCGAGCACGTACGGCTTGCCGACCTGCGCCTCGGCCAGCTTCGCGAACTGCGAGGCCGTCATCGACGCGCTGCACGGGGTGTCGAAGTAGTTCTTCGCCTTGTCGACTGCGCTCGAGGTGCCCCAGTCGGATGCGGCGATCGCCTGTGCCATGGAGACCGACGCGGGCACGCCGAACTTGCGCTGGGTGTTCTGCGCCGCGGTCACCATCGAGGCGATGAATTTGGTCTTGGTGCTCGACGTGATCGCGTCGGATGGCGACACGAAGGTCACGGCAGGGCCAAGGCCCACGGCGACCCCAATGGCCACGGACAGCACTCTCGTCACAGCTTTCACACGTATTTGGTAACCGGCGCCGCGACCGGCCAGCAAGGGTCCGGTTGAGGGTTGGGAGCCTGCGGCCTTCGGTCGAATCCGCTCTGACAAGGAGATTTGTTCCGTTCAGCCTTCAAGTAGCCCTCGAGGGTTGGGTTGAGGGTTGAGGGATCTCTTCAGTTCTGGCCGAGGATCGTGTTCAGGGCGAGCACGATGATCGCGCCGTTGAAGAAGTAGCTGATCACCCCGTGGACGGTGACCGCCCAGCGCACCCGCCGGGTGAGCACGCTCACGTCCGAGGCCGCGAAGGTCGTCCCGACGGTGAACGCGAAGTAGGTGAAGTCGACCAGCGCCGGACGCGGCGTCCCCGGGAAGTCCAGCGGCGGGGTGTCCGCGGCGTAGTAGATCCCGAAGTACCACTGCGCGAAGCCCCAGTGCACCAACCCCCACGCCAGCAGCATCGCCCACGCGCCCAGGCCCTTGACCAGCAAGCCCAGGTCCTGGTCGTCGCGGAGCAGCAGCACGAGGACCGCCGTGAGCACGCCGATCACGCCGGCGGCCACCGAGGCGGCGAGCGCCACCGTCCGCACCACCGGGTTCACCTGGACGAGGCTGGGACGCCAGCCCTCCCCACCATCGGGGGCCCGGGCGGAGACCCACAGGGCGATCACCATCGTGCCGGCGTACAACGTCCCCAGGACGCACCACAGCATCAGCATCCCGACCGAGTCCTCGTTCTCGGTCGTGGCCAGGTAGCCCACGCCCAGCGCGATCAGGGTCACCTGGACGACCAGCCCGGCCACCACGCCCAGGTCGCCCCACCGCCCGCGCAGGTCCTTCATGGTGGCAGCCTAGGGGACCTCCTGCTCAGACCTCGCCGACGACGTCCAGTTCGTCGAGGGCGGGCAGCGCGTGCCCGGGGTAGGCGACCGGACGGGCCGGGACGCCCGCCACGGTGGTGAACGGCGCCACGTCCTCCAGCACGACGGAGCCGGCGCCGACCTTCGCGCCCTCACCGACCCGGATGTTGCCCAGCACCTTCGCGCCCGCGCCGATCATCACGCCGCGGCCGATCTTCGGGTGCCGGTCACCGCCGACCTTGCCGGTGCCGCCGAGGGTGACCTCGTGCAGCATCGAGAAGTCGTCCTCGACGACCGCGGTCTCGCCGATCACGACGGAGGTGGCGTGGTCGAACATGATCCCCTTGCCGATCACGGCCCCGGGGTGGATGTCGACGGCGAAGACCTCCGAGATGCGGCTCTGGAGGAACAGGGCGAGGGCCGGACGCGCGTGCGTCCAGTAGTAGTGGGCGACGCGGTACGCCTGGAGGGCGTGGAAGCCCTTGAAGAACAGCAGCGGCTGGGAGTACCCGCGGGTCGCCGGGTCGCGGCTGAGCACGGCCCGAAGGTCCTCGCGGACCGAGACGCCGATGCCGCGGTCGTCGTCGAACGCCGCGGTGATCAGCTCGCGCAGGCTCAGCGAGGTGATCGTCTCGCTGCCGAGCTTGCTGGCGAGGATGAAGCTGAGGGCGTCCTCCAGCCGGGTGTGGGAGAGGACGGTGGTGTGCAGGAAGCTCGCCAGCGCCGGCTCGGCCTGGGCGTCGGTGGCCACCTCGGTGCGGATCCGTGTCCACACGTCGTCGCGAAATGCGCTCATCTGTTGAGTCCTTGGTCTGGTCAGTTGTCGATCAGCTGGAGTGCCTGGAGCACGTCCGGCTTGCGGGGAGCGCCGACGATGCGGTTGCGCACGACACCCTTGCTGTCCAGCAGGAGCACCGTGGGCGTCCGCGTGATACCGAGCTCGTCGGCCAGGTCGAGGCGCTGGGCTGCGTCGATCTCCACGTGGGCGACCCCCGGCGTGGCCGCGCTCACCTCGCCCAGGACGCGGGCGGTGGTGCGGCAGGGCGCGCAGACCTCGGACGAGAACTGGACGAACGTCGCCCGGTGCCCGAACTCGTGCCCGATGCGGGCCGGGTCGAGACCGTCGTCGGCCGTGGCCGGACGGAGCCGTCCGTCCACCACGCGCCGGTACAGCCCGAACCCGAGGGCGAGCAGCACGGCTGCCGCGACCACCCATGCGCCGGTCATCGGGCGCTCCCCGCGGCCGCGGCGCGACGCCCGAGAAGGCGCTGGCCCAGCAGGTAGACCTCGCAGCCGAGGCAGAAGTCGAAGACCGCGTTCAGCAGGGCCGCGACCAGGGCGACGCCGACCGCGACGTAGAACAGGACCGGGACGGCGAACACGATGCCGAGGATGCCGAGCACGGCGAACCCGAGGCCGACGGCCTGGGCGAACCGGGGCGGACGCTCGTCCTCGAGGTCGTCGGGCGCGCCGAGGCGCGGCCGGACGAAGCGCCGGAAGAACCAGCCGTACGGCTGGTAGCGCAGGCCCAGCAGCGCGCCGGCGGCGAACGCGCCGGTCTGGAGGGCCAGCAGCACCAGGCCGAGGGCGGGGCCGGTGAGCAGGGTGGCCGCCAGCACCACGGAGGTGACGGCGGCGCCGAAGCGGGGGCCGCGCGGGTCGATGAGCGCGGCGGTCGGAGTGGAAGCGGTGGTCATTGGGGGAGTCCTCTGGTCGGTTGGTCACGGCGTGCGGCCAGCGGCAGACGCGGGGACGTCCAGAGGTCGAGGATCTCGGATCGTCACGCGGCCGGCGGCCGCGGCGATCAGGCTGCGGTCAGGCCAGGCGGCGACAACAACACATGCACGAAAGGACGCGCGAGGAGCTCAGCGAAGCGGCGAGCCGGCGGGTGTGCATGCCCCCGAGGGTAACACGCGTCCCGACGGGCGCCGAAGCGGGCCGTCCGCCTGCTGGGCGGGGTGCCACCCGGACGGGGACAGGTGGGGTCCGCGGCCGGCAGGTAGGCTTCCTCCCGTGCAGTCGATGCGCGCGTGGCTCCTCCGCCCGGGCCTGCGGTCCCGGGTCGCTGCCGGCGTGCTCACGATCCTGGGCCTGGTGCCGCTGCTGCTGCAGCTGCCGCGGGTGACCGTGGTCGCCTGTTTCGACGCCGGCCACCCGCTGTACGAGTGGATCCCGAGCACCCCCGCCGCCTTCGTGCACTGTGTCAGCGCCCCGACCCCTGCGGTCAGCTGGACGCTGATGATCGCCGCGACGCTGGTGGTGCAACTGCTCCTGCTGCCGTTGCTGCTCACCGCCGGCGGGCTGCTGGTCCGGGCCGCCCGGCGTGCCGCGGCCGCCGCCGACCGCGTGCTGGCCGGCGCCCTGGTACGCCTCTCCGCCGTGCTCGTCCCCGAGCAGCGGCTCGTTCCGGTGCGCGTTCGTGCGCACTACCGGGGCGTGGACGCCGCGCAGGCACAGCGCCGCCGCGGGCCTCCGTCCTGCTCGATCTGATCTCCTGACCCCCGCCGCGCCCCCGGGCGCGGCCGCTGCGCGTTCGCGCTCCCGGACGGCTGCCGCCGTCCCCCACCACATCGAGCACCACCAGGGCGGTACCCGCCCGGAAACGAAACACCATGTCCAAGACTTCCAAGAACACCCCTGCGTCCTCCCCGGGAAGCCGGCGCGAGGCACTCCGCACCCAACAGCAGGCCCGGGCCCGGGCCGCCGCCCGCACCGGACGCGCCGTCAAGGCGGCCTGGATCGCCGGCCTCACCGTGATCGCGCTGATGGTCGGCGTGATCGCGTGGACGCTGGTCCGCGCCGGCGGGCCGACCGCCGGCATCTCCGACTCCCTCACCGTGCCCGCCGGGGCGACCAGCGGCGGGGCGGTGGTCGTCGGGCAGGCGTCCGCGCCCGTGACAGTGAGCGTGTACGCCGATTTCATGTGCCCCTGGTGCGGGCGGTTCGAACGCGCCAACGGCGACGCGCTGGCGAGCGCGGTCGAGGCCGGCACCGCCAAGCTGGAGATCCACCCGATGGCGTTCCTCGACGAGATGTCGGCGGGCACCCGGTACTCCAGCCGCGCGGCGAACGCGTTCGTCACGCTCGCGAACGACGACCCGGCGGTCGCGTTCCGGTTCCACCGGCTGCTCTACGCCAACCAGCCCGCGGAGAACTCCGCCGGGTTGAGCGACGCCCGGCTGGCCGAGCTCGCCCAGGAGGCCGGCGCCACCCCGGCCATGACCGACCGCTTCGCCGCACAGACCTACGCGGGGTGGGTGGAGGACGCCACCCAGCAGGCCTGGGACGACGGCGTCACCGGCACGCCGACCGTCAAGATCAACGGCCAGACGTTCACCGGCGACCTGTTCACCGCCGGTCCGCTGGCCGCCGCCATCGAGGCGGCCGCGCGTGGCTGACGTGCTCGGACGGTTCAACCGGTTTCGGCAGACGAACCGGTGGATCTTCGCCACCATGCTGTTCTCGGCCGCGCTCAGCCTGACCGCCTCGTTCGTGCTCTCGGTCGACGCGATCGCGCTGGCGAAGGACCCGCGCGCGGCGCTCTCGTGCAACATCAACGCGGTGCTGAGCTGCGGTACGGTCGGCAGCTCGTGGCAGGCCAGCCTGTTCGGCTTCCCGAACGCGTTCCTCGGGCTGGTCGCCGAACCGGTGGTGATCACGATCGCGGTGGCCGCGCTGGGCGGCGTCCGCTTCCCGCGGTGGTTCATGCTGTCCGCGCAGGTGGTCTACACGATCGGACTGGTGTTCGCGTACTGGCTGTTCTTCCAGGCGTACTTCGTGATCGGGGCGCTGTGCCCGTGGTGCCTGCTGATCACGCTGTCGACCACCCTGGTGTTCAGCTCGCTGACCCACGTGAACATCCGCGACGGCAACCTGTACCTGCCCGCGCGGGCCAGCTTGGCCGCCTGCCGGTTCACGGTGGCCGGGCTCGACGCCCTGCTCGTCGGGGTCTGGCTGATGGTCATCCTGACCATGGTCGTCACCAAGTACGGCCCCCTGATGGTCTGACCCCGTCGCGAGCTGTGAGTTTGGCGACATCGCCGCCAGACTCACAGCGTGCGGGGCTGGGGGGCCTCCGTGGCGGGGGAGAGCGCCGCGCCGGTCTCGGCCAGCGCGCTGAGGACGACCCGGACGGCCGCGCGCTGCAGGCGGTCGGGGCGCCCGATCGCGAAGATCGAGCGCACCGAGCGGACGTCGGCGAGCGGCACCAGGCGCAGGTCGGGCCGTGCGCGGGTGGTGAACCTCGGCAGCAGCGCGCAGGCTTCGCCCGCCGCGACCAGCGCCTCGACGAGCCGGTTGTCCCGGATGCGCTGGACGACCTCGAGCGGACGCCCGGCGCGGTTCTCGATCGCGATCCGCACGGTGTCGAACGGGTAACCCGCCGGCACGCTGATCCAGCGCTCGCCGGCCAGGTCGTCCGCGGTCACGGAGGACCGTCCGGCCAGCCGGTGGCCGGTGGGCAGGGCCACGTCGAGGGGCTCACGGGCGATCAGCTGGACGAACAGCCGGTCCGACCCTTCCGGGAACTCGGCGAGGCTGTGGCCGATGACCAGGTCGTGGTCGGCGGCGCGTCCGGCGAAGTCGGCCTCGGCAACGTCGGTGTCGCTGATCCGCACCTCGACCTCGGTGCCCGCCAACCGGGAGATCAGTCCGGGGGTGAGGAACTCCAGCGCGCTCGGCAGCCCGGTGATCGTGACGGTGCCGCTGGGCGCGCCGGCGAGGTCGTCGAGGCTGCGCTGGAGGCGTTCGAGGACGGTGGCCACCTCGACCGCGCCCTCGGCGAGCAGGCGTCCGGCCGCGTTGAGGCGCAGCCCGCGTCCGTTCGGTTCGACGAGGGCCATGCCGGCGGCCCGCTCGGCGCTGCGCAGTTGCTGGCTCACCGCGGACGGGGTCCGGTACGTCGCTGCCGCCACCGCGGTCACCGTCCCGCGGTCGGCGAGCTCCCTGAGCAGTTCGAGGTACCGGACGTCCATGAAGTCAGCCTAAACATATCGTTCACAAATCGGAACTTGTGCTTCAGTGTTTCCGGCTCCAGCATGGTGGCGTGCCCGTAACCCACCGTTTCCTCGCTGTCGCCGTGGCCGCGATCTGGGGCGTGAACTTCCTCGCGATCCACGCCTCGCTCACCCAGTTCCCGCCGTTCTTCCTGGTGGCGCTGCGGTTCACGCTGATCGCGCTGCCCACCGTGCTGCTGGTGCCGCGTCCGAAGGTGCCGCTGCGGTGGCTGATCGGCTACGGGCTCGGGTTCGGGGTCGCGCAGTTCACGTTCCTCTACGCAGGGATGGCTGCCGGGATGCCGACCGGGCTCGCGTCCCTGGTGCTGCAGGTGTCGGGTCCGTTCACCCTGGTGCTCGGCGGGCTGCTGCTGGGTGAGCGGATCCGCGGCCGCCAGTGGGTCGGCGTCGCGATCGCCGTGGCCGGCATGGCGCTGGTCGGGGTCTCGCGCGCGCAGGCGGCGGCGTTCTGGCCGTTCCTGCTGGTGGTGCTCGGCGGGCTGGGCTGGGCGTTCGGCAACCTTTCCAGCCGGCTCGCGCAGCCGCAGAACCCGCTGCACCTCACGCTGTGGATGTCGGTGGTGGTGCCGGTGCCGATGCTGGCGCTGTCGTTGGCGGTCGAGGGGCCGCAACAGATCATGGCGTCCCTGGCCGGGTCGCTGTCCGTGGCCGCGCTGCCGGCCTGGGTGGGTCTGGCCTACACCTGCGTGATCGGTACGGCGGTCGGTTCGGGGATCTGGACGTGGCTGCTGGTCCGCCACCCGGCCGGCGTGGTCGGGCCGTTCTCGATGCTCGTGCCGGTGTTCGGGATCGCGACCGCCGCGGTGGTGCTGGGGGAGCGTCCGGGCTGGCTGGAACTGCTCGGTGGTGCCGTGGTGGTCCTCGGGGTGCTGATCGGTGCGCGGCGGGTCAGCGCGCGTCCTGCTCCGGATCCGGACCCTCCGGCTCATCCGACGAACGCATCTGCTGTTCCCGTCGGCGTAGGTCGTCCTCCCACTTCCTGAGCATCGCCTCGTGGTCGGTGTTGTCCTTGGCGAGCTTCGCCAGGAACTCCGGGTTGTCGTCGGGGGCGCGATGGCGCAGGTGCGCGGGACGTTCGTCCTCGGGGTACCCCGCCGTCCGGGACGGCCAGGGCGCCTGGCGGGTGGGTGACCCGAGTGGCCGTCCGGCGACCAACCAGGCGATGCCGCCCACGATCGGCAGCACGATGATCAGCAGGATCCACGTCCACTTCGGCAGGTTCCGCACCCGGTGGTCCTCGGCCAGGATCACGTCGATGAGGCAGAAAACGAGGATGACCGCCTCGACGGCGATGGGCAGGATGCGGATCATGTGGGGCTCCCGGGGCTGTTCGTCGCCCTCACCCTAGGGGAAGCGGCTGCCCGGGGCGGTCACCCGTGAGGGGTCAGCGGTCGTCCGGATCGGTGTCGGTCTGCTCCTGCTGGCGCAGTTCCTCCTCGCGGCGCCGCAGGTCCTCCTCCCAGCGCTTCAGCTGGCGTTCGTGCTCGGAGTTGGTGCGCTTGAGCTTCGCGATGAACTCCGGGTCGTCGTCGGGGGCGGTCGGACGCAGGTAGGGCGGGTGCTCCCAGGTGGCCGGCGTGCCGGCGTCCGGGGTGGGACGCGGGCGGCGCAGCGGACGTCCGGCGACCAGCCAGGCGATGCAACCGATGAGTGGGATCACGGCCATCAGCACGACCCAGCCCCACTTCGGCAGGTTCCGGACGCGCGCCTGGTCGGCGAGGATGCAGTCGACCAGGCAGAAGACGAGCAGGAACAGGTCCAGCGCGAGGGGCAGCAGGCGGATCATCGGGCTCCTAGAGAACTCGCTCCCCACGATAGGTCATGCCCCAAGCGGTCCGGTCTCCCACGGCACCGGATCGAATTGGGGACGGTTCCCAATACGGTCCCGGACCGAGTTGGGGAACCGTCCCCGATTCGGTCCGTCAGGCGGCGAGGGAGCGGGCGCGGAGCTGGCCGCAGAAGGCCTGGGCGAGGAGGCGGCCGTTGCGGGAGGTCTCGGTGTCGTGGACGTTCATCTCGCGACGCATCACCCGGCCGTCGTCGCCGCCGAGCGCGGCCCAGCGTCCCATCAGTTCGGGGGACGCCTCGGGGTGGAACTGGACGCCGACCGCGGACCCCACCCGGAACGCCTGGTTCGGGTAGCGCTCGGTGCTCGCCAGCTGCACCGCGCCCTTCGGCAGCCGGGTCACGGCGTCGTCGTGGGACTCCGGCAGCAGCGAACGGCCGGCCTCGGCGAGGCGACCGAGCAACGGGTCGTCCGCCGCAGCCTCGTGCCAGGTGACCTGGTACGCGCCGTGCTCGCCCCCGCCGGGATGGTTCACCGTCACCTGCCCACCGAACGCCTCGGCGAGCAGCTGGTGGCCCAGGCAGATCGCCAGGGTGGGGACCTCGGCCTCGACCGCGGCGACGAGCAGCTCCTTGAGCGGGTCGATCCATTCGTGCTCGGCCTGGTCGTGGGCGCTCATCCGCCCGCCGAGCACGATCAACCCGTCGCCGAGGCTGTCGACGCCCGGCACCGGCCGCTGCCACAGCGGTACCGCGCGCACGAGCACACGGTTGCTGGCCAGCCACGTGCCGAGCCGGTCGGCGGGCACCTGGGGGTCGGGCTGGATGATGGTTGCGCGAACTGCCCTCGGCATGGACCGGAGACTAGCCGAGGTTTTCGACGGCCACGTTACAGCGCCCTGAACGGCCGGGACGGGCTGAGGGGCCCGGGTTCAGGCCGCGAGCGGGTCGGCCACCCGGGTCAGGGACGGCGCCACCCAGCGGGACGCGAACAGTGCCGCGAGCAGCGGTACCAGCACCACTAGCAGCGCGTGCCGGGCACCGCCCAGGCTGCCGGCGACCACGCCGATCAGCGGCGCGCCCGTCATCACGGCCACGGACGCGAGCGAGGCCATCATCGAGACCCGTGCGGGGGCGCGGCGCGGCTCGTCCGACACCGCGGCGACGGTCAGCGGGAAGCACAGCGCGGTTCCGGCACCCCAGAGGGCGACGCCGACCAGCGCCACCTGCGGGTGGGACGACAGACCGAAGGTCGCGACGCCGAGCACGCCGAACAGGCAGGACAGTTGCAGCGCGGCGACGCGTCCGAGCCGGTCGATCGCCCGGCCGCCGAGCAGGCGCACCAGCATCATCGAGCCGATGAACACACCGAGGACGATGCCACCGAAGGCCTCGCTGGCACTGAAGCCGTCGACGAAGGCCAGGGCCAGCCAGTTGTTGGCGGCGCCCTCGCTGAGCGCGGCGGCGAAGGCGACCACGCCGATCAGGATCGAGCGGGGCTCGGTCCAGACCGCGAGCTGGCTCACCCTGGCGGGCGCCGGCTCCCAGGACACACGGACGGGCGTCGCCGAGGCGGGCATCACCATGCCGGCCCGGAGCGCCACCAGGCGCAACGTCCCGGTGGCCACGGCGACCACCGAGAACTGCACGACCACCGGGACGCCGATCGTCGAGGCGACGGCCCCGAGGATCGAGCCGACCACGGCGCCCGCGGAGAACGCGGCGTGGAACTGGGGGATCACGGACCGGCCGTGCGCCTGTTCGATGCGGGCCGACTCCACGTTCATGGGTACGGTCAGCAGCGAGCCGCCGATGCCGTTGACCAGGATGCCGACGCCGAACAGCCAGCGCGACGCGAACGCGGGACCCAGCCCCACCAGCAGGAAGCCGATCGTCATCACCACGGCCCCGGTGGCGAACACCCGGGTGCTGCCGAACCGCGCCAGCAGCGCCGGGCCGGAGAACACCGTGACCAGCGCCCCGATCGAGCCGACCAGCAGGACGGCCCCGAGTTCGGCGGCGGTCAGCCCGAGCGCGTCCCGAATGCTGGGGATGCGGGCCAGCCAGGAGAACGCGAACACCCCACTGAGGGCGAACACGCCGATCAGCAGGACGCGGGCACGCTCAGGCGCCGCCAGGGCCGAAAGAGGCCGAAACACAACACAACTCCAGGGATAGGTCTTGCCGGGCTCCCATTTCCGCGGTCGTTCGGACGTCGCAGCGGTGTGCAAACCGGCTTCCGGGCGGCCAGCCAGGGGCTGGACGCGGCATCGGGGATGGCCCAATTGAATCAAGGACGCCGCCTGCAGTCAAACCGAACGCCGGTTGGGATTGCGCCCGTCGGCGATGGTATAGTTTAGGAATCAACTACCTCGGAGACACCCTGAAATGACCGTGCAGGACCTGCTCGACACCCCCACCGCCACCAGCATCTTCACCGACATGCACACCGCCTACCGGTTCACCTCCGAGCCGGTCGGCGACGAGCAGCTGGCAGCCATCTACGACCTGGCCAAGTTCACGCCGACCGCGCTGAACAGCCAGCCGCTGCGGATCACGTTCGTGCGCACCCCGGCCGGCAAGGAGCGCCTGCTGCCGCTGCTGTCGGAGATGAACCGCGCCAAGTCGGCGTCCGCCCCGGTGGTGGCCATCCTGGCCGCCGACACCGACTTCCACGAGCACCTGCCGGTGATCGCCCCGCAGTCGGAAGGAGCGCGTGAGCGGTTCGCCGCCAACGACGAGCACCGCGCCGCGATGGCCCGGAACAACGCCTGGCTCCAGGCCGGCGGGTTCATCCTCGCGGTCCGCGCCGCCGGGCTGGACGCGGGCCCGATGGGCGGCATCGACACCGCGGCCATCGACCGCGAGTTCTTCGCCGGCACCTCGCTGCACGCCTTCATGGTGGTGAATATCGGCCACGTCGCGGAGGACGGCAACTTCCCCCGCAACCCTCGCCTCGGTTTCGACGAGGCCGCCACGCTGGCCTGACCGGCGCCCGGCTCAGCCGGGCTCGACCACGGCGAGCACGGCCTTCAGGCAGGACGGGTGCCCCAGCACCTGGAAGTGCCCCGAGGCCGGCAGCCGGATGTTGCGCGCCCCGGGCAGTTCGCTGCCCTCGGGGACATGCTCGTCGAAGCGTCCGTACAGCGACGTGATGCGGGCGTTCACCGGGTCTGGCTCGCCCAGGCCCACCAGGGTCGGGTGCTCGGGCACCAGCGGCCGCACGCTGGGCAGCGGCAACAGCCGCGCCCGGCTCGACCCGTGGAACGGCGTGCACACGGTGACCATGGACGCGATCCGGCCGTCGTCGGCCATCATCGCCAGCTTCCCGATCAGTCCGCCCTTGCTGTGCGCGACCAGGACCACGTCGCTGAGGTCCCGCTCGACGAGCAGGTCCTGCACGAGCCGGGCGCCGTCCGCGATCGGGGCGCGGGTGTGGCCCAGGTCGGGCACCACGTGCACCGCATGGCCGCGACGGTGCAACGGCACGACCAGCGGACGCAGGAACCGCCAGTCCTCGTAGACCCCCGGCAGCGCGACCACCGTCCGCCCGGTGCCGTTCGCGTAGCCCGCGGGTGAGGGCGGCGCGAACGGCGTGCCGAGCCACACCGCGGCCGCCCACGCATAGTCCTGCACCCACCAGCCCAGTTCACGTACCAGCACACCGCACAGTCTGCCCGCGCGTGGCCACTCGTGCCCGCGCGTAGCCACTGGTCAGGTATGAAGGGTGCGTGGACGAGATCGCTGAGCTGTGGCGGCGCGCCGTCGCCACCCAGCCGGTCCCGAGCCTGACGGCCGTCGCGGTGGCCGGCGCGATCGCGGTGGTCGCGGTCCTGGCGACCTGGCCGCTGGTACGCCTGCTGGTCACCGTCTGCCACGAGGCCGGCCACGCCGTGGTCGCCCTGCTGGTCGGACGCCGGCTCAGCGGCATCCGGCTGCACTCCGACACCTCCGGACTCACCGTGAGCCGCGGACGCCCGACCGGGCCGGGCATGGCCGCCACCCTGTTCGCGGGCTACCCGGCGGCGTCCGTCGTTGGCCTGGGCGCGGCCTGGATGGCCGGGGCGGGCCACGCGATCGGCATGCTCTGGCTGCTGGTCGTGCTGCTGGCCCTGATGCTGCTCACGCTGCGCAACATCTACGGCGTCCTGGTGGTGCTCGGGCTGGGCGCGGTGGTCGGGCTGCTGTCCTGGTTCGCCACGCCGGTGGTGGCCGGCTGGCTGGCCACCGGGCTGGCGTGGCTGCTGCTGTTCGCGGCGCCGCGTCCGGTGGTGGAACTGTTGGCCCGGCACCGTCCCGGCTCGGACGCCGCCCAACTCGCGGGCCTGACCGGGGTGCCGAAGGTCGTCTGGGGGCTGGTGTGGCTGGCGCTCACCGTCGGCGCCCTGCTGCTCGGTGCGTCGTGGCTGGTCAGTCCCGGCTCAGGTTCGCCAGGAACGCCTTGAGCTCGCCGCGGGTGCGGTCCTGGTAGGTGCCGGACGGGCTGGCCAGCGCGATCACCTGGAGCACCTGGGGGCCGAGGGTGAGCAGTCCGACCTGGTCGGTGCCGGTCGTGCAGCTGTTCGTGCACTCGAAGTAGGAGTTCGCGAACAGCCGGAGGTCCCCGGCCGGCGTGGTGAACTGCTCGACGATCGCCTTCTCCGGCGGATCGACGAAGTAGCCGTGGAACCCGTTGCCGGCCACCGTCTGCGACGTGCACCCGGCATTGACCAGTACCACCTGGTAGTCGCCCGTCGGCGTGGTGATCAGGTGGACGCGGTCGGTGCAGTCGTTGGGGCTGGGTGCCCAGTTGGTGTCGGAGCCGTCCGGCCCCGGGTCGAGGCGCAGGCCCCCGCCGAGGGCGATCGTGCGGTCCTCGCCCATGGGGACCAGCGTGGCCGACGCGGTCGGCTCGGGATCCGCCGAGCACCCGGCGACAAGGAGGAGCATCGCGGCCAGCGCCACCCGCAACATGGGGGCAGCTTACGTCTCAGCGCTGGCGTGCCACCAGATTCACGAAGACGTCCTCGATCGTCGGGTCGACCTCGGTGACCTCGACACCGACGTGCCCGGCGGCGGCCAGTCGCTCACGCAGTCCGGCCTCGGTGAGCGGGGAACCGGTGGGCACTACGGCGTGCAGGGACGCTCCCGACAGGTACGCCTCGTCGACCCCGTCCGCTTTCTCCAGCCACTCCAGGACCGCGTCGGCGTCTGGGGTGGTGATGTCGAGGATCCGCTGTTCCATGTGGTCGGCGCGGATCTCGGCGGGGCTGCCGTCGGCGATGATCCGTCCGCGGTAGATGAAGGCCAGCCGATTGCAGTGCGACGCCTCGTCCATGTAGTGGGTGGTGACGAACAGTGTGACGCCGCGGCTGGCCAGGTCGTACAGCAGGTCCCAGAACTGGCGCCGGGCGACCGGGTCGACGCCGGAGGTCGGCTCGTCGAGGAACAGCAGTTCGGGCTCGTGGATCGTGGCGGCGCCCAGGGCGAGCCGCTGCCGCCAGCCCACCGACAGGTTGCTGGTGAGCTCGTCCTCGCGTCCGACCAGGTCGGCCATCCGCAGCACGTACTCCCGTTGGGCGGCGAACGTGGCGGGGTCGAGGTCGTAGACGCCGGCGTAGAACTTCAGGTTCTCGTCGACCGTCATGTCCTCGAACAGGGCGAACTTCTGGCTCATGTAGCCGATCCGCCGCTTGACCCGCTCGGGGTGGCGGACCACGTCGACCCCGAGCACCTCCGCCGTGCCCGACTTCGGACGCAGCGTGCCGGTCAGCATGCGGATCGTGGTGGTCTTGCCCGACCCGTTCGGTCCGAGGAAGCCGAAGATCTGGCCGCGCGGCACGTCCAGGTCGATGCCGTCCACGGCGGTGAAGTCACCGAAGGTCTTGGTGAGGCCGCGGAGCGAGATCGCGGGCCCGGTCGTCGGCTGCATCACGGCAGGCTCCTCACTCCGCGATCCGGCGTCGGGTGGCGATGATGGACGCGCCGAAGATCACCACGCCGAACCCCGCCAGGGCCAGCATGGGGACGGCGAGCGCCTCGAACCCGCTGCCCTTGACGAAGGCGCCGCGCAACACCTCCAGGGCGAACGTGAGCGGGATCAGGTTGGTCAGCGGCTGGATCGCCGGGGGCATCGACTGGATCGGGAAGATGAACCCCGACAGCACCATGGTGGGGATCATCAGGAACATCACGGCCTGCTGCGCCTGGTGCCGGGTGCGGGAGACCAGCGAGATCAGCAGCCCGAGTCCCAGGCAGGTGAACATGAACAGCAGCAGGCCGACCAGCACCACCCAGAAGCTGCCGTTGAACGGCACCTTGAACCAGTAGAGGCCGCCGAGCGCGACCAGGGCCATCTGGGCGGTGGCCAGTGCCGCGTACGGGGTGAGCTTGCCGATCAGGTACTCGGTGGCCTTGATCGGGGTCACGAACATCTGTTCGAGCGTGCCCGACTCCCGTTCCTTCACCACGGCCTGGCTCATGATCACCATCAGCGAGATCATCATGATCGCCGCGATGAGCCCGGGGATCATCGTGTTGATCGGGTCCAGGGTCGGGTTGAACATCACCCGCACCCTCGCGTCGATCCCGGGTGCGTCGAGCTGGGCGCCGGAGGACGTCCGCCGGTCGGTGTTGAACTGGGCGATGATCTGGGACGCGTACCCGCTGCCGATCGCCGAGATCTGGGAGTCCGACCCGTCCACGATGATGCCGATCGGCGCGGTCTCGCCGCGGCCGAGGCGGTCCTGGGTGCCCTGCGGGATCACCAACGCGACCTTGATCGTGCCGCTGTCGAGCAGCGGCTGGAGGTCGGCCTCGCTGGCCGGCGTCCGGGTGATCGTGAAGTAGCCGGATCCGGAGAACGCGGCCTGGAGCTGCCGGCTGGCCACGGTCTGGTCGAGGTCGACCACCGCGGTGGACAGGTTGCGGACGTCCACCGCCACCACGTAGCCGAACATGATCAGCTGGAGCACCGGCATCAGCAGCAGCAGCCGGATCAGCAGGGGGTCGCGGCGCAGCTGGGTGAATTCCTTCCAGATCAGCAGCCGGACGCGCTTCGCGCTCATCGCCGGGCCCTCCGTCCGTACAGCACCGAGGAGATGACGATCATCACCACGGCGTAGACCGCCAGTGCCGCGAGTTCCGGCCACACCTCGGGGAAGCCGGCGCCCTTCAGGAACACCCCGCGCGAGATCGTCACCATGTAGCGTGCCGGGAAGCCGTAGCTGATCCACTGCAGGACCACCGGGATCTGGTCGAGCGCGAACGCCAGGCCCGAGAGCAGGAACGACGGCAGGAAGGCGATCAGCATGGCGAGGATGTTGGCGGTGTCCAGGGACGGGGCGACCGCCGAGATCAGCAGGCCCATGCCCAGGGACGCGAACACGAACAGCGCGGCGCCCACGGCCAGCGCCCAGAAGTCGCCGCGCATCGGGATGCCGAAGACGGTGCGGCCGAGCCCGGTGATCATGGCCACCTCGGCGAACGCGATCAGCGTCCATGGCAACAGCTTGCCCACCATCAGCTCGACCTTGCGCAGTGGGCTCACCTCGAGCTGCTCCTCGGTGCCCAGGTCCCGCTCGCGCACCAGGGTGACCGCGGTCTGCTGGACCGTGACGATCGCGATGATCACCACCATCAGGCCGGGGATCAGGAAGTCGGAGGACCGGCGCTCCGGGTTGTACCAGGTGCGCACCCGCGGCTCGAGCATGCCGACGCTGCTCAGGTCGAGACCCTGCGCGTCCGCCCACTGCCGGGTCAGCTGCTGGGTGTAGAGCTGGTTGATCGCTACCGAGTACGCCTGGGACACCTTGGCCGCGTTCGGCTCGCTGCCGTCCACCATGACCGACACCTGCGCCTGTTCGCCGGCGGCCAGCGAGCGAGCGAACCCCGCCTGGATGACGATGGCCACCCGGGCGGTGTTCTGGTCGAAGGCGGTGTCGACGTCGGCCAGCGTGCTGCCGTGGGCGACGACCTCGAAGAACGGGGAGGCCTCGTACTGCTCGAGGTAGGTGCGGCTGGTCTGGGTCTGGTCGAGGTCGACCACGAGCGTGGGCACGTTCTCGACGTCGAAGCTGATCGCGTAGGCGAACAGCAGCAGCTGGATCACCGGGGTGATCACGACCGCAAGCAGCATCCGGGGGTCGCGGAGCAGGTGCCGGAACTCCTTCACCACGATCGCGCCGATGCGCGTCAGCGTCGCCATCATGAGGCCACCTCGCTGCCGGCGCCCGGCGGGGCGTCCGCCTCGGCGAGGAACGCGAAGACCGTCTCCATGTCCGGGGAGATCTCGCGGACGCCGACGCCGTGCAGTCCGGCGGCGACGAGCGCGGAGGTGAGCGGTCCGACAGGCTCGGACGGCGCCTCCCACAGCACCCGCACGACGTCGCCGAGCAGGTGGACCGAGGCCACGCCGGGCAGGGTGCGGACCACGGCCAGCGCCGCGCGCGGGTCGGTGGCAGACACCTCGAGCAGGCGTCCGGGCACCAGGGCCTTGATCGATTCGGGAGTGCCGGACTGCTTGATCCGCCCGCCGTCGAGGAACGCGATGTGGGTGCAGCGCTCGGCCTCGTCCATGTACGGCGTCGCGACCAGCACGGTCTTGCCCGCGCGGTGCAGGCCGGCCAGGATGCGCCAGAACTCGCGCCGCGAGACCGGGTCGACGCCGGTGGTCGGCTCGTCCAGCAGCAGCAGGTCGGGCTCGTGCATCAAGGTCGTGGCCAGCATCAGCTTCTGCTTCATCCCGCCCGAGAGGTGCTGGGCCTGACGGCGGGTGAACTCGTCCAGCCCCATGCTCGCCAGCAGCGCCTGCGAACGCGTCCGGCGGTCGGCGCGTCCGACGCCGCGGATCGTCGCGAAGAACTCCAGGTTCTCGGCCACCGACAGGTCGGGGTACATCGAGAACCGCTGCGACATGTAGCCGATCCGGGGCGTCACCGCGTCCCGCTCGGTCGTCACCGAGTGGCCGAACACGGACGCCTCGCCCGCGGTCGGGACCAGAACGGTCGCCAGCATCCGGATCAGCGTGGACTTGCCGGCCCCGTCCGGGCCGAGCAGGCCGAACACCGCTCCGGTGGGCACGTCGAGGTCGAGGGTGTCGACGGCGACCGTGTCACCGAAGGTTCTGCGCAGGCCACGAGCGCTGATCGCACCTCGATCGGACGCCGTCGTGGCCGGCGGGGGAGCGGAGGACACGGTGTCAGCCCAGGACGACATCCACCGGCATGCCGGCCAGGAGGGCCCCGCCACCGCCGGAGATACGGATGCGCACCTCGTAGACCCGCTTGACGCGTTGGTCCTTGGTCTGGACGTCGTTCGGCGTGAACTCCGACTGGCTGGCGATGAAGCTGACCTTGCCGGTGAAGGTCTGGGTTAGCGAGTCGGTGGTCACGGTGGCGGCCTGGCCGACGGCGACCTTGCCGAACGAGGTCTCCGGGACGAACACGCGGACGTACAGGTCGTCGGGGTTCATGATCGTCAGCAGCGTCCGGGCCGGGGAGGCGTTCTGCCCGGCGTTGGTGATGACCGACACCACCCGGCCGTCGGCCGGTGACGTCACGATCGTGTACCCGCGCTGAACGCGGGCCAGCTCGACCGCGGCCTCGGCCTGCTTCAGCCGGGCCTTCGCGGCGGCGATGTCGGCGTCGGTGGAGTCGTCGTCGTCCCGGGCGTTGGTGAGCGCGGCCTTCGCGGCCGTCACACCCTGCTTTGCCTGCTCGATGGCCAGGGTGAGCGCGGTGCGGTCGAGCCGCACCAGCTCCTGGCCCTTGGTGACCTGGTCGCCCTCGCGCACCCGGACGGACGTGACCTGCCCCTGCACGCCCGGCATGACCTGGTACTGGGTGGCCTCCACCGAGCCGGTGAGCTGTTGCTCGGCCGCCGCGGAACTGGTCTGGGTGGAACTCCACCACCACCAGACGCCGCCACCGATCAGCAGCAGCAGCACGACCACGATCACCGGGATCGGCGGGTGCTTCCGTGATGTCTGTGCCATGTTCGTCACCTGTTCGAATCGGTGTTGTCGGCTGCCGTGCGGCAGCCCTGGATGCTGATCTCCACCGGGGCGCCCGCGGGCAGCTGTCCGGTGTCGGTGGTGAGGGTGACCTCGACCGCGCGGGTGAGGTGGACCTCGTCGGTCGCCACGGAGGTGGGTGGGTACTCCGAGGAGTCGGAGATGCGGGTGAGGCTGGCCGGGACGCCGTCGCCGCTCATCCAGTCGCCGGCGATCCGCGCCGCGTCCCCCACGCAGACCTGGCCGAGCTGGGACGGGGACAGCCAGGCGGTCACCGTGCTGGGCTGGTCCTCGCGGATGCTGACCACGGTCGCCCCCGGCGCCAGCTGCGTCCCGACGTGGGCCACCGACACGACCACGCCGTCCACCGGTGCGGTGAGGGTGCCCAGGGTGACCTGGGCGCGGGCCACGTCGATCGGCACCTTGAGCGCCTCGGCCTGGAGCTCGACGAGCTCCTTCTGGTCGCGCAGGGTGCCGCGCGCGTCGGCGATGCCGGCCAGGCCGTCGTTGATCTTCCGCAGCGCCGCCTTCGCCTTCTTCAGCCCGGCGGCCAGCTTCGGCAGGGCGGCGTTGATCTTCTTCAGCCCGGCCTTCAGCTGGCCGAGCTGGGCGGCCAGCGCCTGGGCCTTGGCCTGGAGCTCGGCGAGGGTGGGGTAGCCGGGCGGCGGTACCGGCGGATAGTTCGCGATCATCGCCTCCACCTGGGCGAGCGCGGCACGCAACTGGGGGAGCGCCTTCTCCAGCTGGTGCCTGGTCTTGAGCAGCGTGGCCCTGGTCGAGCGCACCTTGGCGATCGCGTCGATGACGGTCTGCTTGGCGTCCTCGACGTCGGCCTGCTTGTCGAACGTGGTGTCGATGGCGTCGGCGAGCAGGTCGACGTTGGCCGCCATCACCTTCTGGTCGGCCTTCGCGGCCGCGATCTGCGCCCTCTGCATGCGGGTGTCGAGCACGACCAGCTCCTGGCCGGCGGTGACCGTGTCGCCCTCGGCGACCCGGACGTGAGTGACCGCGATCGTGCTGCCCACCCCGAAGGTGGCGGCGGCGGAACTGGTGGCGTTGGCCGTCCGCCCGCTCACCGGGTCGCGGCGACCGGTGACGGTGGTGAAGCCGGCGTCCAGGTTCACGGCGGGAACGGTGAGCGTGGGGGCGGTCACCAGCGTGAGGGTGGTGTCGACCGTGCCGGACGCGACGATCGCCGATGACGTCGCCCCCGAGCAGCCCGAGAGCGTGAGGCCGAGGGCGGTCGCCAGCGCGACCGCGGCGGGCAGGCGGCGGCTGCTCACGGGGTCACCGCCACCATGGCGAGGACGTGGTCGACGATGCGCTCCAGCTGTTCGGGCGACGGCGGCACGACGTCGCCGGCGGTCAGGAACCCGTCGATCGCGACGTAGGTCATGATCGGGCCGAGCAGCATCCGCGCGGTGAGGTCGGGGTCGGGGGCGGAGATCAGGCCCTGGGCGTCGGCCGCCGCGATCAGGGAGCCGAAGCGGTGCAGCGCACGGACCGGCAGGGCGTTGCGGATGGTCTCGCGGAGCTCGGGGATGCGGAAGGCCTCGCCGAGTGTCAGCCGGACCAGCGAGACCGCGTCGGGGTGCAGCAGGTTGTTCGTGAGGCGTGCGGCGAACCCGAGCAGGAGGTTCCGCAGGTCGTCGACGGTGTGCAGCTGGGGCAGGGCGGGCTCGCCGCTGGCGATTGCGGTCATCTCCTCGTCGAAGATCGACCGCAGCAGGTCGAGCTTGGCGGGGAAATACACGTAGAGGGTCTGCTTGCTGACGCCCGCCTCGGTCGCGACGGCGTCCATCGAGGTGCCGGCATAGCCCTGCTCGAGGAACAGCCTGCGGGCCGCCGACGCGATCTGCTCGCGTTTGGCGACCTGGCGCGTCGTTAGCCCCGTTCCCACAATCAAACCGTACGGTCCAGTTTGATCCCGCGCAAGCACCACGGCCCACGAGACCAGCTGACGCGATGTGGCCGCCCTTGGCGTCCCCGCGGTCACACTCGTCACACCCGGGCCCTCGCGCGGCCAGATCACGACAGGCGTCCCCGCCATGCGTCGCGTACCTACCAGCGCCGGCGAGCACGGCGTGGGTCGGACCGTGTCGCGGTCCGTCCACCGAACCGGCCAGATGAGTGGCCAGATCACGACAGCGGCGCGGCGGACGCGTGGACCGAAACGAAAGGGGACTGTCCCCTTTCGTTTCGGTCGGGGATCGGACGCGGGGGCGGTTCGGCGTCCTTGTACGCTGGGCGCCATGACGGATCCGGTGGCCCAGCTGGCACGGCGCCGCAACGACCTGCCCACCGACCCGGACACCTCCGTCCCGCTGCCCAAGCGCATCCTGACCTCGTGGTGGACGTGGGCCGTCGTGGCCCTGTCCATCGTGTTCACGGTGGCCCTGGTGTCGCAGTACCAGCTCATCACCGAGGACGTCCCGGTGCAGGGCGGGGTGATCCCCGGACTGAACTTCGCGGCGATCCGGACGGCGTTCTGGTTCGCGCTGCCGACGTTGGCCTTCTGGACGGTGGTCTTCGTCTGGGCCGACCGCTACCGTCCGCAACGCGTGGTCGTGTGGTACCTCACCCTCGGGTGGGGAGCGGCGATCGCCACCTTCATCTCGATCCACGTCAACACCTGGGCCTCCCAGCAGCTGGCGGTCGCCGGCAACGGCGACCCGACGACGAGCGCCCGGGCGGCGATCTTCATCGCCCCGTTCGTCGAGGAGGCCGCGAAGGCGTCCGTGCTGTTCCTGATCGCGATCATCGCCCGCTACCGGGTGGTCTCGAAGGTGTCGATGGTGGTGCTCGCGGGGCTCTCGGCGGCCGGCTTCGCGTTCACCGAGAACATCATCTATTACGCCCGCGCCATCGTGTACTCCTCGCAGACGATCCAGGTGGGCGACGCGGACGCGGCCGTCCAGGAGCTGGTCTGGCTGCGCGGGTTCTGGACCTGCTTCGGTCACCCGCTGTTCACGATGATGACCGGCATCGGGGTCGCGGTCGCGGTGCGCACCCGCAGCAAGGTGGTACGCGTGCTCGCCCCGCTGGCCGGCTACGGTGCCGCCGCGCTCCTGCACATGGTGTTCAACTCCCAGGCCAGCCTGAACAGCGGCCAGGGCCTCATCCTGATCTACATCTTCGTGGCGCTGCCGGTGGTGCTGGGCGCGGCCATCTACGTGGTGCGCCAGGTGTTCAAGCAGCGCCGGGTGCTGGCCACGCGCCTGGGTGACTACGCCCAGCTCGGCTGGCTGCCGGCGAGCGACCCGGTGGTGTTCGCCCGCCAGTGGCTGCGCTTCCGTGCGGTGGCCATCGCCGCCACCCGTGGCTGGCGGGTGTTCTCCGCCACGGTCCGGCTCGAACGGATCCTCACCGAGCTCGCCTACCTGCGGGACGGCCAGATCCGGGGTATCTATGATCAGGCCGCAACCGTCCGGGCGCGGGAACTGGTGGAGCAGGCGAAGGCGCTGCGGGGGGTCGCGATCGACGATCCGCGGGGGCTGAAGCTGAGCCTGCCGAGGCTCCGGCGGCAGCGGCCGCCGGCCTACGCGCCGCCGTCCTACCCGGGTCCGTCCGGTATCGGGGGCAACTGGCCAGCACCGGTCGGGCAGGCGCCGATAGGATCGCCTGGGTACTCGGCAGTGAACCCCAACTGGGGGCCGCCGAAAGGGTAGGAGGACGGCATGGGCGCAGAGCAACTCGCCGCGTCCCTGACTGCCCTCCGTGAGGCGCTCGCCGGTGTCCGGCTGCCGCTCGACCTGCCCGGCGCTTCCGCCGTCCGCGATCGCGTCCGCCGGTTCGTCGACCAGCTCGACGACTACGTCCTGCCACGCCTGGACCGCCTCGAGGCGCCGTTGCTCGCGGTGATCGGCGGCTCCACGGGCGCCGGCAAGTCGACCCTGGTGAACTCGCTGCTGGGACGGGTGGTGACCGCCCCCGGGGTGATCCGTCCGACCACCCGCTCTCCGGTGCTGGTGCACCACCCCGACGACGCGGCGTGGTTCGCCTCCGACGCGATCCTTCCCGGCCTGGCCCGCAGCACCGCGTCGGCCGCCGACGCCCGCACTCTCCAGATCGTCGCCGAGCCCACCATGCCGCGCGGGTTGGCCATCCTGGACGCCCCGGACGTGGACTCGGTGGTGGCCGAGAACCGGGCCCTCGCCGCGCAGCTGCTCGCGGCGGCCGACCTGTGGCTGTTCGTCACCACCGCCGCCCGCTACGCCGACGCGGTCCCGTGGGACTACCTGCGTTCGGCGGCCGAGCGGCACGCCGTGGTGGCCGTCGTGCTCGACCGGGTGCCCCCGTCCGCGATGGACGAGGTGCCCGCCCACCTCGGCCAGATGATGGGCCAGCGCGGGCTGGGCCGCTCCACCCTGTTCGCCGTGCCCGAGACCGACGTGGACGCAGAGGGCCTGCTACCCGACCAGGCGGTCGCGCCGATCCGCGAATGGCTGGGCGGGCTCGCCGCGGACGCGGTCAGCCGCAAGAAGGTCGTGCTCCAGACCCTCGACGGGGCCATCGGGGCGCTGGCCGCGGACGCCCCGGCAGTGGCGGCGGCGATCCGCGAACAGGTGGCGAGCCTGGAGACGCTGCGCGAGGACGCGGAGAAGTCGTTCGCCGAGGCGGTGCGCAGCATCGCGGTGCAGACCGCGGACGGCACCCTGCTGCGGGGCGAGGTGCTCGCCCGCTGGCACGACTTCGTCGGCACCGGGGAGTTCTTCCGCGCGGTCGAGCAGAAGATCGGCTGGCTGCGCGACCGCATGGTGGCCGCGTTCCGGGGCGAGCCCAAGCAGGCCCTCGACGTGAAGGTGGCCGTCGAGTCGGGGCTGGAGGTGCTGATCCGCGAGGAGGGCGAGGCCGCCGCCCGGCGCGTCGAGTCGGCCTGGCTCGCGCACCCGGCCGGACGGCAGCTGCTGACCACCGCGACGGCCGCCGACCTCGGCCGGGCCTCCGCCGACTACGGCACCGCCGCCGCCCGCGCGATCCGCGACTGGCAGGGCGACGTGCTGGAACTGGTCACCACCGAGGGCGCGTCGAAGAAGTCCACCGCCCGGTTCTGGGCACTCGGCGTCAACGGTGTGGGCGTGGCCCTGATGATCCTGGTGTTCAGCCAGACCGGCGGCCTGATCGGCGCCGAGATCGGCGTGGCCGGTGGCACCGCGATCCTCGCCCAGCGGGTGCTGGAGGCGATCTTCGGCGAGGACGCGGTCCGCCGCCTCGCCAAGCAGGCCAAGCGCGACCTGGACGCTCGGGTCGAGGCCCTGCTCGCGGTCGAGCTCAGCCGCTACCTGAAGGTGCTGGACGACGTGGACGAGCGCCCCGAACAGGCCGGCGAGCTGCTCGCCGCCGCCGGGGAGGTGGACGCGGCGCGCGTCGGGGTGCTCGACCAGCCGGTGCGGGAACCGCGCGAGCTGGCGGCCACCCCGCCGGCCGTGACGGCTGCCGAGCGGGCAGAGCTCACCGGCGCACCGGTCGAGGGCGAGGTCCTCGACCCGGAGGTGCAGCAGTGAGCGCGGCGGACGACCAGCTGGCGCCCCGCGTCCGTGCCCTGGCCGATGCCGTCGAGGCTGCCGCCGGACGGGCCGACGCCGCCGTGCTCGACAAGGCCGCGGCGGTGGTCGAACGGGCCGGCGAACGGGTGGCGTTCAGCGGCAGCTACACGGTCGTCGCGCTCGCCGGGGCCACCGGCTCGGGCAAGTCCAGCCTGTTCAACGCGGTCACCGGGACCGAGCTGGCGCGGGTGGCGGTCCGGCGTCCGACCACCTCGAAGGTGATGGCGGTCAGCTGGGGCAGCGAGCTGCCGCACGAGCTCCTCGACTGGCTCGACATCACCGGCCGCCGGCTGGTGCCGTCCGGGCCGAACGAGTTCTCCGACCTGGTGCTGCTCGACCTGCCCGATCACGACTCCACCGAGCTCGCGCACCGGCTGGCCGTCGACCGGCTCGTCGAGCTCGTCGACGCCCTGATCTGGGTGGTCGACCCCCAGAAGTACGCTGACGCCGCCCTGCACGACGGCTACCTCAAGCGGCTGGCGCCGTACGCGGACGTGATGATGGTGGTGCTGAACCAGGCGGACCGGCTCGCGCCCGACGAACTCGACCGGTGCCTGAGCGACCTGCGCCGGCTGCTCGACTCCGAGGGGCTCCGGGCCACGCCCATCATGGCCACGTCGGCGCTGCGCGGCACCGGGGTGCCCGAACTGCGCGAGGCGTTGGTGCGCACGGTGGTCAACAAGCAGGCGATGGCCAAGCGGCTGTCCGCGGACGTCAGGGTGGCGGCGTCCGCGCTGGCCGACGACCTGGGCACCGCCGCGGTGCCCACGCTGGACGGAGGGCTGAAGCACCAGGCGGTGCGGGTGCTGGGCGAGGCCGCCGGCGTCCCCGTGGTCGTGGACGGCGTCCGGCGTGCCTGGCGACGTCGGGGCTCGGCCGCCACCGGCTGGCCGTTCGTCTCGTGGCTGGCCCGGCTGCGTCCCGACCCCCTGAAGAAGCTGCGCCTCGACCTGCGGCCCGGCGACCACAGCCCGACCGAGCTCAACCGCACCTCCTTGCCGAGGGCGACGTCGGTGCAGCGGGCCCGGGTCGACCAGGGCCTGCGGCAACTGTCGGAGTCGGCTGTCGAGGGCCTGCCGCGCGGCTGGGCGCAAGCGGTCCGGGACGCCGCGCGCGGACGCGAGACCCTCCTTCTCGACCGGCTGGACACCGCGATCGCCGGCGCTGACCTGGAGGTGCGGCGCGGCACCTGGTGGTGGGGCCTGTTCGGGCTCGTGCAGTGGCTGCTGATCGCTTCGGTGGCCGTCGGTGCGGTGTGGCTGTTCGCCAACCCGGTGCTGGTGGCGAGCGGCCTGCCGCCGCTGCCGCCGGTGACCTGGTACGACGTCCCGGCCGGCACGTGGCTGCTCGCCGGCGGGCTCCTCGGCGGGGTGCTGCTCGGTGTGCTGGGGCGTGCGTTCGTCGAGATCGGGGCCAACAGCCACGCGCGCGCGGCGCGCCGCACCCTTGAGGGCGCGGTGGAGGCGGTGGTGGCCGACGAGGTCTTCGCTCCCGTGCAGGCCGAACTCGACCGTTACCGCCGGGCGCGCGAAGCGGTCGTCCTGGCGAAGGGCTGACGGCGGGTTGTCCACAGGCCCCTGGTCATCCACAGGCGACCACAACGCGTGACGCGTTCGCGCCCTCCGTGCCGAAGATCCCGGTGAGGAACCATGGGAAGGATGGTCAGTACATGGACGCAACGATTGCGATCACCGGCAACGTCGGCAGCGAGGTACAGCTCCGGGAACCGCGCGAGGGTCTCGCGTACGCGAGCTTCCGGCTCGGGTGCACCCCGCGCAGCTGGCGACCGGACGGGTGGCGTGACGACGAGACGACCTGGATCGGGGTGGTCTGCAACAAGTCGCTGGCGCTGAACGTGAAGTCGAGCATCAACAAGGGCGACCCGGTCGTGGTGGTCGGCCGGCTGCGCACCGAGCGCTGGATCGACGCCGACGGGGTGGAGCAGGAACGGCTGAAGCTCGACGCGCAGTCGGTGGGCCACGACCTGGGCCGCGGCACGTCGGTGTTCCGCCGGTCCACCCGCCCGGTCACCGAGGAGGCCGAGGTGAGCATCGGCGACCTGATGCTGGCGATCGAGGAGGAGCCAGGGGACGCCGCGGAGGAGGCGGCGGTGCACGCCGCCTGAGGCGCGGAAACGGGCGCTGGCGAGCGGCGACGCCGCGAGGTGCAACGAACGGGCCCGCCGCGGCGTGGGTACGCACGGAAGTGTATGGACTGCCGAGTTGCCATTGAACCGGGCCCGGTTCACTGGTTCCATCGAAGCTGTCGCAGTCCTCCCACCCCCGAGGAGACGCAGTGTTGCCGACCCGAACAGCGGCCGCGGACCGTGCCACGAGCGCGCTCACGTCAGCCTGGCTGCCCCGTGTGCTGATCGGGGTCTCCTACGTGATCGCCGGTGCCCTCAACGCTCGTGCGCTGGTGGCGACCACGCGTCCGGGCATCGCGGGGGTGGTGGCGTCCAGCTGCTTCCTCACCGCCTGGCTGGCCTACGCGGCGCGCGCCGGGCGGTGCCGGAAGTGCCGCGCGCTGCGTCGCATGGCCATGTACTGGGCGGTCACGATCGGCGGCACGGCCATCTGCGGCACGTTGCTGCCGATGAGGCTCAGCGGCGGCGGCGAGACCAACCCGGGCAACTGGGTTGTGCCGGCGATCGCGCTGGTCATCGCCGCACCGCTGTACGGCCTGGCCGGCTGGTTCACCACCGACCCGCTGGCCGTTCTGGTGGCTGTCGCGGGGGGTGCGGCCGTGCTCACCATCGTGGTGGCGCTGCTCGCCCGGCGTTCGAGCCCGGCGAGCGTGCGCGCCCCGCAGTTGGCGAGGAGCCGGGCGAGGCTCAGCCCCGAGTGAGCTTGCGGTGCGCGGTCCGGTGCGGGCGGGCTGCCTCCACGCCGAGCCGCGCGACCTTGTTCTCCTCGTAGTCGGCGAAGTTGCCCTCGAACCAGAACCAGACCGCGTCGTCCTCGTCCGTGCCCTCCCAGGCCAGGATGTGGGTGGCGACCCGGTCGAGGAACCACCGGTCGTGGGAGATCACGACCGCGCAGCCGGGGAACTCCAGCAGGGCGTCCTCCAGCGACTGCAGGGTCTCCACGTCCAGGTCGTTGGTCGGCTCGTCCAGCAGCAGCACGTTGCCGCCCTGCTTGAGCGTCAGGGCCAGGTTCAGCCGGTTCCGCTCACCGCCGGACAGCACGCCGGCGAGCTTCTGCTGGTCGGGGCCCTTGAACCCGAAGGATGCGACGTACGCGCGGGATGGCATCTCGAAGCTGGCCACCTTGATGTGGTCGAGCCCGTCGGAGACGACCTCCCAGACGTTCTTGCCCGGGTCGATGCCGGCGCGGCTCTGGTCGACGTAGGAGAACTTGACCGTGCCGCCCACCTTGAGGGTGCCGGAGTCCGGCTTCTCCTCCCCGACGATCATCTTGAACAGCGTGGTCTTGCCGACGCCGTTGGGGCCGATGATGCCGACGATGCCGGCGCGGGGGAGGGTGAAGCTCAGGTCCTCGATCAGCACCCGGTCGCCGAAGCCCTTGGTGAGCTTGTTGGCCTCGAGCACGTCCGAACCCAGGCGCGGGCCCGGCGGGATGTTGATCTCGGCGAGGTCCACCTGGCGGTTGCGCTCGGCCTCGGCGGCGAGCTCCTCGTACCGGGCCAGGCGGGCCTTGTTCTTGGCCTGCCGGGCCTTCGGGTTGGCGCGCACCCACTCCAGCTCCTTCTCCAGGATCTTGGCGCGCTTGGCGTCCTTCTTGCCCTCGATCTGGAGCCGGGAGCGCTTGGTCTCCAGGTAGGTGGAGTAGTTGCCCTCGTAGGGGTGCAGCTGGCCGCGGTCGATCTCGCAGATCCACTCCGCGACGTTGTCGAGGAAGTACCGGTCGTGGGTGACGGCCAGCACGGCGCCCGGGTAGCTCTTCAGGTGCCCCTCCAGCCAGTTCACGCTCTCGGCGTCGAGGTGGTTGGTGGGCTCGTCCAGCAGCAGCAGGTCGGGCTGCTGGAGCAGCAGCTTGCACAGCGCGACCCGGCGGCGCTCACCACCGGACAGCACGTCGACGATCGCGTCGCCGGGCGGGCACTGGAGCGCGTCCATCGCCTGCTCGAGCTGGGAGTCCAGGTCCCAGGCGTTGCGGTGGTCGAGCTCGGTCTGGAGCTCGCCCATCTCGGCCAGCAGCGCGTCGAAGTCCGCGTCCGGCTCGCCCATGGCCAGCGAGATCTCGTTGAACCGGTCGAGCATGCCCTTGGTCTCGGCGACGGCCTCGTGGATGTTCTCCAGCACCGTCCTGCCCTCGGTCAACGGCGGCTCCTGTTCGAGGATGCCGACGCTCTTGCCCTTGGCCAGCATCGCGTCGCCGTTGTCGGTCTTGATCATGCCGGCCATCAGCTTGAGCATGGTCGACTTGCCGGCGCCGTTCGGGCCGACGACGCCGATCTTGGCGCCCTCGTAGACCGAGACGGTCACGTTGTCGAGCACCAGCTTCTCGCCGAGCTTCTTGCGGACGTTGTGCATGGTGAACACGAATTCGGGCATGGTCGATCTTCCTCAAGGGTTGTGGAGCGGCGACCAGTGTATGCCAGAGTGCGCGTCCGGCTCCCGGTGGGGATGGACGGGTCTCGCTACGGGCCGTCCGGCGCGTCCGGCGACGCCAGGAGTTCGGCGAGGGTGAGCGCGCGGCGGCCGGCGAGATCGGCGAGCTGGAGGCGGCAGGAGAAGCCGTCGGCCAGCAGCACCGCGTCCGGCCCGGCGGCGTCCACGGCGGGCAACAGGTGGGTGTTCGCCACCGCCACCGACGTGTCGTAGTGACCCCGTTCGACGCCGAAGTTCCCGGCCAGGCCGCAGCACCCGGCGACCCTGACCACGGTGGCGCCGGTGCGGGCGAGCAGGCGCTCGTCGGCGTCCCACCTGATCACCGCGGACTGGTGGCAGTGCGGCTGGGCCACCACGACCGTCCCGGACAGGTCCGGCGGCTGCCAGTCGACCTCGGCCAGCAGCTCGGCCAGGGTCCGGACGCCCGCGGCGACCTCGGCCACCCGGGGGTCGTCCACGAGCTCGGCGGCGTCACTGCGCCACACCGCGACGCAGGACGGCTCGAGCCCGACGACCGGGGTGCCGGCCGCCACGATCGGGTGCAGGTGGTCGAGCGAACGGCGCAGCAGCTCGGCCGCGCGCTCGCGCTGGCCGGTGGTGATCCAGGGCAGACCGCAGCACGTGGTACTTCGCAGTACGGCCGGTGCGAACCCCGCGGCGGTCAGCACGTCCAGCAGGGGCGTGAGCTTCGTCGCGTCCAGGGTGTCGGTGAAGGAGTCCACCCACACGACCACCGGGCGCCCCTCGCCCGGACGGACGCGGGCCCGCCGCGCCGGGCGGGCGTTGAACCGCGGCAGCGACCGGCGGGCGTCCACGCCGGCGACCGAGGTCGCCAGCCGGCCGAGACCGGGCGCGGACAGGACGGCGTTCACGACCGCCGGCAGGCCGGGGACGGCGGTGACCAGCCGGCCCCACGCCGGGAGGCGTCCGAGGGCGTAGTGGCTGCGCGGACGCAGCCGTCCGCGGTACGCCTCGGCCAGCACGCGGGACTTGAGCGCGGCCACGTCGGTGCCGGTGGGGCACTCGCTCGCGCACGCCTTGCAGGACAGGCACAGGTCGAGCGCCTCGTGCACCTCGGGCGCCCGCCAGCCGCCGGTGACCAGGGTCCCGTTGATCATCTCCTGCAGCGCGTGCGCGCGACCGCGGGTGGAGTCCTGCTCGCGGCCGGTCGCCTGGTACGAGGGGCACATCACCTGCCCGGTGTCGGCGAGGCACTTGCCGACACCGGTGCAGCGGTGGGCGTCGGCGGCGAACGTGGGGTCGAGCCGGGGCAGCCGGGACCGGGCGGCGGACGGGAGCCGCAGGTCGGCGTCCAGCGGACGCGGGTCGACCAGCACCCCCGGGTTGAGCAGGTTGTCGGGGTCGAACAGGTGCTTGACGGCCGCGAACAGGGCCAGCGCCGCCGGGGAGTACATCCGCGGCAGCAGCTCCGAGCGTGCGCGGCCGTCCCCGTGCTCGCCCGAGCACGAGCCGCCGTGCCGCGCGGCCAGGTCGGCGGCCTCCTCGACGAAGCGGCGGTAGCCCTCGACGCCGGGGGCGTCGGACAGTTCGAAGTCGATCCGGATGTGGACGCAGCCCTCGCCGAAGTGGCCGTACGGCAGCCCGTGCAGGCCGTGGGCGGCCAGCAGTGCGTCGAACGCGCGCAGGTAGGCGCCGAGCGCGGCCGGCGGCACCGCGGCATCCTCCCAGCCGGCGTGGGCGGGCCTGGCGAGCCCGACCGCGGCCAGGCCGGCGCCATCGGCGCGAATGCGCCACAGCCGTCCGGCGTGGGTGCGGTCGGTGACCACCTCGCCGGCGAGCCCGCCGGCCGCGGCGAGCACTCCGGCCGCTCGCTCGGCGAGGCTCGCCGGGTCGGCGTCGGTGAGCTCGACGAACAGCCAGCCCTCGCCGTCGGGCAGCGGTGGGACGGCGGCTGGACCGCGGCGCCGGCGGACGACGTCGACGATCCGCCGGTCGAGGCCCTCGACGGCGGTCGGATGGAACGGGAGCACCGCGGGGGTGCCGTCGGCGGCGTCCGCCATGCTCGCGTAGCCGATGACCACCAGGGCGGCGTGCGGCAGGTCGGTGACCAGGCGCAGCCGGGCGCCGGTGACGACGGCGAGCGTGCCCTCGCTGCCGGCGAGGAACCGTGCCACGTCGAAGCCGTGCTCCGGCAGCAGGTGCTCGAGGCTGTACCCCGACACCTGCCGCGGGAACCGGCCGAACTCGGTGCGGATCACGCCGAGGTTGTCCCGCACCAGCGCTTCCAGCGCGTCCAGGGTCGGCGAGGGCGGACGGCTGCGGCTGCCGGACGCGAGCGAGAGACGCTCGCCGGTGCCGGTGATCACCTCGAGCCCGAGGATGTTGTCCGCCGTGCGCCCGTAGCCCAGCGCCCGCGGCCCGCAGGCGTTGTTGCCGATCATCCCGCCGACCGTGCAGCGGTCGACGGTGGAGGGGTCCGGCCCGAACCGCAGGCCGTGCGGTGCGGCCGCGGCGGTGAGTTTCGCCGGCACCACCCCCG
This sequence comes from Actinomycetota bacterium, assembly GCA_020161755.1. GTDB lineage: Bacteria > Actinomycetota > Actinomycetes > Propionibacteriales > Propionibacteriaceae > Propionicimonas. The sequence goes on from JAIUOS010000011.1 coordinate 56,359, forward strand.
GCTCGACGATCGCCGCGTGACCGGCCGGGTCGAGGTGTGCGATGCGGTTCAGGAGCGAGCAGTCGACCACCAGCCCCTGGCCGATCGCGTTGCCGGCGATGGACGTACCTGCGCCGCGGCTGGTGAGGGGGAGCCCTGCGCGGCGCGCCGCGTCCACCAGGTCGGTGAGCTCGGCGACGCTCGTCGGACGGGCGACCGCGGCCGGCGGCACGCGGTACAGCGACGCGTCGCTGCTGTACAGCGCGCGGGCGAGGGTGGTGGTGTCGAGGCTGAAGCCGTCGGCGGCCAGCGCGGCAACCCGATCGGGGGAGCTCTGCGAGGCCGGCACGCGCTCAGTCTGTCACGCGGGTGACCGCCTCCATGGCACGACCGAGGGCTTCGAAGTCATCGGGGTCGACCCGGTCGACGAACGCGCAGCGCACGGACTCGACATGGGCGGGGGCGGCCTGCACCAGCAGCCGGTAACCGTGGTCGGTGAGCCGCGCGATCACACCGCGCCGGTCTGAGGGGCACGCCGTCCGCTGCACGAGGTTCTTGACCTCCATGCGCGAGATCGTGTGGGTGAGCCGCGACCGGGACTGCCGGACGCTCTCGGCGAGGTCGGACATGCGCAGGGCGTGGCCCTCGGACTCCGACAGGTGCACCAGGATCTCGTACTCGCCGAGGTCGAGGCCGAAGGGCCGCAGCCCCACCTCGAGACGTTCGTTGATGCGGGCGACGCCGTTGAGGTAGGCGCGCCAGATCCGCTGCTGTTCTGCGCTCAGCCAGCGGGGTTCGAGCATGGTGGTCACGCCTCGATGGTACCAATAAAGTTTACGGTTCAACAACTTTGGTGAGAGTGTCGAGCGGCGTGGCCACCCACGGGGAGAGAACTCCACTCCGGCGGCCACCCGCCACCCCACATGGGAGGGGCCTGCCCCTAGACTTGCGGGAATATCCAAAGGCGGATGCGAGGAAAAAATGGGAACAGCGAAGATCGATGTCACTGCCATTATGGCCGACGCGCCGTCCTCGGTGGGCGCGTTGTTCCGATGGCGGGTCGGGCGCACGCCGTCCAGGGAGGCGTTCCGCTACCCGGACGCCAATGAGAACTGGGTCTCGATCGACTGGGCCGAGACCCGCCGCCGCGTCGACGAACTCGCCGCCGGCCTGCTCTCGGTGGGCCTGAAGAACGAGGAGCGGGTGGTGATCGTCTCGAACACCCGCATCGAGTGGATCCTCGCCGACTACGCGATCAACTGCGCGGGCGGGGCGACCACCACGATCTACCCCAACACCTCCGCCGCCGACTTCGCCCAGATCGTCCTCGACTCCGGCTCGGTGGTGCTGGTGGCGGAGAACGCCGAGCAGGTCGCCAAGCTCGACAGCTCGCGGGAGGCCGGCGAGCAGGTGCGCACGGTCATCCTGTTCGACGGCGAGGGGGACGGCGAGCGGGTCCTCAGCTGGTCGCAACTCGCCGAACGCGGACGCGCGCTGCTGGCGTCCGACCCCGACGTGGTCGACCGCTCGATCGCGCTGATCGGCGCCGACGACCTGGCCACGCTGATCTACACCTCCGGGACCACCGGGACGCCCAAGGGTGTCGAGCTCACCCACCTGTGCTGGGTGTACCAGGCGCTCGTGCTGGACGCGATGAAGGTGATCCGCCCGGACGCGCTGCAGTACCTGTGGCTGCCGCTGTCCCACGTCTTCGGCAAGGACCTGCTGACGATCCAGCTCGGCATCGGGTTCAGCACGGCGGTCGACGGCCGGATCGACCGCATCGTCGCCGGGCTGGGTGCGGTGCACCCCGACTTCATGTGCGGGGCGCCGCGCATCTTCGAGAAGGTCCGGGCCGCGGTGATGCTGGCGTCGCCGCAGAAGGGCATCAAGGGTCGCATCGCCCGCTGGGCGTTCGCGGTCGGACGGGCGTCCCGCGACTACCGGCTCGCCGACAAGCCGCTGCCGGCGGCCATGGGGGTGGCCTACCACCTCGCCGACCGGCTGGTGTTCAGCAAGCTCAAGGACCGGATGGGCGGCAACATCGACTTCTTCGTGTCGGGCTCGGCCAAACTCAGCTCGCAGGTGCAGTCGTGGTTCTACTCGGCCGGGTTGGTGATCATCGAGGGCTACGGCCTCACCGAGACCGGTGCGGTGACCTGCGTGAACCTGCCGCTGCCGCCGCGGTTCGGCACGGTGGGCCCGGCCCTGGCCGGCACCGAGGTGAAGATCGCGGCTGACGGCGAGGTCCTGGTCAAGGGGCCCGCCGTCATGCGCGGCTACCACAACGACCCGGAGCGCACCGGGGAGGTGCTGGTCGACGGGTGGTTCCACACCGGCGACATCGGCAAGCTCGACGCCGACGGGTTCCTCACGATCACCGACCGCAAGAAGGACCTGATGAAGACCTCCGGTGGCAAGTACGTGGCGCCGTCGAAGGTCGAGGGCGTGATCGCGGCCACCGTCCCGTACGTGTCGCAGGTGGTGGCGGTCGGCGACGGCCGCAACTACATCTCGGCGCTGCTCACCATCGACCGGGACAACTTGGCGAAGTGGGCGGCCCGTCACGGCATGGCCGACAAGGAGTACGCCGAGGTCACCCAGACCCCCGAGTTCCGCACGACCGTCGAGCGGTTCATGAACGTCGCCAACGGCAAGCTGGAGCGCTGGGAGACGGTGAAGAAGTTCGCCATCCTGCCCTCCGAGCTGAGCGTGGACGACGGCGGCGTGACGCCCAACATGAAGATCCGCCGCAAGGTGGTGACCGACCGCTACGCCGACATCGTGGCGTCGCTCTACGATGCGGAGCCCGGCGAGGGCGAGTGAGCGAGTTCGTCAGTCGCGTCCCGCTGCGCTGGGTCGACCTGGATGCACAAGGCCACGTCAACAACGCGGTCGTCGCCGACTACCTCCAGGAGGCGCGGGTCGAGTGGCTCCTGTCGGGGCCGAACGCGCACCTGCTGGGGACGTCCACGATGGTGGTCTCGCACCAGGTGGAGTATCTCGGGCCGGTGTTCTTCGGCGTCGAGCCGGTCGAGGTGGTGCTGCGGGTCGGGGCAGTCGGGCCGGTGCGGTTCACCCTCGGCTACTCGGTGCGGCAGGCCGGCCGCGAACTCGCCCGGGCACGGTCGGTGCTGTGCCTGTACGACTACGCGGCGGGCCGTCCGCGCCGGATGACGAGCGCCGAGCGGGCCTGGTTCGCCGCGCAGGCGGTGGACCTGAAGCCGCTGGCCGGGCTGGGCAGCTGGACGGTGGGGGAGCAGGCCCATTCCTACGAGCTCATGGTGCGGTGGTCGGACCTCGACCCCTACGGCCACGTCAACAACGTCCGCGTGTTCGACTTCGTCGCCGAGGCGCGGATCCGGATGAACCCGGACAGCGAGGACACCACCCGCATGCATGCCGCCGCCGAGCAGGGCCTGCTGTGGATGGTGGCCCGCCAGGACGTCGACTACCTCGGCCAGATCGCGCACCGCGCGTCCCCGTACCGGGTGCGGTCGGCGATCGGCCGGGTGGGACGCACGTCGGTGACGATCGTCGCGCAGGTCGAGGACCCGCTGGACGGTGCGGTGCTGGTGCGCACCCGCACCGTCCTGGTCTGCGGCGACCGCGACGGCCGTCCCGTCCCGCTGCCCGAGAACATGCTCGCCGCCGCGTCCGCCTGGCCCGCCGTTCCCGCCTGACGGAAAGGATCCGTCCCCATCTCGGTCCGGGTCCGGGTTGGGAACCGTCCCCATCTCGGTCCGGGTCCGGATTGGGGACGGTTCCGATTTCGGTCCGGGTCCGGGTTGGGGACGGTTCCGATTCGGTCCGGGACCGGATTGGGGACAGATCTCGCCCGGCGTCAGCCGAAGTGGACGCCCTGCGCGAGCTGGACGGAGCCGGAGTAGTTGATCGTGTTCGTCGAGCGCCGCATGTAGGCGCGCCAGGCGTCCGAGCCGGATTCGCGTCCGCCGCCGGTCTCCTTCTCCCCGCCGAACGCCCCGCCGATCTCGGCGCCCGAGGTGCCGACGTTGACGTTGGTGATCCCGGTGTCGGCGACGGCCAGGAACCGCTCTGCCTCGGCCTGGTCACGGGTGAAGATGCCGGCCGACAGCCCCTGGCTGGCCGCGTTGTGCAGCGCCAGGGCCTCGTCGAAGTCGTCATAGGCCACCACGTACAGGATCGGTGCGAACGTCTCCCGCAGCACCACCGGGGTCTGGGACGGCATCCGCACCAGCGCGGGACGGACGTAGCTGCCGCCCGCCCCGACCGGCACCGCCTCACCGCCAGCCAGCACCTCGCCGCCGCTCGCCACCGCCTCGGCCAGAGCCGCCTGCATGGCCTCGGCGGCGGCGGGTCGGATCAGTGGCCCGACCAGCGTGCCCTCCTCGGACGGGTCCCCGACCGGCAGGGACGCGAACGCGCGCGCCAGCCGCTCGGTCGCCGCGTCGGCCACCGACCGGTGCACGATCAGTCGCCGCAGCGACGTGCACCGCTGGCCGGCGGTGCCGGCCGCGGCGAACACCATCGAGTTCACGGCCAGGTCGAGGTCGGCGCTGGGGGCCAGCACCACCGCGTTGTTGCCGCCGAGCTCCAGCAGCACCCGTCCGAACCGGGACGCGACCCGCGGGCCGACCTCCCGTCCCATCCGGGTGGAACCGGTCGCGCTCAGCAGCGCGATGTCGGGGGAGTCCACCAGGGCCTCGCCGACGTCGCGTCCGCCCAGCACCAGGGGTCCGACACCGGGCGGGGCGCCCACGTCGGCGGCGGCCCGCTCCAGCAGGGCGCTGGTGGCCAGGGCCGTCAGCGGGGCGAGCTCCGACGGCTTCCACACCACGGTGTCGCCGCAGACCAGCGCGATCGCGGCGTTCCACGACCACACCGCGACCGGGAAGTTGAAGGCCGAGATCACCCCGACCACACCGAGTGGGTGCCACACCTCCTGCAGCCGGTGCCCCTCCCGCTCGGACGGCATGGTGCGCCCGAACAGCTGCCGGGACAGCCCGACCGCGAGGTCGCAGATGTCGATCATCTCCTGCACCTCGCCGAGCGCCTCGGACGAGATCTTGCCGACCTCGATCGTGACCAGCCCGGCCAGTTGCTCCTTGTGCTCGCCGATCAGTTCTCCCAGCCGCTTGACCAGCTTGCCGCGCACCGGTGCGGGTGTCACCCGCCACTGCGTGAACGCCTCGCCGGCGACGGCGATGGCCTCGGCCACCTCGGCGTCGGTGTGGGCACGGACGGTCAACAGCTCGCTGCCGTCGATCGGGCTGGAGCAGGCCAGCACGTCCCCGGAGCCGCCGAGCGACTCCGGGTCCACACCCACCCCGCGCAGCAGGTCGGCGGCTCGTTCGGCGAGGGTCATCGGGTTTCCTCCGGGGTCGGGATGCGGAGCTCGGCGCAGGCGGTGACCAGCGCGGCCCGGCTCTGCTCGGCGTACAGGTGCATGGGGTCGTGGACGGTGCGTCCGACGGCCTCGGCGATCCAGTCGAGGTCGCGGGGCGACCCCTCCAGGGTGGCGTCGCGGCTGCCGCTGCTGTCGAGGTTGGACGCGAAGATGCCGGCCGCAGAACGCGGCAGGAAGTCCTCGTAGACGATCGGGGTGGCCTCCAGCCAGCCCGCCTCGACCAGTCCGGCCACGGTGCGCGGAGGCTCGTCGTCGATCCGCCGCGCGGACGCGGTGAACTCGAAGAAACCCTCGCCGTTCGCGAGCAGCCCGAGTTCCTCGGTCGGCCAGTTCGCCTGCCACACCTCGACCTTGATCCCGTCACGCTGGGCGGCGTCCAGCCCCGCCGAGCGCTGGTCGATCTCGGAGACCAGCCGGTCGTACCGGTCGCGGCCCGGGGTGGTGAGCGCGATGCCACGCTGCTCCACCTCGCCGAAGCGGACGCTGAGCGCGCCTTCGCTGATGCTGCCGTCCGCCTCGGTGAAGCGGCGCGGCTCGGCCAGCGCCTTGAACGAGGTCTGCCGCAGCAGCACGTCCGGGCCGTCCCACTTCGGCGGGCCCTGGATCTCGTCGATCATCGTGATGCCCAGGTCGGTCATCCTCCGGTACAGGTCGTCGATGTCCAGCACCCGCGGCGTGAGGTGGTTGATGTGGGTGGTCGGCACCCCGCCGATGTCGGCCGCGACACCCGAGATCGCCGACAGCCGCGCGTACCACGCCCGGTCGACCGGTTCGGGGGAGAGTTCGAAGCAGGCTGTGGCGAGTCGCAGGAACTCGGCGGCGTCCGCGTCCGGCAGGCCACCGTCGGCCTCCGCCCGCTCGGCCAGCGCCAGCACCTCCGGCCCGAACAGCACCCGCCGGGCGAGGAACGCGTCCAGTTCGCCCTGGAGGTCGGCGTCGAAGTACCGGCGGTCGTCGGTCACCAGCACCGAGGTGAACACCCGGAACGGGTTGATCGCCAGCGCCTCCGCCGTGGTCGGACGGAACGCCGTCGACACGATCGGCAACGAGGTGGCCTCGGTGCCGCGCAGGTCGTAGAAACCGACCGGCTCCATGCCCAGCGCGGCGAAGATCTGCGCGACCTGGCGCAGTTCGGACGCCGTCCCGACCCGGATCGCGCCGTGGCGTTCGGCGGTGACGCGGTCGATGCGTCCGAGCCGTTCGGCCCGCACCGGGTCGGCGGCCAGCACGTCGGCGTTCACCGCGGTCGACACGTCGACCAGGGTGTTGTAGGCCGGCACCTCGGTGCCGTACATCGCCGACAGCGAGCGGGCGAAGCCCGCCCTCAGGTCATGCGTACTGAACATCACCGCTCCGATCGCGGCCGGATTCCACCACCGAGACCGCCCGGTCGAGGGCGGCGAGGGCGGTCTGGATGACCTCGCTGGTGACGGTCAGCGCCGGACGGACGCGCAGCGAACGGTCGCCACAGCCCAGCATGATGACCTGCTCGTGTTCGAGCAGCACGTTCAGGACGCGGTCGCGGACGTCGCGGTCGGGCATGGTCAGGGCGCACATCAGGCCCAGCCCGCGCGGGTTGGTCAGTGTCGGGTGCTTGGCGGCCAGTTCCTTGAGCCCGGCCAGCAGTTCGGCGCCGCGCTCCTGGGCGGCCTCGAACAGGTGGTCGGCTTCGATGATCTCCAGGATCCGGCGCGCGCGCACCATGTCGGTGAGGTTGCCGCCCCACGTCGAGTTGATCCGCGACGGCACGTGGAACACGTTGTCGGGCACCTCGTCGACGCGTCCGCCGGCCATCACGCCGCAGACCTGGAGCTTCTTGCCGAACGCCACCACGTCGGGCGTGATGCCCTTCCACTGGTACGCCCACGGCTTGCCGGTGAGCCCGCCGCCGGTCTGCACCTCGTCGAGCACGAACAGCGCGTCGTTGCGGTGGCACAGCTCCTTCATGGCCGCGAAGAACTCCGGACGGAAGTGGTGGTCGCCGCCCTCGCCCTGCACCGACTCCATGATGAAGCAGGCGATGTCGTGCGGGTTCGCGGCGAACGCCTCCTCGGCCTGCGCCAGCGCGCGCGCCTCGTAGGCCGGGACGTCCCGCTCGTCCGCGATGAACGGGGACGTGATCCGCGGCCAGTCGAACTTGGGGAACCGGGCGACCTTGTTGGGGTCGGTGTTGGTGAGCGACATGGTGTAGCCGCTGCGTCCGTGGAAGGCGCCGGTGAGGTGCATCACCTGGGTGCCGAGTTCGGGGGAGATGCCGTGTGCCTCGTTCCAGCGGCTCTTCCAGTCGAACGCCACCTTCAGGGCGTTCTCGACGGCGAGCGACCCGCCCTCGATGAAGAACAGGTGCGGCAGGGCGGGGTCGCCCATCACGCGGGAGAAGGTCTCGACGAAGCGGGCCAGGGCGACGGTGTAGACGTCGGAGTTGCTGGGCTTGTTGAGCGCAGCCTCCAGCAGGTCGGCGCGGAAGTCGGGGTCGTCGGTGATCCCGGGGTGGTTCATCCCGAGCGCCGAGGACGCGAAGAAGGTGAACATGTCGAGGTAGCGGTCGCCGGTCGCCTGGTCGATCAACCAGGATCCCTTGGAGGCGGTCAGGTCGAGGACGAGGGGTAACCCGTCGACGAGCATGTGCCGCGAGAGGAGTCGGTGGACTCCTGATGCAGTGGTATCAGCCATCTTCGGAGCATAGGGGCCCCGATGGCGGCTCCGTAACCCCCGGCGAACCTCGCCTCCCGCCCGCCCGGCTCAGGCGGGGAGCGACAGCCAAACGGCAGTGTCGGGCGGTACCACGTCCCCGGCCAGCGGGCCGGACGCGACCAGCACCTCGGCGCCCGAGGGGAGGGTGACGGCGTCGCCGGAGAGGTTGGCCAGGAAGCCGAAACCGGGCTCGCGGGTGAAGTACAGGACGGTGCCCGGGTAGGTGTCGCCCCACGCCAGCGTGCCGTCGCCGAGCGCGGGGTGCGTGGCCCGGATGGCCAACGCGCGCCGGTACAGCGACAGGGTGGAGTCGGGCTCGCCGTCCTGCGCGGCGGCGCTGAGTCCGGCCCACTCCGGCGGCTGCGGCAGCCAGGGGGCGGCGTCCGCCCCGAAGCCGTACGGCTGCTCGGTGCCCGACCAGGGCAGCGGCACCCGGCAGCCGTCCCGGCCGCGGACGCGTCCGCCGGTGCGGAAGAAGGCGGGGTCGTCCAGCACCGCGTCCGGCAGGTCCTCGACCTCGGGCAGCCCGAGTTCCTCGCCCTGGTAGATGTAGGCCGTCCCGGGGAGCGCGAACTCGAGCAGGGCGGCGGCGCGCGCCCGGCGCCGTCCGAGCGCGTTGTCGGTGGGCTGGACGAAGAAGTACTCGGCGAAGCGGTGCTGCCACTCGGGGGTGACGCCGTCGAGCGTGAACGGCTTGCCGGTCTCGGGCTTGCCGTAGCGGGTGACCACCCGGGTGGAGTCGTGGTTGCCGAGCACCCAGGTGGTGGGTGCGCCGACGGCGGCGTGGGCGATCAGGTTGCGGTCGATCATCGCCCGCAGCGAGCCGGCCTCCCACTCGCACCACAGCATGTCGAAGTTGAAGGTGGTGTGCATGCGGCCGGGGTCGACGAACCGCATCAGGGCCGACAGCGGCTTGGTGTTGGCCTCGCAGACGAAGATGCGCTCCCCCAGGTGGCGGTCGGCGTAGCCGTCGGCGATGGCGCGCCAGTGCCGCTGGATGGTGTCGAGTTCGGGCTGGTTCCACCACGGGTGGCCCGGGTAGAAGGTGGCGATCCCGAGGCCGGTGGCCGGGTCGATGGGGGTGTCGTGGTAGCCGGGCTGCTTGGCCAGGCCGTCGGCCACGTCCACCCGGAGTCCGTCGACGCCACGGTCGAACCAGAACCGGATGACGTCGTCGAACAGGGCGACGACGGCGGGGTTCGCCCAGTCCCAGTCGGGTTGTTCGGGCGCGAACATGTGCAGGTACCACTGCTCTGGTCCGTCGGGGCCGATGACGCGTTCCCACGCGGGGCCGCCGAAGAGCGAGCCCCAGTTGTTGGGCGGCTCGTCACCGTCCGGGCCGCGCCCGTCCCGGAAGTGGAACATCGCGCGCTCGGGTGATCCGGGGGCGGACGCGAGGGCCGCGCGGAAAGCGGGGTGCGCGTCCGAGGAGTGGTTGGGGACGAGGTCGATCAGCACCCGGATGCCGCGCGCGTGCGCTTCGGCGACGAAGGCGTCCGCCTCGGCGAGGGTGCCGAAGCGGGAGTCGATGTCGCAGTAGTCGGCCACGTCGTAGCCCCCGTCCGCCATCGGGGAGGGGTACCACGGGCTCACCCACACCGCGGTCACGCCGAGGTCCTGGAGGTAGTCCAGGCGCGAGATCATGCCCTCCACGTCGCCGGTGCCGTCGTTGTTGGCGTCGGCGAAGGAGCGGGGGTAGATCTGGTAGACCACCGCGTCGCGCCACCAGTTCGGGTCAGTGCTCGTCACGTCACGAAACCCTAGCCGTCGCCCTCGGCCCGGGCGCGGGACCGCCCCGAAGTGAAACGAAAGGGGACAGTCCCCTTTCGTTTCGGTCAGCCGGGCGGGAGGTGGACCAAAAGGGGACTGTCCCCTTTTGGTCCGCTGGCGGTCAGCGGGCGAAGTCGGACGAGGCGCGCACGATCAGCTCGGGCTCGAACAGGTCGTGCGGCTGGTCGGTGAGCAGCAGGTCGGCCGCCGCCCAGCCCAGCTGTCGCATCGGCTGGCGCACCGAGCTCAGCGGGGTCATCAGTTCGGCGGCGAAGTACAGGTCGTCGTAGCCGACGACCGCCATGTCGGACGGGATGGAGAGCCCGCGGACGCGCAACTCGCGCATCGCGCCCAGCGCGACGATGTCGTTCATGGCGAAGATCGCGGTCGGCCTGGGGCCGGGGCCGTCGAGCGCCTCGATCAGGCCGCGCTGGCCCTCGTTGGCGCTCAGGCTGGGCAGGTTGGTGACCTGGAGCACGTCGCCGGCGTCCAGCCCGGCGGCCTGGATCGCCTCGATCGCGCCGCGCAGGCGGTGCCGGGTCTGCTGCAGGTCGGACGGCCCGGCCAGGTACAGGATGCGACGGTGGCCCTGCGCGAGCAGGTGGGTGATGGCCTGGCGTCCGCCGGAGATGTGGTCGACGCCGACGGACGGGTGCTGGGTGTTGCGGCTGGAGTCCATCAGCACCGACGGGATGCCGAGTCGCCGCAGGTCGCCCAGGCGGGGAGCAGTGGAACTCATCGGCGTCACCAGCACACCGCGGACGCCCTGCTCGGCGAACAGCTTCAGGAACCGCTCCTCCCGCACCGGGTCGTCGTCGGAGGAGCACAGGATCAGGGTGTGGTCGACCGTGGCGAGCCGGTCCTCGATGCCGCGGGCGAGCTCGGTGTAGAACGGGTTGCCGACGTCCATCACGATCACGCCGACGGTGTGGGAGACGCCGGCCCGCAGCTGGCGTGCCGAGGCGTTGCGGTGGAAGTTGAGCTCGGCCATCGCCTGCTCGACCTTCTCCCGCGTCCGCTCGGTGACCGCGTCCGGGCGGTTCAGCACGTTGGAGACGGTGCCCACCGAGACACCGGCGCGCAGGGCGACGTCCTTCACGCTGGCGCGTCCCGCGGTCATGGGCGTCCCTTCCTGAGGTCCAACGAGCATACCGACGGGCCTCGCCGCTCAGCGAGCGACCCGCACGGAATCATGAATCGATTCATGGTACGCCCTCCGCCGAGTTGTCAGAACCACGGAGCGCTATAGCCCACCCTGGTTCTGACAACTCGGCGGGGAGGACTCAGCGGCGGTGGGTGATTCGGCCGCGCCAGAAGGTGGCCACCACCGGGTCGGGCAGGTCGCGGCCGTGGTAGGGGTTGTTGCGGGCCCGGGACGCGGACGCCGCGGCGTCCACCACCGCGCGGGCGGACGGGTCGACCAGCACCAGGTTCGCCGGCTCCCCGGTCAGCAGCGGACGCCCCTGGCCGGCCACGCCGCCGATCCTCGCCGGCGCGGACGACATCCGCTCCACCAGCGTCGCCCAGTCCATCCGTCCGCTGTTCACCATCACCTCGACCACCACGCCCAGCGCCTGCTCCAGCCCGAGCATGCCGGGCAGCGCGACGTCGAACGGGTGGTCCTTGTCCTGGCGGGCGTGTGGCGCGTGGTCGGTGCCGACCGCGTCGATCGTGCCGTCGGCCAGCGCCTCCCGCACCGCCTCCAGGTGTTCGGACGTGCGCAGCGGCGGGTTCACCTTGAACGTGGTGTCGTAGCCGGCGACCAGCGGGGTGTCCAGCAGCAGGTGGTGCGGGGTGACCTCGGCGGTCACCTTGATGCCGCGCTTCTTCGCCCACCGGATCACGTCCACGCTCTCGGCCGTCGACACGTGGCAGACGTGGACGCGGGAGTCGGTCAGCTCGGCGAGCTGCACGTCGCGGGCCACGACGACGCTCTCGGCCTGCGACGGCCAGCCGGGCAGCCCCAGCAGCCCCGACCACTCCGACTCGTGGCAGCACGCGCCCGGGCCGGCCAGCCGCGGGTCCTGCGAGTGCTGCGCGATCACGCCGTCGAACGCCTTCACGTAACTCAGCGCCCGACGCATCAGCAGCGGGTCGTTCACGCAGCGCCCGTCGTCGGAGAACACCCGGACGCCCGCGCCGGAGGCGGCCATCAGCCCGAGCTCGGCCAGCTCCTCGCCGGCCAGCCGCTTGGTGACCGCGCCCACCACCCGCACCTCGCAGTGGCCGGTGCGCTCACCGAGCCCGGCCACGTACTCCGCGGCCTCGGCGGTGTCGGTGACCGGGTCGGTGTTCGCCATCGCGTGTACGCAGGTGAACCCGCCGCGGGCGGCCGCCGCGGTGCCGGAGTCGACGGTCTCGGCGTCCTCGCGTCCGGGCTCGCGCAGGTGGGTGTGCAGGTCGACCAGACCGGGCAGCGCGAGCAAGCCGTCGGCGTCGAACCGCTCGACACCCTCGGGGGCCGACGTCGGGTCGGCCAGCACCCCGTCCGCCAGGTAGAGGTCGGCCCGGCCACCGTCGGCCAGCGTCGCGCCGGCGATCAGCAGGTGGGTGGAGTTGGCGGTCACTTCATCGCCCCTTCGTCGGAACCGAGCAGGTGGTACAGGACGCTCATGCGGATCGCGACGCCGGCCGCGACCTGCTCGAGCACGAGGGAGTTGGCGGCGTCGGCGGCCGCGCTGGAGATCTCCACGCCACGGTTCATCGGCCCCGGGTGGCAGATGCCGGCGCCGGGCTTGAGCGCGGCGAGCCGTTCCTCGGTGAGGCCGTAACGCTCGGTGTACTCGCGTTCGGTCGGGAAGAAGCCGCCGGCCATCCGCTCCCGCTGCACCCGCAGCATCATCACGATGTCGCAGCTGTCGAGCACGGCGTCGAAGTCGCTGGTCACCTCGCAGCCCCAGCTGTCGATGCCGGTGGGCAGCAGCGTCGGCGGGGCAACCAGCACCACCTCACCGCCCAGCGTCCGCTGGAGCAGGACGTTGCTGCGCACCACCCGGGAGTGCAGCAGGTCGCCGACGATCGCGATCCGCTTGCCGGCGAACTCGCCGGGATCGCCGAGTGTCCGGAAGTGCTGGCGCATCGAGTAGGCGTCGAGCAGGGCCTGGGTGGGGTGTTCGTGCTGCCCGTCGCCGGCGTTGACCACCTGCGCCTTCACCCAGCCGGCCGCCTGGGCGGCGGCGCCGGAGGAGGAGTGCCGGATCACGAACGCGTCCACGCCCATCGCGTCGAGGGTCAGCATGGTGTCGCGAAGCGACTCGCCCTTGCTGACCGAGGAGCCCTTCGCCGACACGTTGATGGTGTCGGCCGACAGCCACTTGCCGGCGATCTCGAACGAGGTGCGGGTGCGCGTGGAGTCCTCGAAGAAGATGTTCACGATGGTGCGTCCGCGCAGGGCCGGCAGCTTCTTCACCGGGCGCGACTGCACCTGCTGCATCTCCTCGGCCAGGTCGAGGATGCTCGTGGCCTGCGCCAGGTCGAGGTCGGCGGCGCTGAGCAGGTGCCTCATCGGTTGCCTCCCCGGGAGATGGTGACGGCGTCGCGGCCGTCGAGTTCGTTCAGCAGCACCTGGACGCGTTCGTCGCCGGCCGCCTGGATGGTGCGTCCGACGTGATCGGCGGCGATCGGCAGCTCGCGGTGTCCCCGGTCGACGAGGACGGCCAGCCGGACGGCCCGCGGCCGGCCCAGGTCGCGCAGCGCGTCGATGGCCGCGCCGATCGTCCGTCCGGAGTACAGGACGTCGTCGACCAGCACCACCACCGCGTCGTCGATCCGTCCGGGGATCGCGGTGCGGGCGGGGTTGCGGGTCGGATTGTTGCGCAGGTCGTCGCGGTACATGGTGATGTCCAGCTCGCCGACCCGCACCGGGCGTCCCTCGATGCCGGCGATCAGCTCGCCGAGCCGGCGGGCCAAGAACACGCCCCGGGTCGGGATACCCAGCAGCACCAGGTCCTGCGAGCCCCGGTTGGCTTCGAGGATCTCGTGCGCGATGCGGCTGAGGGATCGGGAGAGTTCCGCCTCCTCCGCGACGTAGCGGGGAGAATCGGGGATCGGGGTGTCGGGTGCTGGGTCGGCCACGCAAGCGCTCCTCGGTGCTCTCGAGCCGGGGAGGTCGAGGGAAGACCGTCCGGCTCTCGAACCGCCAATGTACGGGATCGGACGCGTCGCCGCCGTCGCGGCCCACATCGGGAGAGCGCCCGCGGCCAGGGGGCTTCATGGACGCGGGCGCGTCGGCTAGGTTGTGCGCATGCTTCCCGCACTCCTCCCGCTGGAGACACTGCCCAGCTGGCCCGCCGTGCAGGACCCGACGGTGATGCAGATGCTCGTGCTGACCGTGTTCATCCCGTTCGGGATCGCCGCGGTGTTCGCCCTGCTGATCCTCGGCCCCGCCTGGAACGCGCGCAGCAAGGGCGAGTGATCAGGCGCTGACCGCCTCCTGGCACCGCAGCGCGCGCTCGGCGTCGTCGCGGTGCTCGTTGACCTGGCGTCGCGCGTAGTCACTGAGCTGGGTGCCCTGGAGCCACAGGTTCAGCAACTGGAGCGTCGGCCGGTCGACCAGCGGACGCGGGAACAGCAGCCCCAGCACGTGCTGCTTGATCGCCGAGCTCCGGTCGCCCCACCCGTCCACGCCGTCCGAGATGGCCTTGGCCACGTCGAGGTAGCGCTGGATGTAGGGACGCAGCACCTCGTCCTGCTCGAGCTGCCAGAAGTGCGCGCACACCTGGAAGTGGGTCTCGTTCGGCACGTTGTCGTCCTCGGTGGCCAGCCGCCAGGCCTCGTCCTTGGCGGCCTCGGTCGGACGGGCGGCCCGCGCCCCGGCCGCCAGCTCGGCGCCCTTCGCGGTGGCGTCGCGCGCCAGCTCGGCCTCGATCTCGGCCTCGTCGGCCAGCCCGAGCCGGGCGAGGTTCGTCACGATCTGCCAGCGCAGGTCGGTGTCGACAGCCAGGCCGGTGGGGGCCTCCTCGCCGGCCAGCCACGCCTGGAGCAGCTGGGTGACCGCCGGTGAGTCGGCGGCGGCCAGCAACGCGCGGGCGAAGGCGAGCTGGTGGTCCGAGCCCGGCTCGGCGTTCTTCAGCAGGCGGGCCAGCCCGGCCACGAAGCGGTCGTTGAGCTCGGGGCGCGCCTCCCGCGGGGTGAAGTAGTCGATCGCCGTCCGGCACTGCGCGAGCACCTTTTCGACAGCGGTCAGGTCGTCCTCGACACCCACCCCGGACAGCGCCAGGGTGACGAACTCGCGCGCCGGCAGTTCGGCGTCGCGGCACATGTCCCAGCTGGCGCCCCACAGCAGCGCCCGGCTGAGGGCGCTGTCCAGCGTCCCGATGCCGTTCACCGCGGTGTGCAGCGACCGGGGGTCGAGGCGGATCTTGGCGTAGGTGAGGTCGTCGTCGTTGAGCAGGATGAGGTCCGGGCGCGGCAGGCCCACCAGCTCGGGCAGCTCGGTGAGCTCGCCCTCGATGTCGACCTCCACCCGGTGGACGCGCGCCAGGCGTCCCTCGACCACGTCGTACAGGCCGATCGCCAGCCGGTGGTGCCGCAGGGTCGGCCACTCGGCGGCGGCGACCTGGCGGACCGCGAACCGGGTGAAGACGCCGGCGTCGTCGGTCGCGAACTCGGCCCAGACGGTGTTCACGCCGGCCACCTGGAGCCACTCGGCGGCGAAGTGCGACAGGTCGCGTCCCGACGAGGTGGTCAGCGCGGCCAGCAGGTTGGACAGCTGGGTGTTGCCCCAGGCGTGCTCGGCGAAGTAGGCGCGGACGCCGGCGAGGAACGCGTCCTGCCCGACGAACGCCACCAACTGGCGGATCACCGACGCGCCCTTGGCGTAGGTGATCCCGTCGAAGTTCAGCTCGACCGCGGCCAGGTCGACCATGTCGGCGGCGACCGGGTGGGTGGAGGAGAGCTGGTCCTGGCGGTAGGCCCAGTTCTTGCGGCTGTTGGTGAAGGTCGCCCACGGGTCGGCGCCGGGGACGCCGCTCGCGCGGATCTCGGCCTGGCAGAAGTGGGACGCCCATTCGGCGAAGGACTCGTTCAGCCACAGGTCGTCCCACCAGGTCATCGTGACCAGGTCTCCGAACCACATGTGCGCGAGCTCGTGCAGGATCGTGTTGTCGCGGGTCTCGTAGGACGCGCTGGTGACGCGGGAGCGGTACAGGTACTCGTCGCGGATCGTCACGCAGCCCGCGTTCTCCATGGCGCCGGCGTTGAACTCCGGCACGAACACCTGGGCGTAGTCGGCGAACGGGTAGGGCAGACCGAAGTGCTTCTCGAACACCGCGAAGCCGGCCTTGGTGGTGGCCAGGATGCGGTCGGCATCCAGGTAGGGCACCAACGACTGGCGGCACGACACCGACAGCGGGATCTCGGCGGCGACGCCCTGCACGGAGTCACGGACGGTGTGGAACCGGCCGGCGGCGAGCGCGGTGATGTAGGTGGAGATCGGCGGGGTCGGGGCGAACACCCAGCGGGCGAGGCCGGCGTCCTCGGGGGTCGGCTCGACCTCGGGAGAGTTGGAGATCACCGTCCAGTCGTCCGGGGCGATCACGGTCAGGGCGAAGGTGGCCTTCAGGTTGGGCTGCTCGAAACAGGCGTACAGGCGGCGGGCGTCCGCGGTCTCGAGCTGGGTGTAGCAGTAGACGAGGCCGTCGACGGGGTCGACGAACCGGTGCAGTCCCTCGCCGGTGCGGCTGTAGCGACACAGCGCCGAGACGGTGAGTTCGTGGTCGCCGACGGGGGCGTCGAACCGCACCTTGTGCTCGTCCAGGGACGCGTCCGCGAGCGGCTGGCCGTCCAGGGTGACCGACAGCAGGCGGTCGGCGATCAGGTTGATCCAGGTGTCGCCGCCCATGCTGGTGAACCGCGCGGTGGAGGTCGAGACGAACGTCTCCTCGGGGTCGAACTCACCCTCGTCCGGTACGCGCCCGGACAGGTCGATGAGCACGTCGTAGCTGTGCGTGGCGATCCGGCTGGACCGCTCGGCAGCCTCGGCGCGGGTGATGTTCGCCGGGTACATGAGACCTCACTCACTTGGGGTGATGGGCTGTTTCGCCCCAGTCAAGCGAGGCTACTAGGCCCTTCTGCGGCGCTCAACCTACCGTCGATCAGGCGATCAGCGCCGATTTCGGTCGAGGCGCGCCAGAGCGACGTCGGCGGCGGCCTCACCGGCGGCGAGGTCGGAGGCGTCGGGCCGGCTCACGTCGCGCGCCCGTTGGGCCCGGTGGGCGTCCACCAGACCCGAGATGCCATCGCGTCCGAACACGCGCTCCTGGTCGGGATGGCGCGGCGTCGTGGTCATGGGGAAAGCGTAGACTCCCCGAACTCGCGAAGGAGGAGGTGCCATGCCCGAGGGGCACGTGATCCATCGGCTGGCCGGCGAGCTCACCCTCGCCTTCGCCGGTCGGAGCGTCGCGGTCTCCAGCCCGCAGGGACGCTTCGCGCAGGCCGCGTCGCTCCTGGACGGCGCCGTCCTGCGCCGCGCCGAGGCCTACGGCAAGCACCTGCTGCTCGACTTCTCCCCGGCCGCGGTCCCTGAGGGGCTCGTGAGCCCACCCGCCCCCGGGCCCTTCGTGCACATCCATCTGGGCCTGATCGGCAAGCTGCGCTGGGTGCACCCCGGACCGGTCGAAGGAGCGGCCACGCTCCGGCTGCGCATCGCGTCCGAAGAGCACGCCGCTGAGCTGCGCGGCCCGCAGACCTGTGCCCTGATCGGCCCCGACGAGGTGGACGCGCTGGTCGCCGGGCTGGGGCCCGACCCGCTGCGCCCCGATGCCGACCCCGACCGCGGCTGGCGCCGGGTGCACCGCTCGGAGCGTTCGATCGCGTCGCTGCTGATGGACCAGCGGGTGGCGGCCGGGGTGGGGAACATCTACCGTGCGGAGGTGCTCTTCCGCCAGCGCATCCATCCCGACACCCCGGGGAACACGCTCTCGGCGCGCGCCTGGCGGCGCATCTGGGACGACCTGGTCGCGTTGATGCCGCAGGGCGTCCAGCACGGACGCATCGACACGGTCCGGCCCGAGCACAGCCCCGAAGCGATGGGACGCGATCCGCGCGTCGACCGCCACGGCGGCGAGGTCTACGTGTACCGGCGGGCCGGCCAGCCCTGCCTGGTGTGCGGACGCGAGGTCAGCGTCCGCGAGTTCGAGGGACGCAACCTGTACTGGTGTTCGCGATGCCAACGCCGTCGGTGATGCACTGGGGCGACGCGGAGGTGCGGGTCGCCGAGGACGGCACCAGCATCCGGTTGCTGCGCGGGCCCGACCTGGTGGTCGAGCTGAGCTGGGTGGGCGCGCACGGGGCGCCGACCGAGTTCGAGTCCGACGACGAGGTGGAGCACAGCCTGGCCACGCCGGAGGGCAAGCTGTTCCAGCGGCAGTCCGTGGCCGAGGGCTGGCGCAGCCGGTGGGTGCTCACCCGGGAGGCCCGGCGTCCGGCGGTGGTCGAGGACCGCCTGCGGGTGCGGCCCGGGTCGGAGTACAGCCTGTGGAGCTGGGCGAGCGGGGTGTCGGCGGTGCTGGCGGTGGCGCCCGCGCACAGCGGCGGCCCGGTGCTCGGCCTGCGGCTGGAGCAGGGCTACCTGGAGGAGTTCGGCAATCCGTCGGCGACCAGCGCGAGCGTCGACTACCTGATCGCGCCCAGCGGCGCCGAGCTGACGCCGGGGCAGCGGCTGGTGACGGCGCTCGTGGGGGAGTGGCACCCGCTGCTCGACGAGCTCGCCGTCCGGTTGCCCGGGTGGCTGAACGACAGCCAGTTGGACGCGGAGGAGCCGTGGTGGGGCGACCTGGCCGACTACGGGCTGAGTGCGCCGGACGACGTCACGATCGACTTCACCGAGAGCATGGTGTCGGTGACGGCCGCGTCCGGACGACGGGTGCTGGACGTGCAGACGCCGCGCGGGCTGAGCCGGATCCCGCTGGAGTGGGTGCCCGGCGTCGAGGTGGTGCTGCACGACGTGGCGTCGGCGGTGGTGGCCCGGGGCGGCCGGCTGAGCGCGGCGGAGGCGCTGTGCGTGCAGTTCGCATCCGACCGGCAGGCGCTGTGGCTGGACCCGGCCGCGGAGGACCTGCTGGACCGTGTCGACTGGGCGGCGGAGGAGTCGGTGCTGGGCGCCGCGTTCGGGCTGGCACGCGGACGCAGCCTCGGCGAGGCGGCGCTGGTGTCGGACGCGCTGCGCCTGCTGGGACGCCTGCCGGCCGGCGTCGGCTACGGCCGGGTCGCGATGGCCGGCTGGATCACATCGCTGTCGGTCGGCCTGGAGGCG
Source organism: Actinomycetota bacterium (assembly GCA_020161755.1). Classification (GTDB taxonomy): domain Bacteria; phylum Actinomycetota; class Actinomycetes; order Propionibacteriales; family Propionibacteriaceae; genus Propionicimonas. The sequence continues at coordinate 75,444 of JAIUOS010000011.1, forward strand.
CAGGAACGCTGCCACGAGCTGCTCGGACGGGCGGCTGTCGGACGCACCGCGTCCCTGGAGAGCTCGCTTCTGCACTACCGCAGCGTCGACGTGGGGGACGCGGAGCTGGCCGGGGCCGCGAACCGGCTCGGCGGTCTGCTGCCCGGTGGCGCGCCGCTGCTCGGCTGGACCGAACGCGCGCAACTGGTGGGCCTGCTGGAGCTGTGCCCGCCGGAGTGGGAGCGGGCCGGACACTATGCGCTGGTGGCGGACAAGGCGCGCGGGCAGATCCTGTGTGCCTACATCGACGGGCGTGTCCCCCACGCCGAGCCGCTCGCCTGGCTGCTGCTCAACCCCGCCCTCGGCGCACTGGATTGAGTTGGCCCGGCGGCGCGGGCACCCGTAGAGTTGCCGCGGTCGACGGGGCGTAGCGTAGTGGCTAGCGCGCCTGCTTTGGGAGCAGGAGACCGCAGGTTCGAGTCCTGTCGCCCCGACCAGTCAGACTCGTCGCGATGTCGGCAGCGACAAGGCGAAACGCATCGTGGACTTTGCCTTTCCTGAGCGCCGGGATCTCGGCGCGGTTACGCAATTTGCCCTCGATCAGCCCGTGAGTTGGCGCTCTACGCCTCCGCGGGGGCAATCCAGAGCGAATCCGTTCGCCGCGCAGGGACCGCTCGCTCCTAGATGTCTGCCGGTTCGGCACCGAGGGCGAGATCGGACCAGAACGGCAGGCGTGAAGGTTACGGCCGGCGTGCAGGAGAAGCTGATCGTGCCGACGACGGGAGTGATTCAGCTGAAGGACCTCGGCCCAATCGCACCCGCCGCTGGTGCGGTCTGAGGTCGGGGGAGGTGCGCGGCCTGCGCCGGCGAGACCTCGACCTCACCGAGGGGGTGGTGCGCGTCCGGCAGGCGGTGACCTGGACCAAGGGCCAGGTGCACGTCGGAGCGCCGAAGACGGCGGCAGGCGTGCGGGACGTCAGCATCCCGCCGCACCCGATCCCGTACCTGGCGAAATACGTGGCCGCGCTGCCGGTGACCGGACGCGACGGCTTCCTCTTCCGGGGCGGAGACGGCGTCTCGCTGATGTCGGAGAAGGCATTGCGCTACGCGTATGGCAAGGCCCGCAAGGTCATCGGCCGGGAGGATCTGACCTTCCACGACATGCGTCACTCCGCCGCGTCCCTGGCCGGCATGACCGGCGCCCCGACTGCCGAGCTGAAGGCGATGATGGGCCACGCCGCCGCCGGCATGGTCGAGCGCTACCAGCACGCGACGCGGGCGTCCCGGTCGCGGCTGGCGGAGAACATGAGCAAGCTCGCCGAACTGTGACGCTCCGGGTCACTGTCTGTCCCAGGGGCCGCGCGGGTCGTCTGTGACCAGTTCCCGGTCATGGTGCCGGTCCGGGTCGTCGAGGCCACGGAACAGCTCGGCGAAGTCGTCCCAGCGCCTCCAGTGGGTGGATCCCGCCGGCACCAAGCGTGCGCTCGGCCGGCCGGAGACGGTGATCGTGATCACCTCTCCGGCCTGGGCGCGGCGTACCAGTTCGGAGGCGTTCTGGCGCAACTCCCTCAGGTCAACGTTCGCGCTCACGCAGCGAGGATAGGACCTCTCTCATCCGGGACGGCCGCGGAGCAGGCGGCCCGAGGAGGCAGATCTTCACATCTCCTGGTTCTTGGTGTCCGAACCCGCCTGCCCTTTCTTGGGCTGCGGAAGGACATCACGATGGAGCTGCAGCGATACGAGTCCCTGGCCCAAGCGGCGGAGCGCACGGGGATCAGCCGGAAGACTCTGCGTCGCCGAATCGCGTCCGGCCAGCTGCCGGCATTCTCCAGCGGAAGGCGCATCCTGCGCGTCCGTCCTGAGGACGTGGACGCGATGCTGCGTCGTTCCGGCTCAGCTGACCGGGCGCGTTAGGCGACTGAGGAGGCGAGGGCGTCGAGGTCGGCCCGCATTCGGGCGATGACGGCCTGAGGGCTCGCGCTCGGCGAGGCGAGCTCCCGCAGCAGGAGGTCGCGGGCGAGTGTGGAGGCCGGAACACCGAGACGTTCGGCGACGCTCGTCAGGGCAGCGAACTCGTCTTCGTTGAGCCGCACCTGAAGTGTCCGGACCCGGTTGTGGCCCCGCGTGATCTTGGAGCCGGGGCGGATCTGGGCGTCCGGGTTCTTCTCGGCGGCCTCGGCCTCGGCTGCGATCAGTTCCTCAATCCCCATCGTTGGCCTCCTCTCGATAGCGTCGTTGGTCGGTGCTGTTGGCCGGCCATGCGTTCACTCCCCAGGTCACGTTGTCCTCGGGGAGGATGATCACCGTCACGAGTGCCTGGAGCGACGTGCTCCAGCCGATGACCCGGACCGTGCGACCGGACCTGGATGCGGGATCTGGGTCGATGACGAGCCGATTCGGATCGTCGAGTGCTTCGTCCGCCGCGGCCGGCGTCAGCCCATGCTTGGCGATGTACTCGCCGCGATGCCGCCAATCGGCTCCTTCTCCCACGAGCCAAGTGTAATACGCGTGCAATACGGAGCGCTACGGCTGCCTTCCTTACACACGACACGTGGGGTGTGCCAGAAGAGCTTCGGCGAAACCGACCGGCGTCGGTGATGTCAGTGAGTCAGCGCCGCGAGCTGTCCACGCGCTGGAGGTAAGGCTCGACGAGGTTGCGCATCGGCTCGTCGAGAGCCGGCAGGCGACGAAACGCCGATGCGCATGCTGAACTCTGTGCCTCAGATAAGCCCCAACTGACCGGCACGAACGATACAGCGCAGGTATTGCACCTAGTCAGCTGCCACTTTGGCGCGCCTCTCCCTCCGGTTCGAGTCCTGTCGCCCCGACCAGTCAAACTCATCGCGATGTCACCAGCGACAAGGCGAAACGCATCGTGAACTCTGCCCCTGCTGAGCGCCGGGATCTCGGCGCGGTACCCAATTTGCCCTCGATCAGCCCGTGAGTTGGCGGTCTACGCCTCCGCGGGCGCAATCCAGGGCGAATCCGTTCGCCCACCCGCAGAAGGGACCCTTACTGATCGGGCATCCCCAGCGCTTCGGCCAGGGCCGGTCCGATGACGACCCGGGCGCTCTCCTCGTCGCGGCGGGTGACCTGCTCCCAGTGCCCGTCCTTCACCCAGAACACGTGCGGGCTCAGCGGGCCGGCACCCTCGTCGTAGCCGGCCATCGCGAAGAGGAAGAGATTGTGCAGGCCCAGAGCCGCCTGCGGGCCGTCAACCACGCGGAACGCGACCTGGCGCCTGATCGGGAGCGCCACCAACACTCCCTGGCCCTGGTCGGCTCGACCGACCATCGAGATCAGTTCGGGCAGGAACAGGGCCATGGACGCGGTGTACAGGCTCTTGCCCAGGAGGACATCGAAGTGCCCGCCTTCGCCCTGGGCCAGAACCTCGTGATCACGCGGCTCGCTGCGCATCATCTGCCACAGGTTGCCGCGGCCGACGGCCCGCCACTCGTCCAGATCGCCACGGGCGGCCAGTTTGTCCTCGCGCGGGGTGATCACCGTCTGCGGAAAGTCCAGCACGAGCAGCTGAAGCACGTCCCCCGCCAGCGTGGGTGCGGTCGGGAACCAGGACGGGTCGGGGATGGCGGCACCGTCGGCCAGGCGCACCACCAGTTGGGCGCGCAGCTCGGCGTCGGACAACGCCTCGACGGACGGATTCGGGGCGGCCAGGCGCGCGACGTGGTCCGCAACCAGGCCCGGCCAGTTCCGCTCAGGAGCGTCGGCCACGAGGACGGCCAGGTTCCACAGGCCGAAGACCCCGCCGCTGGCATCGACCACATGGTCGGGATGAACGGTCACCTCACGCCCGGCGCGTGCCCAGGCGACCCGTACCAACTCCCGCAGCCGCTGCGCCTGCGTCACGCTCAAGGGCAACTCCGGGTCCCGTGCCGCGCCTGCGTCGTCCTTGCTCCTGAACCAGCCCATGGGACCCGAGCCTAGCGATGCATCGCCGGCTCAGCTGATGCGGATTCCGTACAGCTTCTTGGCGTAGGTGCCGACGACCAGCATGTTGCCGTAGACGGCCGGCGATGCCTCGATGTTCTGTGACAGCTGGAGCGTGGAGAAGTCCTTGCCGGTGTTCGGGTCGAACAGGTGCAGCAGCCCGCTGGAGTCGCCGAGCACGCCGTAGCTGTGGCCGTCGGTGCCGGTCAGCAGCAGCGGCGACGTCCAGCCGAAGTGCGGCATCGTCCGGTTCCACACCACCGCGCCGGTCTTCTTGTCCAGTGCGACCAGGGAGCCGGTCTTCTGCGAGCCGGTCTTGGCGATGTTGAAGAACACCAGGTCGGACACCTCGCCGGTGCCGAGCACCGGGGTGGCCATCAGGCCGCCGTTGACCGCCTCGTTGTACTGCGCGTCCACCTGGTACTGCCATACCTGCTCACCGGTCAGGGCGTTGAGCTTCTGGATGGTCACCGGGCCGTGGGTGGGCGCGTTCTTGCCGTCGCCACGCTTGTCCATCTCGTTGCCGGTATAGATGAACGGGCCGTCCGCGGTGTCCTCCAGGACGATCGTCGCGTCGGTGTCGTCCCCGGTCGGACGCACCCACACCACCTGCAGGGAGGTCGCGTCCCAGCACACGATGTTGCCGTCGTTGTCGCCGGCGAACATCAGGTTGCGGTAGGCGGCGGCCGAGCTCTCGATGCCGTGCCGTGAGGAGTCGGGGGTGTCGTACCAGAGCTTGGTGAACTCAGGTGTGACGCTGACGGTCTTGGCCGCCGCGTCGAAGGTCGCGTTCAGCTTCACCTTGTAGACCAGGCCGTTCTCGGCCGGTTCGATCAGGGTGTCGGACGGGCCGTTGACCAGCGCGGAGGAGTCGAACGCTCCCCAGTCGCGCGGGGAGCCGGCGTCCGTGCCGTCCCAGCCCGACACCTCCTTGTTCTGGATCAGGTCGAAGATGCGGTACCGCCACTCGCCCGTCTTGTCCCCGTTCTGGTTCAGCCCCATCCCCGAGTAGAGCAGTGGGTAGCCGCGCGGGTCGATGGAGCCGGTGCCCTTGAACGCGAACCCCGTGGAGATCGGCGGCTTGGTCTGCCGTCCGGTCGCCAGGTCGAGCCGGTAGACGTTGCCGTCCACCACCGGGTAGACGACCTCGACGAAGTTCGGGTCGTCGATCTGTGCCTGGGTCAGGCCCATCGCCTGCTTGGTCGCGGTCGGCCAGTTGACCAGCAACGGCTGTCCCGTCCAGCCTGCGCCCGCCCAGTGCGAGCCCTCCGCGTAGACGTCGCCGGTGTCCTGCGTCCACACCACCTGGAGCTTCTTCTGGCTCACGTCGGTGGTGCCGTAGACCGGCGCGTTGCGGAAGTTGTTGCCGCGGAACGTCAGCACGCCCGGCACCGAGGTGTAGGCCGAGGAGTCCCCGAACGCCACGGTCGTCGCCGGCCGGTAGTCGGGGATCACGGTGTTGTTGCCGTCCAGCACCTTCCAGGTGACGTCGCCGGACGCCTCGACGAGCGGACGGCTGAACGCCCCGCCCCCCAGGGACGTCGGGCTGGTGTACCCGGGAAGCGAGGACAGCGACAGCGCCAGCTTGCTGGGGTCGGTCTCCGGGCTGTGTGTCGGCGCGGACGTGGCGGTGGGGGAGTTCGGACGGGCCCCGCTGACGATCGCGTCCGGCGTGCTGCACGCGGCCAGCGAGATCAGGGACGCCGAAGCCAGCGCGACCAACAGCGGACGCGAACCACGGAACTTCGGCATGGGTACAGCCTCTCGACGGCGGGAATCCATTCGGGAGTCTACGTGCGGCCACGGACACCCCCGCGCCGGGACACGGGCCTCAGCCGAGGACGCAGCAGGTCACGAACGCGGCGGTGAAGGCGATCTCGAGCAGCCCGACGGCCAGCGGCGTGACCCGGCGACGAGTGGCGATCGCAGGCACCAGGGCCGCCCGCACCACGGTGGCGGCGAAGAACACCGGCCACGCCCGGCCGACCACGCCGGTCGCCGCGAGCACGGTCGTCGCAGCGGTCACGGCGGCGTGCCAGCCGATCGAGGCCGCCAGCCAGCCCGGCCGTCCGCGCTCCCGGATCATGGTCTTGACGTACAGGACCGTCCCGAACAGGTAGCCGAACACGATCCCGGTCAACGCGAGGGCCGCCGTGCCGGCGTCCGTGCCCAGGGCGGCGAGGGCCGCGTCCGGGGTGACGAACCGGGCCACCGGCGTCGTCAGGGCGGCGGCGGCCACCGTGAGCGCGCCGGCGGCCACGCTGCGGTCACGTCCGCGGGCGGCCAGCCACAGCGCGACCGCCACCAACGGGACGAACGCCGGCACCCAGCCGAGCAGCCCCGGGCCGCTGACCACCAGCGCCACCACGCCGAACACTGCCGAGACCGACGCGTACACCAGCACGGGCGGGAGCGCGGACGGACGGCGTCGCGGCGGCGCCTTGAGCCAGGCCGTGGCGGCGTTGAACGCGAGGTAGCCGGTGACCCAGCAGGCCGCGATCGGCACCAGTTCGGGCGACGCGGACCCGGTAGCGCGCGTCCGCAGCACCCAGCCGGCCACCACCGGCAGCGCCAGCATGAACCAGGCGCCGTGCTGTCGGGGGACCCAGGCCGCGGCAGGGCGACGGCGGCGGGTCACGGGCACCCGTCGATGCTAACGGCCCGTGTTCGGTGAGGTTGCCGAATCCCTGTCGCGGCGTCTGCGGGCGGACGTAGGCTGGCCACGATCCTGGGTCCCCGGCGTGAAGGAGCGTGGCATGAACGAACGGATGCGGAAGCTCATCGAGGCGGGGGTGTCGGTCTGGCTGGACGACCTGTCCCGCTCGCGGCTGACCAGCGGGAGCCTCGCCGAGCTGATGGCCGACTTCGGCGTCAGCGGTGTGACCACCAACCCGACGATCTTCGCCGCGGCGCTCGCCGGCGGCGCCGGCTACGACACCGCCATCGCCGAACTCCGCAGCGAGGGCGTCGACGTCGCGGAGGCCGTCAAGCGGCTGACCACGTCCGACGTGCGCGACGCGTGCGACCTGTTCGCCGGCGTGTTCGCCGACACCCGCGGCGTGGACGGCCGGGTCTCGATCGAGGTCGAGCCCGGGCTGGCGATGGACACGGCCGGCACCATCGCGCAGGCCCGTGACCTGCACGGGCGGGTCGGACGGCCCAATGTGCTGATCAAGATCCCGGCCACCCGTCCGGGGCTGGCGGCGATCACCGAGACGATCGCGTCCGGGATCAGCGTGAACGTCACCCTGATCTTCAGCGTGGCCCGCTACGTCGAGGTGGTGCACGCCTACCTGACGGGCCTGGAGAAGGCCGCGGCCGCCGGGCTCGACCTCAGCACGATCCATTCGGTGGCGTCGGTGTTCGTGTCCCGGCTCGACACCGAGGTGGACAAGCGGCTGGACGCGATCGGCGGCGACGCGTCCGCCTTGAAGGGGAAAGCGGGAATCGCGAACTCCCAGCTCGCCTACGCCGCGTTCGCCGAGCAATTCGCCACGTCCCGATTTGCCGCTCTGCGCGCGCTGGGGGCGAATCCTCAGCGGCCGCTGTGGGCGTCCACCGGCGTGAAGTCGGACGCCTATCCCGACACCCTGTACGTCAGCGAACTGGTGGCGCCGGACGTGGTCAACACCATGCCGGAGAAGACGTTGCGGGCCTACGCCGACCACGGCGAGATCGGCGCCCCGGTCGTCGGCAGCGCAACGGCCGCGGCCGAGGTGATGCGACAGCTTTCCGTTGTCGGCATCGACTTCGACGAGGTGTTCGACCTGCTCGAGCGCGAGGGTGTGGAGAAGTTCACCACCTCGTGGGCCGAACTCGTCGACACGGTGGCGAAGGCTCTCGCCGGCTAGGAGAAACGTCCGGGAAGGGGCGGTGAGAAAACTCAGCCAATTCTTGGAATCTCCGATAGCGCGGGGGGCCATCGACCCCTATGCTTTCAGCCATCAGCTCATTCGGGGGGAGGAGCAAGATGCGCTATTTGCTGCGTATCGGCGGAATGATCATCGGGGTAGTCATGGGGAGCGCCGTTCTGGCGGCTGTCCTGAGCAATTTCACGACCCAGTTCAAGGTGCTTGCCGATGTGGGGGCCGGTGGCCTCTTCGTCGGTCTCGCGACCATGGGTCTGATGACGGCCATCCTGTCCAGGGATGCCTGGCTCGCGGCCTGACTCTCAGCGCCTCGGTCATTTCTCTTTGCACCGGACGCCCGGGGAACATCCCCCCGGGCGTTTCGGCATGCCCTAGCCCGGCCCGGGTGCATCGTCCTTGTGGCGAAGGCCGGGATCTCCGTCCGGCAACCAGAGCGGATGACGGGAATCGAACCCGCATGGCCAGCTTGGAAGGCTGGGGCTCTGCCATTGAGCTACATCCGCGCGTCGCCAAGAGTAACCGAACACCTCGGACGGCGCCCGCCACCGCGGGCCTGCGCTGCCCGTCGGTCACCAGATATGACCTTCGGCGACACGCTGGCTAGAATCGTGCGGTCTGCCATCTTCCGATCAGGAGCCTGCATTGCCCAGCACCGTCGAGCAGCTCAGCCCGTCCCGGGTCAAGCTCACCGTTGAGATCCCTTTCGCCGACCTGAAGCCGCACCTGGACAAGGCCTACCGCGAGATCGCCCAGCAGGTGTCCATCCCCGGGTTCCGCAAGGGGAAGATCCCGAACCTCGTCATTGACCAGCGCTTCGGTCGCGGCATGGTGCTGCAGGAGGCCATCAACGCGGCCCTGCCCGCCGCTTTCGAGGCCGCCGTCACCGAGGCGAACATCAACCCGCTCGGCGAGCCCGAGGTCGAGGTGACGAAGCTCGAGGACGGCGACCTGGTCGAGTTCACGGCCGAGATCGACGTGCGCCCGGAGTTCACCGTCCCCGACTTCAGCACCCTGAAGGCCACTGTCGACGCCAAGCGTCCGGTCGCCGAGGACGTGGACGAGCGCATCCAGCTGCTCCAGCAGCGTTTCGCGACGAGCACCGGCGTCGACCGTCCGGCGGCCGACGGCGACCAGCTCACGCTGAACCTGCTCGGCACGCGCGACGGGGAGCCGCTGCCCGACGCGACCGCGGAGGGCGTCACCTACGTGCTCGGCTCCGGCGGCATGATCGAGGGCCTCGACGAAGCCGTCACCGGCCTCAGCGCGGGTGAGGAGGCCGAGTTCGCGTCCACCCTCGTCGGCGGGCCGCTCGAGGGCGAGCCGGCCGACATCAAGGTCACCGTCACCAAGGTCGCCGAGCAGAAGCTGCCCGAGGTGGACGACGAGTTCGCCCAGCTGATCTCCGAGTTCGACACCGTGGAGGAGATGCGCGCCGACCTCACCAAGCGGGTCGAGGAGCTGGTGGCGTCCGAGCAGGTGGCCAGCGGTCGCGACAAGGTCCTCGAGGCCCTGGTCGAGGCGACCGACTTCGAGGTGCCCGAACGCGTCGCCGCTGCGGAGGTCGCCGCCCGCAAGGAGCAGATCACCCAGCAGCTGCAGGGCGCCGGGCTCACCCTCGAGGACTACCTCGAGCGTGCCGAGGAGGAGGCGGACACCCCCGAAGCCTTCTGGGCCGACGTCGAGGCGTCCACCCTGCGCAGCCTGAAGGCCCAACTCATCCTCGACAAGGTCGCGGACGACGCCGCGGTCGGGGTCGAGCAGGCCGACCTGTCCGAGCTGCTCGTGCGCAAGGCCGCCCAGAACGGCACCAGCCCCGAGCAGGAGGCGTCGCACATGATGGAGCACAACCACGTGGGCGCCTGGATGCAGGAGATCCGCCGCAACAAGGCTCTCGCCCAGATCGTCGCGAAGGCGACGGTGACCGACGCCGACGGCAACGTGGTCGACCTCGTCGGCGTCGAGGCCCCGGTCGTCGACTCCGAGTAACCGCTCGCGACAGCGCCGCCACCCGCCCGGGTGGCGGCGCTGCTGCGTTTGTCGCGATACGACCGCGCCTGCCCTCCCAGCCGTCCCACCTACCTCATCCACAGCTTTGAGCGGCTGGATGCCGTCATCCACAGGCCGCGGAAGTCGCTGAACCGTTTGCGTTGCCGCTGCCGATAGTGCAGGCATGCGAATCGATGACCTGCTCGCCTCCTCACGGGTGCTCTCGCTGCGCCAACACCCCAGATCGGCCCGATCGATCCAGCGCGCGGCCGAAGCCGGGAGGGTGGTGTCGATCCTGCCCGGTGTGTTCGTCGTTCCCGAGGACGTTCTGAACCCGGCGGTGCGACTTCTCGCGGTGAGCGCCTGGTCGGCGGCTGGCGCGATCTGTGGACGGACCGCGGCGCAGGTCTACTCCGGCAACCCGGTCACCATGCCGATCGCGTTACGCTCGCCGAACCGGGCACGGCCGGTCGCCTGGCTCCGGGTGAGCCGTGGGCGGATTCCCGCAGAGCACCAGGTCCACCACCGGGGACTCGTCCTTGTCAGCCCGGCCTACGCCTGTCTTGAGATTGCCGCGGCGGATCACGGTGAGGCGGCCTTCCGGTTCCTCAGGACCCGCATCACGACAGTTCCGGAACTGGAGGCGACGTTGCCCGCGTTCGAGCACACCCCGGGTAACCCGGCGCGCCGGCGGGTGGCGCTCCAGGCGATCGCCAATCCCTGGTCCTACGCCGAGGCGCTGCTCCACGACCTCCTGCGCTCGGCCGGGATCACCGGTTGGGTGGCGAACGAGCCGCTGTGGCTCGGCGGCGCGCTGCTCTACCCGGACGTGTGGTTCCGCGAGGCCGGGGTCATCCTGGAGTTCGACGGCAAGGAGTCCCACACGGGAGGGGGCCGGTTCGAGGATGACCGGTACCGGCAGAACCTCCTGGTGAGGGAGGGCTTCCGGGTGCTCCGGATCACCTGGACGATGCTCGTCGAACGGCCGGCGATGGTCCTGGACACAATTCTCGCGGTCCTGGAGCTGCCGCGATCCGGCCTGCCACCCGGCCGGATGGGGCGGGTGTGACTGCTGGGGGAGCGTGGTTGGCCGGATCGCGACACGGGTGCGCCGTCAGCGAACAGGGCACCCAAGTCGGCGGAAAAGTCGGTGTCACCGGGTAGGTTCGCCTGCGTGAACGAACATCGAGCCATTGAGCGCGGCCTGTCCATGGCCGCCGGTGCCGGCCCCTTCGGCATGACCGACTCGGTCTACCAGTCCCTGCTGGCGAACCGCATCATCTTCCTCGGGTCCGAGGTGCGCGACGAGAACGCGAACGCGATCTGTGCGCAGATGCTGCTGCTGAACGCGGAGGATCCGCACCGCGACATCTACCTCTACATCAACTCCCCGGGCGGCTCGGTCGACTCCGGCATGGCGATCTTCGACACCATGCAGTGGATCTCGAACGACGTCGCCACCGTGGCCATGGGTCTGGCCGCGTCGATGGGGCAGTTCCTGCTCTCCGCCGGTGAGAAGGGCAAGCGGTTCGCGCTGCCGCACAGCCGCATCATGATGCACCAGCCGTCCGGCGGTCTGGGCGGCACCGCGTCCGACATCCGCATCCAGGCCGAGCAGTCGCTGCACATCAAGAAGACCATGTCGGGCCTGATCGCGGAGCACACCGGGCAGACCGTGGAGCAGATCGAGAAGGACTCCGATCGCGACCGCTGGTTCACCGCCGAGCAGGCTCTGGCCTACGGCTTCATCGACCACGTCTACGAGCGCGCCTCGCAGATCAAGACCGACGCACCGAACCAGTGAGGCGCCTGACATGAGCAACCTGATCAACACCCTGCCCTCGGGGCTGGCCCCGGCGGGGCCGAGCATGGACTACTACATCCCCCAGTGGGAGGAACGGACGTCCTACGGCATCCGTCGGGTCGACCCCTACACCAAGCTGTTCGAGGACCGCATCATCTTCCTCGGCACCCCGATCAGCGACGACATCGCCAACGCGGTGATGGCCCAGCTGCTCTGCCTCCAGTCGATGGATCCCGAGCGTCCGATCAGCATCTACATCAACTCCCCGGGCGGCTCCTTCACGGCGCTGACCGCGATCTACGACACGATGCGCTACATCAAGCCCGACGTGCAGACCGTCTGCCTCGGCCAGGCCGCGTCCGCCGCTGCGGTGCTGCTCGCCGCGGGCACCAAGGGCAAGCGCCTCGCCCTGCCGAACAGCCGCATCCTGATCCACCAGCCCGCGACCGAGGGTGGCTACGGCCAGTCCTCCGACCTGGAGATCCAGGCCAGGGAGATCCTGCGGATCCGCTCGCTGATGGAGGGCATGCTCGCCGAGAGCACCGGGCAGGACGTCGAGAAGATCAGCCTCGACATCGAGCGCGACAAGTACCTGACCGCCGAGGAGGCGGTCAAGTACGGCATCGTGGACGACATCCTCACCTCGCTCAAGGACGCTCCGCACTGACTCACGACCCGGCCATCCCCGCTCTGCTGGGGTGGCCGGGTTAGGGTTGGTCGGAGGAACACAAGGAAGGCGCGACAACGTGGCACGCATCGGCGAGACCTCGGACCTGCTGAAGTGCTCGTTCTGCGGGAAGAGCCAGAAGCAGGTGAAGAAGCTCATCGCAGGACCGGGGGTGTACATCTGCGACGAGTGCATCGACCTGTGCAACGAGATCATCGAGGAGGAGTTCGCCGAGACCAGCGACTCCGGCCTGCTCGACGAGTTGCCCAAGCCGCGGGAGATCTGCTCCTTCCTCGACTCCTACGTGATCGGCCAGGAGACCGCCAAGAAGGCGCTCAGCGTGGCCGTCTACAACCACTACAAGCGTGTGCAGGCCCAGGCCTCGACGCCCGGACGGCGCATCGCCGACGACGAGCTGGTCGAGCTCGGCAAGTCGAACATCCTGCTGATCGGCCCCACCGGCTGCGGCAAGACCTACCTCGCCCAGACCATGGCCCGCATGCTCAACGTGCCGTTCGCCATGGCCGACGCCACCGCCCTCACCGAGGCCGGCTACGTGGGTGAGGACGTCGAGAACATCCTGCTGAAGCTGATCCAGGCCGCCGACTACGACGTCAAGAAGGCCGAGACCGGCATCATCTACATCGACGAGATCGACAAGGTGGCCCGCAAGAGCGAGAACCCCTCGATCACCAGGGACGTCTCCGGCGAGGGCGTCCAGCAGGCGCTGCTGAAGATCCTGGAGGGCACCACCGCGTCCGTGCCCCCCCAGGGCGGACGCAAGCATCCGCACCAGGAGTTCATCCAGATCGACACCACGAACATCCTGTTCATCGTCGGCGGCGCGTTCGCCGGCCTGGAGGAGATCATCAACGCCCGCGTCGGCAAGCGTCCGCTGGGCTTCAACAACGACGCCGCGGTGCGCCGTCCGGCCAGCCTCAACCCGTTCGCGGAGGTTCGTCCCGAGGACCTGCACCGCTTCGGCCTGATTCCCGAGTTCATCGGACGCCTGCCGATGATCTCCACGGTCGAACAGCTCGACTCCGAATCGCTGGTCCGCATTCTCGTCGAGCCGAAGAACGCGCTGATCAAGCAATTCCGCAAGCTCTTCGAACTCGACGGCGTCGATCTGGAGTTCACCCCGGGCGCCATCGAGGCGATCGCCCAGATGGCGCTCCGCCGCGGCATCGGCGCCCGCGGGCTTCGCTCGATCCTCGAGGAGATCCTGCTCAACGTGATGTACCACGTTCCCAGCGACGACGAGGTGGCCCAGGTGATGGTCGATGCCGACGTGGTGAACGACGGCGCCGCTCCGCAGCTGGTCAGCCGCGCGCAGTTGGCGCGCAGCGAACGGCGCGAGAAGAGCGCCTGACACCCTTTCCGGGCAACCCAAACCGGCTTCCGGGGGGAGTGAAACGTAATACGCCCCCGGAGTGTGGAGAGGGGTCGCCGGTGACCACACGCATATGCCATTGTGGGACCCAGTCGACATTGCCAACGAAGGAGTTCCCAATGGCCACCCGTGAAGTCAGCATCGCCTCGTCGGTCGGTCTGCACGCCCGCCCCGCGTCCCTGTTCGTCCAGGCTGCGACGGCGACCGGCCTGCCGGTCACGATTGCGAAGGCCGGCGGCGCTCCCGTCGACGCCCGCAGCATCCTGATGGTGATGGCGCTGGGTGCCAAGAACGGTGAGGTGGTGACGCTGTCCGCCGAGGGCGAGGGCGCCGACGCCGCCCTCGACTCGCTCGTCGAGCTGCTCTCGCGCGACCTCGACGCGGAGTAACCCATGAGCGGCGACGCCGAACTGAACACCACCTTCCACGGGATCGGCGTCAGTGCCGGCACCGCCGTGGGTCCGCTCGTGGTGGTGACGCCACCGCCCAAGGCGCCCGCGGACGAAGCGCCCACGACTGACGCCGCTGCCGCGTCCGCCCTCGTGCACGGCGTCCTCGATGACGTCGCCAAGGGTCTGGACGCGCGCGCGGCGGTCGCGAGCGACCACGCCAAGCCGATCCTCGAGGCCGGCGCCATGATGGCGCGCGACCCCGGCCTCGCCATGGGCATCGACAACCAGCTCCAGGCCGGCAAGGGCGTCACCACCGCGGTCACCGCGGCGGTGGAGGAGATCTGCACGATGTTCGAGGCGCTCGGCGGCTACATGGCCGAGCGGGTGACCGACCTGCGCGACGTCCGCGACCGTGCGGTGGCGCGCCTGCTCGGCCAGCCCGAGCCGGGCGTCCCCACGCTGAGCGTGCCGAGCATCCTGGCCGCGCACGACCTGGCGCCGGCCGAGACCGCAACCCTCACCACCGAGACCTGCCTGGGCATCATCACCGAGGCGGGCGGGCCGACCAGCCACACCGCGATCCTGGCCTCCCAGCTCGGTATCCCGGCCGTGGTGCAGGCCGCCGGCATCCTCTCGGTCGCGGCGGGTACCACCGTGGCGATCGACGGCGGCGTCGGCGAGATCACGGTGAACCCGTCGGAGAAGGAGATCCAGCTGCTGGAGGAGCGCAAGCGGCGTCGCGCCGCTGCGCTGGCCGGCGGCACCGGGAACGGGGCGACCAAGGACGGCTACCCGGTCGCGCTGCTGGCCAACATCGGCACGGCGGCGGACGCACAGAAGGCCGCCAAGCAGGCGGTGGAGGGCGTCGGCCTGTTCCGCACCGAGTTCCTCTTCCTCGACCGCGACACCATGCCCACGGTGGAGGAGCAGACCGCGACCTACACCGAGGTATTCAAGGCGTTCGGTGACCGTCGCGTCGTCGTGCGGACGCTGGACGCGGGCGCGGACAAGCCGCTGAAGTTCGCCGACCTCGGCCCGGAGGAGAACCCGGCGCTGGGTCGCCGCGGCATCCGTCTGGGCATGATCCGCACCGACGTGATGGACGCCCAGCTCGAAGCGCTGGCGGCCGCCTACAAGGCGACCGGGGCGGACGTCCGGGTGATGGCGCCGATGATCGCCACCCAGGCCGAGGCCACCTGGTTCGCGGAGAAGGTCCGCGCGCTCGGGCTGCCGAAGGTGGGCATCATGATCGAGGTGCCGGCGGCCGCGATCCGCAGCAAGGGCATCCTGTACCACGTCGACTTCGCCTCGCTGGGCACGAACGACCTCCAGCAGTACACGATGGCGGCCGATCGCATGCAGGGCGAGCTGGCGGCGCTGCTGAACCCGTGGGAGCCTGCGCTGCTCGACGTGGTCGCGCTCGCGTGTGAGGGCGGCCAGGCGATGGGCAAGCCGGTGGGCGTCTGTGGTGAGGCCGGCGGCGACCCGGGCCTGGCCCTCGTGCTGGCCGGTCTCGGCGTGTCCAGCCTGTCCATGGCCCCGGGCAAGGTGCCCGCGGTACGGACGGCGCTCGGCCTGCACACCATGACCCAGTGCCAGCAGATGGCTGCGGCTGCCCGCGCGGGCACCAACGCCGCCGAGGCCAAGGCCGCGGTGATGGCGATGGCCGACCCCGTCCTGTCCGACCTCGTCTGACCCCCTCCCGCCGACTTGTCAGAACGTGGGGACGCTCCAGCGTCCCCACGTTCTGACAAGTCGGCAGCGGAGGGGCGTGGGGTTACTTCGCGGCACCCTTCAGGGTGCCGGTGATGTTGCCGGTGCTGCTGCCCACCAGGCAGACCACCTCGCGGTCGCCGGCCTGGGTCCAGGTCTCCCGGGTGGGCGTGAGCATGGTGAGGTCGAGCTTCGACTTCTTCGCCGCCAGGCCGATGAACGGCTCGAACTCGGCGTCGCACGCCTGCTGCGCCTGTTCCTTGACCGCCGGGTTCCCGGGGAAGTCGGACGCGGTCAGCGTGCTGGTCGCGAATGCCTCCCAGTAGTGCGGCGAACTGCACGGCAGCAGCGGCAGCGCGTCCGCGCTCTCGGAGGGCAGCTTGTCCAGGCAGTCGCCCACCCGCACCGAATAGCTGTCGGTGGTGGCCGGAGCCGTCACCTGCCCCGAGCCGTCCCGGGGGCCGCCCGCGCACCCGGCGAGCGCGAGCGCCATCGCGAGGGCCACGGCACCCCGCCGCAGCCCTCGAACCCGCCGAACCGCCACCAGGCTCAGGCCTCGGCCGGCTTGAGCTCGATGGTCACGTCCAGCGGACCGGCCTCGGGCAGCCACTCGATCGGGCTGGTGATCCGGCCCACCGCACGCAGGTCGTCCTCGGCGGCGAACAACCGGTTCAGCACCGGCTCGGGGCCGGCGAAGACCGCCCGGGTGGCCTCGGTCTTCATGGAGACCTTCGCCTGCGACTTCGCGCCGCGGATGCCGACCAGCGCGGCCGCCACGTCCTCCAGCAGGGCCGGGTCGCCATCTTCCGCCGAGATCTCGGACGCCACCGGCCAGCTCGCGCGGTGCACCGACCCGGACCGCCACCACGACCACACCTCTTCGGTGACGAAGGGCAGGAACGGGGCGAACAGGCGCAGCAGCACGTCGAGCGCGTCGCGCAGGGCGGCGCGGGCCGAGTCGCTGCCGGCCACGTCCTCGTCGCCGTAGGCACGCTCCTTGACCAGCTCCAGGTAGTCGTCGCAGAACTGCCAGAAGAACTTCTCCGCCACCTCGAGCGCGCTGGAGTAGTCGTAGGCCTCGAACGCCGCCGTCGCCTGTTCGACCACGGTCTTCAGCGAGGCCAGCATGGCCAGGTCGACCGGCTCGGTGGCGAGGTAGCGGGCGGGGGTGTCCGCCGCGATCCCGAGGATGAACTTGCTGGCGTTGAGGATCTTCATCGCCAGGCGGCGTCCGACCTTCATCTGGGTCTCGTCGAACGGCGAGTCCATGCCCGGACGGGCCATCGCCGCGCGCCAACGCACCGCGTCCGACCCGAAGCGGTCGAGGATGTCGGTGGGCACCACCACATTGCCCTTGCTCTTGCTCATCTTCTTGCGGTCGGGGTCGACCACGAAGCCCGAGATCGCGGCCAGGCGCCACGGCAGCGTCCCGTGCTCGAAGTGCGACCGCACCACGCGCGAGAACAGCCAGGTGCGGATGATGTCGTGCGCCTGGGGGGCCATGTCCATCGGGAACGTCAGCGCCCACAGCTCCGGGTCACGCTCCCAGCCGCACGCCAGCTGCGGCGACAGCGACGAGGTGGCCCAGGTGTCCATCACGTCCGGGTCGCCGGTGAAGCCGCCGGGCACGCCGCGCTGGTCGTCGGTGTAGCCGGGCGGGCACTGGCTGGACGGGTCGACCGGCAGCGCGTCCTCGCTCGCCAGGATCGGGTTCGCGTAGTCGGGCTCGCCCTCGGCGTCCAGCGGGTACCAGACCGGGAACGGCACGCCAAAGAAGCGCTGGCGGCTGATCAGCCAGTCGCCGTTCAGCCCGTTCACCCAGTTGGCGTAGCGGTGCCGCATGTGGTCGGGCACCCAGACGAGCTCCTCGCCGCGGGCCAGCAGCGCCTGCTTGAGGTCCTCGTCGCGTCCGCCGTTGCGGATGTACCACTGCCGGGTGGACACGATCTCGAGCGGCTTGTCGCCCTTCTCGTAGAAGTTGGCCATCCGCTGGGTCGGGGTGGGTTCGCCATCCAGGTCGCCGGACGCGCGGAGCAGGGCCACCATCGCCTCACGGGCACCGAAGGCGGTCTTGCCGGCCAACTCGGCGTACGGCTCGGTGTTCACCAGCCACTCCGGGGTGTCGGCGTGCAGGCGTCCGTCGCGTCCGATCACGGTGCGGGTGGGCAGCCGCAACTCACGCCACCACTGCACGTCGGTCAGGTCGCCGAAGGTGCAGCACATCGCGATGCCGGCGCCCTTGTCCGGCTCGGCGGCCGGGTGGGCCAGCACCGGGATCTCCACGCCGAACACCGGGGACGTCACGGTGGTGCCGAACAGCGGCTGGTAGCGCTCGTCGTCGGGGTGGGCGATCAGCGCCACGACGGCCGGGATCAGTTCGGGACGGGTGGTTTCGATGTGGACCGTATCGCCGTCGGGGCGGTGGAACGCCACCCGGTGGTAGTGGCCGGGGTAGTCCCGGGCCTCCAGCTCGGCCTGGGCGACCGCGGTCTGGAACGTGATGTCCCACAGCGTCGGCGCCTCGGACAGGTACGCCTCGCCGCGGGCCAGGTTGCGCAGGAACGCGCGCTGGGCGACGGTCTGCGACTCGTCCGAGATGGTGGCGTACAGGGCGCCCCAGTCCACGCTCAGGCCGAGCGTGCGCCACAGGTTCTCGAACGCCTGTTCGTCGACGGCGGTCAGCTCGTGGCACAGCGACACGAAGTTGCGCCGGCTCACCGGCAGCTGGCGCTTGGGGTCGGGGTTCGCCGGCGGCGTGAAGTCGGGGTCGTAGGGCAGGGACGGGTCGCAGCGCACCCCGTAGAAGTTCTGGACGCGGCGCTCGGTGGGCAGGCCGTTGTCGTCCCAGCCCATCGGGTAGAACACGTGCTTGCCGCGCATCCGCTGGTAGCGCGCCACCAGGTCGGTGTGGGTGTAGCTGAACACGTGGCCCACGTGCAGCGACCCGGACACCGTCGGCGGCGGGGTGTCGATGCTGAACACCTGCTCCCGCGAGGCCGGCCGGACGAACGCGTAGGTGTCCTGCTCGCGCCACGCCTGCGACCACTTGGCCTCCAGGCCCTCCAGCACCGGGCGCTCCGGTACGCCGCCGGCGCCGGGCGTCGGAGCGGGCACGGCGGTGTTCTGGGCCTGTTCGGTCATGGGGTGCATCTTATTGAGCGCCCCACCGTTGTTCAGAATCCGCCACCCCGGGCGGGCTCAGCCCTTGGCCGCGTCCTCGATGATCTGCTTGAGGTCGTTGCCGCTCTTGCCGGTGAACGTGCTGTTCGGCAGCATCTTGCCGTTCACGACCAGCTGCGGGGTCTCGGTGAGGCCCGCCTTCAGCCCGGCGGCCCCGACGCCGTTAAAGAACGGCAGCATCGCCTTGCTGGTGTAGCAGGACGTGAACGTCGCCAGCGCGTCCCCGGTGATGCCGGCCTTCGGTGGCAGCTCCTTCAGGAACAGGTCGTCGGTGTATTTGCCCTGGGTGGAGGCGTTCCAGATCGCCGTGTTGTACGGGATGTAGGCGCCGACCACGTCCGAGCAGGCCGCCGCCATCGCCGCCTTGTGGGACGGGCCGTCGGTGTTGTTCTGGTCGATGAACACCAGCGCGTGGTGCACGAGCTCGATCTCGTGGGTCTGCGCGAGCAGGTCGAGCGCGGTGCCGAAGCTCGCGTCGAACTGCTGGCACGGCCCGCACTGGTAGTCGAAGTAGAGCTGGACGACCGGCTTGCCCGGGTTGGACGTGTGGATGATGCCGTCGTTGTTCGACGTGGCGTGCGGCGGGGCGACGACCTCCGAGCCCGACGCGGACGCCGAGGCTGTGGCGGTCGCGGACGTCGTCCCCGAGGCCGACGTGGTGGCGGACGGCGGGGCGCCGGCCGTCCCGTTCGACTGCAGGGTGACCACGACGACCATCACGATGACCAGCACGGCCGCCAGCGCGGCCGAACCGATGATGATCAGACGCCTCAGGCGGGTCGCGCGGCGGTTGGCCAGCTGCGCCTCGCGCATTCGCTGGCGCTGGCTCTTACCAGGCATTGCTCAGCCGTTCCGGAGGGCGGTCAGGCGTACTGCTGGAACAGGGCGAGCAGAGCGGCGGTGTCGACGGTGCCCGACGCGCCGGTCTGCGCGATGTTGTTGACCGGCAGGTCCTTGCCGTTGACGTGGACGGTCGGCGTGGACACCTGCTTGTTCACCGACAGCATGTCCTGGGTGCCCAGGTCGTTGGAGTTCGTCACGAACGCCTTCGTCGCCTGCTTGTCGAAGCAGGACTGGAACGTCGTCAGGTTGTCCCCGGTGATCCCCACCGCCGCCGGGATCGTGTCGCGCAGCACGCTGTCGGCATAGCCGGCGCCCTCGGTCTCGGGCTGGTTGGTGTAGATCGCGTTGTGGAAGTCGGAGTACTTGCCGACGGTGTCGGCGCACATGGCGGCAACCCCGGCGCGCACGGAGGCGTCGTTGTTCAGGTTGTTGTCCAGGAACGTCATCGTCCGGTAGTGCAGTTCGATGTCACCCGACGCGGCCAGCGAGGTGATCGCCTCGCCGTAGCCCGACTCGAACTGCTTGCAGACCGGGCACTGGTAGTCGAAGAACAGCTCGACGACCGGCGCCCCGGCCTTCGCCTTGCCCGGGTTCTGCACGACGGACTTGCCGTCGGCGGTCGCGTTGGGCGGGGTGATCGAGCTGGACGCGGCCACCTTGCCCTGGTTCTGGAACAGGACGCCGACGAACACCCCGATCACGACGAGGACGAGCACGGCCGCGCCGACACCGATGATCCGGGTCAGCCGCTGCTGCTTGGCGGCAGCCGCCTGTGCCTTGCGCAGGCGTTCGCGGTTGTTCTGGGTCATCGTGCGGGCTCCTTGTCAGCCGGGGATTCTTCGGATTCGGATGCGTCGGGTTCGGTGGCCGTCGGGGCGAACAGCCAGTTGTCGATGGCGAACGGCGAGCGGGGACGCCACGCCGCCCACGCGCCGGTGAGGAACAGCCCGACGTCCCGGGCGATCTCCTGCGGGTACTGGGTCTGGCTCGCCTCGACCGCGCCGCCGCCGCCGAAGCAGCCGCAGTCGATCGAGATGCCGCGCGCCCAGACCGAGGCGATGCCGATGATGAAGGCCAGCATCAGCAGGGCGCCCAGCACGGCCGCGAGACGGGTGAAGGTGCCGGTGATCAGCAGCAGGCCGACCGCGATCTCCAGGATCGGCAGCGCGATGCCGACGATCGTGGTGAGGTCCCACGGCAGCAACTGGTAGAGCCGCACCGACTGCACGGACGCGTCCAGCCTGGTCACCTTGAGGGCGCCGGCGACGACGAGGGTGATACCGAGGATGAGCCGTGCGGCCAGGGTCACCCACTCGGGCCACGGACGCCGGGACGGCAGGGCAGCGGCGGACTCGGGCACCGCGTCAGTATACCGAGGGAGTTTGTGAGCCCTGCCGGGAAGGACGGCCGGCCCCGGGGGCAACCGGACGGACGTCCGTTAATCTGGGCGGCACCATGAGCGCCACCCACGCAACCATCGTCGCCGACCTCCAGGCCCGCTGGCCCGAACACCGCGTCGCGCCCAGCCAGGCCAGGGTCCAGGCGCTGTGCGACCTGCTCGGCTCGCCGGAGCAGGCCTGCCCGGTGATCCTGGTCGCCGGCACCAACGGCAAGGGCAGCACCGCCCTGATCATCGACTCGCTGCTCCGCGCGCTCGGGCTGCGCGTCGGCCGCTACTCCAGCCCGCACCTGGTCGACCTCACCGAGCGCATCAGCATCGATGGCGAGCCGATCAGCGACGAACGGTTCGACGAGTTGGTCACCGAGGTGCAGCCGCTGGTCGACCTCGTCGACGCGCAGCTGATCGACGGCGTGAAGATGACGTTCTTCGAGGTGATGACCGCCCTGGCCTACGCCGCGTTCGCGGACGCGCCGGTGGACGTCGCGGTGGTGGAGGTCGGGCTCGGCGGACGCTGGGACGCCACCAACATCGTCACCGCCCAGGTCGCCGTGGTCTGCCCGGTCGACCTCGACCACACCCACCTGCTCGGCACCACGATCGCCGAGATCGCCGCAGAGAAGGCCGGCATCATCAAGGCCGGCTCCAAGGCGGTGCTGGCCGCGCAGCAGCCGGACGCGGCCCGCGTCCTGATGGCCCGGTGCGCCGAGGTCGGCGCGGAGGCGTTGCGGGAGGGTGTCGAGTTCGGGCTGATCAGCCGAGCCACCGGCATCGGCGGGCAGGTGCTGCGCCTGGAGACCGCCGACGGCCCGCTCGGTGACCTGTTCCTGCCGCTGTTCGGGGCGCACATGGCCGAGAACGCGGCGGTGGCGGTGGCCGCCGTCGAGGCGTTCCTCGGCGGCAAGCCGATGCCGGCCGAGGTGATCGCGACCGGCCTGGAGCAGGTCGTGGCGCCGGCGCGGCTCGAGATCGTCCGTCGTTCTCCGACGGTGGTGCTCGACACCTGCCACAACCCGCACGGTGCCCGGGCCACCATCGACGGCATCACCGAGGCGTTCGACTTCACCCCGCTGATCGGCGTGGTGGCGATGATGGCCGACAAGGACGTGGACGGCGTCCTGTCGATCTTCGCCGAGGCCATGTCGACCGTGGTCTGCACCACGATCGGGTCCACGTCCAGGGCCATGAGCGCCGAGGACCTGGGGGAGCGGGCGTCCGGCGTGTTCGGCGAGGACCGGGTGCGTGTCGCCCCGGGCATGGCCGCCGCGATCGACGAGGCCGTGCGGCTGGCCGACGAAGCC
Organism: Actinomycetota bacterium; assembly: GCA_020161755.1. Classification (GTDB taxonomy): domain Bacteria; phylum Actinomycetota; class Actinomycetes; order Propionibacteriales; family Propionibacteriaceae; genus Propionicimonas. The sequence goes on from JAIUOS010000011.1 coordinate 97,918, forward strand.
GGACCGGGCGCCGGCGTGCTGATCGCCGGCTCGGTCTACGCGGCCGGCGAGGCCCGCGCCCTGCTCGTGCACCGGGACGACGAGTCGTGAGGCTCGCCCCGAAGAACCCGATGGGTCGGGTGATGCTGAGCATCCTGGCCTTCGAGGCCATCGTGTTCGGGCTGGCCATCGCCGGCATGATCCAGGTCTCGGCGCTGGGTGTCCCGCTGGCGTTCGGCCTGGGCCTGGGCGCGGCCGTGCTGGCGCTGCTCGCGGCCGCCCTGCTGCGCGGCCCGGCCGGCTACCCGCTGGGCTGGCTGACCCAGGTGGTGGCCATCGCCCTCGGCCTGGCGACCCCGATGATGTACGCGGTCGGCGGCATGTTCGCCCTGCTGTGGGTGGTCTGCTTCGTGCTGGGCCGACGCATCGAAACGACACCGCCGGCGGGGCCGCCCGCGGCCTGAACGCCGGCGTGCACGGACCCGAGGGTACCGGCAGGTAAGGTGCCAGCCATGACGGATCTGCAACGGACCCTGGTCCTGCTCAAGCCGGACGCGGTGCGTCGCGGGCTCGCCGGCGCCATCCTCGGCCGCTACGAGGCGAAGGGGCTGGGCATCGCCGCCCTCGAACTGCGCGAGGTGGACGCGGCGATGGCCGATCGCCACTACGCCGACCACGTCGACAAGGCGTGGTACCCGCCGCTGCGCGACTACTTCACCAGCGGTCCGCTGGTGGCGCTGGTGCTGGAGGGCACGTCCGCGGTCGACGTGGTGCGGCTGATGAACGGCGTGACCAACTCGGTGGTCGCCGACCCGGGCACGATCCGCGGCGACTACTCGCTGTCCAACCGCGAGAACCTGGTGCATGCGTCCGACTCCGTCGAGTCGGCCGCTCGCGAGATCGCGCTGTGGTTCCCGAACCTGGCGTGAGCCAACCCGGCCAGCCCGACCAGAACACCGGGACGCCCGCCTGGCCGGGTGCCCCGGAGGCGGGTCCGGCCTGGTCCGCGCAACCGCCGTACGCGCCCGCTCCGGGGGCGATGCCCACGTCCGCCCCGCCGCCGTACGCACTGCCGCCGTACGCGCCGGCCCCGGGCGGGATGCCGCCCTCCCCTCAGCCGCCGTACGCACCGGTGTGGACCGTACCGGGGCCGCGACCGAAGCCGTCCGCGTTGCCGGTGGTGCCGCGGCAGTACCACGAGTTCTTCCGTGCCCCGCGGTTCCGCTGGTGGAAGCCGATCCTCGCGCTGGCGATGTTCGTCGCCCTGTTCTTCGTGGCGGCGCTGGTGGTGCCCGGGATCGGGATCGCGATCGACATCGCGGCCGGCCGCGTCTCGATGGAGGACCTGACCTCCGGCGACCCGGACCGGATCACGGCAGCGGTCTCGACGCCCATCGGCTTCGCCACCAACAACGTGGCCCTCGCCCTCTCGATCCCGCTGGCCGGCCTGACCGCCTGGGCGGTGTACGGCCAGCGTCCGCGCTGGATCTCCTCGATCGCCGGCGGTTTCCGCTGGCGGCTGCTGTGGCGGTTCCTGCTGGTCGCCACGCCCGTCTTCCTGGTCGGTCTCGGCCTGGACTTCGCGCTGGGCGGCATCCCCGAGTTCCGGTGGAACAACGACTCGCTGTTCCTGATCCTCGTGGTGCTGCTGACCACGCCGTTCCAGGCCGCGGGCGAGGAGTACGGCGTCCGGGGCATCGTTGCCCGCAGCGTCGGCTCCTGGTTCGGGTCGCGACGTCTGGGTCTCGTGGTGGCGGCGGTGGTGTCGTCGTGGGTGTTCATGCTGCTGCACGCCGCCGACAACCTCTGGCTGAACATCTACTACTTCTCGGTCGGCATGATCTGTTCGGTGCTGGTGTGGCGCACCGGCGGGCTCGAGGCCGCGGTCGCGCTGCACGTCGCCAACAACATGGTGGCGGAGATCCACCTGCCGTTCGGGGGGCTGGAGGGCATGTTCGACCGCGGACCCGACTCCACGGGGCCGATCGCCCTCGTCCAGTTGGTGTTCACGGTGGCGGTGATGGTCCTGATCCTGTGGATCGCCAAGCGCCAGGGGCTGGCCACGTCCGCCGCACCGGCGGCCGTCGTCCCGGTGGGCGCGACCCCGGGGGAGCCGAACGGCTGGAGCGAGGTAGAGTGGAAGTCTTCGCACACAACGCTTGACAAGGGCGTGAGATGACCAACGATGTGATGAACCGGCTCGACGCGGCGAGTGCCCTGAAGTGGCTGCGGGCCAAGATCCGGCTTCGCGCAGGACGCACCCTGGTGGGCGTGGACGGGGTCGACGGCGCCGGCAAGACGACGTTCGCCGACGAGCTCGCCGACCTGTTGAAGGAGTCCGGCCTCACGGTGATCCGGATCTCGATGGACGACTACCTGAACCCGCAGTCGAAGCGGTACGCGCAGGGGCGGGCGTCCGCCAAGGGCTACTTCGAGGACAGCTACGACTACGAGCGCTTCAGCAACGAGGTGCTTGAGCCGCTCGGCCACGGCGGTTCGGGGCGCTACCGCACCGCCGCCTACGACCTGGATTCGGAGTCGGAGGTGAAGTCGCCGTGGCGCATCGCCCCCGATGACGCGGTGGTGATCATCGACGGCATGTTCATCCACCGTGACGAGCTGTGCTCCAGCCGCAACAAGAAGGTCTGGGACCTCTCGGTCTGGCTCGAGGTGCCGTTCGCCGAGTCGTTCCACCGGATGTCCGAGCGCGAGGAGAAGATCATCGCCGACCCGGAGGACCCGGCGAATGCGCGGTACTACCAGGGCCAGTTGATCTACCTTCAGTCGTGCGACCCCGCGCACCGGGCCGACCTGGTGGTCGAGAACGCGGCCCCGCACTCCCCGGTCATCGACTGACGGGTCTCACGCCACACGCTGTGAGTTGAGCGGCGACATCGCCGCCTGACTCACAGCTTGCGAAGCGGTGGGGTGCGAATGTTGCCGACCTGATCCGTTCGGCCCTGACGAGGCGACCGTTTACGCTTGTCGGACCATGACCACTCTCGTCGAATCGCTGTATCCGCGCCTGGAGCCCCTGCTCGCCCAGGTCAGCAAGCCCGTGCAGTACACCGGCGGCGAGGTGAACTCGGTCAGCAAGGACTTCGCCGCCGCCGAGGTGCGCTGGGCCCTGATGTACCCCGACGCCTACGAGGTCGGCCAGCCCAACCAGGGGCTGGCGATCCTCTACGAGATCCTCAACGAGCGCGACTGGCTGCTGGCCGAACGGACGTTCTCGATCTGGCCCGACCTGGCCGCGCTGATGCGCACCCACGGGCTGCCGCAGTTCACGCTGGAGAGCCACCTCCCGGTGCGGGCGTTCGACGTGCTCGGCGTCAGCTTCTCCACCGAGCTCGGCTACACCAACCTGCTCGAGGCCCTCGACCTGGCCGGGATCGCCCTGCACGCGAGCGAGCGCGGCGACGACGAGCCGATCGTGATCGCCGGCGGGCACGCCGCGTTCAACCCCGAGCCGATCGCCGACTTCATCGACGCCGCCGTGCTGGGCGATGGTGAGGAGGCCGCGCTCCGGGTCTCCGAACTGGTGCGGGGCTGGAAGGCGTCCGGACGGCCCGGTGGCCGCCGCGGCCTGCTGTTCGAGCTCGCGAAGAGCGGCGTGGCCTACGTCCCCTCGTTCTACGACGTCAGCTACACCGACACCGGTGCGATCGAGGTAGTCCGTCCGAACGCGGACGGGGTGCCGGCGACGGTGTCGAAGCACACCCTGATGGAACTGGACGAGTGGCCCTACCCGTCCCGCCCGGTGGTGCCGCTGGCCGAGACCGTGCACGAGCGCTACTCGGTGGAGATCTTCCGTGGCTGCACCCGCGGCTGCCGGTTCTGCCAGGCCGGCATGATCACCCGCCCGGTGCGGGAACGGAACATCGAGACCATCGGACGGATGGTCGAGGGCGGCATCGCCGCGACCGGGCTCGACGAGGTCGGCCTGCTCAGCCTGTCCAGCGCCGACCACTCCGAGATCGGGCCGGTCACCCGAGAGCTCGCCGACCGGTACGAGGGCAGCTTCGTGTCGCTGTCGCTGCCCAGCACCCGGGTGGACGCGTTCAACATCGACCTCGCCAACGAGCTGTCCCGCAACGGACGCCGCTCCGGCCTGACGTTCGCCCCGGAGGGCGGCTCGGAGCGGATGCGCAAGGTGATCAACAAGATGGTCAGCGAGGAGGACCTGATCAACACCGTCGCCGCGGCGTTCAGCCAGGGCTGGCGGCAGGTCAAGCTGTACTTCATGTGCGGACTGCCCACCGAGACCGACGAGGACGTCCTCGGCATCGCCGACATGGCCGCGCACGTGATCGAGGCCGGACGCAAAGCGGCCGGCACCCGGGACGTCCGGTGCACGATCAGCATCGGCGGGTTCGTGCCGAAGCCGCACACCCCGTTCCAGTGGGTGGCGCAGGCCAGCCCCGAGACGATCGACAACCGGTTGCGCCTGCTGCGCGAGAAGATCCGCGAGGACAAGCGCTACGGCCGGGCGATCGGCATGCGCTACCACGACGGCAAGCCGGGCATGATCGAGGGCCTGCTGAGCCGTGGCGACCGCCGGGTGGGTGCGGTGATCGAGCAGGTGTGGCGCGACGGCGGCAAGCTGGACGGCTGGAGCGAGCACTTCTCGTTCGAGCGCTGGGTGGACGCCGCGTCCACGGCCCTGGCCGGCACCGGCGTCGACCTCGCCTGGTACACCACCAGGGAGCGCCCGCAAGGCGAAGTGCTGCCCTGGGACCACCTCAACGCCGGCCTCGACCGCGACTGGCTGTGGCAGGACTACCAGGACTCGCTGTACGGCAGCGAGGTGGAGGACTGCCGCTGGTCGGGCTGTTACGACTGCGGCGTGTGCCCCGAGTTCGGCACCGAGATCCAGATCGGCCCCACCGGCCGTTCGCTGCTCCCGCTGACCGTCGTCACCCGTCCGGCCGCCGCCAGCTGAGCCGCCGCGAAACGAAAGGGGACAGTCCCCTTTCGTTTCGGTGGCGGCGCGGTGAAGGGGACTGTCCCCCTTTCCTGCGCCCGGAACCCTCGCAAGGTGGACCCAAACCGCCGATGTCGACGGTTTGGGTCCACTTTGCGGTGGCGGCGGGGCTGGTCGAATAGGGTCCAGCCATGGTTTCCGAACCTGTGGGCTGGCGGCGCTGGTTGCCAGGCCTGGCGGTACTGACGAGCTACCAGCGCACCTGGCTGCGCGGCGACCTGATCGCGGGCGTCACGGTGTCGGCGTACCTGGTGCCGCAGGTGATGGCGTACGCCGAGATCATCGGGCTGCCACCGGTCACCGGCCTGTGGGCGGTGCTGGCACCGATGGCGATCTACGCGATCCTCGGCAACTCCCGGCAGCTCTCGATCGGCCCGGAGTCGACGACCGCCCTGATGACCGCCGCCGGCATCGCCGCCCTGGTCGGTCAGGTGGGCATCGGACGCCGCGGCGAGGTGGCGGCCCTGATCGCGATCGCGGTCGGCGTGGTGTGCCTGGTCGCCTGGCTCGCCCGGCTGGGGTTCATCGCGAACCTGCTGTCGAAGCCGGTGCTGGTGGGCTACATGGCCGGCATCGGGGTGCTGATGGTGTTCAGCCAGCTCAGCAAGCTCACCAAGCTCCCGGTCGCCGGCGACAACCCCGGCGCCGAGGCGGCGTCCCTGTTCGCGCAGTTCGGCTCGGTGCACCTGCCGACCCTGGCGCTGGGGCTGGGCGTGGTGGTCGCCCTGTTCGCCCTGCGGCACTGGTTGCCGACCTGGCCCGGTCCGCTGATGGTGATGCTCGCCGCGGCGGCGCTGGTCGCGTTCACGCCGCTCGCGTCCATGGGCATCGCAGTGATCGGCGAGGTGCCCCGTGACCTGCCGCAGGCTGCGCTGCCGAGCCTGGACGGCATCAACACCTTCCAGCTCGTGGTGGCCGCCCTCGGCATCGCGGTGGTCGGGTACAGCGACGTGATCCTGACCGGACGCGCGTTCGCCGCCCGGCGGGAGGAGCACGTCGACGCGACCGGTGAACTGCTCGCGATGGGCGCCGCCAACGTCGCCAACGGGTTCCTGGCGGGCTTCCCGGTGTCCTCGTCGGCGAGTCGCACGGTGATCGGGGACGCGGCCGGCAGCCGCACCCAGCTGCACTCCCTCGTGGCCGCAGCGATGGTGGTGGGGTCGATCTTCCTGTTCTCGCCGGTGCTCGGGGCTTTTCCGCAGGCCGCCCTCGGCGGCGTGGTGGTGTACGCGGGCCTCCGGCTGGTCGACCTGGCCGAGCTGGGCCGCATCGCCCGGTTCCGGCGCAGCGAGATCGTGCTCGCCCTGATCACAATGGCCGCCGTGCTCGGCACCGGCCTGCTGAACGGCATCGGGATCGCCGTCGGGCTGTCGCTGCTGGACCTGATCCGGCGCATCGCGCACCCCCACGACGGGGTGCTGGGCTACGTGCCCGGTATCGCCGGCATGCACGACGTGGACGACTACCCGAACGCCACCCAGGTGCCCGGCCTGATCGTCTACCGGTACGACTCGCCGCTGTTCTTCGCCAACGCCGACGACTTCTACACCCGCGCGCTGGCGACCGTCCATCGTGCCGACCCGCCCGCGCAGTGGTTCGTCCTGAACGCCGAGGCCAACGTCGAGGTGGACCTGACCGCCGTCGACACCCTAGAGCAGCTGCGGCGGACGCTCACCGAGTCGGGCATCGTGTTCGCGCTCGCCCGGGTGAAGATGGAGGTGCGCGAACAGCTCGCCGCGGCCGGGTTCGTGCAGGCGGTGGGGGAGAACCGCATCTTCGCGACCCTGCCCACCGCCGTCGCGGCGTTCGACGAGTGGCACCTCGAGAACTTCGGGGACCGGCCGCCGGGCATCCCGGAGGCCACCACGACCCAGCCGAAGGAGGAACGATGACCGCACCGCTGGCTTTCCAGGTGGTGGTGGACTGCGCGGACCCGCACGAGCTCGCCGACTGGTGGGCGCGGACGCTGGGCTGGACGCTGGAGCCCACCAACGAGGAGTTCATCGCCGCGATGGTCGCGCAGGGCTACGCGAGTGACGACGAGACCCGCACCTGGCGCGGCCAGGTGTGGTGGGCCACCGGCGCAGCGATCGTCCAGCCCGAACCGCCGGCGGGTGCGGCGTGCACCCGGATCCTGTTCCAGCTGGTGCCCGAGGCGAAGGCGGGCAAGAACCGGCTGCACCTGGACGTGCGGGCGACCGCCGCCGGGCCCGACCTGGACGCGACCCGGGACGAGCTGCTGGCCCGGGGTGCCACCTTCCTGCACGAGGACTCGCAGGGCCCGCACCGCTGGTTCACGATGGCCGATCCGGAGGGTAACGAGTTCTGCATCACCTGACCGGCCTCCCGGCCGCGCTCAGGGCAGCGGACGGACGAACGCCAGCAGGTGCACGTCGGGACGCGGCCACCAGTCACGCTCGGGAGCCGGCACGAAGCCCAGCCGCCCGTAGAGGCGGTGGGCGGTGGTCATCCACTCCGCGGTGGAGATGACGATGCTCGCCGAGCCCTCGGCGGCCGCCCGCTCCAGGCACAGCTCCACCAGGGCCGCGCCGACCCCGCGTCCGCGCCCCTCGGGGGCGACCGCGAGGGCCCGGAACTCGCCCTCGTCCTCGCCCCCCAGCTCGCGGTAGCGCGAGCCGGGCGGGCACCGGGTGACGGTGCCCAGCAGGGTGCCGTCCTCGACCGCCACCCACAGTTCGGCGCCGGCGGCGCGTCCGGCTGCGTCGCGGAGCAGGTCGAGGTAGGGGTCGTCGGACGCGACCGCGCCGTCGGCGAGGTAGGAGCGGGCGGTGAGGTCGCCGACGGCCGCGTACTCACCGGGAAGGGCCGGACGCAGCTCGATCACGCGCGGCAGCCTAGCCCCGCCCGCGCTCGGGTCCGGGTGGTGCCCGTTAGGCTGTGCGCCGTGTCCCGACAGCCACCCGTCCAGCAGGCGCCCCCGGTGCAGAGGTTGCGCGTGCAGTACGCCAAGCGGGGACGGGCGCGGTTCGCCTCGCACCGTGACTTCGACCGGGCCTTCCAGCGCGCGCTGAGGCGGGCCGGGATCCCGATGGCGTTCTCGTCCGGCTTCTCCCCGCACCCACGGATCAGCTACGCGAACGCGTCCCCGACCGGCGCGGCGACCGAGGCCGAGTACCTCGAGCTCGGGCTGGCCGCGGTGCTGGAACCGGGCTGGGTGCGCGACGAACTGAACGCCGCCATGCCCGACGGGCTCGTGATCGTCCGGGTCGTCGAGGCCGGCCCGGGGTCGTTGGCCGACCGGCTCACCGCGTCCCGCTGGGAGCTGGTGCTCGCCGGGGTGGACCCCGCCGAACTGTCCGGTGCGGTCACCGAACTGCTCGCCGCCGAGCAGCATGAGGTGGAACGCATGACGAAGACCGGCCTGCGGCACTTCGACGTTCGCGGCGCGATCCTCTCGCTCGCCTCCGCGGGCGAGCGACTCGACCTGGTGTCGCTGATCGGTGAGCCGCTGGTGCGTCCCGACGACGTGGTGCAGGCGCTCCACGCGCTGCGCCCGGTCCTGAAGACCGGCGTCCCTGCGCTGGCCACGCGGCTCGAGCAGGGCGTCTGGGACGGCGCGGAGATCCGCGACCCGCTGGCCGACTGATCAGCAGAACTCGCCCGCCCGCAACCCGGCCACGAATGCCGGGGGCTGGGGGGAGTGTGGAATACTGCCATCAGGTGGGAGTCATCCAGACCCCCGACCCCTTGAGTGCTGTGACCGGTGTGACAGGCCGATCACGATGCCGGGACCTCACCGCGACGCGAGACGACCGCGGGGGCCACAGCGTCGCAGGCATTCGACGAAATCAGGCTTCGCTGCCCAGGCAGCCACGTTTGCGGCACCCCCGCCGCTGAAGGAGAGCAAGAATGCTCGATTCCGAACACCCGGATACTGACCAGACCGCCCAGGACACCACCGCGTCCACCCCGAAGCGCCGCCGGGCCGCGAGTCGCCCGGCCGGCCCGCCGGCCGCCGTCGCCGAGGCCCCCGCCCAGGCTGCCGATGCCCCCGCCGAGGCTGCTGATGCGGCGACAGAAGCGGCGCCGGAGCCCCCCAAGCGGGCCCGCCGCAGCCGCGCCAACGCCGCGGACCCCGACGCTGCACCCCAGCTCCAGCTGGACGAGCCGGCCGCCGCGGCCGACACCGCTCCGCCGGCCGAGGACGCCCCCAAGACCCCGCGGCGCCGCCGCGCCACCCGTGCCGCTGAGCCGGCCGAGGCTCCGGCCGCCGACGCCACCGGCGAGGTCGCGGCCAGCCTGGCCGAGCTGGCCAGCGCCGGCACCGGACGCACCCGCTCCCGTGGCCGGGTCAAGGCCGAGGCCTTCGGTATGACCGACGAGGCCACCCCCGACCAGGTGCTCGACTCCCTCGCCGCCGCGATCAGCGGGCGGCTGAGCGATACCGCCGCCGAACTCGAGGAGGACGAGGACGCCGAGGCGCTCACCGAGGGCGACGAGGCGTCCGACGCTGAAGCGGCCGACGAGGCGCTCGACGCCGACGCGGGCGATGAGGAGGCCGAGGACGACGAACTGGCCGAGGGCGAGGCCGAGGGTGAGGGCGCGAGCCCGCGCCGTCGTCGTCGCCGTCGTGGCGGACGCCGCCGTCGTCGCGGCGCGGGCGACGCTGCCGTCGACGACGAGACCGAGGACGCCGACGGCGAGCCCGCCGAGACCACCGCGGACGCCGAGGCCGAGACCGGTGACGAGCCGGCCGCCGAGGGCACCGCACGCCGTCGTCGCCGTCGTCGCCGTCGTGGCGAGGATTCCGGTGAGGTCGAGGAGGACGGCGTCGAGATCGTCGTGCGGGCGCCGCGCGAACCGCGCCGCCGCGGCACCAGTGCCAACGACGAGGTCACCGGCATCGAGGGCTCGACCCGCATGGAGGCCAAGAAGCAGCGCCGCCGCGAGGGCCGCGCTGCCGGTCGCCGCCGCACCCCGATCCTGAGCGAGTCCGAATTCCTGGCCCGTCGCGAGGCGGTCGAGCGCACCATGCTGATCCGCCAGGCCGACGACTACTCCCAGATCGCCGTGATGGAGGACGGGATCCTCGTGGAGCACTACGTCGACCGGGCGTCCGCCACCTCGATGATCGGCAACATCTACCTGGGCCGCGTCCAGAACGTGCTGCCCTCGATGGAGGCGGCGTTCGTCGACATCGGCCGCGGCCGCAACGCGGTGCTGTACGCCGGCGAGGTCGACTGGGACGGCTTCGGCGTCACCGGCCAGGACAAGAAGGTCGAGCGGGTCTTCAAGTCGGGCCAGCAGGTGCTGGTGCAGGTGAGCAAGGACCCGGTCGGCGCCAAGGGCGCGCGGCTGACGTCCCACATCTCCATCCCCGGCCGCTACATCGTCTACTCCCCGGGCGGCCACCTGTCCGGGATCTCCCGCAAGCTGCCCGAGGGCGAGCGGCGGCGCCTGAAGGGCATCCTCGACGAGCTGATCGAGCCGGAGGCGTCCGTCATCGTGCGGACCGCGGCCGAGGGCGCGAGCGAGGAGGAACTCGTCCGCGACGTGAACCGGCTGAAGGCGCAGTGGGAGGTGCTGGAGAAGAAGAAGTCCGGCCAGGGCCCCGCGCAGCTGTACGCCGAGCCCGACCTGACCGTCCGCATCGTCCGTGACCTGTTCACCGAGGACTTCGGTGCGCTGGTCGTCGACGGCAACGGGCAGGCCGACGACGCCTACGACACCGTCCTGGCCTACGTGGAGCACGTCGCGCCGCACCTGCGCGAACGCCTGCAGCGCTGGGACCGCACCGAGCGCGGCGACATCTTCGACGCGCACCGCGTCCACGAGCAGGTCGCGAAGGCGCTGGAGCGCAAGGTGTTCCTGCCCTCGGGCGGCTCGCTGATCATCGACCGGACCGAGGCCATGACGGTCATCGACGTGAACACCGGCAAGTTCACCGGCACGTCGGGCAACCTCGAGGCGACGGTGACGTCGAACAACCTGGAGGCGGCCGAGGAGATCGTCCGCCAGCTCCGGCTGCGCGACATCGGCGGCATCATCGTGATCGACTTCATCGACATGGTGCTCCCGGCCAACCGCGAACTGCTGCTGCGCCGGCTGGTCGAGTGCCTGGGTCGCGACCGCACCCGCCACCAGGTGGCCGAGGTCACCTCGCTCGGCCTGGTGCAGATGACCCGCAAGAAGATCGGCACCGGTCTGGCCGAGGCGTTCACCGTGGCGTGCGAGACCTGCAAGGGTCGCGGCTACCACGTGCACGACGCCCCGGTGGCGTCGCAGGCGCCGGCCGACGGCGGTGAGCGCGAGACCGGACGTCGTGGCTCCCGGGGCGGCAACGCGACTGCCGCCACCACCCGTCGCGGTGGTCGGACGCGCAAGGAGGAGCCGGTGCGTCCGTCCGGACCGCCGCCCGAACTCCTGGTCATCGCGGCCGCGAGCGAGCACGCCCACGCCGAGGCCGAGGCTGCCGCGGAGGCGGACGCTGCTGCCGAGGCGGCGGAGGCCGTCGAGGTGGTCGAGACCGTTGAGGTCGTCGCCGAACCGGTCGTCGAGGTCCTCACCGAACCGGTCGTCGAGGACGTGCCCGGGATCGTGCTCCAGCCCGAGGACGCCGTCGCCGAGCCGGTCGACCCTGAGGCCGCGCCCGCCGAGGTCTGAGCGCCGACGGTCGCTGAGGAGCAGGCGCCAGCAAGCATTACGGTGGGCCCCAGCTCCCGCGCAAACGCCCCCGAAACTCACAAGCGCCCCCGAAGTTTCGGGGGCGTTTGTGAACTTCGGGGGCGTCTGTGGACGGAGGCCGGTGGGTCAGGCCTGGTCGGGGACGTTCTCCAGGTCGGCGAGCCACAGGGCCGCCGAGGTGTCGGACGGTGCCCGCCAGTCCCCGCGCGGCGACAGTGAGCCGCCCCGGACCACCTTGGGGCCGTTCGGCAGCGCGGATCTCTTGAACTGCGCGAAGCCGAAGAACCGGGAGCAGAACACGCCGAGCCACTTCTTGATGGTGGCCAGGTCGTAGGCCGTGCGTTCGTCGTGCGGGAAGCCCTCGGGCCAGGCGCCGGCGTCCGCGTCCCGCCAGGCGTGCCACTGGAGGAACGCGATCTTCGACGGTCGCATGCCGTGGCGCAGCACCTGGAACAGGGTGTTGTCCTGCAACGCGTAGGGCCCGATCTTGGCCTGCGTCGACTGCGGCGTCTCCCCCTCGCCGACCGGCACCAGTTCGGGGGTGATCTCGGTGTCGAGGATCGCCTGGAGGGTGACCGACACCGCGTCCTCGAACTGTGCCGAGCTGATCACCCACCGGATCAGGTGCTGCATCAGCGTCTTCGGCACCCCACCGTTGACGTTGTAGTGCGACATCTGGTCGCCCACGCCGTAGGTGCACCAGCCGAGCGCGAGCTCGGACAGGTCGCCGGTGCCGAGCACGATCCCGTTGCGCTGGTTGGCCAGCCGGAACAGGTAGTCGGTGCGCAGCCCGGCCTGCACGTTCTCGAACGTCACGTCGTAGACCGGCTCGCCGTCCGCGAACGGGTGGTCCATGCGGTCGAGCATGAGCCGGGCGGTCTCGGTGATGTCGAGTTCGGCGAACGTCACGCCCAGCGCGGTGGCCAGCGCGGTCGCGTTGCCCTTGGTGTGGGCGGACGTGGCGAAGCCCGGCATCGTGAACGCCAGGATGTCGGTGCGCGGACGGCCCAGCCGGTCCATGGCGCGGGCGGCCACGATCAGGGCGTGGGTGGAGTCGAGGCCGCCCGAGACGCCGATCACGATCTTCGGCTGGCCGATCGCCCGCAGTCGCTGCTCCAGCCCGCTGACCTGGATGTTGTAGGCCTCGTAGCAGTCCTGGGCGAGGCGCGCCGCGTCCGCCGGCACGAACGGGAACCGCGCCAGCGTCCGCCGTAGCCCGAGGTCGCCCGTCGGCGGTTCGAGGGGGAAGGTCACCGTCCGGTACTCCCCGACCCGCTCGGCGTGGGTGCGGCGGTTGTCGTCGAACGTGCCCTGGCGCAGCCGGTCCTGCACCAGCGTGCCCAGGTCGAGGTCGGCGATGCTTGCGCGCGGTCCGGACGGGAAGCGCTCGGACTCCGCGAGTAGCGTCCCGGACTCGTAGATGAGGGTCTGCCCGTCCCAGGAGAGGTCGGTGGACGACTCGCCCTCGCCCGCGGCGGCGTACACGTACCCGGCGATCAGCCGCGACGAGCCGGACGCGCAGAGCAGCTTGCGCTCCTCGGCCTTGGCCACGGTGATCGGGCTGCCGGACAGGTTCGCGATCACGGTCGCGCCGGCCAGCGCGGCCTCGGCGCTCGGCGGGATCGGCACCCACATGTCCTCGCAGATCTCGACGTTGAGGACGAAGCTGGGCACGTCGTCGGCGGCGAACAGCAGGTCGGAGCCGAACGGCACGTCCTGCCCGGCCACCCGGATCTCGCCGGTGACGTCGTCGCCGGGACCGATCTGGCGGCGCTCGTAGAACTCGCGGTAGGTCGGCAGGTACGACTTCGGCACCACGCCGAGCACCTGCCCGCGATGGATGACCACCGCGCAGTTGTAGATGCGGTTGAGGCTCACCAGCGGAGCGCCCACCACGACGATGCAGCCGAGGTCGACGGTCTGCGGGACGAGCCAGTCGAGCGCGTCCAGGGTGGCGGTGAGGACGGTGTCCTGCATGAGCAGGTCCTCGATCGAGTAGCCGGTGAGGGTGAGTTCGGGGAAGACGGCCAAGCACGCGCCCGCGTCCGCCACCTTCCTGGCCTGGGCGAGCACGGCCTCGGCGTTCGCGCGCGGGGTCACCATCGTGATCGGCAGCGTGCAGGCGGCGACCCGGGCGAACCCGTGGGCGTAGAGGTTGAAGAAGTCCATTGGCTGCGCTCCTGGCTGCGGTGTCTGCCTCAGCATGCCACGCCGTGAGCGTCCATCGGCGAGACTGGACCCATGAGTGGGCCGGTGCGCGTCGAGACCCCGGACGGGGTGGGCGAACTGGTGGTCGCGGAGGCGGCGTCGCCGGTGGCGGCGGTGGTGCTCGGGCACGGCGCCGGCGGCAGCGAGGCGTCCTGGGACCTGGAACTGCTGGCGCGGGAGCTGCCGGCGTCCGGGGTGAGCGTGGCGCGGTACCGCCAGCCCTGGCTGGTGGCCGGACGCAAGGTGGCCGGGCCTCCGGCCAGCCTCGACCGGGCGTGGCTGCCGGCGCTGGAGGTGCTCAGCCGTCGCTGGCCGGGCGTCCCGCTGTTCGTCGGCGGACGCAGCGCCGGGGCCCGCTGCGCCTGCCGCTGCTTCGACCCCTCGCTGGCCGGGCTCGTCCTGCTGTCGTTCCCGCTGCACCCGCCCGGCAAGCCCGCCAAGAGCCGGGTCGCCGAGCTGGCCGGTGCGGACGGGCCTGCGCTGGTGGTGCAGGGGGCCAACGACCCGTTCGGCAGCCCTGCCGAGCTGGCCAGGGCGCTGGCCGAGGTGGGCTACGCCGGTGAGCGCATCGTGCCCGTCCCCGGGGCCACCCATTCGCTGGCGCCGGCGAAGAGCCTGCCCGCACCCCTGGTCGCCGAGCGAGAGCAGCTGGTCGTCAGCTCGGTGGTGACGTTCATCGCCGACGTCCTGGACCCCGTCCCGTCCGCCGAGTGAGAGAGAACCGATCAGCACCTCCCCGCGGATGTCGCGATCTGGCCATCGCTGGCGTCCCCTCTGCCCCAGCGGCCCCACCCCACCGGTTCGGTGGACGGATTGCGACAAGGGCTTGACCCAGGCCGCGCTAGCCGGCGCTGATGGGTGCGCGACGCTTGGTGGGGACGGCTGTCGTCATCTGGACCTTCGAGGGCCCGAGCGTGACGATTGGGACCGCTGGGACGCAAGAAGTGGCCACATCGCGTCAGGTGATCTCGCGGGGGCGGTTTCTAGCTCGGTCGGTCGGCTTCGCGGGCGAGCAGGGAGCGCTTCACCTCCACGCCCCACGCGAAGCCGCCGAGGCTGCCGTCGCCACGCAGGACGCGGTGGCAGGGCACGAACAGGGCCGGCGCGTTGGTGGCGCAGATGCTGGCCGCCGCCCGGACGGCGGACGGGTTGCCCAGCTCGGCGGCGAACCGTGAGTAGCTGAGCGGCTCCCCGGGGGTGATCGCACGCAGCCGCTGCCAGCCGGACTGCCGCCAGGCGCTGCCGAACTGGCGCACCGGGACGGCGTCCACCGCGGCGAGGTCACCGTCGTAGTAGGCGCGGACGGCGGCCACCGGCCCGGCCACGTCCGGGTCGGACGGCTCGACGACGGCAACCTCCTGCGGACGCTCCGCGGGCCGCAGCCGGCCCAGGATCGCCTCGGGCTCGGCCGTCCAACCGGCGGCCAGCACCACGCCCGCGTCCGCCAGCAGGGTGAACGGGCCGTCGGCGGTGTCGAAGGTGGTCAGCTTCATGGTCATCATCGGTCTCCGGTCATCAGTGTGGATGCCCGCCACAGGTGCAGGCTCGCGTAGGACCGCCACGGGGACACTCGCACTCCCCAGGCGGCGAGTTCTCCCGGGCTGGCCGGCAGCCCCAGGTTGGCGGCGCCCTTGCGCAACGCCACGTCCCCGGTCGGCAGGACGTCGGGGTCGCCGAGCACGCGCATGGCCACGTAGCCGGCCGTCCATTCGCCGATCCCGGGCTCGGCCACCAGCCGGTCGTGCTGGGCCCGAGGGTCGTCGGCCCAGGACAGGTCGAGCTCACCCGAGGCCAGCCGCCCGGCGATCGCAAGGATGTTCTCGGTGCGCACCCGGGGGCCGACCAGCACGGGGCGGCCGTGCTCGGCCAGCTGCGCGGGTGTCGGGAACAGGGTGGTGAGCCCGTCGATCGGCTCCTCGAGCGCGGTGCCGCAGGCCGCCGCCAGACGGGTCAGCTGGGTGCGCGCGGCCGCGACCGAGATCTGCTGGCCGACCAGTGCCCGCACCAGCATCTCGTGGGCGTCCACCGCCCCCGGCAATCGGATGCCGGGAACGGCGCGGACGCGGGGTGCCAGCTCGGCGTGTCGCGACAGCGCCTCGTCGATGCCGACCGGGTCGGCGTCGGCGTCGAACAGACGCCGGACGCGCGCGACCAACGGCGTCAGGTCGGCCAGAGACGCGAGGCGCGCGTCCAGCAGGAGGCGCTCGCCGTCCCACCGCACCTCGAACGTCGCCGGGCCGGACGGCAGCAGCAGCGTCCGCGCGTACCGGTCGATGCCCGCCGACTCCACCCCGGGCACCGCCCGCGCGTCCAGCCACGCGAACACGCCGCCCGCGTCGAACGGCCCCCGCACCGGCAGCGCCAGCCGCACCCGGGTCCCCCCCGACTTGTCAGAACCTGGGACCGCTATAGCGACCTGAGGTTCTGACAACTCGGTGGTGGGGGGACGGCGGGTGGCGCGCAGCTGGGACGGGGTGCGGTCGTAGACCTCGGCGATCGTGTCGTTGAACTGGCGGATGCTGCCGAAACCGGCCGCGAACGCGATCTCGCTGACCGGGAGGTCGGTGGCCACCAGCAGCTCCCGCGCGGTCTGGGCACGGTGCGCGCGGGCCAGGGCCAGCGGAGCAGCGCCGAGTTCGGCGGTGAGCAGCCGGTTGAGGTGCCGACTGGTGTAGCCGAGACGCCGCGACAGCCCGGGGACGCCTTCGCGCTCCACCACCCCGTCGCCGATCAGCCGCATCGCGCGCGCGGCGACGTCGGAGCGCAGGTTCCACTCCGGTGAGCCAGGCACGGCGTCCGGCAGGCACCGCTTGCACGCGCGGTAGCCCGATTCGTGGGCGGCCGCGCCGGTCGGGAAGAACTCGACGTTGCGGGGGAGCGGGGTCCGGGCGGGACACGACGGACGGCAGTAGATGCCGGTGGTGCGCACCGCGAGCACGAACGCGCCGTCGAAGCGGGGGTCGCGGGTCTCGACCGCCCGGTAGCGCTGCTCGAAGTCCATGACGACCAGCATGACACCCGGCCCGGCCCGTCACTAGCGGAAATCGGACGTGGCCGTCCGCCCGCCGAACACCGGGTTCGCGCCGCGCGGCGTCCGAGGTCGGCGCGCCGGACCGAACAGCGCTGCTCCGGACGTCGTCCCCGGTTTGACCCTCCCGACCGAGGGGCCGTAGTCTTGACCCTCGGTGCTCACTGTGCGGCTCTGCGTCGCCGGGAGCATGACCCAGAGCGCAGGACACCCGCGAAGACCGGGGTGGGCGCGCTTGTCGGAAAGAGTTCAAGGAAGTAGGTCGGGCGTGTACGCGATCGTGCGCAGTGGTGGCCGTCAGCACAAGGTTGCTGTCGGCGACATCGTGGAGATCGACAAGGTCGAGGCGAAGGCCGGCGACAGCGTTGCGCTGACCCCGCTGCTGCTGGTCGACGGCGACAAGATCACCACCGATGCGAAGAAGCTCGGCAAAGCCAGCGTCACCGCCGAGGTGATCGCCGAGACCAAGGGTCCGAAGATCCGGATCATCAAGTTCAAGAACAAGACCGGCTACAAGAAGCGCCA
>JAIUOS010000012.1 GCA_020161755.1 Actinomycetota bacterium
TACCGGGCGCAGGCGAAGGCCGCGGCCGAGGCGGCCGGTGAGGAGTTCAGCCTCAAGGACTTCCACACCCGCGCGCTGAACCTCGGCTCGGTGCCGCTGTCGGTCCTGCCGCTCGCCCTCGGCCTGGAATGACCCACAAGCTGTGAGCTCGGGGAGGGGGACGGGGACGGACCGAATTGGGGACGGTTCCTAACTCGGTCCGGGACCGAGTTAGGAACCGTCCCCAATTCGGTCCGTCAGCGGGGGAGGTGGGTGCGGGGCGGCATCCGGGGGCCGTGGCGGGGAGCGCCGAGGCCGGCCATGCCGATCAGCCGCTGCACCCGGAGGCGATGCGGACGGTAGGGCTCCAGCAGTTCGACCACGCCGTCGTCGTCGAGGAGTTCGCCGGCCAGCACCCAGCCCAGGTCACGGGCCAGGTGGTAGTCGCCCAGGCTCACCGCGTCCGCGTCGCCGAGGGCCCGGGCGCGCACCTCGGCGCTCGTCCAGACCCCGATGCCGGGCAGGCTCCGCAGCTTGGCGTCCGCCCCGGCCGGGTCGGCGGACAGCACGCGTTCCAGCGAGTCGGCCACCCGGGCCACGGTCACCAGCGTCGCCGAACGCGCCGGGTCGATGTGCATCGTCAGCCAGTCCCAGGACGGCACCAGCCGCAGCTTCTCGGCCGTCGGGAACGTCCGCAGTCCCCGGTCGGCCCCCGGCCCCGGCGCCGGCGACCCGTGCCGGGCCAGCAGCGCCCTGATGCCGATGGTCGCCTCCTGCCCGGTCACCTTCTGCTCGATCACCACCGGCACGATCGCGTCCCACACGGTCGCCGTGCGCGCCAACCGCCAGTGCGGACGCCGCCGGTGCAGCTCGGCGACCAGCGGATGCACGGGCCGGAACCCGGACGGGTCGTCCTCGGCTCCCAGCAGCGCGGGCAGCCCGTCGAGGACGCAGTCGGCGCCCGGCCCCCATGCCTCGGCCCGGATCACGCCCGACGAGTCCAGCGGCGCCACCACCAGCGTCGCCGGCCCTGCTGCCGTGTTCATCGCCCGCCAGTGGCGTCCGCCCACGACCTTGTAGGTCGGGTCGTCGACGCCCCGCTTGGCCGAGCCCCACACGAGCGCCACCGGGCACGGCCATTCCGGGCGCCAGGTCCGGCTCACCGCTGCATCCACGCCCGCAAAGGTAGCCCCTCCGGCCCCCGTCGCCACCACCCTCGCGCCATCGACGGCCGAGAGCTAGCCTGTGAGCCAGCTAAGTGAAGGTAAGCATTGCCGTCCCCGAAGTGGGCGTACCAAGTTGGGGACGTTCGGCGTCGTATCACTCGATCCTCACCCCATGGAGGTCACGTGTCCGCTCATCGTTCCGCCGCTCTCACCGTGTCCCTGCTCACCTTCGCGGTCGTCCTGGTCGGGGCACCGACGGACGCGGCGGCGACGGTCCCCGAAGTGGTCCCGGCGGCCAAGCCGTCGCCGACCAACGGCAAGGCGGTCTTCTTCGCCGCGGACGGCATGCGCCAGGACCTCGTTGAGAAGTACGCGTCGCAGGGCCGGATGCCGACGATGCGGACGCTGCTGCGCACCGGGGTGAAGGCCTCCGGCAACGGCCTGCTCACCCAGGCCCCGCCCAACACCGGCGCGGGCTGGTACACGCTGGCCACCGGCGCCTGGCCGGGCGTCGCGGGCTCCACGAACAACACCTTCCACGTCAACGGCTCCGCCTTCAGCTCCCGCACGGCGGCCTTCGACACCGGCACGCTCCAGGCCGAGACGATCGCCCAGTCGGCCGAGCGCGGCGGGCTGAAGGTGGCCCAGGTCGAGTGGGCGGGCGGCGCCAACGCCAGCATCAACGGCCCCACCGTCGACTACCGGACGTTCCACTCCGGCCGGGGCGTGGCCACCAACTTCATCGGTGCCTCCGGCGACCAGCTGTTCGACGACGCCACCCTGATCAGCTCGCTCGGCCTCCAGTTCGACCATCCCGACGGCTACGCGGGCCAGGACCCGTTCGCCGGCGCCGCGCCGACCGACGCGTCCGGCTGGACCGACGTGCCCGCGTCCTACAGCCCCGCCAAACAGATGCGCCTGCGCGTGCTGGACGGCGGCACCGACAAGTACGGGCTCAACGCCTACATCTACGACAGCACCAACGACGGCCGCACCAACTACGACAAGGTGCTGTTCGCGAAGGAGACCTCCGGCGCCCACCCGGTCGCGACCCTGCGCCAGGGCCAGTGGGCGGACGTGAAGGTCAAGATCGACGGCGGCACCCTCGACGGCAAGACCGCCGGCTTCTACCTGAAGGTCGAGACGCTCAGCCGGGACCTGTCCAAGGTGCGGCTGTTCCACACCTCGGTGACCCGGGCGATCGCCAGCTGGCCGCACTGGGCCGGCGACGCGGGCTACACCGATTTCGCCGAGTTCGTGGCTTCGACCTTCCCGACCTCCACCGCCGCCGACTTCGCGGTGGCAGAGGCGGGCATCGTCTCGGAGGACACCTACGCCGAGCAGGGCCTGGCCTGGACGAACGCCCACTGGCCGATCCTGCGCTACATCGCGAAGAAGTACTCCCCCGACCTGCTGCTGGTCGGCTTCCCGACGACCGACGAGTTCTCCCACCAGTTCCTCGGGCTCGTCACCAAGCGGCTGCCGGGCGGCGACCGCAACCCCGCCTACGACGACGCGAACCTCGACCACAAGGCGGACGGCCGGCTGGCCGCACGCGAGCGCTACCTGCGCCAGGCCTACGAGGGCGCGGACGACACCCTGCGGCTGGCCCGCGCGCTGATCGGCCGCGACCCGACCACGTTCGTCGCCTCCGACCACGGGTTCGCCCCGCAGTTCCTGGCCGTGGACGCCAGCAAGGTGCTGGTCGACCTGGGCCTGCTGTCGAAGCCGCAGACCTCGAACTGCCGGCCGGCGGCCGGCGAGACGATCGGCAAGGCGAAGGCCTGCTGGGCGGGCGGCACCGTCCAGATCTACCTCAACCTCGCCGGACGCGACCCGGCCGGCGGCGGGCTGACCCAGGTCGCCGCGGCCGACGAGGCGTCCACCGTGGCGAGCATCAAGGCCGCGTTCCTCGCGCTCAGCGACAGCACCGACTGGAGCGGTGACGGCAACCCCGAGGGCTGGAAGGTGATCGATCGCGCCTACACCAAGGCCGAGGCGCGCCACATCCCCAACGGCGCCGGCTCGACCGCCGACATGGCGCACCCGACCCGCACCGGCGACCTGGTGGTGTTCGCCTCGATCCCCTACCAGTTCGACGCGGCCACGCCGGGGACGCTCGTCGCCCCGTCCCACTTCTTCGGGCAGCACGGCTACGTGCCCGACGTGCAGGACCTGCGCGGCAACGCCAACATGCGGGCCACCTTCATCGCCGGCGGACGCGGCATCGCCCGCGGCTCCGTCAAGACCCGTTCGATCGACCTCGCGCCGACCCTGGCGTTCCTGCTCGGCGTGCCCGAGCCGCAGTTCAGCCAGGGCATCGTCAAGCGTCCGATCGTCAAGGGCGGCCAGAGCTGGACGCCGGTGAACATCGTCGGGCTGAACGACTTCCACGGCCAGCTCGACCCCACCACCAGGGCGTACGACAACGCCATCAACGCCCGGGTGGGCGGCGGCTCCTACCTGGCGACGATGTTCGACGAGGAGCAGGCGAACATGCCTAGACGCGACCTCATCCTGGCGGCCGGCGACAACGTCGGCGCTTCGCCGGCGAACTCCTCGCTGCTGGAGGACATGCCGGCGATCGACGTCGAGAACGCGTGGGGCCTGGACGCCACGTCCTACGGCAACCATGAGTTCGACTACGGCGTGACGCGGCTGCAGGCGCAGCAGGAGCGGGCGAACTTCCCGTTCCTGGCCACCAACATCGTCGAGACCGCCACCGGGGTCGCGCCGCCGTGGGTGACGCCGTCGACGGTGTTCCGGGTCAACGGCGTCCGGGTCGGCGTGATCGGTGCCGAGCTGAAGGAGACCCCCGAGCTGGTCTCGGCCGGCGCGACCGCCGGGCTGACGTTCCTCGACGAGGCCACCCGCATCAAGGCCGAGTCCGAACGGCTGCGCAAGCTGGGTGTCAAGGTGCAGGTGGTGGTGATCCACCAGGGCACGGCCACCGGCAGCAACGCGGCCGGCAACACCGCCAGTGTGCCGTGGGACGGCCCGATCCTGACCATCGCCGACCAGCTGCAGAACACCACGGTGGACGCGATGATCGTGGGCCACACCCACCGCATCTCCAACCTGATGCAGGGCCGGATCCTGATCACCGAGGGCATCAACGCCGGCGCCAGCTACTCCACGCTCCAGCTGATGGTGAAGGGCGGGGACGTCGCGTGGGCCGGCGGCGCGACCCGGGTCGCCAAGACCCTCGGCGTGGCGCCGAGGGAGGACGTGAAGGCGATCATCGACGCGGCGAACGTGGCCACCGACGAGCTGCGCAAGAAGGTGATCGGCACCCAGGTCGCCGACATCCTCAAGGACCCCACCCGGCTGCACGAGTCGGCGATGGGCAACCTGGTCGCCGACTCGATGCGGGCGAAGTACCCCGGCGTCGACGCCGCGTACACCAACTCCGGCGGCCTCCGCGCGGACCTGCTGTGCAGCCCGCCGAGCGCGGGTGAGCAGGCGTGCGAGATCACCTGGGGGGAGATGTTCGCCGTCCTGCCGTTCGGCAACCGGTCGGTGATCCTGACCCTCACGGGCGCCCAGCTGGAACAGGCGTTCCTGAACGGCTTCTCCCCGGTCTGCGACTCGGCCATTGCCACCGGACGCTTCCCGCAGGTCTCCGGCCTGAGGGCGACGTTCACCTGCAACGGGAAGACGCCGGAGGTCACCGGGATGTGGAAGACGCCGGACGGGATCGGCGGCACCCAGACACCGATCGGTGACACCGACACCGTCCGGATCGTCACGAACGACTTCATGTTCACCGGTGGCGACGGCTACACGATGTTCGCCGGCGGTACCGACGTGCTCCAGCCGGGCGACGACCTGCTCGAGGTGACCGTCGACTACGTGACCACCAACTCGCCGGTGAACCCGGTGGTCGAGGGGAGGCTCACCCAGGCGTAGGTCGCGGGCGGCCGGGATTGTCGGTGGCGGGCGGGAGACTGGCCGCATGCTGTTCGACGAGGTGGTCCAGACCTCGGCCAGGGTCGCGGCGACGGGCTCGCGCACGGCCAAAGTGGCCGCGCTCGCGCAGACGCTGGCGTCCGCCGACGGCGTGGAGCTGGAGATCCTGGCGCACTACCTGTCCGGGTCGTTGCGGCAGCGTCGCACCGGCGTGGGCTGGCGGTCGCTGCTGGCGCGTCCCGAGCCGGCGGAGGCACCGGGGCTCACGCTGACCGAGGTGGACGCGGTGTTC
The DNA here is from genome assembly GCA_020161755.1 of Actinomycetota bacterium. Classification (GTDB taxonomy): domain Bacteria; phylum Actinomycetota; class Actinomycetes; order Propionibacteriales; family Propionibacteriaceae; genus Propionicimonas. The sequence continues at coordinate 5,347 of JAIUOS010000012.1, forward strand.
GCCGAGCTCGCGCTGCTGGCCGGCGCCGGGTCGCAGGGCGTCCGGCAGCAGCTGCTGGCCGAGTTGATGGCTCGGGCCACCGCTGCCGAGCAGTCGTACCTGTCGGGCCTGCTGACCGGGGAGACCCGGCAGGGTGCGCTGGAGGGGCTGCTGCTGCCCGCGATCGCCGCGGCGTTCGGGGTGGGGGTGGACGCGGTGCGGCGCGCGGCGATGTTCGCCGGCTCGATTCCGGTGGTTGCGGTGGCAGCCCGGGCCGGCGGCGAACCGGCGCTGGCCGCGATCACCCTGCAGGTCGGACGCCCGGTGCTGCCGATGCTGGCCGCGAGCGCGCCGAGCGTCGCCGAGGCGCTCGAGCGGTTCGGCGTCGGCACCCCGGTGGCGGTCGAGGCCAAGCTCGACGGCATCCGCATCCAGGTGCACCGCGACGGCGAGGAGGTGCGGGCGTACAGCCGCAGCCTCGACGACATCACCGCGCGGCTGCCGCAGGTGGTCGCCGCGGTCGCCGCGCTGCCCGCCCGGCGCCTGGTGCTCGACGGCGAGGCGTTGGCTCTGCGCCCGGACGGGCGTCCGCTGTTGTTCCAGGACACCGCGTCGGCCGGCGCGGAGCTGCGTCCGTTCTTCTTCGACCTGCTGCACCTGGACGACCTCGACCTGGTGGACGAGCCGTTCGCGGCCCGGCAGGAACGGCTCGCGGGGCTGGCGCCGCCGGAACTGCTGGTCGACCGGGTGGTCACCGCCGAGCCCGCCACGGCCGAGGAGTTCTCGCGCACCATGCTCGCCGCCGGGCAGGAGGGCGTGGTGATCAAGGCGCTCGACGGCGGCTACGCGGCCGGGCGGCGCGGCGCCGGCTGGGTGAAGGTGAAGCCGGTGCACACCCTCGACCTGGTGGTGCTGGCCGTGGAGTGGGGCAGCGGACGGCGCCGCGGGTGGTTGTCGAACATCCACCTCGGCGCGCGTGACCCCGACACCGGCGGCTTCGTGATGCTGGGCAAGACGTTCAAGGGCATGACCGACCAGATGCTCACCTGGCAGACCGAACGGTTCCTGGCGCTGGAGACGCACCGGGAGGGCCACGTGGTGGTCGTGCGGCCCGAGCAGGTGGTCCAGATCGCGTTCGACGGCGTCCAGCGCTCCACCCGGTACCCGGCCGGCATGGCGCTGCGGTTCGCCCGGGTCGTCCGCTACCGCGAGGACAAGGGCGCCGCCGAGGCCGACACCGTGGCCGCCGTCCGGGCCCTCGCGCGGTGACGCGGGCGACGTCCCGCGCCAGCGAAATGAAAGGGGACAAGTCCCCTTTCATTTCGGTGACGGGGTTCCCGAGGCCATGCCACGCCTGCCGCGGCGCGGGGTGCTGGCTACGCTCGGTGCAGACCATGTGAGTGGAGGAGGAAGCCCGTGCACACCGTTCCCCGAGTCCTGCCCGACGTCCTCGCCGCCGTCCTGCTGCTGGGCGGCTGCACGGCGCCCACCGTGACCGTGTCCTTCCCCACACCCAGCAAGACGCCGACGGACAAGGCGGTGGCGGCGGCCTGCACGGCGCTGCGCAACGCGTTCGACGACGCCGGCACCAGCCTGAACACCGTGTTCGAGCAGCTGACCACCGACCCGCAGAAGGCCCTCTCGACGCTGCAGCCGGTGCTGGCCGACCTGGAGAAGGCGGCCAAGAAGGTGGACAACCCCACCGTCCGCAAGCAGGCCGACAAGACCGTCGCCGCGTTCCAGGAGCTCGTGACCGCGCTGACCGCGGCCGTGAACGACCCGACGAAGATCCCAGGCCTGGCTGCGCCCTTGGCGAAGGTACAGACCGAGCTGGCCGCGTTCGGCGCCCTCTGCGGGAGCTGAGCGTCAGGCCGCGCGAAGACCCAGGAGCAGCCCGATCGCGACCGCCAGCATGACCGCGGCGACCAGCAGGTCGAAGACACGCCAGGCGACCGGCCGGGCGAACAGCGGACGCAGCGCCTGCGCGCCGAACCCCAGCGCGGCGAACCAGACCGCGCTCGCCACCATCGCCCCGCCGGCGAACACCCACGGCGACGACTGGGCGGACGCGACCGAGCCGAGCAGCACCACGGTGTCGAGGTAGACGTGCGGGTTGAGCCAGGTCAGGCCGAGGGCGGTCAGCGCGACCGGCCACAGGCGTCCGGGCTCGCCGCCCCCCTCGGCGACCAGCACGCCGGGACGGATCGCGCGCCGGACGGCGGTGAACGCGTACCAGAGCAGCACGGCGCTGCCCAGCACCGTGACCGCGGTGAGGACCGTCCGATGGGCAGTCAGCAACGCGCCCACCCCGCCCGTGCCGAGGCAGATCAGCAGGACGTCGCTGAGGGCGCAGATCGCGACCACGACGCCGATGTGCTCGCGCCGCAGCCCCTGCCGCATGACGAACGCATTCTGGGCGCCGATCGCGACGATCAGGCTGAAGCCGAAGCCGAGTCCGGCGAGAGCGGTGGGGAGCACGGGGTCGAGCCTAGGATCGGACGTTCCTGTAGTCCAACGATAGTTTCTCGTGCTTCATTAGCAACGCTTAAGATGGCGCCATGGACTGGGACCTGCCGCAGTTGCGCGCACTGGCCGCGGTGGCCGACCACGGCACGCTGGAGGCGGCGGCCGGCGCGCTGCACGTCACACCGTCGGCGGTGAGCCAGCGGCTGAAGGCACTGGAGCGCTCGGTCGGGGCGGTGCTGCTGCAGCGCAGCCGTCCGGCCGTGCCCACCGAGGCCGGACGGGCGGTCCTGCGGCTCGCCCGCCAGGTCGAGGTGCTCGCCCAGGACGCGGACGCGACGCTCGCCACGCCCGGCTCGTCGCTGCCGCAGGTGCGGCTCGCGGTGAACGCCGACTCCCTCGCCACCTGGACGCTGCGGGCGCTGGCCCCGGTGGCCGACCGGGTGCGGGTGGCGTTCCTGCGCGAGGACGAGAGCCACACCACCGAGCTGCTGCGCGACGGCACCGCGATGGCCGCGATCACCAGCCAGCGGACCGCCGTCCAGGGCTGCACCGTCGAGGCGCTGGGCGCGATGCGGTACCGGCCCATGGCTGCGCCCGGGTTCGCGGAGCGCTGGTTCGCCGGCGGGGTGACCCCGTCCGCCCTCGCCGCAGCCCCGGTGGTGGCGTTCGACACCCGCGACAGCCTGCAGGCCGACGGGCTGGCCGCGGCGGGCGTGCCCTCGACCGCCGCGCCGGTGCACACCGTCCCGGCCAGCACCCAGTTCTCCGAGGCGGTCGGGCTCGGCTACGGCTGGGGCATGCTGCCCGACCTGGAGACCCGTTCCTGGGACGGCGTCGACCTGTCCGCCCTCCCGGGGTCGGTGCTCGTCCCGGTCGACGTCCAGCTGTACTGGCAGCAGTGGTCGCTGCGCACGCCCAGCCTGGACGCGGTCGCCGCCGCCGTCCGCGCGGGCGCGGCCGCGTCCCTCCTCCACTGAGCCCCGTCCTCGCCCCCACCCCGCACCCCCACCCGCGTCCGGAACAGAAAGGGGACAGTCCCCTTTCCGTTCCGGACGCGGCGCGCAAAGCTGGGGGCGAGGAGGCTGCCATGACCAAGGGCTACATCGAGCCGGAGTACACGCGCGACACGAAGTACATCGACGACCGCATCACCAGGGACGGGCGGGACGGCTGGCCGGTCGAGGCCGGACGGTACCGGCTGGTGGCGGCACGGGCGTGCCCGTGGGCGAGCCGGGTGGTCATCGTCCGTCGGCTGCTCGGCCTGGAGGACGCGCTCGGCATGGGCCTGTGCGGCCCCACCCACGACCAGCGCTCGTGGACGTTCGACCTCGACCCCGGCGGCGTCGACCCGGTGCTGGGCATCGAGCGGCTCGAGCAGGCGTACTTCGCCCGCTTCCCCGACTACCCGAAAGGCATCACCGTCCCGGCGATCGTGGACATCCCCAGCGGCGGGGTGGTGACCAACGACTTCCCGTCCATGACCATCGACCTCGAACTCGAGTGGACCGACCTGCACCGCGAGGGCGCGCCGCAGCTCTACCCCGAGCACCTGCGCGACCAGATCGACGAGGTGAACTCGTGGGTCTACACCGAGGTCAACAACGGTGTGTACCGGTGCGGCTTCGCCGGCCGGCAGGACGCCTACGACCGCGCGTACGACCGCCTGTTCGCCGCCCTCGACCGGCTGGAGGAGCGGCTGAGCGTACGCCGCTACCTGGTCGGGGACCAGATCACCGAGGCGGACGTCCGGCTGTTCACCACGCTCGTGCGCTTCGACGCGGTCTACCACGGGCACTTCAAGTGCAACCGCAACAAGCTCGTCGAGATGCCTGCGCTGTGGGGGTACGCGCGCGACCTGTTCCAGACGCCCGGCTTCGGCGACACCGTCGACTTCGGCCAGATCAAGACCCACTACTACGTGGTGCACCACGACATCAATCCGACCGGGATCGTCCCCAAGGGCCCCGACCTGGTCGGCTGGCTCGGGCTCCACGGACGCGAGGCGCTCGGCGGGCGTCCGTTCGGGGACGGGACGCCGCCCGACCCAGTGCGTCCGGACGAGGCGGTGCCGCCGATCCTCGAACTCGACCTGGGCTCGGTGCGGATCTGAGGATCAGCCGCGGCGCAGCCGGTCGCGCAACTTCATCAGTTCCCGCCGCTGGGCGTCGGTGAGGCTCTGGATGCCCTGGTCGTTGATCTGGTCGAGCAGGGCGTCGAGCTGCTCCCGGTCGCTGCGACGGCGCTCCTCCTGCCGCGCCTCGTCCCTGGTCATCCGCTGGACGCGGGGAGCCGCGACCCGCGCCACGCTGGGCTTGCCCGGGATCCAGTCGTACGCGCCGAGCAGTCCGAAGCGGCGGGCCATCACGGCGACGAACATCAGGCTCAGGATCAGGCTGAGCAGCCCGCCGAAGTCGCGTCCGGCGACCATGCTGAGCGCCTGCAGCGCGACGAACGCCACGCCGAACACCCACGCCGGAATGCCGAAGAAGAACGGACGGTCGGGGTACTCGGCGATCCACAGCAGCAGCACCGCGAACTGGATCAGGCCGAGCCCGGCGAGCACGGTGCCGCTGAGGCCGGGCAGGATCGAGACCGCCACGGACGCCGCGGTCAGGCTCGCCCAGGTGCCGACCAGCAGCCACAGCATGCGCACCCGACCGACCAGCCGCTCGAGGTCGGAGCCGAAGTACCACAGCATCAGCGCGCTCAGGACGACCCAGATCGTGTTGGCCAGCGGCCAGGTGAAGATGCGCCAGACACCGCCGGCGAGGACGGTCCCCCAGTGGAACGCGAGCAGTCCGTAGACGGACGGGACGATCACCCAGACCAGCCCCGACAGCACCCCGATCAGCCCGACGAGCGTCGAGGAGTTCACCTCGAGGCGACCGAGGCGGAACCAGGGCTCGGACGAATTGGCGAAGTGGCGACTCACAGGCTCAAGGTTGCCAGACGAAGCCGAACCTGCGCCCCATCGCCGTACCGGCCTGCCTTGTCGACCCGGGAAACGGCGAAGGCCCCGCAGCCGAAACAGCTGCGGAGCCTCACGTCCGATCTGCGCGCCCGGAGGGACTCGAACCCCCAACCTTCTGATCCGTAGTCAGATGCTCTATCCGTTGAGCCACGGGCGCAGGAAAGCGTCCTCAACCCTACTCGACCCGGGCGCAGGGCGTCCAACCGGCCCGGAAGAGGAGAGCGATCGGCTCCCAGTGGCGGCCGGACGAACACCCGGGCACGCCAAATCGATACACCCGATCGAGTACGTAGACCGTTGAAGTTTCACATACCCGCGGGGGTTTGCGGAAGAGTTCTGGGAGTAATTGCACGGATGTCCATCGTCCTGCCACAGACCTTGCACCGGGGGGCAGGATGGACGAACCAGCCCGCCGCTGAAGCCCGGAGGAAACCACATGGTTGTGGACAGCATCACCGCCCCGTCGAACGCCCCCGCCAACGCCCCGGAAGACCTGGTGGCGTGGGTGGCCGGAGTCGCCGAGCTCACCCAGCCCGACCGCATCCAGTGGTGCGACGGGTCCGAGGCCGAGCGCGACCGGCTCTACGCCGAGATGGTGGACGCCGGCATGCTGGTCGCCCTCAACCCCGAACTCCGCCCGGGCTCGTACCTGGCGCGCTCGGCCGCGTCCGACGTGGCGCGGGTCGAGGGCCGCACCTACATCTGCTCCGAGCGCGAGGAGGACGCCGGCCCCACCAACAACTGGGCCGAGCCGGCCGCGATGAAGCGCACCCTGGCCAGCCTGTTCGCCGGCAGCATGCGTGGCCGCACGATGTACGTCATCCCGTTCTCGATGGGCCCGCTGGGCAGCGAGCTCAGCCGCATCGGCGTGGAGATCAGCGACAGCCCCTACGTCGTGGTGAACATGCGGATGACCACCCGCATGGGCACGCCCGCGCTGGACGCGATCGCCGCCGGGGCCGTCTGGGTGCCGGCCGTGCACTCGATGGGCTACCCGCTGGTGGACGCCGACGGCGAGCCCCGTCCGGACGTCGCGTGGCCGTGCAACGAGGTGAAGTACATCACGCACTTCCCCGAGACCCACGAGATCTGGTCGTTCGGTTCCGGCTACGGCGGCAACGCGCTGCTGGGCAAGAAGTGCTACGCGCTGCGGATCGCCTCCGTCCTCGCCCGCGAGGAGGGCTGGCTGGCCGAACACATGCTGATCCTGCGGATCACCGGCCCGGACGGCCGGGTCTTCCACCTGACGGCCGCGTTCCCGTCCGCGTGCGGCAAGACGAACCTGGCGATGCTGCGTCCGACCATCCCGGGGTGGAAGGTCGAGACGATCGGCGACGACATCGCCTGGATGCGTCCCGGGGCGGACGGGCGCCTGTACGCGATCAACCCCGAGTACGGGTTCTTCGGCGTCGCCCCCGGCACCTCGGAGCAGACCAACCCGACCTGCCTGCACGCGCTGGCGCACGACACGATCTTCACCAACGTCGCGCTCACCGACGACGGCGACGTGTGGTGGGAGGGCCTCACCCCCGAGCCGCCCGCGCACCTGATCGACTGGGAGGGGCTGGACTGGACGCCGGGCTGCGGGCGTCCGGCGTCGCACCCGAACGGGCGGTTCACCGTCCAGGCCGAGCAGGCCGAGTCGATCGCGGCCGAGTGGGAGGACCCGACCGGCGTGCCGATCGACGTGATCCTGTTCGGGGGACGGCGGGCGCACAACGTCCCGCTGATCAGCGAGTCGTACAACTGGAGCCACGGCGTGTTCGTCGGCGCGACCGTGTCGAGCGAGCAGACCGCCGCGGCCGAGGGCCTGGTCGGCGCGCTGCGCCGGGACCCATTCGCGATGCTGCCGTTCTGCGGCTACAACATGGCCGACTACTGGGGCCACTGGCTGCACATGGGCGAGGTGCTGGGCGACGCCGCCCCGCGCATCTTCCAGGTCAACTGGTTCCGCAAGGATGAGTCGGGACGCTGGTTGTGGCCGGGCTTCGGGGAGAACTCCCGGGCGATCGAGTGGGCGCTGCGCCGGGTGGCCGGCGAACTCGGGGCGGTGGACGCGATCTCCGGACGCATCCCGGCGTCCGGCGACCTGAACACCGAGGGCATCGACATCAGCGAGGCCGACCTGGCTGCGCTCTTCGCCCTCGACCCGGAGGCGTGGTCGGCCGAGGCCGACCTCACCGAGGAGTACTTCGCCCAGTTCGGCGCGAAGGTCCCCGAGGCGCTGAAGCAGGAGCTCTGGAACCTCCGCGAGCGCATCGCCGCCGTCCAGGACGCCGCCGAGTAGCCGGGGACGGTTCTTCGATCCGCCAGATTCTGGCGGGAAACGGGGACGGTTCTCCAAACCCGCCAGATTTTGGCGGACAAAGGGGACGGACCTCCGTCCGTCGGTGCTCCGGGGACGCGAGAGATCTGTCCCCTTTCCGCGCCGGAAAGTGGCGGATCGAGGAACCGTCCCCGATATCCGCCGGAAAGTGGCGGATCGAGGAACCGTCCCCGATATCCGCCGGAAAGTGGCGGATCGAAGAACCGTCCCCGCTAGCCGAAGCGGACGAGGACGACGCCGGCGACGACGAGGGCGGCGCCGAGGAGGCGCAGCGGGCTCGCCGGGCGCTTGGTGATGCCCAGGTAGCCGCCGTGGTCGAGGACGAGGCCGGCGATCACCTGGCCGAGCAGCGTGATGCTGATCGCGACCGACGTGCCGAGGATCGGCGCGTTGAACGCGTTCGCCAGCACGAAGCCGGCGCCGAGCAGGCCGCCGGTCAGCGTCCACGCCGGCAGCCGTTCGGGACGGCGGACGCGCTGCCGCGTGACCAGGTTCACCACCAGCAGACCCACCGCCCCCACCAGGAACGACACGAACGCGGCCGCCAGCGCCGACCCCATCACCTGGCCGAGCCGGCCGTTGACCGCGATCTGCACCGCGCCGAGCGTCCCGACGAGGATGGCGGCCACCCACAGCAGCGCGGCGGCCCGGGACGGGTGGCCCGCGCCCGGGGCGTTCACCCGTCCGACGAGGTTCACCATCGTCGCCCCGACCACCACCAGCGTCGCGCCCAGCCCCCGCAGCGGGGTCAGCGGCTGCACGGTCATGCCGAAGGCCCCGGTGAGGTCGATGACCAGCCCGCCCAACACCTGCCCGACCAGCGGCAGCACGACCGTCGCCGACGCCCCGATCCGGGGCAGCAGCACGATGTTCATGGTCAGGAACACCAGCCCGCAGACGCCACCGACCCAGATCCACCACGGCTGCGTGGTGGCCGTCTCGACCCACGGGACGTTCGTGCGCGTGACCAGCGCGGCGAGCCCGAGGCCGAGCGTCCCGACCGTGAACGAGACCAGGGACGCGGGCAGGATCGCGCCCAGCGTCCGGGCGAGCCGGGAGTTGATCGAGGTCTGGACGGGGATCATCGCGCCGAACACCAGCCCGAGAGCCAGCGCCACCCACGTCAGCGCGTCGAACGAGACCATCGATCAGCCCTCTCCGGCCGGCAGCGCACCGGCCCCTGAACCCTAGTGCCGCAGGTCCCGGACCGAGCCGCGCGACTGCAACGGCATCGGCACCAGCGTCTCCGGCGAGGGGTCGCCCGAGAGCACCAACTGCATCGCGGCCCGGCCCATCTCCAGGTAGGGGATCTGCATCGTGGTGAGCGCCGGACGCAGGTAGGCCGCCAGGTACTCGTCGTCGAAGGACACCACCGACAGGTCCTCGGGGATCCGCAGGCCGCGCTCCTGGGCAGCCTGGTAGACGCCGAACGCCACCCGGTCGTTCGCCGCGACGATCGCGGTCACGTCCGCGTTGTCGAAGATCTCCTTCGCTCCGCGGTAGCCGAAGTCGGGCTCCCAGTACCGTCCGTCGACCTGGTGGGTGAAGGCCAGGCCCGCCTCGGCCAGCGCCGCGTCCAGCCCCGCGTACCGCTTGCCGATCGTGACCGACAGCGCCGGGTCGAGCAGCGCCTCCGAGCGTCCGATGAACGCGATCCGGCGGTGGCCGCGCTCGACCAGGTGGTGCGCGGCGTCGTAGCCGGCCCGGAACTCGTCGGGCAGGACGCAGGGCAGCCCGCTGGTGGACGTGGCGTTGGTCAGCACGACCGGCACCTCGATGGACGCGGTGGGCACCTCGATCTGCTTGGCGCCCATCAGGCCGAACACGATGCCGTCCGCCTGCCGGTCGAGCATCAGCTCCAGGGCACTGGCGACGCGGTCGACATGGCGGCCCGACTCCGAGATCAGCACGGTGTGGTCCTGCGCCTCGGCCTCCTCCAGCAGGCCCCGGATCATGGCGGACGCGTAGCGGGTGATCGTCACCTCGTCGGAGATGAACCCGACCGTCCGGGTCTTGCCCAGCCGCAGGCCGCGGGCGGCCGGGTTCGGGCGGTAGTTGAGCTTGGCCGCGGCCGCCCGGACGCGCTCGGCGGCGTCCGCCGACAGCCGTGAGTTCGGACGGTTGTTCAGCACCATGCTGACCGTTGTCGGGGACAGCCCGGCCAGCTGGGCCACGTCGGCCAGGGTGGCGCGCTTCGCCATCGGTCTCCTCCACGTCGGGGCGGGTCGGACCACATGCTAGCGGGCCCGGTTGCAGAATCCTTTTAGCTGTCTCTTGCACTCGTGTCAGCAGCAGTGCTACCTTCGTCATGCTAAATCCATTTAGCACGGCAGGCAACAGTGGCCCGGCGGGCCACAGAGATCCAATGGAGGAAACGTGCTCAAGCGCACAGCCAAGCTGGTCGCCGCGACAGCTCTCGCGGCTTCACTCACCTTCTCGCTCGCAGCATGCGCGAAGGGCGGGGCCACCAGCACCCAAGCAGCCACCCCCGGTGGCACCCAGACCCTCAGCCTCTGGACGCACAACGCGGGCAACAAGGGCGAACTCGCCGCCATCCAGTCGGTGGTGGACGAGTACAACGCCAGCCAGACGAACTACAAGGTGGAGGTCCAGGCGTTCCCGCAGGACTCCTACAACCAGTCGGTCGTCGCCGCCGCCGCGGCCAAGAAGCTCCCCTGCATCCTCGACATCGACCAGCCGAACGTGGCCAACTGGGCCTGGGCCGGTTACCTCGCCCCGATCGAGGGCATGGACGACATCCTGTCCAAGTACCTCCCGTCCACCGTCGCCAAGTGGAACGGCACCACCTACGCCTACGGCTACTACGACGTCGCGCTGACCTGGGTGACCACCAAGTCGATCCTGAAGAAGTACGGCGCCCGCGTCCCCACGGTCGACCAGCCGTGGACGGGCGAGGAGTTCATGGCCCTGCTGAAGAAGATCAAGGACTCCGGCGACTTCAAGTACGCCGCCGACATGGCCACCGGCTGGACCGGTGAGTGGTGGCCCTACGGCTACTCCCCGCAGCTCCAGGCCTTCGGTGGCGACCTGATCAACCGCAGCGACTACAAGACCGCGGACGGCGTCCTCAACGGCGACAAGGCGATCGCGTGGGCGAACTGGTTCGCGTCCATGGCCAAGGACGGCTACATGCCGAAGAAGTCCAGCGCCGACCCGGCCGCCGACTTCTACAACGGCAAGTCGGCCCTGCTCTGGAACGGTTCCTGGACGGCGCTGCCGGCGCGCGAGAAGTTCGGTGACGACGTGGTGTTCGCCCCGCCGGTCGACTTCGGCAACGGCGGCGCGGTCGGCGGCGGCTCCTGGACGTGGGGCTACTCCACCGGCTGCGCCAGCAAGGAGGGCGCGCTCGACTACCTGAAGTTCGCCTCCGCCGACAAGTACGTCGCGAAGGTCGCCAAGGACACCAACAACATCCCGACCACGGACGCGGCCGCCGCCATGGTGCCCGGCTTCGAGCCCGGTGGGACGAGCGACGTGTTCCGCCAGATCTCCAAGAAGTACACCGTGATGCGGCCGGAGACCCCGGGCTACCCGTTCATCGCGACGACCTTCACCAAGGCTGCCCAGGACATCCTGGCCGGTGCCGATCCGAAGACCACGCTGGACCAGGCGGTCAAGGACATCGACGACAACCAGAAGGCCAACAACTACTTCCAGTGACGGCTGGGTGGACCGAAAGGGGACTGTCCCCTTTCGGTCCACCGGCCCCGAGCTGAACGGAAAGGGGACTGTCCCCTTTCCGTTCAGGGCAGAGCAGAGCAGGCAGGGAGAGGAGAACACGATGAGTAACGTCCTGGCAGCCGAGACCGCGGCTGCGCCGGCGGCCCAGACCCTGAGCAGGGGTGGCAGTCACAAGCGCAACAAGAGGTCCACCTCGGTGGCCCTGGCGATGCTCGCACCCGCCGCGGTGCTGATGGTCGTCTTCCTGATCATCCCGATCTTCCTGACGTTCGGGCTGGCGTTCACCAACGCCCGCCTGATCTCCCCCGTCCCGGCCCGGTTCATCGGGTTCGACAACTTCGTCCGGCTGTTCGGCAACGACACGTTCTGGCGCTCGCTGCTCAACACGGTGGTGTTCACCATCGTCATCGTCCCGGTGCAGTCCGGGCTCGCGCTCGGGCTGGCGCTGCTGGTGAACGCCAAGATCCGGGGCACCAACTTCTTCCGGACGGTCTACTTCCTGCCGGTGGTCACCTCGATCGTGGTGGTCTCGATGCTGTGGCTGTTCATGTACCAGCCGGACGGTCTGATCAACGCGCTCCTGGCCAAGATCGGCATCACCGGCCCGGACTGGCTGGGCGACCCCAATACCGCGCTGTTCGCGATCATCGTGCTGTCGATCTGGCAGGCCGTCGGCTTCCACATGGTCATCTGGCTGTCCGGTCTGCAGACGATCCCCGGCGAGCTCTACGAGGCCGCGTCCATCGACGGCGCCGGCACCTGGCAGCAGTTCGTCCACGTCACCTGGCCGGGGCTGCGGCAGACGTCCATCTTCATCCTGATCACGATCACGATCGCCGCGTTCTCCCTGTTCAGCCAGGTCAACATCATGACCCAGGGCGGCCCCCTCAACTCCACCTCGACGCTGGTCTACATGGCCGTCCACTCCGGGTTCGAGCAGCAGCAGACCGGCTACGCCGCCGCGATCTCGCTGGTCTTCTTCGCCCTGGTGCTGGCCGTCTCGCTCGTCCAGCGCTACCTCACCCGTGACAAGGAGTCCTCCCGATGAGCACCGTGACGAGCGACCACCTCGGCCACGTCGCCGACACCGTCCGTCCCGAGTCGCACACCGCCGGCGAGCGGCGCGCGTGGCTGCGTCCGACGCTGGTGATGATCCTGCGGATCGCCCTGTGCTTCGTGTTCGGCCTGCCGCTGATCTTCATGATCGTGTCCAGCTTCAAGCCGGACACCCAGATCTTCGGCGACCTGGACTCCTGGGCGGCCTTCCTGCCGGTCGGCAGCCTGAGCATGGACAACTACACCGGGGTGTTCGGACGCGTCCCGTTCGCCACCTTCATGATCAACTCGGTGTTCATCTCGATCAGCACCGTCGTGCTCGGCCTGCTGGTGAACTCGATGGCGGCGTTCGCGCTGTCGCGGATCGAGTTCCGCGGGCAGAAGGTCGTGATCGGCATCGTGCTGGCCACCCTGATCGTCCCGTTCGAGACCATGGCGCTGCCGCTGCTGTGGTGGGTCAACACGATCCCCTACTTCGACGGCTCGCAAGGGTGGCTGGACACCTACGCCGTCCAGATCATCCCGTTCCTGGCCAACGCGTTCTCGATCTACCTCTTCTACCAGTACTTCGACTCGATCCCCAAGGAGCTGGACGAGGCCGCAACGGTCGACGGCGCCGGCTGGTTCCGGATCTACCGCAGCATCGTCATGCCGCTGTCCGGCCCGGCGATCGCCACGGTCGCGATCCTCACGTTCCTGCCGGCCTGGAACTCCTACCTGTGGCCGCTGATGGTCGTGCAGAGCGAGGAGCTGCGTCCGGTCATGGTCGGCATCGACTACTTCAAGCAGATGGGCAGCGGCGCGGGTGTCTCGTGGGGCCAGATCATGGCCTATGCCAGCATGATCACCGTGCCGGTCCTCGCCCTGTTCGTCGCGTTCCAGAAGGCGTTCATCAACTCGGTGGCCTCGAGCGGGGTGAAGGGCTGATGTTCGCTCTGCCGAACTCGTGGGTGTGGGACTTCTGGCTGGCCGACGACGGCGAGCAGTACCACCTGTTCTTCCTGTTCGCGTCCAAGGCCCTGAAGGACCCGAACGCACGCCATTTCCGCGCCGGGATCGGCCACGCGGTGTCGTCCGACCTGACGAACTGGACGCAGGTGTCGGACGCGCTGGTGCACGGCGACCGTCCGGCGTTCGACGACCTCGCCACCTGGACGGGCTGCGTGGTGCGCCACCCGGACGGCACCTGGTTCATGTTCTACACCGGCGCCACGTTGTCGGAGTCGGGCAGCAACCTCCAGCGGGTCGGCTACGCCACCTCGCCCGACCTGCACACGTGGACGAAGAACGGCACCCGGGCCGTCGCGGAGGCCGACGACCGCTGGTACGAGCAGCCGGACGGCGGCTGGCACGACTGGGCGTTCCGCGACCCGTGGGTGCTGCCCGACCCCGACGGGGACGGCTGGCACATGCTGGTGACCGCGCGCGGCAACACCGGTCCGGTCGACGACCGGGGTGTCGTCGGGCATGCCTGGAGCCCCGACCTGCGCACGTGGGAGGTGCGTCCGCCCTTGTCGGAGGTCGGTCAGGGCTTCGGCCAGCTCGAGGTCATGAACGACGTCGAGATCGACGGCGAGCGGTTCCTGCTGTTCAGCTGCCTGGGGGCGGACACGTCCGACGCGCGCCGCGCCACCGGCACCCCCGGGGGCACCTGGGCGGCGCGGGCGCAGACGCCGGTGGGACCCTACGACATTGCCGGCGCGACGCTGATCTCGCCTCCGGGGCTGTACGTCGGCCGCCTCATCCAGCTGCGTGACACCGGGGAGTGGAAGTTCCTCGCGTTCGTCAACGAGGACGCCGACGGCGCCTTCGGCGGCACGATCATCGACCCGCTCCCCGTCCGCCTGGTCGACGGCCAGATCACCGTCGGCTGACTCTCCTGGCCGCCTCGACCGGCGATTACCGAGTTACTCGCGCTTTCAGGACCAGTCGCGGCAGCCATCGCGGTGATCACCGCGAAACTCGGGTTATGGAGCCCGGATTCGCCTCCATAACCCGAGTAACGCGGCAATCACTTTCGCGCCGGTCGCCGCCGGCCCCGAAAAGCCGAGAAACGCGGTAGTCAAGGGCGTTCCGGGCGGGCGCCTTCGTGACGCGCGGCCGGTGGGTCAAGGTCCACGGTCCCTGAGGAGCCGCCCGGCGAGGAACGAGCCGGGCGGCGTCACGAAGGGCTGCCGCCTGCCGCCGTCATCCCGTAGCCGCGGTGGGCGGAGAAGAACCGTCCCCGTTTCCCGCCAGAATCCGGCGGAGAAGAACCGTCCCCGATTCCCGCCGAGATCTGGCGGATCGAAGAACCGTCCCCCGATTAGGCGAGGAGGGCGGCGGCGGTGCCGGTGTCGGTGACCAGGACGTTCACCCAGCCGCCGAGCAGGGCGGCGCGGATCGCCGAGTGCTTGCGCACCCCGCCGGCCACACCGATGCGGCGCGGCACGTGCAACAACACGTCCGGCGCGATCCCCACGACCCGCTTGTCGATGCCCGAATCGACCGCGCGTCCGTCGGCGTCGAAGAACCGCAGGCAGACGTCGCCGACCGCGCCCAGACCGCGCAGCTCCAGCTGGTCGTCGGCCGGGAGCGCGTTGCCCGACTGCCGCAGCAGGGGCGACGGCTCCAGGCTGCCGATGCCCGCCAGCAGGATGCTCAGCTTCGACCACGCCTCGCTCGCCTCCCGCACGTACGGCTCGGCCATGATCGCCGCCCGCAGCTCCGGGGACGACACGAAGCCCGGCGCGGTCAGGAACTGCGGGGTCGCACCGGTCAGCAGTGCCAGCTGCTCGGTCAGCCGGGTCGCCTGCACCTGCGCGGACGGCTCGCCCACGCCGCCGATCACCTGCACCACCGTGTCGGCCTGCGCGCGCAGCGCCTTCGGCATCGCGTTCACCATCGCCAGCAGCGTCGCGCTCCACGACGAGATCCCGATCCGCTCGTGCCCCAGCAGCACCTCACCCAGGTAGCTGGCCGCCGCCGCGCCGATCGAGGAGATCAGGCTCGACTCCTCGTCCAGGTTCGCGTGCGCGACCACCGCGTCCGACAGCCCGTACCGGGCGACCAGCGCCTCCTCCAGGTCGGAGTGCCCGCCCAGCGGCTCGTGGATCGTCACCCGGACGATGCCCAGGTCCTCGGCCCTCTTGAGCAGCCGCGACACCTTCGCCTGCGAGATGTGCAGCTTCTCCGCGATCTGTGGCTGCCGGTCACCGTGCTCGTAGTACATCCGCGCCACCCGCACCATCAAGCGTTGCTGGCTCTCCGAACCACCCTGCACGGCCATCCCTTCCTCCCGAGCTGCGTCGGCCCAGTCTTGCATAGCTATGCAACCGACCGGCGGACACGCCCGGCGCGTCAGCCCTCCTCTGCCACCCTGGTCAGCCGAAGGGCGATGTACGGACGCGCCGGCAGCTCGACGCGGACGCCGTCGGTGAGCTCGCCGTCGATCGGCGTCACCGTCATCGCCCACGTGTCGAGCACCTCGCCCCGCCACCGGCTCCCCCGGGGCAGGGCCAGCGTCCGGTACCGCGGCTGCATGAACGAGTAGTAGGTGAGCCGATAGCCGTCGCCGGCCACCGCGCTCGGCACATCCCAGTCGAGCGGGGACGGCTCCAGGTCGCCGGGAGCGTCCTCCAGCACGCTGCGCAGGAACGCGATCCGGGCCGGGCTCTCGCCCTTCAGCACCCCGCCCTTGCTCCACCACAGCACCTCGTCGGCCGCCCAGTAGGTCTCGCCGTGGCCGCACCAGCCGCCCCGGACGGCCGCCTCCCAGAACCGGCGGGTCATCTCCTCGGCGGTGATGTTGCCCCAGCCCTGGTCGATGTCGCCCTCGTAGGCACACTCGTCCACCACCACCGGCTTGCCCCAGCGGCGGCGCCAGCCGTCCACCTCCTCGGCGGTGCGGTACACGTCCACGCGCTGCATGCTCGCGTGCGTCACCCAGTCGCGGGAGTTGTCGAACAGCTCGATGCAGTTGTGGACGCCGATCAGGTGGCCCACCGGGTCGTGCGCGCGGACGACCGAGGCGAACCGGTCCCAGTCGTCCATCGTCTTGTTGCCCAGCAGGTCGAACTCGTTGGCCAGCGACCACCACACGTTCGGGAACGCCGACAGCCGCGCCACCACGTACCGCAGGTACCGGTCGTCACCGGACGGCCCCAGGTCGGCGTACCCCCAGCGGTCGTAGGGGTGGAACAGGATCAGGTCGGCCTCGATGCCCAGCGCGTCGAGGTCGGCGACCCGCTGCTCGAGGTGCCGGAAGAACTCCGGGACGATCCGCCGGGTGTCGAACGCGCCGTCGGCGTCGGTCTCGAACGCGTGGACGGCCGGCTCGTTGCTGTTGAACAGGTAGCTCTTCGGGAACACGCACATGCGCATCTTCGTGAACGGCGCCTCGGCCAGCGTGGCGAGGGTGGCCGCTTCGAGCTCGGGCGTCTGGTGCGTCCACGCGTAGGCGGTGGTGCCGACCGAGACGTGCCGGGTGCCGTCGGCGTGGCGGAAGCCGAAGCCGGACGCCCGCACCGGCCCGTGCGCACCGGCCGGCGCGTCCGCCACCTCGACGCTGCCGCGGACGCCGTCCAGCGACGCCGCGTTGCTGCGGGTCACGAACGCCCACGCCCCGGCCACGTCGGGCAGGAACCGGAACACGTGGCGTCCCTCGCCGTCGTAGAACCCGGTGACCTCGACCTCGCCGGACGGCCCGGTGAGGCTCGCGGACAGCTCGACGTCGACGAACGGGTTGCCGTGGCCCGGCCCGTCCAGCACCACCTCGACCGGACGCCACACCGCCGGCGCCACCGTGGTGACCTGCGCCGGGGCGGACGCCCGCACGGCGTCCTCGTAGTCGTCGCGCGTCGCGACCACCGGCTCGACCGGACGCTGTGGCGCCTCGATCGCGCCCAGCCGTCCCAGGAACTCCTCGGTGCGCGCCGGGTCGGCCACCAGGGTGGGCTCGAACCGCGTCACCATCCGGATCGGCACCAGACCGGCCTGGAGGAAGCCGCGGTCACGGTCGAGCGCGTCGGCGAGGTACTCGGACGCGAGCGCCCGGCCCTCCTCGCTGGCCAGCAGGTGGGCGATCGGGGACTGTGCGGTCAGGGTCATGCCGGTTCAGGCTCCTGTCGATGCGAGCGCGGGGGTGCGGTCCCACTTGTGCGTGAGGGTCGGGATCGAGCTCAGCAGCAGCTTCGTGTAGTCGTGCCGCGGCGTCGACAGGACGTCGCGCGCCGCGCCGAACTCCACGATGCGGCCCTTGCTCATCACCGCGATGTAGTCGCTGATGTAGTACGCGGTCGCGAGGTCGTGGGTGATGTACAGGAAGCTGGTGCGGTACTGCTCCTTGAGCGCCTTGAACAGGTTGATCACGATCATCCGCCGGGAGGCGTCGATCATGCTCACCGGCTCGTCGGCCACGATCAGCTGCGGGTGCGGGATCAGCGCCCGGGCGATCGAGGCCCGCTGGAGCTCGCCGCCCGAGAACTGGTTGGGGTACTTGCCGACCACGTCCGCGTAGTCCAGGCCCACCGACGACAGCGCCTCGTCGACGGCGTCACGGCCCTTCGCGCCGTTCAGGCCGGCGATGCGGGCCGCGGTCTCGTGCAGGTAGGTGTCGACCGTGCGGTAGCGGCTGAACGCGTCGAACGGGTTCTGGAAGATCGGCTGCACCATCCGCATGAAGTCGAGCCGGCCCATCCCGCCCGACCCGGTCACGACCTGGTCGTGCACCCACGCCTTCCCGGCCGTGGGCTCGACCAGGCGCAGGATCGTCTTGGCCAGCGTGGTCTTGCCGCTGCCCGACTCCCCGACCAGGCTCACGATCACCGGGTCGTCGCTGACGATGTCAAGGTTGATGTCGTCGAGGGCGTTGATCGTGACCCGGCTGGTGAAGCTGCCGAGCTTGTACGTCTTGCGCAGGCCCTCGGCCTTCAGGACGGTGGTCATCGTTCCCCTCCCGCGGGTGCGACGGTGTCCGCGACCTCGGACGGGATCTCGGGCCGGTCCACCTCGGACGGCGGCGCCGCGTCCGCCGTGGCGTCGATCTCGTGTTCCCGCCGCAGGTTCTCCTGCACCTGGGCGAGCAGGCGCGCCTCGTCCAGGTCGTCCAGGGACGGGGCCTTGGCCAGGTCGGCCTGGAGCTGCGGGATGCGGTCGATGTGGTGGCAGGCGGACGAGTGCCCCGGCCGCACCTCGACCAGCGGCGGCTCCTCCGTCCGGCACTTCTCGGTGGCGAGCGGGCAGCGCGGCGCGAACCGGCAGCCCTTCGGCGGGTCCCACAGGCTGGGCGGGCTGCCCGGCAGGCCCTGCCGTGCCCGGTCGTCGCCGATCGTCGGCAACGCCGAGGTCAGCAGCAGGGTGTAGGGGTGCAGCGGGGCCCGGAAGATCTCCTCGGTCGGCCCGTGCTCCACGGCCTTGCCCGCGTACATGATCAGCATCTGGTGGGTCAGCTGGTAGTGCACGCCCATGTCGTGGGAGACGAAGATGATCGTGTTCCGCATCTTCTCCTGCAACTCCAGCAGGAGCAGCAGGATCTCCTTCTGCACCACCACGTCCAGGGCGGTGGTGGGCTCGTCGGCAAGGATCACCTCCGGCTCCAGGAACGTCGCCAGCGCGACCATGATGCGCTGCCGCATGCCGCCGGACAGCTGGTGGGGGTAGGCGTCGATCGACTCCGGTGGCAGCCCGATGCGCTGGACGAACTCCCGCACCTTGGCCAGCGTGGCTTTCTTGTCCTTCGAGGTGGCCGGGAAGTCCACGAACTGCTCGCGGATCCGGATCACCGGGTTGAGGGAGCTCATCGAGCTCTGCGGGATGATCGACACGTGCCGGAACCACTCCCGCTGCACGTTCGCGTCCGTGACCGGCTGGCCTTTGTCGTTGGTGAACCCGTAGTCCACCGACCCGGACGCCAGGCTGAGCGGGAACCCCAGGTCGCCGTACAGCACCTTCATCAGGGTCGACTTGCCACAGCCCGACTCCCCCGCGATCCCGACGATGACGCCGTCGGGGATCACCAGGTCGACGCCGTCGACCGCCTTCATCCGTCCGCGCTTGGTGGTGTACTCGGCCACCACGTTCTTCAACTGGATCATGCGACACCCCGGCGCTCGGCGAAGTACTCGTTGTAGCCGGTCGACAACAGGAACAGGCCGAGGAACATCAGCACCGTCGTGACGATCGGGGCGATGATCCACAGCTGCTGGCCGATCATCATCGCGTTGTAGTTCAGGGCCCAGAAGATGATCGAGCCCAGCGTCGGCACGGCCACGTTCGACAACCCGATCACGGCCAGCGAGGCCTCGGTGTTGATCGCGAACAGGATCGTGTTGATGAAGCCGACGACCATGTAGGCGTACACGTACGGGAAGATCTGCCTGGTGATGATGTGCCAGGTGCTGGCCCCGGAGAACCGCGCCATGTTGATGAACTCGCGCTCCCGGATGGTGAGCGCCATCGACCGGATCGTGCGGGCGTTCCACGCCCAGCCGAACGCGATCAGGATCAGCCCGACGGTGAGGAAGGACGTGTTCCCGCGGACGAGGGCACTGAGCACGATCAGGATCGGGAAGACCGGGATCGTGATGAACGTGTCGGTCAGGATGATCGCGATGCGTTCGTACCAGCCGCCGATGTAGCCGGCGCTGATGCCGACCAGTGTGGAGATCAGCGTGCAGCCCGCGCTGACCGCGACGCCCAGCAGCAGCGAGTTGCGGATCGCGAAGACCAGGAACCAGAAGATGTCCTGGCCGAGCGCGTTCGTGCCGAGCAGGTGTTGCCCGCTGACCGGCAGGTTCTTGAGGAACATGCCCTGGGCGGCCGGGTCGCCCTTGTAGAACAGCGGCAGCAGGAACGCGGTCAGCGCGATCACGCCGGTGATGGTGATACCGAGGTACAGGCGGGTGTTCAGCCGCGGGACGCGCCAGCGCGGTTTCACCGGCGCCGCGGCCACGACAGGAGCTGTGGCGAGTGTCATGGTCAGCCCTTCAGCCTGATCCGGGGATCGAACAGCGGGTAGATGAGGTCGAGGATGAACGCCGCGGTGGCCACGGCGATGATCGCCGTCGTGATGGTGCCGTACAGCAGGTTGTAGTCGCCGGCGCCCGCCGCCGTCCGCATCAGCAGGCCGATGCCGGGGTAGGCGAAGATCATCTCGGTGAGCAGGGCGCCGTTGAAGATCGTGCCGAGCGAGAGCACCAGCGCGGTGAGCTGCGGCAGCAGCGCGTTGCGGAACACGTAGCGGTTCATCCGGCGCCAGTCCGGGACGCCCTTGAGCCGGGCGAACTGGACGTAGCCCTCCTCCTTGGTGGCCACGGCCAGCGACTTCATGCTGAGGATGTTCCAGCCGAAGCCGGCCAGGATCAGCGTGAGCGCGGGCAGCGCGGAGTTGTACAGGATCCAGATCACCCGTTGCGGGGTGAGCGGACCGGGCAAGAAGGTCGACGTGATCGGGAACCAGCCCAGGTAGTAGGCCAGGACGAGCACCACGGTGAGCGCGAGGACGTAGTACGGGATCGGGTAGAGCACGATGCCGACCACCTCGAGGGCGGTGGCGAAGCGGCGCTTGTTGTAGTAGCCGGCGATGATGCCGACCAGGTTGCCCAGCAGCCAGGCGATCACCGTCGAGGTGACCAGCAGGCCGATCGTCCACGGCATCGCGGCGAGGATGATCTCGGAGACCGGCTTGGGGTAGGACGTGAACGAGGGGCCGAAGTCGAAGTGCAGCAGCACCCGGTTCAGGAAGTTCAGGTACTGCTCCCACAGGGAGCCTGGAGCCCGTACAGCTTCTCCAGCGAGTCGCGGAGCTCCTGCACCGCCTGCGGCGACAGCGTCTGGCCGGCGCGCGACTGCATCTGGCCGATGTAGTTGTCGATCGGGTTGCCCGGCATCATGCGCGGGAGGAAGAACGTGATGGTGAGGCCGGTGAACAGGACGATCGCGAAACTCAACAGACGTTTGGCGACATAGCGGACGAAGCCCATGGGTGCGCTCGTTTCGGGGTCGGGCCCGCTGAGGGACGCACCGGGGTGCGCCCCTCAGCGGGAGCGATCACTTGGTCGGCTTGATGTTGACCAGGATCTTCTTGAAGGAGCTCCACCACGTGTACGGGACCGCGTAGGCGTTGTCGGCCTTCGGGAAGTTGGTCCAGTAGGCGGTGTTGGTGGGGATCGTCGTCGAGATGTTCATCATGTTGATGTAGTACATGTTCTCGGTGAGGATCTTCATGCCGTCCTGACCCAGCTGGGCGAACTCCGGGGAGTCCTGCGGCAGGGTCTGCGCCTTCTTCACCAGCTCGAACATCTTCGGGTCGGTGATCCGGTTGAGGTTGCCGCTCAGCTGCTTGTTGGAGTCGGCCGGCAGGACGTTGTCCGGCGTGATGCTCCGCCAGCTGTTCAGGTAGTTGTCGTTGAAGATGCAGGACGACGACCAGTTCACCATCGTGTCGAGAGCGGAGTTGGTGTTGCCGACGTTGGTGAACTCACCGTTGTCGACCTGGCGGGTGTTGACCTTGAAGCCGGCCTTGGTCCAGCTGTCGGCGATCGAGAAGCCCACCCGCTGCATGACCTTGTTCCAGTCGCTCGGGATCACGAACTCGATGTTCCAGGTCTTGCCGTCGGGCAGCGCGTAGAAGCCGTCCGAACCCTTCTTGATGCCCACCGAACCGAGCAGCTTCTCGGCCTCGGCCGGGTCGTTCTTCCACCAGCCCTGGCCGAACGCGGACAGCGCCGCGTCCCCGGACGGGAGCGTGCTCGCGTCCGTCCCCATGGCGGTGAGCTTCTCGACCATGCCGTTGGCGAAGTTCGCGTCGAACGGCTGGTAGCCGTCGCTCAGCTTGAGGTCCTTCATCCACTGGAGCAGCGGTCCGTAGAACGACTTCTCGGTGATCTGGGTGTCCGGCAGCGCGAGCGCGCCGGCCTTGATCTGGCCGCTCATCGAGTTGATCGCGACGTTCTGCAGGTCGAGCGACAGGGCCAGCGCCCAGCGGACCTCCGCCTTGTCGTACGGCGCCTTCTGCAGGTTCATGATGATGCCGTAGGAGCAGGCGTCGCCCATGTCGTTGTACGGCAGCGTCTTGGAGAACGTGGTGATGGCCTGGTTCTGCTTCTGCGCCGCGGCGATGGAGTCGGGGCTCATGAAGGTGTCGACGTCGTACTGGTTCTTGATGAACGACAGGCACGGGTCTGCTCGTCACCGAAGTTCTTGTACAGCACGTACTTGGCGGCCGGCTGCCCCAGGTTGCCCCAGGACGACTTGGCCCAGTCGTCGCGCAGCTCCCACAGGTGCCACTGGCCGTTCGGGTCGAACTGCTTCATCTTGTACGGGCCGATGGTGACCGGGTCGGAGTTCTTGAAGGTCGCCAGGTCGCCGGCCTTCTCGAACACGTGCTTGGGGACGATGTTGAGCGCCGAGCCCCACGTTTAGACGCCGAGCACGGTCGCGAAGTCGTACGCGGGGGCGTTGGTGTCGATCTCCAGGGTGTAGTTGTCGATCTTCTTCCACGACTTCACGTACGCGTCGATGGTGGGCACGCCCCAGTAGGTGAGCTTGCCCTTGCCCTTGGCGTAGGTGTCGAGGGTGTAGACGACGTCGTCGGCGGTGAACTCGGTGCCGTCGCTCCACAGCACGCCCTGGCGCAGGTTCACCTGGAACTTGGTGTAGCTGGAGTCGAGGACCTTGGGCAGCTCGGCGGCCAACTCGGGGTACGACTCGCCGGTGGCGGTGTCCATCTCCCACAGGTAGCCCCAGCCGAGTTCGCGGAAGCCGCGCCAGAGGGCGTAGGTGCCGGACAGCGGGTTCATGTTGTCGGGGCTGTCGACCTTGCCGTCGAACGACTGGACGATGAGGGTCTGGTTGCGGGGCGTGCCCACGTCCGTCATCTCGCCGGCACCGCTCGACGAACCGGTGGACGGCGCCTGGTCGGGCGACGTCGGTGCCGAACACGCGCCGAGCGTGACGGTCAACAGGGCCGCAGTCAGGATTGCGGGCACCTTACGAAATTTCACTGCCATACCTCCTCGTATGAACGGAGCGCTTCCGGGTTGAGCCTGCATGTCCATTCATGGTTGACTCGTTTTACAGCATAGGAGCGGTTGCAGCGGGCCGTCAAGCGATTCCGGTGAGCGGGACGCGGGACTCGACTCCCCTTGCCCGAGTGGCTGGCGTGACCTACCCTGCATAAATATCTAGCGCTGCATTGTGATTCAAGGAGCATCATGAGCACACCGTTGTGGTCACTGGGCCAGTTCCCCTGGATCGATCGCGAGCCGCGTCCGCCGCGCGCCCGGGTGATCATCGACAACGACTTCGCCGGCGATCCCGACGACCTCTACCAGGTCGTGCACCACCTGCTCTCCCCCGGGGTGGAGATCCCGCTGGTCGTGTGCTCGCACCTGCGCGAGGGCGACCCGTTCTGCCAGTACGACGACAGCGCCGAGGGCGCCGTGTCGGTCGTCCGGACGCTGTTCGACGTGATGCGGCTGGCCGACGACGGGCAGGTCGTCCGGGGTGCGAGCCGTGCACTGACCAGCCGCACCGAGCCGCAGCCGTCCGCCGCGGCCGAGGCGATCGTGGCCGAGGCGATGCGGGAGGACACCGACCTGCCGCTGTTCGCCGTGTTCGGCGGCGGGCTCACCGAGCTGGCCAGCGCCTGGCTGATGGAGCCGCGGATCGCGCGGCGGATGACCGTGATCTGGATCGGCGGGCCTGAATACGAGACGCTCGGCTGGCCCCCGCCCGGCCCGGCCGAGACCGAGTACAACCTGGCGATCGACGTGGTGGCCGGCCAGGTGGTCTTCAACGACTCCGACCTGGTGCTGTGGCAGGTGCCGCGCAACCTGTACCGCCAGTGCCTGGTCTCCGACGCCGAGCTGCGGCACCGCGTCCGGGCGACCGGGGCGCTCGGACGCCACCTGTACGACGCGCTCGACCGCGTCCGCGTCGAGTTCGCCGGCTACGTGGGCGGGTTCGGGGAGACCTACGCCCTCGGCGACTCGCCGCTGGTGCTGCTGACCGTCCTGCAGAGCTTCTTCCAGCCCGACCCGTCCAGCAGCGACTTCGTGATCCGTCCGTGCCCACGGCTCGACGACGCGGGCGCCGCCCGTCCCAGCCTGGACGGGCGCCCCGTCCGCGTGTACACCCGGCTGGACGTCCGCCTGATGTTCGAGGACATGTTCACCAAGATCGCCGAGTTCGACGCCTGGCTCTCCGCCCAGGAGTAGGCCACCGGACCGAATTGGGGACGGTTCCTAACTCGGTCCGGGACCGAGTTAGGAACCGTCCCCAATTCGGTCCGGTGCACTCTCAGGCCGCAGACGCAGACGTCCCTCCCGAGCCGGAACTCGGGAGGGACGTCTGTCCTGGGGATCGACGGAAGGGGGCCGGTGGGGGCCGGTCCCCTTCCGCTGGGTATCCGGAAGCGGTGGCCGGATCCGTTCCTTAGGCCTTCGACGCCGCGCGGTGGGACGCGATCAGGCGCTTCTCCTCCGGCGCGATCATCGCGAGCAGGACGATGGCGGCGACCACGCAGCCGGTGAGGACACCGAACGTGACGCCCCACCCGTAGGTCTGCACCAGCCAGCCGACACCGGTGGACGCCAGCGTCGCGCCGATGACGTAGCCGAACAGCCCGGTGAAGCCGGCGGACGTGCCGGCGACCTGGCGGGCCGACATGTCGAGGGCCTGGAGGCCGATCAGCATGACCGGGCCGTAGATGAAGGCGCCGTTGAAGAACAGGAACACCATCAGGACCCAGAACGGGGTGCCGGCCGGGGCGAGCCAGTAGGCCAACAGGGAGACGCCGACGCCGATCATGAACGCGATGCCGGTCCAGGTGCGGTTGCCCTTGAACAACCTGTCCGAGATCCAGCCGCAGGCGAGGGTGCCGAAGATGCCGGCCAGCTCGAACAGGGAGAACCCGGCGATGCCGCCGGCCACGGACGTCTTGTGCACCTCGGCGAGGTACACCGGCGTCCACGACAGCACGCCGTAGCGCAGCGCGTACACGAACACGTTGGCCAGGGCCAGCAGCACCATGGTGCGGTTCTTGATCACGTACTTGACCACGATCTGCCAGTAGCTCAGCCCGGCGCTGTCGCCGAGATCGGCCTCGACCTTGGCCGGATCGTTGCGGTACTCCTCGATCGGGGGCAGGCCGACCGACTCGGGGGTGTCGCGGATGGTGAGGAACGCGAACGCGGCGACGAGCAGCGCGATCAGCGCCGGGAACCAGAAGGCGCTCTGCCACTGGCCGCCGGTGAACGACAGGCCCGCGGCGGCGGCGGCGCCCAGGCCGACCGCGCCCACGTTGTGCGCGGTGTTCCACACGGCGGTCTTCATGCCGCGCTCGTTGGTGGAGAACCAGTGGACGAGGACGCGTCCGCTGGGCGGCCAGCCCATGCCCTGCGCCCAGCCGTTGATGAACATCATCAGCGCGAAGATGCCGACGGAGGCGGTCAGCGCCGGCACGAAAGCGACGAACAGGTTGATGATCGCCGACAGCGCCAGGCCGATCGGCATGAAGTACCGCGCGTTCGAACGGTCGGAGATCGTGGCCATCAGGAACTTCGAGAAGCCGTACGAGATCAGGACGGCGTTCGCGATGAGGCCGATCCCGACCTTGTCGATGTGACCGCCGTCGAGGATGATCTTGGCGACCAGCGGGATGTTGTTGCGGATCAGGTAGAAGCCGGCGTAGCCGACGAAGATCCCCATGAACACCTGGAACCGCAGGCTCGCGTAGCGACGCGGGATCTGGTCCTTGGGGAGCCGCGGGGCGGCGGGCGGTGCGGAGAGCCAGGAGCGCTTGAGCGGCCGTTCGGCCTGGGCTCCCGTCTCGTTCCGGTCCTCGGTGATGGTCATCGTGCTCCTTTGCAGTCGGCCGTCCACGCAGATCGGCCCCACGGCTATTCGAGCATCGGCGCACACCGTCCGGCGTGCCCGGACGGTGACACTCGGTAACGCCCCGGTTACCTACTCACGATCCCGGAGGAACTCCCGGGCGAGGCACGAGCCCGGACGCGTCACGAAGGGCCACCCGCCGTTGGCAGCTAGTCGCAGTTCTGCACCTTCAGGACGTCGCACCGCACGATGTCCGAACCCAGCGGGACGGCGATCGCGGCGAGGGAGACGACGAGCAGGAGGGCGATCACGACGTTCGCGACCGGAGCCCGACGGACGCCTTCGCGGCGCCAGGCGCGGTGCCACACGGGAGCAAGGGCGACGGCAGCGCCGACCGGCAGGAGCAGCAGGGCGAGGATCAGCAGCGGGTACTCCAACGGCCCGGCGTGCACGCCGGGCCGTATCGCGGAGAACAGCGGCTCGATGCGGAACACGACCGTGAGGTTCAGCAGTACAAAGGGCAGCGCGCACGCCGCTCCGAGCACGCCCATGAGCCGGGCACGAGGCGTTGTGGTCACCTGCGGTCCTCCTCCCCTCAGCTTCGTCATCATCGGTGAAGCGTCGCGAAATGGCTACCACCCGGCCTTTTCGTGACGCTTCCTCCGTCCCTCGGGAAGCTCCTCAGGGACCGTCAGTGCGCGGGCAGCACCCAGACGTGCTCCTCGCGCAGGGCGAGGCTGACGAGCTGGTTCACGGCCAGGACGGGCTCGTCGAGGCTGCCGGTGGCCACGGCGCTGCCGTGTTCGGTCTCGACCGCGTACTCGATGCGGTCGCCGCGGTAGCGCGCCTCCTCCACGACCCCCTGCGCTCCGGTGGGCTCGGCCCAGGCCCCGGCCACCCCGGGCGCCGCCTCCGCGACCAGTGCGTGCGGACGGACGAGCACCGCGCAGACCTCACCGGCGACGACCTCAGCGTGAGCCGGCAGCCAGCGGTCGGCGCCCAGCAGGCGCACCAGCGCGCGGCCCTGTCGCCCGTCGGTGCCGACCTGCTGCACCTCGGCCTCCAGGAAGGCCGAACGTCCCAGGAACTGCGCGACGAAGAGCGAGTCCGGACGCTCGAAGACCTCCCGCGGACGACCGGCCTGCGCCACCCGCCCGTGGTCGAGCACGACGATCCGGTCGGCGACCCCGAGCGCCGCGGCCTGGTCGTGGATCACCAGCAACGTGGTCAACCCGAGCCGCCGCTGGGTGCTGCGGATCAGTCGCAGGCCGTCCTCGGCGAGCGCCTCGTCCAGCCCGGCCAGCGGCTCGTCCAGCAGCAGCACGGACGGGTGCAGCACCAGCGCCCGGGCCAGCGCCACCCGGCGCCGCTGGCCACCGGAGAGCTCGTCGGGGTAGCGGTCCTCCATGCCGCTCAGGCCGAGCCGCAGCAGCGCGACCGGGACGGCGTCCGCATCTGCTCCGGCGCGTCCGCGGGCCCGCAGGCCGAAGCCGACGTTCTCGGCGACGGTGAGTTCGGGGAACAGCGTGTCCTGCTGGAAGACCATCGCCGTCCGCCGCGGGCCGCCGGCAGACACCGGCTCGCCGTCCACCTCGATCCGTCCGCTGTCAGCCGGTTCCAGGCCGGCGATGCAGCGCAGCAGCGTGGTCTTGCCGCTGCCGGACGGGCCGATCACGCACACCAGTTCGCCGGGCGCCGCGGCCAGGTCGATCGCGTCCAGCACCGTGCGTCCGTCGATCGCCCGGCTGAGGGCGTGGACGTCCAACTGCCCGCTCACCGCGCCACCACCGTCGTCAGCCGGCGCCGCACCAGGTCGCTGCGCCACAGGCGATGAACCCCGGTCACGATGAGCACGGCACCACTCAACACCAGGGTCGCGGCGGACGCGGCCGGCAGGCGTCCGGCGTCGATGTCGGCGAGCATCCGCACGGGCAGCAGCGGCACCTGCGCGTTCGTCAGCAGGATGACCGACGACACCGCGGTGAGGGTGTCGGCGAAGGTGGCCAGCCCGCCGCCCGCGATCTCGGTGCGGACGCCGGGCCAGACCAGGCTGCGGGTGAGGTCGCGGGGACGGGCGCCGAGCAGCACCGCCTGGTCGCGCAGGAGCGGCACCAGCGCGTCGGCGCTGCGCAGCGCGGGCAGGGCGACGCGAGGCGTGAACCGGACCAGATGGACGGCGAGGATCGCCCCGATCGCCAGCCACGGGACGATCCGGGGCTCCAGCCCGGCGTCGCGCAGCCACGTCCCGGTCGCGGACAGCGCCAGGAACGCCCCCAGGCCGAGCACCGTGGGCGGCAGCGCCGCGAGCGCCTGGAGCGTGCGGCGCGCCCGCCGCAGGCGTCCCAGCTCGTCGGAGGCCGCCCGGGTGAGGGCGAACGCCAGGGCCATCGCCAGCGGGGCGGCGACCAGGGCGAGCACCAGGCTCATGGCGAACGGACGGGTGTCCGGCCCGTGCAGCAGCGACCACACCTGCGCGGTCGACAGCCCGCCGTCCGGATCGCTGAGCGCGCCGGCCAGGACGGCCAGCAGCAGGGCCAGCACCAACCCGGCGGACGCCCACGCGAGCACCTGGAGGAGGCGGCCGGCGACGGCCGGCGCCCGCGCGGGCCGCGGAGCGGCGGTGCCGATCGGGTTCGACTGCTCGCGTCCCAGGCGCGAGGCGAGCAGCCACAGCACGACCGCCGGGACGGTCAGCAGCAGCGCGTAGGCGGTGGCCGCGGTCAGGTCGCCCTCGGACGCGATCGCCTCGTACATCCGGGTGGCCAGGGTCGGGTAGCCGCCGCCGATCACCAGCGGGATCGCCACGTCCGCCATCGCGTCGCCGAAGAGCAGCAGGAAGCTGGACAGCAGCGGGGGCCCCAGCCGCGGCACGACCAGGCGACGGGTCACCCGGCCCGGCGAGGCGCCCAGCTCGCCGGCGGCCTCGAGCAGGGCGGTGTCGAGGCGCCGATAGGCCCACGACAGGTTCAGGTAGGCCAGCGGGAACCGGGCCATCGTGCCGGCCACGACCAGCCCGCCGAAGCCGTAGACCTCGAAGCCGGGCGCCAGCCGTCCGGTGACCAGCCCGCTGTGGCCGAACAGCACGATCAGCGCCATCGCGAAGGTGAAGGACGGCAGCACGAGCGGCGCCAGGCACAGGGCGTGCAGGACCCGGCGTCCGGGCGTCCGGTACATCGCGAGGACGTGCGCGAGCAGCCAGCCCAGACCGGTGCCGGCGATCGCGGTGGCCAGGCAGTAGGCAAGGGTGCTGCCGATCAGCCCCGACTGGGTGTTGAGCACCGAGCCGAGCGCCTGGACGCCCGCGGGCGTGGCGAGGGTGCCGAGCAGCCCCAGCACCAGGACGACCGCCGGGACGGCCAGCAGCGCCCAGATCGACCAACGGATCAGCCGGGGCGTCATCGGAGCTCACTGCTCACGAGGTCGGTGAGTCGCTGTCGCGCGGCGGCCGCGTCCTGCGGGGTGTAGTCGAGGATGTCGGCCCGCGCCCCGAGCCGGGGGTCGGGGTCGATGCCGCTGCGGGTCGGCAGCTGCGCGGCCCAGGCCCCCGCGCCGGTGAGTTGGCCCTCGGCCGAGATCGCGTAGTCCACGTAGCGGCGGGCGGCCTCGGGATCGCGCGCGTCGGCCAGCACCGCCACCGAGCCGATCTCGAAGCCGGTGCCCTCGCGGGGGTAGGTGACGACGAGTTGGCTCGTGCCCTGGTCGATCGCGCGCAGGCAGTGCTGGCTGAACGTCACCGACACGGCGGCCTCGCCGCGGGCGACGATGCCGGCCGGCGCCAGGCCCGAGTTGGTGTACTGGAGGACGTTGGCGTCCAGGCGTTTCAGGTAGTCGAGCGCACGGGCGTCCGTGCCGAGGCGGGCGCGCTGCGTCCACACCATCGTGTAGCCGGTGCCCGAGCTCAGCGGGTTCGGCACCGAGACCTGGTGGCGGAGCTCTGGCGCCAGCAGGTCGTCCCAGGAGGTCGGCGCGGCCAGGCCGAGGCGGTCCAGGACGAGCTGGTTGGAGCAGAAGCCGAGGACGCCGACGTAGACGCCCGTCCAGCGACCCTCGGAGTCCTTGTACCGGGGCGCGACCGCGCCGGCCTCGGGCGAGTGGTAGGCCGCGAGCAGGCCCCGCTCGGCCGCGGTCACGTAGGCGTCCGCCGGCCCGCCGTGCCAGACGTCGAACTCGCGCCGGCCCTCGGGACGGCTGAGCCGGGCGAGCGCCTCGCCGGTGGACAGCCGGACCATCACCACGTCGATGCCGGACTGCCGGGTGAACCCGTCCGCCCAACTGCGGCAGAGGTCCTCGATCGAGGAGCACAGCACCGAGATCGAGCGGTGGCCGGACGTGTTGGCCAGCGCGGTCACGCCCCACGCGAGCATCGCCACGTAGAGCCCGGCGGCGAGCAGCCGGCGCGGCAGGGCTGACCGGCGGGACGCGAGCGCGCTCATGGCTGGGGTGGACGGGCGTCCGGATCGCTGCCCGCGCCCAGCCGCGGCATCAGGTAGCCGACGCCACGGACGGTGACGATCAGGTCGTCGGCGGTGGGGCCGATGGCGTGGCGCAGCCGGTAGGCGGCGGTCTTGACCATGTCGCGGCCGCCGGCGAGCACCGCGGTGTGCCAGACCTCGTTGAGGAGTTGGCGCCACTCGACCGGCTCGCCGGCGCGGACGGCCAGCGCGACCAGCAGCTCGTACTCCACGCCGCTCAGCCGCAGCGGGACGCCGTCCAGCTGGGCCTGCCGACGTCCCCGGTCGATCCGCAGCGGGCCGTTGACGAGGACGTCCTGCTCGGGCGCCCGGCTCCGGGTGCGCCGGATGATCGCGGCCGCGCGGAGGGCGAGCTCGCGCGGCGAGAACGGCTTGGTCAGGTAGTCGTCCGCGCCGGCCAGCAGGCCACGGAGGCGGTCCTCCTCCTCGCCGCGCGCGGTCAGCAGGACGACCGGGGTGTCGGACGTGGCCCGGATGCGTTCGGTGAGCTGGATGCCCGAGGCGCCGGGCAGCATAACGTCCAGGACGACGAGGTCGAACCGCTCGTCGCACAGCATTCGCCACGCCTGCTCGGCGTTGCGGGCGACGCTGGGGACGAAGCCCTGCGTCTCCAGGGCGAAGCTCACGATGCTGACCATCTGGGTCTCGTCGTCGACGACCAGCACGCGGGGGGCGGGGTCAGTCATGGTCGGGCTCCGTCCGCTCGGCCAGCGGCAGGGTGATGAAGACCGTCGTCCCGCGTCCGGGGATGGTGTCGACCAGCAGGTGCCCGTCGTGCTGGGCGATGATCCGCTCGGTGATCATCATGCCGAGGCCGGCGCCGCCCATCTCGGCGTTGCCCGCGAAGGGGACGAACAGCCCCTGGCGCTCCTCGGGGGTCATGCCGGCGCCGTCGTCGCTCACGGCGAGGACGGCCTGGCCCTCGCCGCGGCTCGCGGACACGGTGAGGGTCGCCTCCGTCCCGGCGTGCCGGCACGCGTTGTTGAGGAGGTTCCACAGCGCCTGGCCGAGCAGCGCGCGGTCGGCCAGCAGGAGCAACGGGGCGCCGGCGTTGTCGAGCCGGATCGGGTTCGGGTGGACGCGCCGCGCGTCCCGGACGGTCTGGCGGACCAGCCGGCGCAGGTCGAGGCGGTCGAGGTGCAGGTCGAACAGCGGGGAGTCGAGGCGGGCCTCGGTGAGCAGGTCCTGGGCCAGCGAGATCACCTGGTCGGCGTTGCCGGCGATGGTGTCGACGAACTCGCGCTGCCGGGCGGTGAGCGGCCCGGGGGTCTCCTCGGCGAGGAGTTCGGCCGCGCCCTTGATCAGGGTGAGCGGCGTCCGGACCTCGTGAGAGAACACGTTGGGACGCTCCACCCGCTTCTTGACCAGCTCGCGCAGGTGCTCGGTCTCGGTACGG
The DNA here is from genome assembly GCA_020161755.1 of Actinomycetota bacterium. Classification (GTDB taxonomy): domain Bacteria; phylum Actinomycetota; class Actinomycetes; order Propionibacteriales; family Propionibacteriaceae; genus Propionicimonas. Next base: position 37,530 of record JAIUOS010000012.1, read on the forward strand.
GCGTCGGCCAGTTCGCGGCGGACGGTGACCAGCCACACGGCCAGGAGGACGCAGCCCGCAGCCAGCACCACCAGGAGCACCGGCGCCGCGACCTGCATGGGCCACATCATCCCACGTGGACCGAAAGGGGACAGTCCCCTTTCGGTCCACCCCTGACCGGTTCCCTTCCCGAACGGCCCCTGAGGACCCGCCCGGCGAGGAACGAGCCGGACGGCGTCACGAAGGGGCCGCACCCCACCCCGGCGATTGATTACCGAGTTCCTCGGGTTATGAGGACGGCTCCGGACAGCCATCGCGGTGATCACCGAGAAACTCGGGTTGCGGGGCCGGAATTCGACCCGATAAGCCGAGAAACGCGGCAAGCACCGTCGTGCCGCGCGCCGCTGGCCGCGAAAAGCCGAGAATCCCGGTGAAGAGTGCTGTCCCAGGACCCAAGGCCCCTTCGCGACGCGCTGGCCTGGCGGCGTCACGAACGGTCCCTGAGGCGCCGGACGGCGAGGAACGAGCCTGGCGGCGTCACGAAGGGCCGCCGCCGGCCTTCGTCATCCGGGCGAGGGCCGGGATCTCTGGATCCGTCCCCAATCCGGTCCCGGACCGAGACAAGAACCGTCCCCCTTATCCGCCGAAATCTGGCGGATCGAAGAACCGTCCCCGAAACCCGCCGGAATCTGGCGGATCGAAGAACCGTCCCCGGGTCAGGGGGTCCAGGCGAGGGCGGCGGCGCCGATCATCGCCGAGCGGGGGCCGAGGGTGGCCGTCCGGATCGGGGCGCGGACGCCTGCGGCGGCGTAGGTCGCGTCGAGGGCATCGTGCAGCGGGCCGGCGGCCGAGCCCAGGCCGCCGCCGAGCACGACCGCCTCCGGGTCGAGGACGCGCACCAGCGCGGCCATGGCCTGCCCGAGCGCCGCGCCGGCGCTGGTCAGGACCTCCAGCGCGTCGGCGTCCGGGTTGACGGTGAGCTCCCGCGTAATGCGCGGGACGCCGGTGCGCGCGAGGTAGCGCTCGGCGATCCCGGCGCCCGAGGCGAACCGCTCGAGGTTACGGACGGGCTCCTCGCCCGGCACGGACGGCGCCGGCCACTCGCCGAACGCGATGGCCTCGCCGTGGGCGCCCGGCCAGGGCCGCGACCCGATCACCAACGCCGTGGACAGGCCGGTCCCCAGCGACACGTACAGGAACGACCCGAGCCCACGGCCGGCGCCCCGCCACGCCTCGCCCCGCGCGCCAAGCCGCACGTCGGAGTCGATCCGGACGGGCACGTCCCCCAGTCCCCGGTCCCGCAGGACGCGGGCGAGCGCGGCGTCCGGCTGCTCGCCCCAGCTGATCACCTCGTGCGACAGCAGGTGTCCGTCCGGGCTCACGTACTCGGGGAACCCGGCGCCGACGCCGGCCAGGGTTCCCCGGGTCACGTCGACACCCAGGTCGGCCACCGCGCGCAGCACGCGGCCGAGGTCGTCGGCGTCCGCCTCCTCAGCCCTGGTCGCCACCTGGTGTTCGGCCAGCACTTCCCCCTCGGCGCCGACGAGGCCGAGCAGGGTCTTGGTGCCGCCGACGTCGATCGCCAGCACGACCTCCGCTGGCGTCACTGCGACGCCCGCCGGTAGAGGGTGGCCTGGAAGCGGTAGGCGTCCCCCCGGTAGACCACCTGGCCGAGCACCACCGGCAGGCCGGCGATGTCGAACGCGACCTCGTCCCCGACCAGGACGGGCGTGCCTGCACCGATGCCCAGCTGGTCGGCGATGGTGGCCGAGGCGGCCTCGGCGTGCATGGTGTAGTCGCTGCGGATCACCCGGATCCCGCACTGGCTGTCGAGCCGCTCGTACAGCGACGCCGAGCTCCAGTCCTGGTTCTCCAGCCCACCGGCACGCGCCAGCGCCAGCACCGACCGGTCCACACAGATCGGGGTGCCGTTGAGGCTGCGCAGGCGGACGAGTTCGAGCACCTCGGCGGCCGGCGCGATCTCCAGCTGCGTCGACTCCTCGATCGTGGCTGGACGCACCGTCTCCCCCAGCAGCCGGGCGCCGGCGACCAGCCCACGGGAGCGGGCCATCTCCGAGAAGCTCAGCAGCTCGGCCCGATCCCACACGCTGCGCGGTGTCACGAACCAGCCGCGCGCCGGCGAGCTCTCGACCTGGCCCTCCTCCGCCAGCGCCCCCAGCGCCTCGCGGAGCACCGTCCGGCTGACCCGCAGCTGCGCGGCGAGTTCACGCTCGCCGGGCAGCTTCTCGTTGGGGGCGAACACCCCGGTCGCGATCAGGTCCAGCAGCCGGGTGCGCGCCTTGGCGGCACTGCGCCCGACCGGGACTGGCGTGCTCGACATCGTTGCCTCCTGCCTGCTCAGGACTCCGCGAGGTCACCCGCCGCAGCCCGGTCAACATACAGCCCGGCGCCGGGGACGATCCGGTAGACCGTGGCCGGCCAGGACGGGTCGTAGCCCTCGCCGTCCAGCAGCCGGGCGACCGCCGGACGCTTGTCGTCCCCCACCACGACCATCACGGCCCGGTGGCTCTGCGCGGCGATCGTGCCGACCCCGACGGTGATGCCGTGGGTGGGGACGTCGTCGAGCCCGCCGAACTCGGGGAACGTGGCCAGGTTGTCGCGGCGGGTCTGCTCGGCGAGCAGGACCACCCGGGTGGTCGAGTCCGGCGCGGTACCCGGCGGGTTGAAGGCCACGTGGCCGTCGCCCGCGCCCGAGGCGAGGATGAACATGTCCACCCCGCCCGCCTCGGCGAGCCGCCGGTCGTACGCGGCCGGGTCGGCCGGGTCCGGACCCCACACGTTGGCGTCGGGCACCCGGTGCCCGGCCGGCAGGGACGCGTTGAAGACGCCCTGGATGTCCTCGCGGGCGAAGCGCCGGCACGAGTAGTGCAGGTCGGCGTCCGGCTGCGTCCAGCCGTCCGGGCCGGCGATCGCGTAGTCGTCCATCATGGCGATGACGAGGTGCGACAGGTCGCTGTTGCGGCGGGCGAACTCCGCACCCATCGCCTGGTAGGTGCTGACCGGGCTGCGTCCGCCGGGGCAGCCGAGCACGAAGGTGCGGCCGGCGGCGGTGGCCTCCTCGACCAGGTCGACGATCTCGACGGCGAGCGCCTCACCGAGTGCCTCCGCGGTCGGGAACACCGTGGGACGGTGCACCGGGGTGGTCTGCGCGGGGTTGTTCATAGCTTTGCTTTCTCCTATTCCTTGACGGCTCCCGCGACGATCCCGGTGATCAGGCGTCGTTGCAGGAAGATGTAGAGGACCAGCACGGGCAGCGCCACGAGGACGGCTGCGGCCGCGATGACCGATGCGTTGAAGTTGCGGGTGTTGCCGGCGAAGAACGACAGCGCGAGCGGCGCGGTCTGGACGTCGGGGTTCTGGGCGACGAGCACCAGGGGCATCAGGAACTCGTTCCAGGTGAAGAGGAACAGCAGGGTCGCCAGCGTCGCGATGGCGGGCATCGACAACGGCAGGTAGACCTTGCGGAACGCCGCCCACCGGGTGGCGCCGTCGACCTGGGCGGCGTCCAGGAGTCCGCGCGGGACGCCCTCGTAGGCGGTGCGCATCCAGAACACGCCGAGCGACACCGAGGTGGCGATCTGCGGCAGGATCAGCGCCCAGTACGTGTTCAGCAGGCCGAGGTCGCCGAGCATGTAGTACAGCGGGATGATCAGGCCCTCGTACGGCATCACCAGGCCGATCAGCAGGAAGCCGGCGAGCAGCGTCTTGCCCGGGAAGGTCATGGTCGCGAACGCGTAGCCGGCGATCGCCGACAGCACGATCGAGCCCAGCACCACCCCCAGCGCCACCACGGCGGAGGAGAACAGTGCCCGGCCGAAGCCGCCCTGCGTCCACGCGGCCGCGAAGTTCTCCAGGGTCGGGTGGGTCGGGATCTGGAAACCGCTGGGACGCTCCGAGCGCGGCGTGAACGCCAGCGACAGGATCGAGGCGAACGGGTACAGCGCCATCAGCGAGCCGACCACGAGGATGGCGTGGCCGATGACCGACTCAGACCTGTTCCGGTGCACGGTTCCTCCTCCTCTGCCTCGGCGCGCCGGAACGGTCGCGCATGACTGCCATCACGATCCCGACCATCGCCAGGATGAGGACGGTGATCAGCACCGACTGGGTGCTGGCCCGGCCGACCTCACGGGTGACGAACGCGTCGCGGTACACGTAGTAGGACGGGACGGTGGTGCTGGTGCCGGGCCGCCGGCGGTGGTGTTCCACACGATGTCGAAGTTGCGCAGGGCGGCGGTGATCATCAGCACCAGCGCCACCCGCAGCTCGCCCCGCAGGCCGGGCAGGGTGACCGCGAAGAACTCCTGGACCGGGCCGGCGCCGTCCAGTTGGGCGGCCTCGTACAGGTCGGTGGAGATCTTCTGGATGCCGCTGACGAAAAGGACGAACGCCAGCGAGAACATCACCCAGGTGCCGATCAAGGCCCACCGCGGGCAGGGCGGTGTCGAAGTCGCCGAGCCAGGCGCAGGTGATCGAGTCCAGCCCGATGGCGCGGAGAAAGGTGTTCGCCGGGCCGTTCAGGTCGTAGACCCAGCGCCAGGCGATCGCCACGACCACCGAGGAGAGGATGTAGGGGACGAAGAGCACGGCCCGGAAGAACGCCAGGCCACGCACCGTGATGCGGCTGATCACACCCACCACGACGAGCGCGAGCAGGATCGGCAGGGCCGCGTAGAACAGGATGAAGACCATGGCGTGCGACACCGCCGTCCAGAACTTCGCGTCGGTGAGCACCTCCACGTAGTTGGCCAGACCGACCGACGTCGCCGGCGTGATGCCGTCCCACTCGAACAGGGAGATCCAGGCCGACTCCACGACCGGACGGATCATGAACACCACGTAGAAGGCGAGCGCCGGCGCCAGGTAGAGGTAGGCGGACCACTGGATCCGGTTGCGTCCCCTGACGGGACGCGGGGGCAGGGCCCCCCGCGCCTCGGTCATCCCGGTCACTTCTTCGATTGGAACTCGGTCCAGTCCTGCTGGACCGCGGTGAGCAGCTCGGTGGAGCTCTTGCGTCCGTTCATCAGCTCCTGGAGCCCGGAGGTGAAGGTGTCGAACATCGTGTTGGTCGCCCAGTCGTACCAGTACAGGGAGCCGTTGCTCGACAGCTGGTCGCCGGAGGCCTTCAGCAGGTCGTTGAACATCACGTCGGTGGACGTCACGCCGGCGGTGGCGATCGGGACCCGGTTCACCTGGGCGAGCAGGTTCGCGTTCTTCGGGTCGTTGATCATGCCGACGAAGGCGATGGCCGCCGGGGTGAGCTTGGTCTTGGCCGACACGTGTCAGTTGAGGCCGAACGACCCACTGGACGCGGCCTGGTTGGCCGAGCTCTTCGGTGCGGCGATGAAGCCGAACTTGGCGCCGTCGGAGACCGTCCCGGCCTGCCAGTTGCCGGCGATCAGGAACACGCCCTGGCCCTTGGCGAAGGCCGCGGCGGCGTCGTCGGGGCTGCGGGCGTCGTAGCCGTCGGCGATGTAGCCGTCCTTCACCCAGGAGGTCCAGGTGTCGAGCGCCTTCTGGTTGGTGGCGTTGTTGAAGTCCGAGCCGGTCTTGCCGGTGATCCAGCCGACGGTGTCGGCGGCGGGGGTCATGGCGCCCTGCACCACCGAGAACGCCTGCATCGCGGTCGCCTTGTCGGAGTTGCCCAGCATCAGCGGGACCTCACCGGCGGACTTGGCCTTGGCGAGCGCGGCGACCAGGTCGTCGAACGTGGCCGGGGCCTGGAGGCCGAGGTCGGTCAGCTTGGCCTTGTTGTAGAAGATGCCGACCATCTGGTTGTCCGGGGACAGGCCGTACACCGTGCCGGAGCCGAAGGTCTTGCCGTCCGGCGACCACTGGAGCTGGCTGATCGCCGAGCCGGCGGCCGCGCGGTAGCCGTAGGCGTCCGCGACGTCGTCGAGCTGGCGGACGAGGCCCGCCTTCACCAGCGCGCCGTCGGTCGCCCAGCCCTGGTTGCCCTGGGCGACGTCCGGGGCGTCGGTGGAGTTGAGGGCGTTGACGACGGTCGCGGTCAGGTCGTTGAAGCTCTTGTACTGGATGTCGACCTTGACGTTGGTGAACTCCTGCTCGTACTTGGGCACGATCAGCTTCATCAGCGACTCCTCGCCCTGGTCGGCCCACACGTGCAGGGTCACCTCGCCGAGGCTGGAGACCTGCTCGGCGGTGATCGGTGCGGTGACGGTGTCGGCGGCGGCGGTGGACTCGGCGGGCTTGGACGCGCCCGAGCCGGGCGCCGAACAGCCGGTGAGGGCCAGGGCGAGGCCCAGGCCGGCGAGGCCGAGGCGGGCCAGGGCGGACCCCGGGTTGGTCCGGCGCGGTCGAGGTGTCTTCATTGGATGGTGTCCTTCCGTGTCGCGTGGAGCGTTGTCGTTTCGTGTGGAGCGTTGTCGGAGCGTGTCGGTGGATGGGGAGCCGTGAGGTGGCCGGCTTTCAGAGGCGGCGTGCAATGGGGTGGAGAGCGCCCAGCCGGGCGGACGCCCAGGCGCGGTTGGCGGCCTGGTCGGCGACGACCCGCTCGACGTCGGCGGCGGTGAGCGGGGCGCGGTCCTGTTCGACGACCGCCCAGCCGCGATAGCCGTCCGCGACGAGGGCGGCGACGAAGCCGTCCAGGTCGAGGTCACCGGCACCGAGGGGGGTGCACAGGTCGGCCCACCAGGTGTCGAAGTCGGTGCGACGCTCGGCGATCGCCCGTCGCAGCACGTCGAGGTGGACGTCCTTCAGGTGGACGTGGTTGACGCGATCGCGCCACGCCCGCCAGCTGCCGAGCGCGTCGCCGCCGCCCATGACGACGTGGCCGACGTCGTAGGTGAGGCCGACCGGGGTCTCGGCGAGCAGGCGCTCGATCTCGTGCGGCTGTTCGACGAAGGTGGCGATGTGGGAGTGGAAGGACGGCTGGAGGCCGACCTCCTCGACCCGGCGGACGGCGTCGCGGACGACGTCCACCAGCCGGGCCCAGCCGTCCTCGTCGAGGCCGAGGGCGGGCGAGTGGCACGGGTTGGCGAGCAGAGCGTCGCTGCCCTCGTCGGCGAGGATGACCACGGCGTCGGGGTTGACGGCGAGGAGTTCGGTGAGGGTCTGCTCCATGCGGGACAGGTCGCGCGCCAGCACCGCGTCCGGGCCCTGGGTGTGCAGTGGGACGTAGGCGCCGACCGCGGTCAGGCCGGCGCTGGCGAACGCGTCCGTGAGCTCGTCGACGGTGCCGAAGAAGCCGGGCGGGCCGATCTCGCTGCCCTCGTAGCCGGCCTCGGCCATGGTCATCAGCAGCTCGGCGGGGCTGCTGGCGCCCTCGACGGACAGGTCGCCGAACACCCCGTAGGAGACCGGGGCGTTGGCGAGACGGATCGGTGCGGTGGTCATCGCGCGGCCCCGGTGGTGTTCGCCTCGGCGTCGGCGTCGGCCTCGATCGTGACGGTCTCGCCCAGCCCGGCGCCGATGGCCTTGGCGAGCCGCTGGCACTGGACGAGGTCGAGCCGGGCGCCGGCCACGGTGGCGACGACCGGGGCGCCGTCACGGACGGAGCGTCCGAACGCGTCGAGCTGGCGCAGGAACGCCGACTCGTGCAGCTCGGTGTAGGTGGTCTCCCGGCGCTCGGAGCCCTCGCTGCGCTCGACGCGGAGACGGCTGCGCTCCTCGAGCAGGTAGGGCTTGGCGAGGTGGAGGTCGAGGCGTCGGCTCGCGGCGAGGACCTTCAGCTCCTCGGAGTACTCGGGGTGGTCGGGCAGCCAGTTCCAGCTCAGGACGTACCGCACGCCGGCGTCCGGGGCGGCGGTGGCCAGCAGGCAGGCGGGCTCGTCGCCGTCGAGGGTCGGGAAGGTGTCGGCCGTCCAGGCGTCCGGGAGCGGCAGGCCGAGCGCGCGCAGCAGGCTGAACTCGTGGACCACCGAGCCGTTGAGCACGTTGCGGTAGTAGGCGCGGAGCGCGGGGGACGCGCCGGGCAGCGCGCGGGCCACCTCGGCCTCCTCGGCCGCGTTCGCGGCCGCGATGAACGCGGGGTCGACGTCGGGGGTGGTGGGACGCATCCTCAAGTGGGCGACCTGGGGCTCGTCGGCGGGGTGGGAGACGGTGATCCGGACCAGGCGGCGGGTATGGAGCGCGTCCAGTTCGGCGCGGGCGCGCTGCACCAACGGGTCGTACATCTTCATGTAGCCGACCTGGACGACGAGCCCGGAGCGCGCGGCGGCGTCTGACACGGCGTCGATGGCGGCCAGGGACAGGCCGAGGGGCTTCTCCGCGAGGACGTGCTTGCCGGCGTCGAGGGCGGCGATCGTCAGCTCGCTGTGGGCGCCCGGGGTGGCGATCAGGACAGCGTCCACGTCGTCCGCGGCCAGCAGTTCGGAGGGGGTGCTGGTCCAGCGGGCGCCGTAGGCGCTGCCGACCGCCTCTGCCCGGCTCGGCGAGATGTCCGCGACCCAGGCGAGGTCGAACCCGGCCCTGCGCACCAGCGGGAGGTGCACGGACTGGGAGATTGTGCCGGCGCCGATCACTCCGATCCGGATCGGGCGGGGGGCAGTGTTCATCGAGGACGCCTTCCATGTGCCGCTGCTGCGTTGCGGTGACACCACGATCATCGCACGAAATAAACCAGTTAGTCCAGTACCTAGACCAGTTTGCTTCCCCTCGCCCTCACCACGGTGGGACTGTCCCCGTCCGCCCGCTGACGCGATCTCGCCGCCCTTGCGGTCGCAGACGTCCCAGTCGTCACACCCTGGTCCTCGGGCGGCCGAGTGACGACAGCCCCCCCCCCCCCCCCCCCCCCCCGCGGCCGGGGTACCCCGCCCCCGCCGGGGGGGCGTCTTTCCGCCCCGCGGGGGGGGGGCGCCGCCCCCCCCCCCCCGGCCCCGGGGGGGGGCGGGGCAGAGGCCCCCCCCCCCCCCCCCGGCCGTGCGTCGGGCACCCGCCGGCAGGGGGCGCCACAGCCCGCCCAGAACCCCTGACGCCATCCGTCCACAGAACCCGCCGGCTGAGACCGCCGGGACAGCTGGGACGCGGATCGCGGCCAGATCACGACACTGGGCACAGCGGCGGCGTCGAAGTGGACGGAGGGGGTCAGAGGGCGCGGCGGGGGGTCGAGCCCAGGTCGACGGCGAGCGAGCGGACGGTGCGTCCGTTCAGGATCAGGACGCCGCCACCCTCGAGGGCGAACCGGATCACCCCGCCCCGCTCGACGGCGGCGGTCACCTCGCCCACCAGGCGGGCCTCTTCATGCTCGCCGGCCAGGACGAACGACTCCCCGTCCACGGTCAGGATAATCGGCGAGGACGCCGCGTCGGGGGCAGCGCGTCGCGGCAGGTCGGACTGCGGCATCAACACCCCCTCCTCGGGCGACGACCGACACCCGGGAGCCGCCACCCCGCCCCAGACGCTACCTGTACGGGTCTGTTCCTGGCGAGCCGGACGGACGAGTCGGCACGCCGCCGACGAGCCCGGCGAACCCCGCAACTCGCGACCGGCCGACGACTGCCCGAACCTGACTACTTAGGTTCCGATATTGCCCGTTGACAGCCCGCAAGTGACCGATTAGCGTACATGCATCGGTCATGGGTGACCGTGCACGGAAGGAGCAGGGAGTGACCAACCAGTCTGTGGATCGGCCCAGCGTCTTCATCCGCAACGCCACGGGGTTGCGCAAGGAGGCGGGCGCGTTCGACATCTTCGTCTACAACACGAACAACCAGAACATCGGCCTGGGTGTGGCCTTCCTCGGCCTGGCCGTGGGCGCCTACGCCGGCGGCATGCTGCCGCTGTCGGCCCTGCTCGCGGTCGTCCTGATGGTGCCGCTCTACATGGTCTACACCAAGCTCTCGGCCGACATGCCCCGCTCCGGTGGCGACTACGTCTGGACCAGCCGGATCTTCGGGCCCAAGGTCGGCCCGGCCCTCGGCTTCATGGGTGCCTGGACGTGGATCATCCTCGCGATCACCGCGATCGGTGCCCCGGCGGCGTTCTTCAGCCAGCTCGGCGTGGCCGGCTGGATGCGCAGCCTCGGCGCCGTCACCGGCAACGCGAGCTTCACGGCCGTCGGTGACTGGGTGTCCGGGCAGACCGGGACGATCCTCGTCGGCACCGTCCTGCTGGCCGTTTTCGCCCTGGTCCTGATCCGCGGCGTGAAGACCTACATGCGCGTGCAGAACATCGCGTTCGGGTTCGCCATCGCGGGCATCGTGCTCCAGTTCGTCGCCGGCCTCTTCAGCTCCCAGGACACCCTCGCCGAGCGCTTCAACGCCTACGTGGTCGCCGCGGGCGGCGTCCCGGGCGCCTACGACATCGTGATGCAGAACGTCCCCGAGCCGTCGATGAGCCCCGGTGCGGCCACGATGTACGCGATGGTCTGGACGATCTACATGGTGCTGTTCGGCGCGACGTCCTGCTACATCGGCGGCGAGGTGCGGCACGCGAAGAGCACCCAGCGGCTCGGCATGGTGGGGTCGCTGGTCCTGACCGGTGGGGCCATCGCCGGCCTCCTGGCCCTGCTCGGTGCCCGCATCGGCATGCCGTTCCTGAACGCGCTCAGCCAGACCGATCCCGACTCCCTCGGCGTCGCGTTCCTGCCCAACTACAACGAGATCCTCACGATCACGGCGGGCGGCGGGCTGTTCTGGGCGCTGGCCCTCGGCTTCCTGTTCCTCTTCTGGACCTACGTCTGGATGCCGATCAACTTCTTCACCGCCACCCGGCTGATGCTCGCCCTCTCCCTGGACGGCTACCTCCCGGCCAGCCTGTCGAAGGTCCACAAGAAGTACGCCACCCCCTACATCGGCATCATCGTGGCGGCGATCGTCGGCGAGCTCTCGCTGATTCTGTTCGTCGTCGGCATCCTGTCGGTGATCACGCTGCTCTGGGCGGGCGTCTTCATCTTCGCGATGGTCGGGGTGGACGCGATCCTGTACCCGAGCCGCATGCGTGACGTCTGGGAGGGCAACGGCGGCCGGACCTTCGCCGGCATCCCGGTCATCCGGATCTGGGGCATCCTGCTGGTCCCGACGATGCTCTTCGTGCTGTACCTGCTCTGGAACGACCCGGTGGTCGGCATCGGGCACTCGCCGCTCCAGATGTGGCTCAACATCGGCCTGCCCGTGTCGGGCCTCGTGCTCTACTTTGTGATCTGGGGCATCCGCAAGCGCGGCGGTGTCGACCTTCGCCTCTCCGCGGCCGAGATCCCGCCGGAATGACGTCCCGATCCACCCCCATCTGATCGAACCGGAGAGAACGGCAGGTAGCGGCATGCGTGAACTACGTCTGACGGAGTTGTGCGACCTGGTCGCCGAGCGCGGCGCGGTCCGCGTCGAGGAGGCGTCCGAGGCGCTCGGCGTCTCCCGGGAGACGATCCGGCGCGACCTGGCCACCCTGGCCGAGCGCGGGCTGGTGCAGCGCACGCACGGCGGCGCCGCGGTCAGTGGCCGGGTCCTCACCGAGCGCAGCGTGTCCGAGCGCGAGTCGGAGAACGGGCAGGCGAAGGAGGCGATCGCCGCGCTGGTCGCGTCCGAACTGGTCGAGGACGGCATGGCGATCATGCTGGACGGCGGGACGACCGCCGCGGCCGTCGCCCGCCGCCTCGCCGGCCGCCAGCTGACGGTCGTGACAAGTTCCCTGGCGATCGCCGCCTCGCTGATGCCGACGACGACGGACGTGGTGCTGCTCGGCGGCCAGCTGCGCGAGCGGTCGGGCATGACGGTCGGGCCGCTGGCCGAAGCGGTGTGCGCGCTCGTCCACTGCGACGCCGCGTTCCTGTCCGGCCCCGCGCTCAGCGCCCGCGGCGGCCTGATGGACTCCTATGCCGAGGGCGTGCAGATCAAGGGCGCGATGCTGGCCCACTCCGACTCGGCCTACATCATCACCGACAGTTCGAAGCTCGGGCGCACGGCGTTCCTCAAGGTGTGCGACCTCGCCGACGTCACCGCTGTCGTCACCGACGGCGGGGCCGACCCGGCCGCGATCGACGAACTCCGCGTCAGCGGCGCCACCGTCCTCACCGCGCCCATGGCCGTCACGGCCGGAATCGAAGGGAAACGACATGCCAGCTGACGACCAACCGACCCTCCGGGTGATCCAGTCCGGTGTGGCCACGTTCTTCGGTCGCCCGATGCGCGACGTCACCGACCTCTCGGTCCCGGTGCACGGCGCGGCGGTGAAGGCCGCGATCGCCGGCATCCCCTGGGACGAGGGCAACGCCGGGCGCAACGGCGCGAACTACGGTCCCCGCAGCTTCCGCGACGCGTCCAGCTGGTTCCTCGGCTACAACTGCCAGGAGGACTACGACCTGTGGGACCTGCTGCCCACCGTCGACGTCGGGGACGTGCCGATCATGCCGCCGAACGCGGCCCGGACCATGGACCTGATCGCCGACCACGTCGAGGCCGTCCGCCGCCAGGGCGTCTTTCCCCTGAGCGTCGGGGGCAACCACTCCCTGGCGATCGGCGCGGCCCGCGGTGCCGCCCGCACGGTCGGACGCATGGGCTACCTCAGCATCGACGCCCACCTCGACACCGCGGTGGACTGGGACGGCGAGACCCTCGGGAGCGGCTGCCCCACGATCCGGGCCGCCGAGATCGACAACGTCGACCCGAAGAACGTGGTGGTGTTCGGGATCCACGGCTGGCTCAACCCCCGCGACCAGGTGGAGTCGGCACGCGACCTCGGCATCGGCTGGTACGGCCAGCAGCAGATCGACGAACGCGGCCTCGACGAGTGCCTCGAGGAGGCGATCGCGCGGGCCACGGACGGGGTCGACGGGCTGTACGTCAGCCTCGACATGGACTCGATCGACGCGTCCGCCTTCCCCGGCACCGGCACCCCGGAACCGGGGGGATTCACCGCCAAACAGGCCCTGCACATCGCCCGCCGGCTCGGACGGACGGCTCCCGTAGCCGCCGACCTGGTGGAGCTGGCGCCGGTGTACGACCTGTCCGGCATCAGCGCCCGGCTGGCCTGCGGCCTGGCCATGGAACTCCTGAGCGGGGTGGCGGGGAAATGAGCGAACTCCTGACTGACGGCCTGCCGAAGACCAACGACCTCCAGCGCATCTTCGGCCGCCGGTTCGCCCTGATCGGCATGCTCCACCTCCTGCCCCTGCCGGGCACTCCGCACTACGACCCCCGGGTCGGCGTCACCGGCCTCATCGACCGGGCCAAGAACGAAGCCGCCGCCCTGCTCGACGCCGGGTTCGACGGGCTGATCCTCGAGAACGGCTGGGACATCCCCTTCGTCAAGCCGTCCGACCTCGGTCCCGAGACCCCCGCGGTGATGGCGGTGGTGCTGGCCGAGCTGCGTCGCGAGTTCGACGTGCCGTTCGGCGTGAACGTGCTGGCCAACGCCGCCGCGGTGTCCCTCGCCGTGGCCCAGGCCGCCGGCGGGTCGTTCGTGCGGGCCAACCAGTGGGCGAACGCCTACGTGGCAAACGAGGGGTTCCTGGAGGGCAAGGCCGGGCAGGTGCTGCGCTACCGCCACAACCTCGGCGCGGACGCGATCTCGGTCTGGGCGGACGTGCACGTCAAGCTCGGCGCCCACGCGATCACCGCCGACCGGTCGATCGCGGACCAGACCAGGGACGCCGCCTGGTTCGACGCGGACGCGGTGATCGTCACCGGCACCCGGCTGGGCAGCGAGCCCACCCAGGACGAGCTGGTCGAGATCCGCGAGGCCACGTCGCTGGCGCTGGTCCTCGGCTCCGGCGTCCGCAGCGACAACCTGGCCGCGCTCGCCGCGCACACCGACGGCGCGATCATCGGCAGTTCGATCAAGGCGGGCGGGGTCTGGCACGGCCCGATCGACACCGACGCGTGCCGGGCCATCGCCGCCGCCCGCGACGCGGTGGAGGGGTGAGGTCATGATCCTGGGAGTGGGCAAGCCGAAACTCAAGGTGTTCTACGCCTCCGACATCCACGGCTCGGAGCTGGTGTTCCGCAAGTTCCTGAACGCCGCCAGGTTCTACGGGGTGGACGCCCTGATCTTCGGCGGCGACCTGACCGGCAAGGCCATCGTCCCGTTCGTCGAGGTCACGCCCGGCCACTTCACCGCGGACGTGTTCGGCAACCCGCGGGAGGTCGAGGCCGGCACCCAGCTCACCGAGCTGGAACAGTTCGTCCGCGATCGCGGCTCGTACCCGTACCGCACCACGCCGGAGGAACTGGCCGCGATGCAGTCCGACCCGGAGCTGGTGAAGTCCATCTTCAGCGAGGTCATGCGCGCCACCGCCGAGAAGTGGGTGACGATGGCGGACGACCGGCTCCGCGGGGCCATGCCGTGCCTGATGATGCCCGGCAACGACGACGAGCCCGAGGTCAAGACCGTCCTGGCCCAGGGCGACTGGGTGCAGGACGGCGAGGACCGGGTCGTGCGCCTCGAGGGCTACCAGGTCGCGAGCTTCGGCTGGGCGACGACCACGCCCTGGCACAGCCCGCGCGAAGTGACCGAGGAGGTCATGCTGGAGCGGCTGACCGAGCTCACCGGCAAGCTGGAGCCCGGCGTGCCGACGATCCTGAACCTGCACAACCCGCCGGCGGCCTCCGGGCTGGACCTGGCCTACAAGATGTCGAAGGACCTCAAGGTCGACATGGCCGGTGGCCAGGCGCTGGTGGAGCCGGTCGGCAGTACGGCCGTGCGCACGATCATCGAACGGGTGAGCCCCACGCTGTCGCTGCACGGCCACATCCACGAGTCGCGCGCCACCGCCCGCATCGGACGCACCGTCGCGCTCAACCCGGGCTCCTCCTACACCGAGGGCGTCCTCCAGGGGGCGATCATCTCCCTGAAGGGTGACAAGGTGGTCGGTCAGCAGCTCGTGAACGGCTGACCCGATGGCACACAGAGACGCCGTCCTGGTCGTCGGGGACGTGATGTTCGACTACACGGTCGAGCTCGCACCCGGCGCGCACGACGAGAAGCGTGAGGTCAGCTCTTCGCTGACCTGGGTCGGCGGGACGGCGGCGAACGCCGCGGCCGGCCTGGCGACCCTCGGCGTCCCGGTGGCGGTGGCGGCGACACTCGGCGAGGACTGCGCGGGCGCCTTCTGCCTGGACGAGCTGGTGGCGCGCGGGGTGGACGTCGGGCTGGTCCGACGGCGGGTCGGAGCGACCGGACGCGCCACGATCGTCATCGACGGCGGGCACCGCAGCGTCCTCGTCGATCGTGGGGTCTCCGAGACCGTGCTCGACGACCTGCCCGGGTTCGAGGTCCTCTACGCCAGCGGGCCGGCGGTGCTCGGCGGCCGCGTCCCCTCGTGTGGCCGGCTGGTCCTGGGGCTCGAACAGCAGATGGTCGGCCCCGCGATCGAGCCGCTGCTCGCGCGCGCCGACCTCGTGGTCACCAACGACCTCGGCTGGACGGCGCTGCGCGACCTCGACCCGGCCGCACCCGTCGTCGAGACCCGGGGAGCCGAGGGCACGGTCATCCATCGTCGCGGCCGGCCGTCGACGCCGGTGGCGCCGGTGCCCGCCGGGGTGGTGGACGCCACCGGCGCCGGGGACGCGTTCGCCGCCGGACTGGTCGCCGCCCTCGCCGCCGGGGCGCCGCTGGACGCGGCCGTCGCCTTCGCGAACCGGCTCGGGGCGGTCGCCGTCCAGCAGCGCGGCGCGATGCTCACCGGCGTCCCCGAAAACCTCCGGGCGGCGTTCTCCCGACTCCGGAGCGAACCAGGAAGGGACTGGCAGTGAGCGCACAACCCTCCGCCGCGCCGATGGAAGAGGCCCGGCGTCTCCACGAACTCGCCCGGGCGCAGGGCGTCACGGTGCGCCTCCTCGGCGGGGTCGCGGTCGCGCTCGCCGCCGACGGGCCCCTGCCCGAATCCCTCCAGCGCACCTACAAGGACCTCGACTACGTGGTGAAGCGCAAGGACTCCCCGAAGTGGGCCGCCCTCCTGGAGTCGTCCGGCTACGTCGCGGACGCCTCGTTCAACAGCCTCCACGGCTCCCAGCGGCTGCTGCACTACGACGTGGCCAACGACAAGCAGCTCGACACGTTCGTCGGCGAGTTCGCCATGTGCCACGTCCTCGACCTCGAGCGCCGGCTCCCGGCCGAGGGCATCACGCTCGCGCCGGCCGACCTGCTGCTCACCAAGCTCCAGATCGTCGAGGTCAACGACAAGGACCTGGTCGACACGATCGCCCTGCTCCTCACCCACCCGGTCGACGAGAGCGCCCGGGGGCTGTCCCCGTCCGCGTTCGCCGCGATCCTGGGGACCGACTGGGGCTGGCACACCACGATCACCGACAACCTCGCCAAGGTGGCTGCCCGGGTGGGTCCGGCCGGGCTCACCCCCGACGAGACCGCCCAGGTGCAGGGACGGGTCACCGAACTGCTCGGCCTCGCCGAGAGCTGCCCGAAGTCGTTGAAGTGGAAGGCCCGGTCGGTCGTGGGCCGACGGATGCCCTGGTACGACCTGCCGGAGGAGGTCGACCACGATGGCAACTGAGGCGTCTACTACGTTGTAGAGTTACGTTCCAACAACTTGAGGAGCACCCATGGCCGCGACCTTGCACGACGTGAGCAAGCTCGCCGGCGTGTCCATCAAGACCGTGTCGAACGTCATCAACGACTACCCCTACATCCGCGAGTCCACCCGCGCGAAGGTGCTGGCCGCGATCGCCGAGCTCGGCTACACCCCGAACCTGTCGGCACGGAACCTCCGCATCGGCCGCAGCAACGTGATCAGCCTGGTCATCCCCGAACTGCGCAACGCCTACTTCGCCGAGCTCGCCGACTCCGTCATGAGGGCAGCGAGCGGACGCGGCTACGCCGTCCTCATCGAGCAGTTCGGCAACACCCGCGAGGAGGAACTCGCGGTCGTGCGCAAGGCGCGCGGCCAGATGGTCGACGGCATCCTGTACAGCGTGCTCACCCTCGGCGAGGACGACCGGGAGCTCCTGAACGAGGTGAAGATGCCCACCGTGCTCCTGGGCGAACGGATCTTCGACGGGCCCAAGGACCACGTCACCATGCAGAACGTCGAGGGGGCACGCGCGGCCACCGAAGCCCTGCTGCGCGACGGACGCCGCCGCATCGTCGCCCTCGGCGCACACCCCGGCGAGGTGATCGGCTCGGCCGGGCTGCGGCTCACCGGCTACCGCGAGGCGCTGGACGCGGCCGGGCTCCCGCTCGACGACGAACTCGTCATCCCCGTCGACACCTGGCACCGTGCGGACGGCGCCCGCGCCATGCGCGCCTTCCTCGACCAGGACGTGCCCTTCGACGGGGTGGTCGCGTTCAACGACACGCTCGCGTTCGGCGCCCTGCGTGTCCTCCAGGAAGCCGGACGCCGGGTCCCCGAGGACGTCGCGCTCATCGGCTTCGACGACATCGACGAGACCCGCTACTCGATGCCGACCCTGTCGACCATCGATCCGGGCCGCGACGAGATCGCCCGCCGCGCGGTCGACCTGCTCCTGCGCCGGATCGAGGAGGGCGCCGACACCGTCCAGCCCGTCGAGGTCGCCGTGCCCTTCCGGCTGATCGAGCGCGAATCGACCGGCGGCCCCCCGGACGCAGCCACCGGCCGTTCGCTCCCTCTCGAACCCGCCGTCACCCACTGACCGAGCGCGCCCCCCGACGCGCTCAGTCCGGCAGCTCGACCAGGATCTCGACCCAGGAGACCGGCGGCAGCTCGACCCGCACCGCGTCCCCCTCACGCCGGTACGGCAGGTCGGCCAGCACCACCCGGTCGGGGTGGTCGAGAGTGTTCGCCGCGTCCAGGTCGTCGTCGGCGAGGACGCGGACGCCGAGCCGGGCGCCCGCCGCGACCGTCCCGAGGGCGGCCAGGTCGAGGACGAACTCCGTCGGCCCGTCGGTCGCCCGGTTGACCGCGAACACCGCGTACCGGCCGGCGGCCTCGTCGTGGGTCACGACCGCGTCGACCAGCGGCACCTCCCCGAACCGCTCGGTGCGGTAGGTCTCGCAGGCGACGTCGGCCGCCAGCGCCACCCCGCGGCCGTGGGCCGAGGTCGCGGCGAACGGGAAGAAGGTCGCCTGCTTCCAGGCCGGGCCGCCCGGCTCGGTCATGATCGGCGCGATCACGTTCACCAGCTGCGCCAGCGACGCGCTGGTCACCCGGTCGGCGTGCTTGAGCAGCGAGATCAGCAGGCTGCCGAACACCACCGCGTCCGCCACCGTGTAGGTGTCCTCCAGCAGCCGCGGCGCAACCGGCCAGTTGTCGACGCCGGTGATCTTGTCGACGTTCTCGAACCGGGTGGCGTACCAGACGTTCCACTCGTCGAAGGAGATGTTGATCGTCCGGTCGCTGCTGCGCACCGCCTTCACGTGGTCGGCCGTGCTGACCACACTCTCGATGAACCGGTCCATGTCGACGCCGGACGCCAGGAACGCGCCGAGGTCGCCGGTGTTCTCGTAGTAGGCGTGGCAGGAGATGAACTCGACGTCCTCGTAGGTGTGGCTCAGCACCACCCGCTCCCACTCGCCGAACGTGGGCATGGACGAGCTGGACGATCCGCACACGACCAGTTCGAGGTCGGGGTCGACCATCTTCATCGCCTGGGCGGTGCGGGCGGCGAGCGTGCCGTAGTCCTCGGCGGTGCGGTGGCCGACCTGCCACGGCCCGTCCATCTCGTTGCCGAGGCACCACATCCGGATCCCGAACGGCTCGGTGCGCCCGTTGGCGATCCGCTGCTCGGCCCGGGCGGTGCCGGCGCGGTGGTTGGCGTACTCCAGCAGCGCCAGCGCCTCGGCCACACCCCTCGTGCCGAGGTTGACCGCCAGCACCAGCTCGCTGCCGACCGCGTCCAGCCACGCCTGGAACTCGTGCAGGCCCACCTGGTTCGTCTCGGTGGAGTGCCACGCCAGGTCGAGCCGACGCGGACGGTCCTCGCGCGGCCCGACCGAGTCCTCCCACTGGAAACCGGAGACGAAGTTGCCCCCGGGGTAGCGGACGCCGGTGACGCCCAGCTCCTTGACCAGCTCGATCACGTCGGTGCGGAACCCGTCCGCGTCCGCGGTGGGGTGCTGCGGCTCGTGGATGCCGTCGTACACGGCACGGCCGAGGTGCTCGAGGAACGACCCGTAGAGCCGCGGGTTGATCGGCCCGATGACCGCGGACGGGGTCAGGGCGAGGTGTGCAGTGTGCATGGCTTCTTTCATCGGTTCAGGCGTGGGTCAGGCGTGGGGTCAGGCAGGAGTCGAGGCGTTCGGCGTGGGCGCGGAAACGGTCGGCGAGCGGGTTGGCGACCCGCCGCAGGCCGTCCGGGGACTCCACCAGGTCGAACAGTCCCATGGTGAGCAGGTGGTCGGCGCGCGGACGGTCGGTGTGGCGCCACGTCCATTCGTACATGTCGAACAGCGGCCACCACGTGTAGCCGACGACGGCGATCCCCGCGGAGCGCAGCCGTTCGACCGCGGCCAGCGACTCGTCCAGCCAGGCGATCCGCTCGGCGACGGTGCCGGTCACGCAGGTCTCGCTCACCATCACCGGTGCGCCGTAGCGGGTCGCGAACGACTCCAGCGCCTCGGTGAGGCCGCACGTGCCCCGGTCGACGGACGGACGCGGGTCCGCGAACCCGCCACCGTGGCGCACCCCGGCCTCGAACAGCTCGGTGGAGTGGCGGGGGTAGTAGTTGACGCCCATCACGTCCGGCTGGGTCGCGTGCTCGACGAACCACTGCAGCTCCCACTCCGGGACGGCCCGCGCGAGCAGCGGCCGCAGTGGGTGATCGGCGTCAACCCGACCGGTAACGAGGTCCTCGACCAGCAGCACCTGGTGGCGCAGCCGTTCGGCCTCGGCGTGGTGCTCGGGCGCCTCGGCGTCCCCGACGAAGGCCATCGCGGCCTCGACGTGGACGAAGGTCGCGCCGGCCTCGACCACGTCGGCGAGCACCTCCTGGGTGCGCACGAAGCCGCGGGCGAGGTTGGCCGCGATCCACGCGAACCCGTCCGGTCCGGTGAGGTACGGCGGCCAGTACCCGTACTCGCCGGCGAACAAGGCGTGGATGACCGGCTCGTTGACCGGTGTGAAGTCGCGGACGCGGTCGCCGTAGCGCGCGCCGAAACGGCCCGCGTACTCCTCCACGTGCTGCGGGTAGTCACGGTTGGCGAACTGCCCCTCCAGCCAGGTCGGGGTGCCGTAGTGCACGAGGTCGACCACCGGGCGCAGCCCGGCGGCGAGCAGCGCGTCGACCGCGCGGTCGGTCCAGTCCCAGTCCCAGTGGCCGGGTTCGGGCGCCACCTTGTACCAGGGGACGCCCCAGCGCAGCAGTTCGGCGCCGACGCCGGCGGCGAGCGCGAAGTCGTCGGCGAAGCACCGGTAGTGCTCGGTCAGTGCGTACTCGTCGATCGCCCGCTCGCCGGCCACCGACTGCGGCACGAAGGTGTCCTCGATGCCCAGGCCGAGGTGGAGCCGTCCGTCCTCGAACCAGCGGGGCGTGCCCGCGTCCGCGGTGGTCACTTCAGCCCCGTGCTGGCGACCGACTCGATGAACCGGCGTTGCATGATCAGGAACATCACGGCCAGGGGCAGAACGGCGATCAGCGAGCCGGCCATCATCGTGCCGTAGGGGATGATCCCGCTCGGCCCGGTGAGCAGAGTCAGGCCGGAGGTGATGGTGCCCATTTCGGGCGTGGTCGTGAACACCAGCGGCCACAGCAGGTCGTTCCAGTTGTTCACGAACGTGAAGATCGCCAGCGTCAGCAGCGACGGGACGGCGTTGGGCAGCACGATGCTGCGGAAGATCCGGAACTCGCCGGCGCCGTCGATCCGGGCGGCGTTGTCGAGGTCGCGAGGCAGCGAGACGAAGAACTGTCGCAGGAAGAAGATGCCGAAGGCGTCCGCGGCGCGGGGCACGATCAGGCCGGCGTAGGTGTTCACCCAGCCGAACTGGGCGACCAGTTGGTACACCGGGATCAGGGTGGCCTGGAACGGGATCATCAGGCTGGCGACGATCACGACGAGCAGGACGCGGTTGCCGCGGAAGTCGAGCCGCGCCAGCGCGTAGGCGGCCAGCGAGTCGAAGACCAGCGCGAACAGCGTGACGCCGCCGGCGAACAGCACGCTGTTGAGGAACAGCCGGGCGAACGGCAGGTCGCTGAAGATCCGGGTGAAGTTGTCCAGCGTCCAGTCCGAGGGGAACAGGGTCGGCGGGTACTGGTTGATCTCGGCCGCAGGCTTGAACGCGGTCAACACGATGATGATCACCGGGAGCAGCACGAGCAGGGTGAGCACCAGCACGGCGGCGAACAGCAGCCACCGTTCGGCGGTCCGGCCGATCCGGCGGCGGCGCAGGGCCGCGGACGGAGTTGGAGCGCGGCCATCAGGAGTTGTCCTCCTCACGGCGTCCGAAGAACCGGAACTGGATGAGGCTCAACACCAGGGTGGCCGCGAGCAGCACGTACGACAGTGCGGTCGCCAGCCCGAGGTTGAGCTTCTTGAAGCCCTCCTGGTAGACCTCCATGACCACCGTCTGGGTCGTGCGGTACGGACCGCCGCCGGTCATCACGTAGATCTGGTCGAAGGCCTGGAGCGCCGAGATCATCGCGAACACGACGACGAAGGCGAGGGTGTTGCTGAGCTGGGGCAGCGTGATGTGGAAGAACCGCCGCACCGGGCCGGCCCCGTCGACCTTGGCCGCCTCGTACAGCGATCCCGGGATCTCCTGGAGGCCGGCGATGAAGATCACCATGTAGAAACCGAAGCTCTTCCAGATCGCCACCAGCACCACGGTCGGCATCGCCAGGTTGGGGTCCTGGAGCACGTTGCCGAGCTGGATGCCGAGGCCGCGGAGCCAATAGTTCAGCAGCCCGACCTGCGGGTCGAGCAGGTACGTCCAGGCGAACGCCGCGACCGCGAGCGAGACGATGAACGGCAGGAACAGCGCGGTGCGGAAGAAGCCGCGTCCGAGCAGCCGGGGGTGGCCCAGCAGCAGTGCGAGGGCGAGGGCCACGACGATCGCCGTCGGGGTGAACATCACGGTGTAGACCGCGGTCGTGCCGAGCGTGGACAGGATCCGCGGGTCGGTGAAGACGCGGACGTAGTTGTCGAGGCCGACCCACTCCTCCACCCCGAAGCCGCTGGAGTTCGTGAACGAGAGCCGCAGCGCCGAGAGCATCGGCCAGGCCACGAACGCGAGCAGGATCACCAGCGCGGGCAGCAGGAACAGGATCGCGATGGACGTCTGCCGGCCGGATCGCGGCCGGCCGCCGAGCGGCGCGGGCGGCCGGTAGCCCCGACCGGGCCGGGTGAGCGTGGTCATGGTTGCCTCCAGGGCCCGTGGCGGCCGGCGGTGCGGCCGCCACGGGAAACCGGCTAGTTGTCGAGGGCCTGTTGCACCTGCGTGGACGCCGTGGCCAGCAGGTCTGCCGGGACGCCGCCGGCCAGCGCCTTCTGGGTCGCCTCGTCCATGGCGGCGAGCACGTCGGTGCTGTTCGCCACCCCCGGCAGGAGCGGACGGGCGTCCGGCACCAGCTCGGTGAGGGTCGCGACGAGCGGGTTCGACGAGAGCGCCGACGCATCGATGTCGGTGCGCAGCGGAGGCCACCCCGACCCGAGCGACCACTCGGTGGCCACTTCACGAGTGAAGAAGTAGTCGAAGAACTTCTTCGCCGCCGCCTGCTTGGCCGGGTCGGCCTGCGAGGTCACCGCCGCCGAGATCCCGATCGCCGAGGCCGCCGACCCCTTCGGGCCGGCCGGGATGGCCGCGACGCCGTAGTCGATCTTGTTCTCGGTCGCGACGGACGCCATCCAGGGACCGCCGACCTCCATGGCCGCCTTGCCCGAGGAGAACAGCTTGTCCGACGCCACGCCGTCCAGGCCGGTCGGGGAGATCTTGTCGTTCTTGACCGCGTTCGCCCAGTAGGTGAGCGTCTCCACGTTCTCCGCCGAGTTCAGCACCGACGTCGAGCCGTCGACGAGGCCGCCGCCGTTGCCGTAGAACAGGCTCGGCCAGACGCCGTTGCCCACGGTGCCGTGGTCTGGCAGGGCCAACCCGTACTGCTCGGGGGTGCCGTCGCCGTTCTTGTCGACGGTGAGCTTCTTCGACGCGGCCACCCACTCGTCCCAGGTGGTCGGGAAGGAGGCGACGCCGGCCTTCTCGAACAGGGTCTTGTTGTAGATCACCGACAGCGGCACGAAGCCGGTCGGGACGCCGTAGTAGGAGCCGTTGACCTTCTCCATCTCGACCGCCGCCGGACGCAGTGCCGCACTCCTGGTCGCATCGGAGGCGTAGAAGTCGTCCAGCTTCGCGAACGCACCCTTGGCCGCGTAGACCGGCAGGTTCTCCGCCGGCATCGCCACGATGTCGGGGCCCTGCTTGGCGGTGAGGGCCGGGAGGAGGGTGTCCCCGATCACCGCCCAGGTCTTGGTGGTGGTGTTGATCGTGATCCCGGTCTGGGACTTGTTGAAGTCCTCGACGATCTTGTCCAGGACCTTGCCGTCCGCCTCGGTGTACCCGTGCCAGAAGGTCAGCGTGACCGGGCCGGATGAGGTGGGCGTCGTCCCCGTCGACGCCGAGCAGCCGGCCAGCGCGAGCGAGGCGCTGAGACCGACGGCCAGCGTCGCCAGCAGTTTCTTCATTGAAGCCTCCCGTGGCCCGGAGGAACCGAGCCGAATTCTGGTTCTACAACGATGCATTTGCAACGTTGTAGAAGGAGTCTACGCACGTCTCCTGGGGCCCGTCAACGGGTCGGAACCAGGCCGTCGACACCCAGCCGCGCCGAGGCGTTCCGCAGGGGCTAGAGTGCCGATCGACGCATCACGACAAGGAGGCCCGATGCCGACTCCCCACATCTCCGCAGCCGAGGGCGAGATCGCCCCGCTGGTGCTGATGCCCGGCGACCCGAAGCGCGCCGCGCGCATCGCCACCGACTTCCTGACCGACGCCACGCTGGTCTCCGACGTGCGCGGGATCGGCTGCTACACCGGTACCTACCAGGGCCATCCGATGTCGGTGATGGCCTCGGGCATGGGCCTGCCGTCGATCAGCATCTACGCCACCGAGCTGTACCGCTTCTACGGGGTCCGCCGGATCATCCGCGTCGGCACCTGCGGCGCGCTGCCCCCGGCCGTCAAAGTGCGGGACGTGATCATCGCCACCGCCGCGCACACCAACTCCTCGGTGTCGCAGATGCTGGTGCCCGGGCTCACCCTGTCGCTCGCGCCGAGCTACCCGCTGCTGCGGGCCGCCGCGGACGCCGCGCAGTCGGTGACCGAGGTCGGCGTCCACATCGGCCCGATCCTCGCCAGCGACCACTTCTACGAATGGGGCCCGAACGCGATTCCCGAGCTGACCAGGCTCGGCACCCTCGCGGTCGAGATGGAGTCCGCCGGCCTCTACGCCGTCGCGATGGCACAGGGCGGCGAGGCGCTGACCGTGCTCACCGCGTCCGACCACCTCATGGACCCGTCGCAGGACATGACGCCGGAGGAGCGTGAGACCTCCTACCGCGCGATGGTCACGATTGCCGCCGAGGCCCTCATCTCCTGAGCGGGCTCAGCAGAACGCGCCGCGGGACACGACCTCCAGGTCGCCGTCGAGCACCCGGAGGTCCTCCCACGGCGCGGCGTCGGTGACCACGAAGTCGGCCGCCAGGCCGACCGCCACCCGGCCGACCCGCTCGCCCAGCCCGATCGCCGCGGCCGCGCGCGACGTGGCCGCGGCGAGGGTGCGGACGGCGTCCCAGCCGAACACGCGGCTCATCGCCTGGAGTTCGAGCGACTGCTCGCCGTGGCGGACGAAGTAGCCGCTGGCGTCGGTGCCCAGCACGAAGTCGACACCGCGCCGGGCGGCGTCCGCGAACCGCTCGTCCCGGGACGTGACCAGCTCGGCGGCGATCGCCGTGGCCTCCGGCGACGAGCCGAACCGGCCGGCCGCGATCAGGTCGTTGATCAGCAGGGTCGGGGCCACCGGGATGCCCCGCGCCGCGAGTTCGTCGGCCTGCGCGGGCGTCAGCTGCGAGGCGTGCTCGAGCGAGTCGACCCCCAGCTCGAGCGCGATCGCGATGCCCTCGGCGGAGTGCGCGTGGCAGGCCACCGGCATGCCCAGCGCGTGCGCCTCGTCGACGGTCGCGGCCAACTCGGCCCGGGTCTGGTTGCGCCAGCCCACCTGGTCGCCGATCGAGAGGACACCGCCGGAGGTGTAGATCTTGATCGCGTGCAGGCCGTCGCGGGCCCACGTGCGGACGAGCTTGCGGCACTCATCGGGGCTGTCGGCCACCGGCGGACGGTCGGCGACCGCGGGCGGGGTGAACAGGTCGCCGTGGCCGGCGGTCATCCCGACCGGACCGCCGACGAGCACCCGGGGGCCGGGCAGCAGGCCCGCGTCGAACGCCCGCGCCACCGCCACCTGGACGCGGTCGCCGGACAACTCGCGCAGCGTGGTGACCCCGCGGCGCAGCGCCTGCCGGCAGTTGGCCGCGACGTGCAGCGTCTGCTCCTCACGGGTGGTGACCAGCGGCCAGGTGAACCCGTCCACCCGCGTCTTGTCAGCACCGGCGAAGCCGAGCAGGTGCACGTGGGTGTCCACCAGGCCCGGCACCAGGTAGCGGCGCGGCCCGTCCGGGGCCTGATCCGGCGCCAGCTCGGCGACCTCCTCGATCACGCCGTCGCGCCAGCGCACCCGGCACAGCCCGCGCACCCGCTCCCCGTCGAAGACCTCGGCGACCAGTTCACCCATGCCGCGGCGCCTTCGGGCTCGACTCCCGCACCACCAGGGACGGCGCGAGCACGCTGCGACTGGACGGGCGCGAGGGGTCCTCGGCGCGCGCGTCCAGCAACCGCAGGGCCTCCTGCGCCTGCTCGGCCATGGCCTGCCGCACCGAGGTCAGCGGCGGGTAGGTGATCTGGTCGAGCGGCAGGTCGTCGAAGCCGACCACCCGCACCCGCTCGGGCACCGCCACGTTCGCCTGGTGCAGCTGGTTCAGCACGCCGCAGGCGACGATGTCGGCGCTGCAGACCACGGCGTCCGGCAGTTCGGCGTCGAGCAGCCGCCGGGCGGCCGTCTCGCCCCAGGTGAACGAGTACTCGCCGAGTTCCTCCGCGACCACGCGCAGCCGGTGCCGGGCGGCCTGCGCCCGGAACGCCTGGAGCCGGCCGGTGGCCGTGCTGGTCGCGGTGCGCGCCCCGACGAAGGCCATCGACCGCACTCCGGCGGCCTGGAGGTGGTCGACGACCAGGCGCATGCCCTCGGCGTTGTCGGTGCCCACGTAGTCGAGCCCGGCGCCCTCGACCCAGCGGTCGATCAGCACGGTCGGCACCCGGTCTGCCGCGCGCTGGATCGCCGGGAGCGAATCGGCGCCGCCCGCGGGCACGACCACCAGGCCGTCCACCATCCGCGACACCAGCAGGTCGACCCGGTGGGCCTCGATCTCGACCGAGTCCCGCGAGTCGCACACCATCAACGACCGGTCGGACGCGGCGAGCACGGCCTCCATCACGTCGACCACCGCCATGAAGTACGGGTTGTTCACGGCCGGCACCACGATGCCCACCGTGTCGGTGCGCTGCGTCCGCAGGGCGCGAGCCAGCGCGTTCGCCGACCAGCCGAGTTCCTCGCTCGCCCGGAACACCTTCCGCTTGACCTCGGCACTGACCGGGACGCTGCCCGACAGCGCACGCGACGCGGTGGCCGGCGACACGCCGGCGAGCTTGGCCACGTCGCGGACGGTGACGCGTCGCTGCTCCATCTTCAGGGTCTCCTCTGCAACCGTTTTCACGCGTGACCTGCCGAGGTTTGCACCCAGCTGGCCCGACGATCCACGCTCAGGAACACCGTCTCATTGCGATAACGGTCTGCGCAAGACCCTTGACACGCGCGTCGGCATGGCGTTGAATCTGGCAAAGCATGAATCCGATTTCATGGCGATGCGGGGGGCAATGATGCTGGCAGGAACAACGACGGCGCCAGACGTCGTCGTCGTCGGGAGCGCCAACGTCGACCTCGTCGTCACCATGGCCAACCTGCCCGCGCCGGGCGAGACCGTCCTTGCCCACGAGAGCCGCCTGCTCCCCGGGGGCAAGGGCAGCAACCAGGCCATCGCCGCCGCTCGTCTCGGCCGCCACGTGGCGATGATCGGACGCACCGGGCGCGACACCGGCGGCGACCTGCTCCGCAGCAGCCTCAGCCGCGAGAACATCGACCTCACCAGCTTCCTGGCCGTCGACGACACCCCGTCCGGGCAGGCCCTCGTGCTGGTCGACGACAGCGCCGAGAACTCGATCGTGGTGATCCCCGGCGCCAACGCGCTGGTCTCCGCCGAGACCGTCGACGAGGCCGCCGAGCTGATCGCCGACGCCACCGTCGTCGTCGCGCAGCTCGAGGTCCCGGTCGCCGCGATCGTGGCCGCCGCCCGGCTCAGCCGCGGCACCTTCGTCCTGAACGCCGCCCCCGCCCAGACCCTCCCGTCCGAACTCCTCGCCGAGGTCGACGTGCTCGTGGTCAACCAGACCGAGTTCACCGTCGTCATCGGCGGCGACGCGGACGCCGACCCGGCCACCGTGACCGCGCTGCTGCGCGGCGAGGGCCTCCCGCGGCGCATCGTGATCACCCGTGGGGCGGCTGGCGCCCGGGTCTGGGACGACGGCACCCTGACCGACGTGCCCGCCCCCAAGGTGAAGGTCGTCGACACCACCGGCGCCGGCGACACCTTCGTCGGTGCCCTCGCCGACGCCCTCGCCCGGGGCAACCAACTCCTGGACGCCGCCCAGTGGGCCGTCCACGCCGCGTCGCTGGCCACCCAGGCCCTCGGCGCCACCGGCGGCATGCCGTCCGCCGACTCCGTCCACGCCGCGATCGAGTCCCTCGACCGGCCCGTCCCGGCTAGCGCGCGGCAGGGCTAGCCAGCCAAACCCGGGTCACCCGACCCGCCAACCGTGCGAAGGAGCACACCGTGAAGAAGATCATCAAGGCACTGGCCGTGGGGGCCGGGGTCGCACTGCTGTTCACCGGTTGCAGCAGCGGCAACACCGCCTCGCCGTCCGCCGGCGCGAGCGGCAGCAGCGCTGCCAAGGGCTCGGTCGTCAACGTCATGAACGGCCCGCTCGGCGACTCGGGCTTCTTCGATGACGCCGAGCGCGGCATCCAGAAGCTGAAGTCCGAGGGCTACACCACCCAGACCATCCAGGCCGACGCGAACAACCCGGCCCAGTGGGCGGCGAACCTCCAGTCGGTGTCGGGCAACAAGTGGGACGTCGTAGTCACCGGCACCACCCAGATGAAGGAGCCGCTCCAGGCGGCGGCCAAGAAGTTCCCGAACCAGAAGTACATCATCTACGACGATGCGGTCGACGCCCCGAACGTGGCCTCGATCATGTACAAGCAGAACGAGGGCTCCTACCTCGCCGGCGTGCTGTCCGGCCTGGTCGCCACCAACAAGGACAAGTTCCCGATGAGCCAGGGCAAGAAGATCGTCGGCCTGGTCGGCGGCATGGACATCCCCGTGATCAACGACTTCGTCGTCGGCTTCAAGAAGGGCGTCGAGACCGTCGACCCGACGATCCAGGTCAAGGTGTCCTACGTCGGCAACTTCACCGACTCGAACAAGGGCTACGACCAGGCGAAGCTGATGTACGACCAGGGTGCGGACGTCGTGTTCCAGGTCGCGGGCGGCGCCGGCATCGGCGTCCTCAAGGCCGCCAAGGACACCAAGCACTACGCGATCGGCGTGGACTCCAACCAGAACGCCCTCCAGTCGGGCTACATCCTCGCGTCCATGCTGAAGAAGATCGGCGACTCTCTCGACCTCGCGGTCAACGACTCCTTCGCCGGCAAGCTCGCGTACGGCAAGACCACGTCCTACGGCCTGGCCAACAAGGGCGTCGCGCTCGACTACGACAACAACGGCGGCTTGGTGCCCCAGGACATTCTGGACAAGGTCGACGAGTACGCCCAGAAGGTGGTCAGCGGCGAGGTCACCGTCCCGACCGCGCTCGGCTGAGCACACACGAATCGAGCCCTCGGGGGCGCCGGGACCACCCGGGCCCCCGAGGAGCCCCTCGCGGACCACAACGAAGAGGTTCCCATGTCACTGCTCGAACTCCGCGGCATCACCAAGCGCTTCGGTGACCTGGTCGCGAACGACCGGATCAACCTGAGCGTCGAACCCGGACGGGTGCACGCCATCGTCGGCGAGAACGGCGCCGGCAAGACCACCTTGATGACGATGATCGCCGGCACGGCCCGTCCCACCGAGGGCGAGATCCTGTTCGACGGCGAGGTCACCGAGATGAGCTCGCCCCAGAAGGCCGCCAAGCTCGGCATCGGCATGGTGCACCAGCACTTCAAGCTGGTGCCCTCGCTCACCGTGGCCGCCAACGTCTTCCTCGGCTCCGAGATCGTCTCCCGCACCGGGTCCCTGGACACCGCCGCGATGGAGGCGAAGGTCGCCGAATTGAGCCAGAAGTTCGGGCTCGCCATCACCCCGACCGACATCGTGGAGGACCTGTCGGTCGGCGAGCGGCAGCGGGTCGAGGTGCTCAAGGCGCTCAGCCACGACACCCGGCTGCTGATCCTCGACGAACCCACCGCCGTGCTGACGCCCAGCGAGGCCGACGAACTGTTCGTCGTGGTCCGCGAGCTGGCGAAGAACGGCTGCGCGGTGCTGTTCATCTCCCACAAGCTGGACGAGGTCCTGGCCATCGCCGACGTCGTCACCGTGATCCGGGACGGCCGGGTCATCGCCACGCTGCCCGCGGCGGGCCTGTCCGAGGCCGACATCGCCACCATGATGGTCGGACGCGAGGTGCTGCTGCGGATCACGCACACCGAGCCGAAGCCCGCCGGTGAGGTGCTGGACGTGGCGGACCTGACCGTCATCGACGACCGCGGCGTGACCGCGGTGAACAGGCTCTCCCTCTCGGTGCGGGCCGGCGAGATCGTCGGCATCGCCGGCGTCGAGGGCAACGGCCAGGCCGAACTGGCCGAGGCGATCTCCGGCCTCTCCCGCCCCGACGGTGGCACCGTCCACCTCAAGGGCGAGGACGTCACCCGGGCGTCGGTCAAGCACCATCGCGAACTCGGGCTCGCGTACATCCCCGAGGACCGCCACGACGTCGGCACCGGGCCGACCCTGTCGGTGGCCGAGAACCTCATTGCGACCCACGTGACGCCCCCGATCGCCCGGCTGGGCTGGGTGTCGAACCGCGCGACGAAGGCGTTCGCCGACGCCATGATCAAGAAGTTCGACATCCGTGGCGCGACCAGCTCGACGCCGGCGGAGTCGCTGTCCGGCGGCAACATGCAGAAGGTCGTGATCGCCCGCGAGTTCGAGGCGCAGCCCGCGCTGCTGATGGTTTCCCAGCCCACCCGCGGCGTGGACGTGGGCGCCATGGAGTTCGTCCACAACGCGCTCGTCTCGGCCCGCGACGCCGGCGCCGGCGTCCTGCTGATCTCGGCCGACCTCACGGAGGTGATGAGCCTCTCGGACCGACTGCTGGTGATCCACCGCGGCCGGATCGTCTCCGAGTTCACCCAGGAGACGATGACCGAGACCGCCATCGGCCTGGCCATGGCCGGCCTGGAGGCCGACGACGACGAGGTCGCGAAGGCCGAGGCGCAGCACGAGGAGATCGCCCAGGCGGTGTCCACCGGCGAGGCCGCGGCCCGCTCAAGCCGGATCGCCGAAGCCGTCCGAAAGGCCCGCAACGACCTCGCCGGCGACGACGAGGCCGTCCACGGCGTCGGGGTGGCCGCACCGATCGAGGCGATCGACACCACCGGCGTCCGCACCCGGTCACCGCTGAAGGAGTTCACCACCCGGCTGTTCGCCAACTCGGTGCAGCCGATCCTGGCGATCCTGGTCGCCCTGCTGATCGGCGTGTTCATCATCGCCGGGCTCGGCGTGAACCCGCTCGACGCCTACTCCGAACTGTTCCTGTCCAGCTTCACGTCGCCGCAGGGCATCGGGGCGATGATCGCGCAGGCGGTGCCGCTGCTGATCCTGTCGGCCGGCGTGATCATCAGCTTCCGGGCCGGCTTCTTCAACATCGGCGGTGAGGGCCAGCTGTACGTCGGCGCCCTCGCCGGCGCCTGGGTCGGCTTCACTTTCAAAGACCTGCCCGGACCCGTCCTGGTGCTGGCCATCCTGGCCTGGGCGTTCGTGATCGCGGCGATCTGGGGCCTGATCCCCGGCGCCCTGCTGGCACTGTGGGACGTCAACATCATCGTCACGACCCTGATGATGTCCTCCATCGCGACCCTGCTGACCGCCTTCCTGGTCACCGGCCCGATGAAGGACCCGCAGGTGGGCACCGCCGCGTCCCCGCGGGTCGCCGACCAGGCCATGCTCCCGATGATCAGCGACGAGTACGGGCTCGGGCTCGACCTGGTCATCGCGCTGGCGATCGTCGTCGTGATGGGGTTGGTGCTCACCCGCTCGGTCTGGGGTCTCCGCGTCCGGCAGCTCGGCGAGCTGAACCGGTTCGCCGACTACACCGGCGTCAGCCGCAAGGCCATGAGCATGCAGGTGATGGCCATCTCCGGTGGCATCTCCGGCCTGGCCGGCGCGCTGTTCGTGATCGGCCCGAACGGCGGACGGTTCCTCCAGACGTTCTCCCCCGGCTACGGCTTCCTCGCCATCACGGTGGCGCTGCTGGCCCGGCTGAACCCGTGGGCGTCCATCATCGCGGCGGTCTTCTACGCCAACATGATGGCCGGCTCGAACCAGATGCAGATCAACACCAACGTTCCGTTCCCGCTGGTGAACGTGCTCCAGGGCCTGATCATCCTGCTCATCACCGGCACCTTCGCGTGGAACTGGCGGCGTCGCAAGGCGAACCCGGGCGAGACCGCCCCGGACGAGCCGGTGGCCGCCGAACCGGACTCGTCGGCCCCCACCACCGAAAGGAGCGCGGCATGATCCCGCTCGAAGGCGACATCTGGACGGCGATCTTCTCCGCCACCACGCTGTTCGTGATCCTGATCAAGGTCGCGCCGATCCTGCTGGCCTCGATCGGCGGCGCGTTCACCCAGCAGGGCGACATCCTCAACATCGGCCTCGAGGGCAACATGCTGATCTCGGCGTTCACGGCGATCTGGATCGGCGCGAGCACCAACAACGCGTTCATCGGCGTGGTGGCGGCGGTGGTCTCCTCGATCCTGCTCTCGCTGCTGTACGCACTGTGCACGCTGGTGCTGAAGGCAGACTTCATCGTGGTCGGCATTGGCGTCAACATCCTGGCGGCCGGGTTGACGGTCTTCATCATGCAGATCGTCTACAACAGCCCCGGCGTCACCCCGCCCGACCAGGTGATCACGTTGCCGCGCATCGACCTCGGCCCGATCGGGCAGATCCCGGTGATCGGGCCGGCGATCAACAACCAGACCCCGCTGGTCTGGCTGGCGTTCCTGTGCGTGCCGCTGTTCAGCTACGTCCTGTACCGGACCCAGTTCGGCGTCCACCTGCGCGCGGTGGGCGAGGATCCCGGGGCCGCGGAGGCGGCCGGCATCCCGCTGCGGCGCACCAAGTTCTGGTCGATCCTGATCGCCGGACTGCTGTGCGGCCTGGCCGGCGCGCAGCTCTCGATGGCCACGCTGGGCAGCTTCACCGCCGGCATGACCTCGGGGCGCGGCTTCATCGCAGTCGCCGCGCTGACGTTCGGCCGGGCCCGTCCGGTGCCGACGCTGATCGCCGCGCTGATCTTCGGCACCGCGGACGCGGTCGCCGACCAGCTGGGCGTGGCCGGCTTCAACTCCAGCCTGGCCCTGATGACTCCGTACATCATCACGATCGTCGCACTCGTCTTCGCAGGTCTCGACCTGCGCAAGCGGTTCAAGCGGCGCGCGCTGGCCGCCAGCGTGGCCTGACACGACACAGAGAGGAACCGAACGGGTGGCAGAGAAGATCATCCTCGACTGCGACCCGGGGCACGACGACGCGCTGGCGATGCTGCTGGCTGCCGGAAACCCCGGGATCGAGTTGCTGGCCGTGACCACGGTCGCCGGTAACCAGACCGCCGAGAAGGTCACCCGCAACGCCCTCGCGGTGTGCGCGGTGGCCGGCATCGACGACGTCCCGGTGGCGATGGGCGCGCAGGTGCCGCTGGTGCGCCGGCAGGCCGTCGCGCCCGACATCCACGGGGAGTCCGGGCTGGACGGGCCGGTGCTGCCGCCCGCCAACCGCGAGCTGGACCCCCGGCACGCGGTCGAGGTGATCATCGACCTGGTGATGAACCACGAGCCGGGCACGATCACGCTGGTGCCGACCGGGCCGCTGACGAACATCGCGCTGGCGATGCGCACCGAGCCGCGGATCGTCGATCGGGTCAAGCACGTGATCCTGATGGGTGGCGCGTACGGGCGTGGCAACCGGACGCCGGCGGCCGAGTTCAACATCTGGGCGGACGCCGAGGCGGCGGCCGCGGTGTTCGACGGCGGCTGGAAGCGGCTGACGATGTTCGGCCTCGACCTCACCCACCAGGCGACCGCGGACGCCGAGGTGGTGGCGCGGATCAAGGCCATCGGTTCGGAGCTGGGCGACTTCGTCGGCGCGGTGCTGGACTTCTTCGGCAGCACCTACAAGGCACGCCAGGGGTTCGACGCCCCGCCCGTCCACGACCCGTGCTGCGTGGCCGCGCTGATCGACCCGACGCTGGTGACCACGCGGGAGGCGTTCGTCACCGTGGAGACCGCCGGGCACTGGACGTACGGCATGACCGTGACCGACTTCGACGACCTGTTCGACGAGCCGAAGAACGCCTTCGTGGGCACCGCGATCGACAAGGACCGCTTCTGGGACCTGGCCATCGACGCGATCCAGCGGCTGTCGGACGCCAAGAAGGAGATGCAGTGACCACACCCATCATCATCGACACCGACCCGGGCATCGACGACGCGCTGGCGATCATGCTGGCGTTCGCCAGCCCGGAGATCGAGGTGCTCGGCCTGACCAGCGTCGGCGGCAACGTCGGCATCGAGCACACCACGCGTAACGCGCTCGACCTGCTCGCCCTGGTCGGCCGCACGGACGTGCCGGTCGGCATGGGCGCGGCCCGTCCGCTGGTGGCACGGTCGTCCGAATCCGCCGAGGAGGTGCACGGGAGCAACGGGCTCGGCGGCGTCCCGCTGCCACGCTCGCCGATCCCCGCCGACCGTCGGGGCGCCGTCGAGCTGCTGCGTGACCTGGTCGAGGGTTCGCCGGAGCCGGTCACGGTGGTGCCGATCGGCCCGCTGACGAACATCGCCCTGCTGCACGGCGCCTACCCGGAGACGTACGCGAAGATCGGGCGGATCGTACTGATGGGTGGCGGGGCGATCCGGCTGGGCAACACCACGCCGACCGCGGAGTTCAACATCTGGTTCGACCCCGAGGCTGCCGCCCGGGTATTCGCCGCCGGGGTGCCGATCACGATGGTCGGGCTGGACGTGACTCAGAAGTCGGTCGTGTCTCCGTCCGCCTGGGAATGCCTGCGCGGCGGAGGGCCGATCGCTCAGGCCGTCCTGGGGATGGTCGCGCACTACGCCGGCTTCTACGAGAAGTGGACGGGCTCGCCCGACACAGCGCAGCACGACTCGCTGGCCGTGGCGGCGGTGTTCCGGCCCGACCTGCTGACCACCCGCCGGCTCTTCGTGGACGTCGAGTGCGCGGGCACCCTCACCAGGGGCATGACGGTCGTCCAATTCCACCAGAGCGAGAAGGGCTCACCCCTTCCGCCGAACGTCGACGTCGCGCTGGACGTCGACGTCCCGGGCTTCACCGACCTGTTGATCTCCCGCATCGCGGCCCTGGACACCGCGCGGCGCTGAAAGGACGACCCATGCCGATCAAGATGATCCTCGACTGCGACACCGGCGTCGACGACACGATGGCGATCCTGTACGCCACGCTGCACCCCGAGATCGACCTGCTCGCGGTCGGGTCGGTGTGGGGCAACGTGGACGCGCCGCTGGCGACGCGCAACTCGATCCACGCGGTCGAGATGTGCGGGCGCGGCGACATCCCGGTGGCGACGGGCGCGGCCGGGCCGGTGAACCAGCGGGCGCAGGACATCGCGTACCACGTGCACGGTCGTGACGGGCAGGGCAACCGGGGCACCGGGCGTCCGGTCGGTCCGGCGGCGCCGGGGACGGCGGCCGAGCAGATCGTGCGGCTGTGCCGGGAGCACCCCGGCGAGGTCGAGGTGGTGGCGGTCGGACCGCTGACGAACCTGGCGATCGCGCTCGGGCTGGACGCGGAGCTGCCGACGCTGGTGCGCGGCGTGACGATCATGGGCGGTGCCGCGCTGGCGCCGGGCAACGTGAGCGAGGTGGCCGAGGCCAACATCTGGCACGACGCGGAGGCGGCGGCCGCGGTGTTCAACGCGCCCTGGCCGCTGACGATGGTCGGGCTGGACGTGACCATGCGCACGCTGATGGGCCCCGAGCACGTCGCGCGGCTCGAGGCGGGCGGCACGATCGCGCAGTACCAGGCGCGGATCATGGGTTTCTACATGGACTTCTTCGCCCGCGAGTCGTTCGGGCGTCCGCTCAGCTGCATGCACGACGTGGTGGCGGTGGCGATCGCGGCCGGCACGCTGGTGCCGACGCTGGCGCCGGTGGTGAACGCGCGGGTCGACTCGACCGACGGGCCCGGGCGCGGCCAGACGCTGTGCGACCTGCGCGGGATGTACATGGGTTACCCGGCGCAGGAGGGCGCGCACTGCCGGGTGGTGCTGGAGAGCCCGG
Source organism: Actinomycetota bacterium (assembly GCA_020161755.1). GTDB lineage: Bacteria > Actinomycetota > Actinomycetes > Propionibacteriales > Propionibacteriaceae > Propionicimonas. Next base: position 73,108 of record JAIUOS010000012.1, read on the forward strand.
CCGACTTCGGGGACGACTTCGTCGACCTGCTGGTGAACGCCGGCGACGCGGCGATCGACGTCAGCGAACCGGCATGATCGACTTCACCGGGCAGGCCGTCTGGATCACCGGCGCCGCCCGCGGCATCGGCCGGGCGACGGCACTCGCGTTCGCGGAGGCGGGGGCGAGCGTGGTCGTCACCGACGTGGCGCGGCAGGTGCAGGGGCTGACGTACTCGACGGCGTCCAACGACGACCTGGCCGAGACCGCGGCGCTGGTGGCCGCGGCGGGCGCGCCGGTCGCGTCCGCGTTCTGCGACGTGCGGCGGCGGGAGGACTGCGACGCCGTGGTGGCGACCGCGCAGGAGCGGTTCGGCCGGCTGGACGTGGTGATCGCGAACGCGGGCATCGCGAGCTGGCCGCCCTCCACCTGGGAGGCCACCACCGAGCAGTGGCAGACCATGATCGACGTGGTGCTCACCGGCACGTGGAACACCTTGTCAGCGGCGGTTCCGGCAATGCTGGCCGGCGGTCGCGGCGGCGCGATGGGTGTGGTCGGGTCGATCGCGGCGGTGAAGTCGCTGGCGACGTCCGGGCACTACTCGGCGGCGAAACGCGGGCTGGTCGGGCTGGTGAAGGCGCTGGCGCTGGAGCTGGCCGGCGACAGCATCCGGGTGAACATCGTGCACCCGGGCGGTACCGGCACGTACATGACCGAGAACCCGGCCGCCGAGCAGTGGCAGGCCACCACCCAGACCGGCGGGAACCTCGACCTGCCGATGCCGATCCACCGGATGGAGGCGGTCGACATCGCGCTCGCGCTGCGGTGGCTGTGCAGCGCGGAGGCGCGCTACATCACCGGCACCGAACTCGTCGTGGACGCCGGCGCGACCCTCAAATAGGGCCGTCCGGCCCCGACCTCGAACGGAGAAACACACATGGAGAAGCTGATCCTGGACTGCGATCCCGGACACGACGACGCGATCGCCATCCTGCTGGCGGCCGGCGACCCCCGGATCGACCTGCTCGGCATCACCACGGTCGCGGGCAACCACACGATCGAGAACGTCACCCGCAACGCGCTGTCGGTGTGCACGGCGTTCGGGATCCAAGTGCCGGTCGCGCGGGGCTCGGAGCGTCCGCTGGTGATCGAGCAGGTGATCGCCGACGACATCCACGGCGCGACCGGTCTGGACGGGCCGTACCTGCCGCCGGCGTCGTTCGAGCTCGACCCGCGGCACGCGGTGGACTTCATCATCGAGACCGTGATGACGCACGAGCCGAAGACGGTGACGTTGGCGCCGGTGGGGCCGTACACGAACATCGCGCTGGCCGTCCGCAAGGAGCCGCGGATCGTGGAGCGGGTCAAGCAGGTGATCGCGATGGGCGGCAGCTACACGCGCGGCAACATCACCCCGGTGGCGGAGTTCAACATCTACGCCGACCCGGAGGCCGCGCACGTCGTGTTCAGCGCCGACTGGGACGTGACGATGATCGGGCTCGACCTGACCCAGCACCAGGCGCTGGCCACCCCGGAGCTCCAGGAGCGGGTGCGGGCGGTCGGTGGCGACATCAGCCAGTTCATCCTCGACACCTGGGCGTTCGTGCACACCACGCACAACGGCCTGCTGGACATTCCGTACCCGGCGGTTCACGACGCCTGCTGCGTGGCCGCGCTGATCGACCCGTCCGCGTTCACCACGGAACTGGCGGACGTGCGCGTGGAGCTGGAGGGTCGCTGGAGCAAGGGCCAGACGGTCGCGAACTTCCAGACCGCGTCCGGCATGCGCCACTTCGGCGGCACCGCCTCGGAGCAGAAGGACTACCGCACCAAGGTCGCCATGACCCTGGACTGGGACAAGTTCGCCGACCTGATCGTCGACTGCACCAAGCGCCTCACCGAGGCCAAGGCCAAGGCCTGAGCCATTAGCGTGTGACGTTGTGCCCCGTGTTCGGTGGGTAACTGCACACGCTGTCGCCACCGACCGCTTCGGCCCAGCCAGCAGGTGAACCTTCAACAGCCCATAATGACGTCGTGGCAGTCTCGGTGGACTTGGCGAAGTTGAAGCGGCAGCGCCGCGAGTTCGGCGACGGGGTACTGGTGCTGTTCGCCGGATGTCCTGACCCTTCGGCCGCTGCTGCGGCGCTCGCTCAGGAGGCCGACTTCGGGTTCGCGAGCGGCGAGTTTCGAGGCCTTTCCCCGATGAAGGCGGGTGTGGCTCCCTCGCCGTCCGGGCCGGTGTTCATGCTCGAACCCGTGCCGCCACAGCTCTGGGCCTGGCTGGACGAGTTAGCGCGGCGCCTCGACGCCCGCGGGCTCAGCGGTACCCTCACCGCGGCAAGCCCGGCCAGGTGGGAGCCGTGGTTACAGACCCGTCCCCCAGACGCGTGGATCGGTGCAGCAGCGTTCTATCCGGGCTGGCACTACGAAGACCCGCCTCGTTGGGCGTGGAACGATCAGGTCGCTCAGGAGGTGCCCAGGCTGGCTGCGGAATGGTGCAGAGAGGGCGCTGAGCAGACATTCCTTCACGCTGGGATCCTCACCGAAGTACGGCCCGCCGACCTGCCCGCCGTCACCGCGATGGCGACAAAACACACCGGGCTCACCCAGGCTTACGGCGGTGGCGCCCACCCCAAGAGAGTCCGCACCATCAACTTCGACACGCGCGGGTTCGCCGGTTGCCTCGTCAACGACGGGCTTAGCCTTGCCGAACAGATCGATGCCGCCAGCGCCGTGTTTACCTGGCACCCCGAACTGATGAGCCACGCCTTCCTACGCCGGTTCTATAGCAGCGCCCACCCGCAATTCCTCAGTAGCGAGGACTTCGGGCCCTTCCTCTTGAACCCCGCGAAGTGGGCCAGGCCCCACAACACCCACCTGATCGATCGACTCGTGCTCGACGCTCACGCTGTGCAGCTCCTCACGACACACCACCTCGAACGCGCCCACAACCTCGACGCGTGGACCATCACCGAGGTCTGCCCCGACCGGTACCTCGTCACAGCCGCCGACCTCCACCCGTGGCTCACCAACCGCACCCCCGACAGCCAGGTCCTCACCCAAGCCCGCCACGACTTCGGCGACATGATCGCTACCCCTGAGCTGCTCGACGAGCTGAAGAAGGCCGACATTTAGTCGAACTGACTTTGACGGCCGCGGGACCCGCACCGCTCGGTGTCCACCTGCCAAACCCAGGCGTCAACCACGACCCAGCTTGGCGTCCTCGACCTCGGCCCTGCACTCTGAACCGCGACCCAATGGTCGTCGGGGCCTTCCGCTTCCTCATGAACGACACGACCCCCCTTATCCGCTGGCTCCAGGCAGGCTGACCACACCCGCGGCACTCCCGGTCCCCGGGCGAGACGGGACAGAATCCTTGGGAAGCGCAGCTTGACCCCGCGCGCCGTTCCGCCCCCAAGAACGGGCCCGAGGTCCGAGGGACCGGCTCGCAGGAACCCACGCACCCTCAATCAGAGGTAGCGGAAGCTCAGGGGTCCGCTACGTCGCCCCGGGTTCTCACACGGAGGCATGGAGGCAGTGTCGATGGGCATGGCTCACGCAAGCAGCGACAATCCGACCCGGCTGATGATCGCCGACGATGACTCGTTGATTCGCGCAGGGATCAAGAAGATTGTGTCCGCGCACAGCGATCGTTGCGAATCCTGAACCGAAGGGATCGCGATGCCGCGTGGAGGACACAACAGGGCGCCAGCTGCGACGAAGCGCCGCTACTTCGAACTGATCCGCCAAGGGGCCAAACGGCTCGGAGGCGTCGACTGCACCAAGCGACTCACCGAGGCGAAGGCCTGAGCCACTCAGCGTGTGACGTTGTGCCCCGTGTTCGGTGGGTAACTGCACACGTTGTTGGCGGCTGACGCCCGTCAGGACACCAAGGACCTCACCCGATGGCCGGTACGCTCGATCGTGCCGGCCACCTCGGGACAGGTATCACCGTGAACATCGCCCACGCATGAGCAACTACCTCAGCGCGTTCGACACCGCGAACCTGGCGGTCAACGGGGCGATCATCCTGGTCGTTGCCATCGGTCTCACCATGGCGTTTCGCCGACGCCTGGGCGCGACGTCCCGGCGTGTGGCGTTCTTCCTCGCCATGCTCTCGGTGGGCGGGATCATCCAGGCCACGCTGCTGCGGGATCCGCCGACCGTCTCGTGCGTGGAGTGCCTCACCCACTGGTCGCTCGACCGCCTCGTCTCCGGCCACGTCGGGACCGACACCGCTTTGAACATTGCCCTGTTCGTGCCCCTCGGACTGTTCGCCACCCTGCTGTGGAAGGCGCCCTTCCGGGTCACTGGCGCTGGGGCGCTGCTCTCGCTGGCCATCGAGATCGCCCAGCCCCTCCTGGGTGTGGGCGCCAACGATCTGGCCGACATCGCTGCCAACACGCTGGGCGCCTTCCTCGGAGCCGGGCTGGCCGCCGTGATCCTGCTGGTCCGCGACACCATCGCGAGCAGGCACCTGGACCTTCGCCGGTTCGCCACGCTCGCCCTCACGATCCTCGTCACCGTCGGACTCGCCGTCGGCATCTCGATCGGGGGCGCCGACGCGGTCCGGTCCGCGGGCGCCGAACAGCTCAACACGATGTTCGCCGGCACCACGCGTGCCGACTACCAGCGCAACGAGGAGGCCTGGGCGCCGCGGCTCGAAGCCTTCTGGAAGGCCAACCGCACCCCCACCAACGACGCCTACAACGACGAACAGGTCGCCCTCCAGCGCTACACGTGGACCTTCTACTGGACCACCCGCTGCGTCGTCGCGCGCTGGGACACCGACGGCTTCCGCACCGAGGCGGCCGACGGCCGCCAGTGCACCGAACGGCTCCCCTAGCCCCACCGAACGCAAGCTGTGAGCTGGGCGGCGATATCGCGGCCCAACTCACAGCTTGCGAGGGTCAGGGGTCCGAAATGGCTAGGGACGGGCTGGCGGACGGGCACCGAAGCGCGCGATCGATTCGCACGCACGGGAGTTGGCCTCCTCCAGCAGTGCCCGTCCGGACCGGCCGGTGAGCAGGCCGTAGCAGTAGGCGGACGCGAAACAGTCCCCGGCACCCGAGGTGTCCACGATCGGCGCGGCGCTCTCCGCGGCCGGCGCCACGACCCAGTCCTCGCCGGGCAGCCGGTGCCCGCTGCCCTCTGCTCCCCGGGTGACCACCAGGGTAAAGCCGCCCCGCTGCTGCCACCGCTCGATGGTCTCCGCGTGCGGGTCGTAGGTCTCGTCCGCGCAGAACACCAGTCCGAAGGCGTCGGCGGGGAAGTCGGCCTCGTCCGCCGGCCACGCTGCGTTCTCCAGCGTGGTCGCCACCACCCGCGCCCGGGCTCGCAGCCGGTCGAGGAACGGCGCCACCTGCCCACTCCAGACGCCGAGGTACGCGAGGTCGAACGTCTCGTCGCCGAGGGCGTCGAGCGCGTTGCCCACCCCCTCGACCATTCGGTCGACGTCGGGCGGCAGGCCCACCAGGATGGACCGCTCGCCCCCGCCACCGAGCAGGATGTAGCAGGTGAACCCGGGGCCGGCGGTGCCCGGGTCGGTGACGATCCGCACCCCGTGTGACCGCAGGTCGGCGAGGTCGAGTTCGCTGAGCTCGTCGGTGGTCTGCGAGCCGACCGCCGTGGTGGTGGCACCCAGCGCTGCGATGTTCGCCGCGAAGTTCCCGCTAACCCCGCCCGGCACCACCCGGGTGCTCTCGACCAGCACCTTCTCCCCGGGCGCCGGAAGGCTGCCGAGCGTCAGGTAGACGTCGGTGTTGGACCGGTCGAGGACGACCAGGACGCTGGTCACCGCGTCCGTCCGCGGAGCACCATCGCGGCGAAGTCGCCGGCCAAACCCTCCAGGTCCAGGTCGTTGGTCGCGCAGACCCGCTCGTACCAGTCCTCCCGGACGGCGCCCCGGCCCCCGAAGGTGCCGGCGACCGCCCCGGCCATCGTTCCGACCGTGTCGGTGTCGTCACCGATGTTCGCCGCGCCGACCACGGTCCGGTTGACGTCGCCGCCCGCCGCGACGACCAGGCCGATGGCGGCCGGCACCGAGTCCGCCGTCGCGAGGCTCGAGCCCACCACCTCGGCGAGGTCGCGGACGGCCGTGTCGAAGTCGGACGCCTGCGCTGCGGTCTGCGCGGCCAGACCGATGCGGCGGGCGATGGACGGCCCGGCCACCTCGCGTCCGCGCTCGCACCCGATCGCCTCGCCCAGCCGGGCCCCCTCCATTGCTGCCTCCACAAGGTCATCGACCGTCGCGCCGGGGACGGCCGCCGCCGCGCACGCCGCGGCGATCGCGGCCGCACCGGAGATCCCCAGGCTCGTGTTGTGGGTGGGCAGGCAGACCAGCGCCGCCGCCTCGACCGCAGCGCCGACGTCTCCGGGGTGCAGCCAGCCGGCCGGGGCGACCTTCATCCCACCCCCGTTGCTCGTCCCGGAGTAGGCGCCGACGTCGCCGCGTCCGACGACCGCCGGGTCCTCGCCGGCGGCGATGCGCTCCAGGGCGCGCCGCGTCGTCGGCCCCGAGTGGCTCGCCGCCGGGCACGTCCGCGACCAGTCGACGAGCGAGGCGATCACACCCTCGGTGGTGAGGCCGCCCGCGGCGATCATCGAGCGCATCCCGTAGACGATCAGCGAGGAGTCGTCGGTCCACGCCGCGACCTCGCGGGTCTGGCCGAACGGCTTGAACGCGAACGGGCGGAAGTCGTCGACGTAGCCGTAGAGCTCGGCGATCTGGCGCCGGCTGAGGGTCTCGGTCAGCGAGCCGAGGGCGTCGCCGATCACCGCGCCGGCGACGCCGCCGTGGATCTTGTCGACGAGGGTCGAGGCATCGGTCATGTTCTCTGCTTTCGTGAGGCGTTGGGGACGGGGATCAGCGCGGGCCGGCGCCGATGTCGGGGCCGAGGCTCAGCGCGAGCCGGTCGGCCGAGTAGAGCGCACGTGACCATTCGAGCGGCCGGCCGTCGGCAGTCGCCAGCGACGTGAGTTGGAGGGCCGGGGTTCCGAACGGGACGCCCATCAGCTCGGCCTGGTCGTCGTCGCAGAAGGCGACCTCGACCACCGACCAGGCACGCACGGGTTGGACGCCGCGGGCTCGCAGCTCGGCGTACAGGGAGCGTCCGTCGGTGAAGGGGAAGGACGCCACGTCGGCCAGGCCGGGGACGATCCGCGTCCAGGAGTCGAGCAGGGCGATCGGTCGGCCCTCGACGGCGAACCGTCGGGTCAGGTGGAAGCAGTCGCCGTCGGGGCCAAGCGCCTCCCGGGCCGCGGGGGCACACGGGGCGAGACCGCTGGCCACGACGTCCGTGGCGAACGGCAGGCCGCCCTCGCGGAGGCGATCGGTCAGGCTCCCGGACGCGGCCAGCGGGTGCTGGATGCGCGGGCCACGCACGTAGGTCCCGCTGCCCTGGCGCCGCTCGACGCGTCCGACCGCCGCGAGCTGCTCCATGGCCGCGCGCACGGGCGCGATGGAGACACCCAGCTGCGCCGCGAGCTCCTTCTCGGTCGGCAACCTCGCCCCCGGGACGTACCGGCCGGCCACGATCTCGCCCAGCAGGTAGCGCCGCACCCGGTCCTGCAACGGCAGCCCCGAGCCATCGCGAAGGGCCAGAGTCATCCCTAAACATTATAATCTTATGCTCTTATCTGCAACCGGGAGGCCCGCCCCCACCCTCCCCCTTCGCACGCGGTGAGTTAGGGCGGCGACATCGCGGCCCAACTCACCGCTTGCGAAGGGGGAGGAGCGAATCGCTGGCTAGGGTTTGGCCTGTGGCAGATCCGGGCGACCGCTGGACGGTGCGGCGCGTCGACGATGCCGCCCCGGACGACCAGGTGCGCAAGGCCGGACGCCGACTCGCGATCCCCACACCCTGGAGCGACGTCGGCGTGACCGGCAGCCTGCTGTTCGGTCGCTGCCTTGGCTCGGGCAAGACCCCCTACCAGGTCTCGATCGACGTGGCCGAGCCGCGCTACAAGTGCACCTGCCCGTCCCGCAAGTTCCCCTGCAAGCACAGCGTCGCGCTGCTCTACCTGTGGGCCGAGGGCCGCGTCGACGAGACCGGCGTCGCCGACTTCGCCGCCGAGTGGGCCGGACGCTCCGCCGAGCGCACCGCCCGCCGCGAGGCCCCGCCCGCCGAACGGACGCCCGAGCAGGAGCAGGCCGCCCTGCTGCGCGCCGCCGAACGCGACGCCCGCGTGGACGCCGGCCTCGCCGACCTGTCGCTGTTCCTTCGCGACCTGGTCGGACGCGGCCTGGCCGCCGACAGCCAGCACCGTCCGCGCCGGCTCCAGGAGCAGGCCGTCCGGCTCGTCGACGCGCAGGCTCCCGGACTCGCACGGCGGCTCCACGACCTGGCCGGGATCACCGACGCGACCCCCGACTGGCCCGCCCGCCTCACCGAGGGCCTGGGCCGCGTCCACCTGCTGGTGCGGGCCTGGCAGAACCGCGCCACGCTCCCCGACGACCTGGTCGCCACCGTCCGCGCGCACCTCGGCTTCACCCTGCGCTCCGAGGACGTGCTGGCCACCCCCGGCGTCCATGACACCTGGGTGGTCGTCGGCCTGCGCGACGCCGACGAGGACCGCGTCTCGGTGCGGCGGGTGTGGCTGTGGGGACGCACCACCGGCCGTCCGGCGCTGGTGATGTTCTTCGCCGCCGGCGGCGCCGCGTTCACCTCCAACCTCTACCCGGGCACCGAACTCGACGCCACCCTGCACTTCTATCCGGGCCGGTCGCCCCTGCGCGCGGCCGTGGGCGAACGCGACGAGCACGCCCGCGCGGTGGCTCCGTGGACCCCGCCGGCGCTCACCGTGGCCGAGGCGTCCGGGGCCTGGCGGTCGGCCCTGGCCGGCGACCCCTGGCTCGGGGAGTGGCCGGTGGTTGTCGCCGGATGCCTCCAGAAGGACGTGGCCACCGGCTTCGGGCTGGTGGACGACGCCGGCGACTCGGTGGCCGTCGTCGGCGACAAGGCGTGGCCCGCGCTCGCCGTGGCCGGCGGTGCGTCCTGCGTGTTCTCCGGGGAGTTGAGCGCGGACGGGCTCCAGGTGGGCGCGGCCGTCGTCGACGGTGAGCTGGTGGTGCTGTGATCGACTTCGCCGGCCTCGCCACGGCCGCTGCCGTGGGCACCTCTACCCGTCCGCTGGCCGCCGCCGACCTGCCCGAGCCGATCCTGGGCGTCGTCCAGGACGCGGACGGGCGTGACCCGGCCGAGGTGCTCCTGGACGCCGCCGCGGGGTACGCCACCGCCCGCCGGGCGCGCCCCGCGCCGGGCCCGGACCTGCCCGCGCTCGAGCTGCCCGCCCCGTCCCGTCCGCAGGTGCCGGACGCGGTGGTCGCGTTGCTGCACCGCATCGCCGGCGCGGGGGCGCTGCGCGAGCCGTTGCAGCGCGAGGCGTTCGCCGCGCTCGCCGCCCGCGGGCTGACGCTGCCCTACCACCTGATGCTGCCGCTGCTCGCCGAGGTGAACCGGCCCGGCGTGGCCCGCGACGTGGCCGGGCTCCTCGACGCCCGCTGGCGGGCCATCGTCGCCCTCGACCCGGTGTGGCGGACGGTGCTCGACCGCGGCGCCGGACCGGACGACGCCGCCGACCCGCAGGTGTGGGAGGACGGCAGCGCCGAGCAGCGGGCCGCGTACCTGGCCGCCGTCCGCCGGTCCGACCCGGCCGCGGGCCGCGCCCTGCTCGACGGCCCGGGGTTCGCCAAGGAGAACGCCGAGACCAGGGAACTGCTCCTGCGCCAGCTCACCCACGGCCTCGGCGCCGACGACGAGCCGCTGCTGGAGGCCCGGCTCGACGACCGCGCGAAGGGCGTCCGCGAGCTGGCCGCGGCACTGCTCGCCTGGCTGCCCGGCTCGGCCTACGTCGCCCGGGCCGAGTCGCTCGCCGGCGCCCACGTCCGGCTCCAGAAACGCCTGCTCCGCGGGCCGCTGACGGTTGTGGCGCCGGTTCCGGTGACCGCCGCCACCCGCCGCGACCTGTACCGCGAGAAGGACCTGGACAACCAGCCGGCCGAACGGCTGCACCTGTTCGACGTGCTCGGCATCGTGCCGACCGACCGCTGGCCGTCCCTGGTCGGCGCGACCGCCGCCGACCTGGCGACCGGGCCGGCCGAGTACCTCGACGCGCCGATCGACCTGCGGCCGGCGTTCGCGGTGGCGGCGATGCGGTGGCGGGACGCCGACCTGGCCGCAGCCCTGGGCGAGGCCGACCCGTCCCTGCTGCCGGTGCTGCTGCCCGTCCTCGAGCCCGGGTTGCGGGACCGGCTGGTGGTCGATGCCCTGGCCGGGGAGACCGGCGCCCAGCTGGTCACCCTGATCGTCCCGCAGCCGATGAGCCCGACGGTCGCGGTCGCCGCGCTCGACGTGATCGGCCGGCTCGCCCTCCAGCGCGACCAGGCCTACCGGGCGTCCGAACTGCTGACCGCCGTCGGCCGCCACGCCGATCCGCTCGCCGCGCCCGCCCTCCTCGACGGGCTGGCCGACCTCTCCGGGCGGCTCCCGGAGAAGCCGCCGGTTGTGGTCAAGGACGGCATCCGCGCCGCGTCCACCGCCCTCCAGCTCCGGCAGGCCCTCGCCGAGGCCCTGCTCGCCTACCCGCTGCTCACGCCCGAAGCCGACCCGAAAGGCTGACCCATGACCGAGCCCACACCCGCCGACGCCGCCCTCCGGCCGCACGCCGAGCAGCTCTACGCCGACGAGCTCGCCGCGCTGGCGCGCGCGGACGACCGGCCGCGTCCGGCCAACTGGCGGCTGTCGCCGTGGGCGGTGGTGACGTACGTGGTCGGCGGCACCCTGCCGGACGGGACGCAGATCTCCACCAAGTACGTGGGCAACCGGCGGCTGGTCGAGATCGCGGTCGCCACCCTGGCCACCGACCGCGCGCTGCTGCTGCTCGGCGTCCCCGGCACCGCGAAGTCGTGGCTGTCCGAACACCTGTCGGCGGCGATCAGCGGCGACTCGACGCTGGTCGTGCAGGGCACGGCGGGGACGGCGGAGGAGGCCGTCCGCTACGGCTGGAACTACGCGCAGCTGCTCGCGTCCGGGCCGTCGTTCGACGCGCTCGTGCCCAGCCCGGTGATGCTCGGCATGCAGCGCGGCGCGATCGTGCGGGTCGAGGAGCTGACCCGCATGCCCAGCGACGTGCAGGACGCCCTGATCACCGTGCTCAGCGAGAAGACGCTGCCGGTGCCCGAACTGACCGGCGAGGTGCAGGCGCGCACGGGGTTCAACCTGATCGCGACCGCCAACGACCGCGACCGCGGCGTGAACGACCTGTCCAGCGCGCTGCGGCGGCGGTTCAACACCGTGATCCTGCCGCTGCCCGACAGCGTCGACGCCGAGGTCGCGATCGTCACCCAGCGGGTCGGCGACCTCGGCACCGCCCTGCAACTGCCCAGCCCCGACCACGCCGCGGACGAGATCCGCCGGGTCGTGACGATCTTCCGGGAGCTCCGCGCGGGGCAGACCCTGGACGGGCGGACCGCGGTCAAGTCGCCGTCCGGGACGCTGTCGACGGCGGAGGCGATCTCGGTCGTGACCCACGGCCTGGCGCTCGCCGCCCACTTCGGCGACGGGCTGCTGCGGGCGCCCGACGTCGCCGGCGGGATCATCGGCGCGGTCGTGAAGGAGGCGGTCACCGACCAGGTCGTGTGGAACGAGTACCTGGAGACCGTCGTCCGTGAACGCGCCGACTGGAAGGACTTCTACCGCGCCGCCCGCGAGGTGAGCCGGTGACCGACCCGGTGGCCGCGCCACCCGTCCGCGTCCTCGGGGTTCGCCACCACGGCCCCGGGTCGGCGCGTGCGGTGGAGCGGGCGCTCACCGACTACGCGCCGGACTGCGTCCTGATCGAGGGACCCGCGGACGCCGACCCGCTGCTCGCCTGGGTGGCCGACCCCGACCTCGTGCCGCCGGTCGCGATCCTCGCCTGGGACACCACCGATCCCGGGCGCTCCTCGTTCTGGCCGATGGCGGCCTTCTCGCCGGAGTGGCAGGCGCTCACGTGGGCCGCGCGGGCCGGGGTTCCCGTCCGGTTCATCGACCTGCCCAGCACCCTCAGCCTGGCCGCGGAGGAGCCCGTCGTGACCGAGCCGGACGGGGACGCCGACCCGGCCCCGGTGCCCGGGGACGACCCCACGACCACAGCACCGGCTCCCGAGACCGCTGCGGAAGAGCCGGCGGAGCCTCCCGTCCGCACCGACCCGATCGCCCGGCTCGCCGCCGCAGCGGGCTTCGACGACCCCGAGGCGTGGTGGGACGACGCGGTCGAACTCCGCAGCGCGGGCGACCCGTTCGACGCCCTCCTCGAGGCGATGGGCGAGCTGCGCGCGCTGACGCCGGAGGACGACCCCGAGACCCAGCGCCGGGAGGCGCACATGCGGCAGCAGTTGCGCGCGGCGACGAAGGCCGGCCACCAGCGGATCGCCGTCGTCTGCGGTGCCTGGCACGCCCCGGCCCTGGCCGGGAAACTGCCCCCCGCCACGGCGGACGCCAAGCTGCTGGCCGGGGCGAAGAAGGCGAAGACCGAGCTCACCTGGGTGCCGTGGACGCATTCGCGGCTCGCGTTCGCGTCCGGGTACGGCGCCGGCGTGGCCTCGCCGGGCTGGTACGCCCACCTGTTCCGCACCGACGACGCCCCGGTTGCGCGCTGGTTCAGCGGCGTCGCGGCGGTGCTGCGCGAGCACGACCTGCCGGTGAGCACCGCGGGCGTGATCGAGGCCGTCCGCCTCGCCGGGGCGCTCGCCGCGCTGCGGGGCCGTCCGGTGCCGGGGCTCAGCGAGGTGACCGAGGCCACGTGGTCGGTGCTGTGCGACGGCAACCCGGTGCTGCTCGAACTCGTCACCCGCGAGGCCGTGGTCGGGGAGTCGATGGGCGAGGTGCCGGACGGCGTCCCGACCGTCCCGCTGGACACCGACCTGCGCACCCGGGCGCGAGCGTTGCGGCTGAAGTTCGAGGCCGCCGAGAAGGTCCTGACGCTGGACCTGCGCAAGCCCGGCGACCTCGCGAAGTCGCGGTTCCTGCGCCAGCTCGGGATCCTCGCGATCCCGTGGGCGGTGCCGGCCGAGGCCCGTTCCACCGGCACCTTCAAGGAGGTCTGGACGCTGGAGTGGAAGCCGGAGTTCGCCGTCCGGATCATCGACGCGGCCCGGCGCGGCAACACAGTGGCGAGCGCCGCGACCGCCGCGATCCTGGAGGACACCACCGGGCTCGCGACCGTGACCAGCGCGGTCGAGCGGGCGCTGCTCGCCGGGCTGGACGACGCGCTGCCGCCGCTGCTCGCCGTCCTCGACGAGCGGGCCGCGCACGAGGCCGACATCACTCGCCTGCTGGACGCGGTCCCGCCGCTGGCGCGGGTGCAGCGGTACGGCGACGTCCGCGGCACCGACACCACCCGGCTGGCGGACGTGGCCCGCGCGGTGCTCGAGCGCGGCTGCGCAGGGCTGCCGGCCGCGGCCAGCGGGCTCTCCGACGACGCGGCCGCCGAACTGCGCCGCGCGATCGACGCGGTCGCGGCCTCGATCTCGCTGCTCGACCCCGACACCCGCGAGCTGTGGACGCTGTCGCTGCTGGAGTGCGCGGACCGGCGCGACGTGCCCGGCACGATCGCCGGGCGGCTCGTCCGGCTGCTGACCGACGGGGGCCGCATCGACCACGACGAAGCGGCGGGACGCCTGTGGCGGGTGCTGTCCCGGGCGACCGAGCCGGCGGGGCAGGCGAACTGGGTCGAGGGATTCCTCGGCGGCAACCCGATGCTGCTCATCCACGACCACCAGGTGCTGCGGATCCTCGACGAGTGGGTGGTCGGCATCAACCCGGAGGCGTTCGGGGACGTCCTGCCCAGCCTGCGGCGCACCTTCGGCGGCTGGCCGGAGGCCGCGCGGCGCCAGCTCGCGTCCGCCATTTCGGGGTTGGACCGCAGCGGCACCGCTAGCGCGAGCGAGGCGGAGGACTTCAGCGACGTGGCCGACCTGCTCGCGGTGGTCGCCATGATCCTGCGGGAGGGGAGCCGATGACCGACGACGCCGAACGCACCCAGCGGTGGCGGCTGATCCTCGGCACCGAGCCCGAGGGGCACGCCAAGGTGGCGCTGACCACCGAGCAGCAGGCGATGGACGCCGCCCTCGCCGCGCTCTACGACGCCGCCGAGGAGGGTACCGGGGAGCGGAGGGCGGGCCTCGGCTCGTCCGCGCCGCGGGTGGCACGGTGGCTCGGCGACATCCGCACGTACTTCCCGACCCGGGTCGTCCAGGTGATGCAGGCGGACGCGATCGAGCGGCTGGGGCTGCGACGGCTGCTGCTGGAGCCCGAGATGCTGGCGACGGTCGAGCCCGACGTGCACCTGGTGGCGACGCTGGCGAGCCTTCGCGGGGTGATCCCCGAGCAGTCCCGGGCGACCGCGCGCCAGGTGGTCGCAAAGGTGGCCCAGGACGTCGAGCGCCGGCTCGCCGACCGGGTGCGACAGGCCGTGCGGGGGGCGCTGAACCGGGCGAACCGGGTGGCCCGTCCGCGGCACGGCGACATCGACTGGAACCGGACGATCCGGGCCAACCTCAAGCACTACCAGGCCGCGTACCGGACGGTGGTGCCGGAGCGGCTGATCGGGTTCGGACGGCGGCAGCAGGGCGTCCAGCGGGAGGTCGTGCTGTGCGTGGACCAGTCCGGCTCGATGGCCAGCTCGGTGGTGTACGCGTCGATCCTGGCGAGCGTGATGGCCACGATCCGGGCGCTCAAGACGTCGCTGGTGGTGTACGACACCGCGGTGGTCGACCTGACCGAGCAGCTCAGCGACCCGGTGGACGTGATCTTCGGCACCCAGCTGGGCGGCGGTACCGACACCACGCCCGCGCTGGAGTACTGCCAGAAGCTGATCACCTCTCCGCCCCGCACGGTGCTGCTGCTGATCACCGACCTGTACGACTCCGCCCCCGACCGGATGCTCGCGAAGCTGGACGAGCTGAAGGCGTCCGGCGTCGTGCCGGTGGTGCTGCTGGCCCTGTCCGACGACGGCAAGCCCAGCTACTCGGCCGAGACCGCCCAGCAGATCGCCGACCTCGGCATCCCCGCGTTCGCCTGTACCCCGGACGCCTTCCCCGAGCTGATCGCCCTGGCGATCGGCCACGGCGACATCGGCAGCTGGGCCCAGAAGGCCGAGGCCTCCGCCGCCCACGGGGACGCCTGACCCCCCGTCCGCCTCCGTCCACTCCGTCCCGCCCTCTTCCCCGGCCTCCCGTCCGCCCCGCCTCTCCCGCAAACGCCCCCGAAGTTGACAAACGCCCCCGAAATTTCGGGGGCGTTTGTGAGTTTCGGGGGCGTTTGTGGCGGGGACCCGGGGGCGGAGGCGGCGGGAGCCTGGCGGATCGGCGGAGGCCGGACGGAACTACCCCGGGACGGACGCGGACTCGCTCAGCCGGGCGTCGATCGCCTCGGCGGAGAAGACCTGGTCGACCACCACCCGGCTCATGCCGATGATGGCGGCGTCCTCACCGAGGGCGCCCAGGCGGACGTCGAGGTGACGGGTGGCGCGGGGCAGCGACAGCGTGTACAGCGTCTCCCGGATGCCGCCGATCAGGGCCGAGGACGCCAGGTCGCCACTGATCAGCAGCACACCCGGATTGAGCATGCACACCAGGGTGGAGACCACCTTGCCGATCTCGCGGCCCGCGTCGTGGGTCAGTCGGGTCGCTTCGGGCAGGCCCTCCGCCAGCAGCCGCTCCACGTCCCGCCCGGACCGCGCCGGGATCCCCAGCGCGGAGAGCGCCCGGGCGACCGCGCGTCCGCTGGCCACGGCGGCCAGGCACCCGCGCGCGCCGCACTGGCACTCGGCGTCGGGGTGTTCGGCGAGGCGGACGTGGCCGATGTCGCCGGCGCCGCCGTCGATGCCGCGGTAGAGGCTGCCGTCGATGACGATCCCGGTGCCGATGCCCGTCGAGACCTTCACCAGGCACAACGCCCGACAGTTCGGGTACCCGGTCACCTGCTCACCCAGCGCCATCGCGTCCGCGTCGTTCTCGACGAACACCGGGACGGGGAGGATGTCGCGAAGGTGTTCGGTGATCGGGTAGGCGTCCCAGCCCGGCATGATCGGCGGCTGGGACGGCCGCCAGGTCACCGGGTCGATGGGGCTCGGGATGCTGATTCCGAACCCGCTCACCCGGGCCGCATCGACGCCGTGGCGCTTCAGGAGCCCCCGGACGGCGTCGCCGATCGTGTTCAGCACCAGTTCGGGGCCGTCGGAGACCGCGGTCGCGCACTCCTCCACGGCCAGGATGTGTCCGGCGAGGTCGGTGATCGCCACCCGCGAGTGGTTGGTGTCGACCGCGGCCGAGACCACCGTCGAGTGCTCGGCATTGAACTCGAGCCGCTTGGGCATGCGTCCGCCGGTGTGCTTCTCCCCGCGGCCCTCCCGGATCAGCTGGGCTTCGAGAAGCAGGTCGACGCGTTGCGCCACGGTCATCCGCGACAGGCCGGTGACGTCGACGATGTCGCCGCGCGTGCGCACCTTGCCGTGCCGGATCAGGCTGAGAACGTCTCCGGGTCCCGGGGGCATGACTCCTCCTTCCAGTCCGCCGCCATTGTCTGCGCGACGGCGACGGTGCGCTCGGCAAGTTCGCTGAACCGTACAACGGGATGGCCGAACACGGCGGTGGCGGTCCGGTCCTCCAGCGGATCGACCAGGTTCGGGGGCAGCCCGTCCCGCCCGACCTGGGCGCCCGCCCAGGATCCCGCGGTGGCCGCGATCGAGTCGGTGTCGAGTCCGGTCTGGACGGCCAGGCCGACGGTGGTGGCGACGTCGCCGCGTCCCCACAACAGGGCCGCGGTGAGCGCGCCGGTGTTGTTCAGCACGTGCACCCAGCTCAGGCCCGCCCAGCGACGGTCGAGTGAGTCCATGCACTCCTCCCAGTCGAGGCCGGAACGGTACTGGTGCAGGACGAGGCTGACCTCGGCGGCCAGTTGGGAGCCCGCCGGCACCTGTTCCAGGGCGACCTCGACCGACTCCTCCGCACCGGTGGTGACGAACGCCGCCGAGACCAGGGCCGCCGCCCACATCGCCCCGTAGATCCCGTTGGAACGGTGGCTCAGCCGCGCGTCACGGTGGGCGAGGGCGGCCGCACGGTCGGGCCGGCCGGGGCAGCAGTAGCCGTAGACGTCGGCGCGGATCTGGGCGCCGATCCACTCCCGGTAGGGGTTGTGGTGGCTCCCGACCTCGTCCAGCGGCACTTCCCGGACGAGGTTCTGGTAGGCGGCCCGTTCCGCGGTGTACAGCTGGTAGACCGGGAACCGCCGCAGCCACTCGCGGGCGACGTCGTCGGTGGTGAGTCGCGCGCCGTGCTTCTCCAGCAACAGGAGCCCCAGCACGGTGTAGTCGAGGTCGTCGTCCCGGACGCCGCCGGCGATCCGTCCGCGGGTGAGACCCTTCCAGGACTGGAAGCCGAGTTGCGCCGCCGCGTCCTCGTCGGCGAGCGGCACGTAGTCCCGCAGCGGGTAGGCGCCGAGGTCCTCGAGGTAGGCCTTGAGCCGGTGGCGCTCCCAGCCCTTCTCCACCGGCTTGCCCATCATGTTGCCGATCGCGCGCCCCAGCCACGCGCCCTCCACCTGGCCGGCGAACCGGGCGGGGTCCACCGCCGGCAGGTGACGCGGCCGCGGCAGCACCCCCTGGATCTCCGCCCAGTCGGACGCCTCGAAGGCGACGTCCCCCGCGGGTGCCGCGACCGCCGCGGCGTACACCCCGAGCAACCCCTCGGCGTCGCTTCGCGCGAGGGCGGCGAGCCGCTCCGGGAGGCCGGCGATGTCGCGTCCGGACCATCGGGCCTGCGCGACCTCGTTGACCGCCAGGGCATAGGGCTCCTGCCCCATCACCTGGTCGCGCTCCACGGCGCTGATCCACTCCATGCCGTCCCCGGTTCAGCCCTTCTCGGCCCCGGCGGTCAGCCCGCCGGTGAGCAGCCGTTCGGTGGCGAAGAACAGGATGATCACCGGCAGGGTGATCACGACCGATCCGGCCATCAGGATCGTGGTGGGCACCTCGATGCTGCCCGACAGCTGGGCGAGGCCGAGGGAGACCGTCCAGCTCTCGCGGCGGTCCACCAGGAACAGCAGCGCGAACAGGAACTCGTTCCAGGCGATCATGAACACGAACAGGCCGGTCGCCATGATCGACGGCAGCGACAGGGGCAGGGTGATCCGCCAGAGCGTCCCGAAGGTGCCGAGCCCGTCCAGGCGCGCCGACTCCTCGATCGAGACCGGGACGGTCTCGAAGTAGTTGCGCAGCATGTAGACCGCCACCGGGACGGTCTGGGCGATGTAGACCAGCACCAGCCCGACCAGTGACCCGCGCAGTCCGAGCCGGGTGAACAGCACGAACAGCGGGATGGCCAGCACGATGGCCGGGAACAGGTAGGTCGCGACGAACAGCGCGTTGACCTTCCGGCGCCCGAAGAACTCCAGCCTGGCCACCGCGTACGCGCCGGGAATGGCGATCGCCAGCGCGAGCAGCACCGAGCTGATCGAGACCACGCCGCTGTTGGCGAGGAACGAGCCGAACCCCTGCCCGCCGTCCTGGACGGACCGCAGCACCTTCTCGTACGTGCTGAGGGTGAACTCGTCGGGGGTGATCCACAGCCGGCCCGGGTCGCGCAGCAGGCTCTCGATGGGCATGAACGACAGCAGCACCATGTAGTAGAAGGGCAGGATGACCCAGAGCAGCAGCACGCCGATCACCACCGGACGGGCGATGCCGAACAGCATCCGCTGCACCCGGTCGCGGTTCCAGGTGTCGTAGGAGTAGGAGCGACTCATACCCTCTCCCCCCTTCGGCGCAGCACGGTCACGTAGATCCCGAGCAGCAGGATCAGGACGAGCGCCAGCACCAGCGACTGGGCCGACGCCGCGCCGACGTTTCGCTGCACGGTGAGCAGTTCGTAGATGCGGACGGACGCCACCTGCGTCCCGGCCGCACCGCCGGTCAGCAGGAAGATGTCGTCGAAGTCGTTGAACGTCCAGATGGTGCGCAGCAGGACCAGCACGGTGAGGACGGGGGCGAGCTGCGGCAGCAGGATGTAGCGGAAGCTCTGCCACGGCGTGGCGCCGTCGACCAGGGCGGCCTCCTCCGGCTCGCTCGACAGGCCCTCGAGCCGGGCCATCAGGAACAGGAACGCGAACGGGAAGTAGCGCCATCCTTCGAACAGGATCACCGTCAGCAGGGCGGTGGGCACGGGGATCTGGAGCCCGAACAGGTCCCAGATGCCGCGTGACTGGGTCAGGAACGGGATCGGCTCGGACCACCCGAGCCACCGCTGGCCGAACTCGTTGACGATGCCGAACTCGGGGTTCAGCATGATCTTCCAGACGAACGTGACCGCCACCACGGGCGCCACGTAGGGCAGCAGGAACGCCGCGCGGACGAAGGTGCGTCCCGGGAACGGCTTGCGGACGGCCAGCGCGGCCACCATCCCGATCACGGTGGTGACGACCACCGAGCCGAAGGTGTAGACGGCCGAGGTCCACAGGCTGCTCCAGAGGGCTCCGGAGCGGAGGACGAGGCGGAAGTTGTCGAGCGTGAGCGGCGCGAACGGGTTGGCCCGTCCGATCTGGATGAGCTTGAGCTCCTGGAACGAGATCAGGATCGACCAGAGCAACGGGAAGACCACCACCACGAGGATGATCAGGAGGGTGGGGCTCATCAGCAGCAGTCCCGTGCGGGACTGGCGGCCGGCCAGGGTGGTACGGCGTCCACCCCGGCCGGTCGTCGGCGTTGTCAGGCTCTGCGCCACGTCGGACTCAGCCGAGTTCGTCGCTGATCGCCTGGGCCTGCTCCTGGGCCTTGGCCGCCGCGTCCGCGGGGCTGAGACCGGAGTCCCACATCTCGTTGAGGATCTTCGGGATCACGAACTGGTTCGCGACGGCCGCGGCGAGCGCGCCCTTGCCCTGCGGGAGCCCCCAACGGTTGAAGCCGTTCGGAGCCGCCGCCACCGCGGCGAGGATCTCCGCGCTGTAGGTGTCGGAGAGCAGTTCCTTGGTGTCGACACCGGTCTTGAGCTGCTTCCACGCGTCGGTGAACTTCGCCGGCTCGTCCGCGGTACCGAAGCGGGTCGGCACCTTGCCCTCGGCCGCGACCGAGAGCCAGTCGACGTAGCCGTCGTTCATCATGTACTCGACCAGCCCGGTGGTGTCCGGATCGGCGCCGGTGAGCACCGCCCAGGACACGATCTCGCCGAAGGAGGCGGGCTCGGTGCCGTTCGGGCCCTGGATCGCGCTGACCACGCCGGTGTTCTTGGCGAGCCACTTCGGGTCGTCCGTGCACTTGTCGCAGGTGGGCAGGGCGTCCTTGCGGAGGCCGGCGAGTTCGTCCAGCAGGAAGGACGACCAGACCACCATGGCGGCGTCACCG
This sequence comes from Actinomycetota bacterium, assembly GCA_020161755.1. GTDB lineage: Bacteria > Actinomycetota > Actinomycetes > Propionibacteriales > Propionibacteriaceae > Propionicimonas. The sequence continues at coordinate 93,463 of JAIUOS010000012.1, forward strand.
GCGAAGTAGGTGGCGCGGGTGGTGTCGGCGTCCTGCGCGCCGGAGGTGGAGTACTGCTTGATGAGGTCGGCGTAGAACTTGAGCGACTCCTGGCAGGCCGGGCTGTTCAGGGTGATCTGGTCACCGGTGACGAGCTGGCAGTTGTTGGCCAGCGCGAAGTGCTCGAAGGTCTGCTGGGTGAAGGAGTCCGCAGCGGCCGTGGAGGCCACGATGCCGGCCATCTTGCCGTTGTCGAGCGCCTGCGCCGCCTTGGCGATCGCGTCGTAGGTCGTGGGTGCCGCCAGGCCGGCGGCGTCGAACAGGTCCTTGCGGTAGAACAGCAGCTGCGCCCAGCCGTCGCTCGGCACGGCGAGCTGGGTGTCGCCGTCCTTGAGGAGCTCGAGGGCCCGCGGCGAGAACGTGGACGCGCCGAGGTCGTTGACGATCTTCGCCGCCGCATCGGTGTCCAGCAGCTTGTCGGTGGCGAGCTGGTTGATCCCGTTCATCGAGACCGCCCCGATCACGTCGGGCAGGTCGTTCGCCGCGGCGGCGGACGCCAGCACCGTGGCGAGCTGGTCCTCGGCGACCGCGACGAGCTTGGTCTGGACGCCGGTCTTGGCGGTGTAGGCATCCAGGATCTTCTGCTGGGTCGCGACCCTCTCGGCCACATCTTCGACGGTCCACACCGTCAGTACTTTCGCGCTGCCCGAGCCCGCCGAAGTCGTGCTGGTCGGCGCGCTGGTGCAGCCGGTGATGGCCAGAACGACGGCGGCTGCCGCCAGTACTGGCTTCCATCCCTTGCGCATGAGGTCTCCCCTCCGTTGGTAGAGACGGCTTGGTCGCCGTTGGCACAACGCTAACATCTTTCGTCAAGCTAGTCGACAAAAGATGCCAAACCTTTATACTGAAGCTAGTGCGAAGGCCCACCCAAGGCCGGGAAGGAACGACGAAGTGGCCACGGTCGTCCAGTTCAGCTCACCGAAACAGGTGGAGCTCGTCGAATGCCCCGAGCAGGAGTTGCTGCCCGGGACCGTCCGGGTGCGGACCTGGTACTCCGGGATCTCGGCCGGTACCGAACTGACCGCGTACCGCGGGACGAATCCCTACGTCTCGAAGCAGTGGGACGCGGAGCGCCGCCTGTTCGTCGAGGGGCCGCCCAGTTTCGCCTACCCGGTGTCGGGGTGGGGCTACTCCGAGGTCGGCGAGGTCGTCGAGGTTGCCACCGACGTCACCGAGCCGGCCGTCGGCGATGTCGTCTACGGAATCTGGGGCCACCGGAGTGACGCGGTGCTCCCCGCGGCCCGGCTGGCCGTCCAGCGGATGCCGGCCGGTGTCCCGCCGATCCACGGCGTGTTCTTCCGGGTCGGGGCCATCGCCCTGAACGCCGTCCTCGCCGCGGACGTGAAGCTGGGCGACCGGCTCGCCATCTACGGGCAGGGCGTGATCGGCCTGCTCGCCACCCGGCTGGCCACCCTGAGCGGGGCGACGGTCGCCGCCGTGGACGCCATCCCGCACCGGCGGGACCTGTCCACGGCCATGGGAGCGGCCGCGGTGTTCGGCGTGGACGGGGCCGAAGGCGCCGGTGCCGACGTGCGGCGGTGGGCGTCCGGGCTCGGAGCCGACGCCGCCATCGAACTCAGCGGCAACTACCGGGCGCTCCACGAGGCCATCCGCAGCGTCGTGGCGGACGGGGTCGTGGTCGCGTCCGGCTTCTACCAGGGCGGGGCCGAGCCGCTCCGGCTGGGCGAGGAGTTCCACCACAACCGGGTGCGGATCGTCGCCAGCCAGATCGGGGGCACCCCCACCAGCCTCGGCTCCCGCTGGAACCACGCGCGGTTGCTCTCGGTGTTCGGCGAGCAGCTCCGACTCGGGGCGCTCGACCCCGCCGCGCTGATCACCGACGTGGTGGACGCGGACGAGGTCGGCTCGGCCTTCGCCAGGCTCGACCGGTCCGACCCCGAGACCCTCCAGGTCGTCCTCCGCTTCGCCGCCGAGGACGGCCTCCGATGACCGACGTCGACTTCCGTCCCCGCTTCCCCGACGCACGGCTGCCGATCGCGATCCTGGGCTGCGGCCGGATCGCCCAGGACGCGCACCTGCCGGCGTACACGGCAAACGGGCTGGAGGTGGCCGGCGTGTGGGGCCGCAACCCTGCCGCGATGGCGTCCGTCCGCGACCGGTTCCCGGCCGTCGGCCGGGTGTACTCCAGCCCCGAGGAACTCCTCGCCGACCCGGAGGTGGCGGTGGTCGACATCGCCACTCCGGTGGCCGCCCGCGCGGATTGGATCGCCGCGGCGGTGGCCGCCGGCAAGCACGTCCTGGCGCAGAAGCCCCTGACCCTGGAGCCGGACCTGCTCGAGCCCGTCCTCGCCGAGGCCGCGGCGAAGGGCCTCCGGGTGGCGGTCAACCAGAACGGACGGTGGGCGCCGCCCTGGCGGGTCGCGTCCCTCCTGGTCCGCGACGGCGCGATCGGCGACGTGTTCGCCGTCAGCCACCTGCACGACAAGCCGCTGCCGCCGATCGCGGGCACGCCGTTCGACGACCTCGAACACATGCTGGTCACCGACTACCTGCTGCACTGGATCGACATCAGCCGCACGTGGCTGGCCGGCAAGGTCGCGCACACCGTGCAGGCCAGCGACTCCCGGGTGCCCGGCCAGCCCGACACCGCGCGCAACCCGTGGTCCGCGTCCATCGCCATCACCTGCACCGACGGCGCCCGCGCCGAGATGCGGGTGACCGGCAACGTCCGCACCGCGACGCCCTCCTGCCCGTTCTGGATCCACGGCACCGAAGGGACGATCCGCGGCAGCGTCCTGTTCAACTCCGACCGGGTGGCGCTCGACGACGGCACCACCGTCACCGAGCACCCGCTGAGCGGGCAGTGGTTCGTGGACGGCTTCGCCGGCGCGATGGGTGAGCTCCTGTGCGCCATCGCCGAGGACCGCGAGCCGGAGAACTCGGCGCGCGAGAACCTGGCGACGGTCCGGCTCATGCTCGGCGCGCGGGACTCCGCCCGCCAGGGCGGCGCCGTGGTCGACGTGTCCGGGCTCCGCCTGTGACCGGGAGCGCGGGCAGGTTCACCACCATCGACGAGGTGGCCTGCGGTCGCGATGCCCGGGTCTACACCGAGGGCTGGCAGAGCTGGAGCCCGACCACGTGGTACCGGCTCGACGAGCCGGCCCGCCTGCCGGAGGACCCCGTCCGGGCGGCGATGCGGTTCCGGGCGGGGGCCCTCCCGCCGCAGACGGGGTTCCAGGGGGAAGGCCTGCTGGTCCTCGACCCGGGCGACGGCGAACCCGTCCGTTGTTACGGCGTCGACCGGACGACCGCGATCCCGAGCATTCGCGCCGAGGTCGACGGCTCCACGGTGCGGATCAGCACCGACGGCGACCCCGCCGGTGTGAAGCGTGTCGACGCCGCGGGAGTCGCCCCCGCGCTCGGCCGGTACGGTGACCGGCTCGCCCGGGCGGCCGGGGTGGGCGAGCTGCGGCCCGCACCCACGGCATGGTGCTCCTGGTACCGGTACTTCGAGGACGTGGCGCCAGCCGACATCGAGGAGAACCTCACCGCGATCGAGGACCGCGACCTGCCGGTCGAGGTCATCCAGCTCGACGACGGCTGGGAGGTCGGCGTGGGCGACTGGACGGAGAACGTCCGGTTCGGCTCACTCGCCCCGCTCGCCGACCTGATCCGCTCCCGCGGGCGGCGTGCCGGCATCTGGCTGGCGCCGTTCGTCGCCACCGCCGACAGCGAGCTGGCCCGCACCCACCCCGACTGGCTCGTCGGCGACGCCGGGGCGAACTGGGGGGCGCCCCTGCGCGGGCTCGACCTCGGCCGCCCCGACGTGCGGGACTGGCTGCGTGGCGTCGTCGCCCGACTGGCCGACCTCGGCTTCGACTACTTCAAGCTCGACTTCCTCTACGGCGGCGCCCTCACCCGGACGCCCGAGGATCCCGACGGCACCCGCGCGTACCGGGCCGGCCTGGCCACCGTCCGCGAGGGCGCCGGACCCGAGGCGTACCTCGTCGGCTGCGGGGCGCCGATCCTGCCCAGCGTCGGGCTGGTCGACGCGATGCGGGTCTCGCCCGACACCTTCCACCCCGAGGGCCAGGACGGTTCGACCGGGCTGCGGGGGGAGATGGGTGCCCGTGCGCGCGCCTGGCAGCAGGGCCGATTGTGGGTCAACGACGCGGACTGCCTGGTCGCGCGGCCCAGCTTCCCGCTGCGCGAGCCGTGGGCGGACGTCGTCCGCGAGGTCAGCGGTCTCCGCTCGTGCTCCGACCGCATCGCCGAACTCGACGAGTGGGGCCTGACCACCGTCCGCGACCTCCTCGGCCACACCCCGCCACCCACCCCTTTCCTGACCGAAGGCACCCATGACTGAACCGTTGGTGGCCCGTGCCACACCCCTCCTGGAACTGCTGTACCCGGGACGCGGACCGGAGGTGGCCGAACAGCTCGCCACGCTGGTCGCGACGTACGCGCCGGCGATCTCCGAGCAGGGGCCGCGGACGGCCCCCGACCACCGCACGGTCCTGCTGATCACCTACGCCGACGCCGTCGACCCCCGCGACGGCGGGACGCCGCTCGCCACGCTCCACCGGACGCTCACACAGCACGTCGGCGACCTGGTCACCGACGTGCACCTGCTCCCGATGTTCCCCAGCACGTCCGATGACGGGTTCGCCGTCTCCGACCACTCCCGTCTCGACCCGCAGCTCGGCTCGTGGGCGGACGTCGCCGGGCTGTCCACCGGCTACCGGCTGATGTTCGACTTCGTGGCGAACCACGTGTCGGCGTCCCACCCCTGGGTGCACGCGGCGCTCGCGGGCGAGCCGGGAGCGGCCGCGCACTTCACGACCTTCGACCCGGGGTTCGACACCAACCGGGTGATCCGGCCGCGCACCTCGCCGCTGTTCCACGACTACCCCCGCAGCGACGGCTCGCCGCTGACCCTGTGGACCACCTTCTCCGCCGACCAGGTGGACCTCAACTTCGCCGATCCGGCCACCCTGCTCGACCTGACGGAGGTGCTGCTCAGCTACCTCGCGCGCGGCGCGTCCTCGATCCGGCTCGACGCGATCGGCTTCATCTGGAAGACGTCGGGCACGACCTGCATGCACCTGCCCGAGACGCACGCGGTGGTGAAGCTGTGGCGACTGGTCGTCGACCAGGTGCGGCCCGGCGTCCAGATCGTCACCGAGACCAACGTGCCCCAGGCCGAGAACCTGTCCTACTTCGGCGCCGGCACCGACGAGGCGCATCAGGTGTACCAGTTCGCGCTCCCGCCGCTGGTCCTGCACACCTTCGTCTCGGGGTCCGTCCGGGCCCTGACCGACTGGGCCGACCAGATCGCACCGGTGAGCGCCAGCGCCACCTACCTCAACTTCCTGGCCAGCCACGACGGCATCGGCATGCGACCCGCGCAGGGGCTCCTGAGCGCGCGGGACCAGGAGGCGCTGGTCCTGCGGGTCGTGGAGAACGGCGGGCTGGTCTCGATGAAGTCCAACCGCGACGGGACCCAGGACGTCTACGAACTGAACATCAGCTATCTGGACGCGCTCGCGTCGCCCTCGGAGCTCGGACGGCCGGAGCTGGTCGCCTGCAAGGCACTGGCCGCGCACGCCATCCTGCTCAGCCTCATCGGCATCCCCGCGATCTACTACCACTCCCTGTTCGGCTCGGCCGGCGACCCGGAGGCCGCCCACCACTCCGGCATCGCGCGACGCATCAACCGTGCCCATCTCGACGAGGACCGCCTCGCCGAGGAGGTGTCGACCGACCCGCGGCGCCGCAGCGTCCTGACCGGTCTGAAGCAACTGCTGGACGCCCGGCGTGGGCAGCCCGCGTTCAGCCCGTACTCGCCACAACACGTCGAGCGCCTCGACGACCGGGTGTTCGCGCTCCGGCGCGGTGAGGGCGCGTCCGAGGTCCGGTGCCTGGTGAACGTCACCGATCAGGTGGTCGACCTCCCCGACGTGAGCGGCTACGACGTGGTCGGCGGCGCGCGCCACGACGGCGTCCGGTTGCCGCCGTACGGCTACGTCTGGCTGACGACCGGCGCCTAGCCCCCCCTCGCGCAAACGCCCCCGATGTTCACAAACGCCCCCGGAATCTCGGGGGCGTTTGTGAGTTTCGGGGGCGTTTGTGGCGGGGGCGGAGGAAGAACCCGGAGGGGTCGCCGCTAGAGCATGGTGACGGCCCGGGTCGGCGCGAACTGGTCGGGCAGGGTGAGCGGACGCAGCGGGTGCTGCCGGGCAGGAGTCGGACGCGGTCCCGCGCCGGTCACGTCGGGGACAACGATCCCCAGCGCGGCGGCCGGCGAGTCGGGAGCGGTCCGGAAGTCCCGCGCCGCCACGTCCAGAAAGCACGGGTCGGCCGTGATCGAGTGCCGGTCATTGCCCCACGCCGCCCAATCGGCATCCAGCCCAGCGGTCAACACGAACGAGTCCGCACCGCCGTGCCCGGTCCGTCCGTCCGCCGCTCGGACGGCACCCGGCACTGGCTCGAGGTCCCAGAACAGGTTCAGGTCGGAGTAGACGCGGTAGCCGGCCAGCCCTCGCGGCTCCTGCCCGACGAAGCCGGGCGAATGATCCCCCAGCACGATGTTGCGCTCGAAGGTGAGGCTGACATGGCTCTCGGGACGTGTGATCGTCACCTGCCCCTGGCCGCCGAACGCGAGCACGTTGTTCCGGACGATCACCTCCCGCCCGTAGTGCTGGTGGAACGCCTGGCTGGAGACGTCGTGCACGACGTTGCCCTCCACCACGACGTGCGACGACCCCTCGTCGAGGTAGATCCCCCAGCCGCCGTAGTTCGCGCAGCGGACGTCGTGGATGTGGTTGCCCCGCACGACCGTCCCGGGCGCTATGCCCAGCAGGTAGATGCCGCCCATGTCGTTGAGCACGCCCTGGCCGAGGTGGTGGATGCGGTTGCCCAGGATCCGGTTGTCCTGGGACGGGCTGTCGCCGTACCCCCAACTCCAGCCGACCGAGATGCCGGTGTAGAACAGGTCGCTGATCTCGTTGTGCGCGATCACGTTGTGCGAGCCGTGCTCGAACAGGATGCCGACGCTGCCCGGATACGTCCGGCCGCCCCGGCTGATCGTGCAGTCGGTCACCTCGTTGGCGGTGTTGAAGCCCGGCGCGGACGGGTCGCCCGACCCGGCGGAGCGGATCGCCCCCGCCCCGAGGTCGGCGAACCGGGTGCCACTGACCAGGTTGCCCCGACACCCCTCGACGAACGCCACCCCGTAGCCGCCCACCCGTTCGACCGCGCAGTCCACGACCGCGCACGAGCGGGCGAACGTGAACCCGAGCGCGGCCGGCACCGTGTTCGCCGCCTGTACGGCGGCGGCGAAGCGTCCGTCGGCCGGCAGCATGGGGTCCTCACGGACGCCGAACGGCGGTGTCGCCACCGGCGTCTCGGCGAAGTCGGCGTCCGCGAAGCCGACGTTCTCGAACCGCACCTCCCGGATCGGTGCCGCTTCGGTGCCCACCGCCTGGACGAGCACGTCGAGGACCGGCATCCGTACGTCGATGCCGGCGGGCTCCTCGCCGTCCCGGGGGACGTAGAGCACCTGCGGGCCGACCGCTCCGGAGGTCGTCCCCGCGACGTCGAGGTACCACTCGCCGGGGACCTCGCCGAACGCCTCCACCACGTTGTCCAGGTAGAAGCGCGCGAAGTCCTCCACGCTGTCGTCGCGCAGCGCGAAGATGCTGCGGCGGTCGCTGACGATCTCACGACGCTCGTGGTCGATTGAGGCGATCGGCAGCCGCTCCTGCACCCAGTAGTGGGGCACGACCACCTCGACGGCTCCCGGCTCGGACAGCCGCGGGACGTCGCCCTCGGCGAAGCGGAACCGGTCGGCCCCGTCGAACAGCGTTCCCACGAAGCTCGCCGAGGGGTCCAGGCCCTCCTGCTCGGCGATCCGCAGCAGCCCGTCCCGGGGATACCGCGGACGCGGCGCGCGCTCGCCACCCACGTACAGGCAGCGGCCACGGTCGCGAGGTGCGGGAGCGGCGTACACCCGGCCGCGCGGCGTTGCGATCTCGACCCAGCCGGTCACCGGTTCGGCACCGCGGATCACCGGCGGCCGCGCGGCGTCGAGGGCGGCGAACGTGGTGAACGAGTCCTGCGGGCCCAGCTCCAGCGTCTCGCGCTGGGTGAACTCGCCGGGGTGCAGCCAGACGACCGCGCGCTGGCCGGGCTCACGGAGCCGCCGCACCAGCGTGATGGCGTTGAGCAGCCCGTCGGTGGGGTAACCGAAGGAGCCGTCCGCGTACGGGGAGCCGTCGGGGCTGGCGTGGATCTCGATACGGTCGGTACTCACGATGGTTCCTCGTTCCCGGCGGTCCTCACGGCCATGCGCATCGGGCGACCGCGCTGCCCTTCGACGCCCCAACTATGGCACCCGGAATCCTCCCGAAGAGGGTTCTTCGCATATATATGCTTCAGCCGCTTGCACTATGCGAGAGTGAGGTCCAGAGTCAATCCTGCACGCTTCACCTTCCAGCCATTCACCGACGAAATCAGGAGGCGGCCCCCTGGGCCGACAAGGAGAAACGATGAAGAAGACGTTCATTGCACTGTTGGCGGCACTGATGGTCGCCGGCTGCTCGTCCGGCAGCCCCGCCTCCGGTGGGCCGGCGAGCTCGGGTGCCGCCGAGACCAAGACCCTCACCGTGATGGCCAGCCAGGGCTGGGTACACGACGCCGAGCTCGATCTCGCGAAGAAGTACGAGGAGCAGACCGGCGTCCACATCGACTACCAGATCTCGCCGTCCGACCAGTACACGAGCCTGCTCACCACCAAGCTCAACGCCGGCCAGGCCGCTGACATCTTCATGAGCCAGTCCGGCAAGTTCGACATCGTGTCCAACCTCCAGATCGAGAAGAACGGCGTCGACCTGTCCGACCAGGAGTGGACCGGCCGGCTCAACCAGGCCGTCAAGGACCAGGTCTCCGCCAACGGCAAGGTGTACGGCATCACGATCTGGGACGTCTCCGACAGCTACGTCTACCTCTACAACAAGACGATCTTCGCCAAGCACGGGATCAACCCGCCGACCAGCTTCGCCGAGTTCAAGGCGGCCTGCGCCACGCTGAAGGCCGCCGGCATCCAGCCGATCTACGAGCCGATGAAGGACGGCTGGCACCACCAGCTCAACTTCTTCGACGTGTCCGCCGCCTACGACGCCTCCGACCCCAACCTGGTCGCCGACCTGAACGCGAACAAGACCACCTTCGCCGCCCACCCGATCTTCAAGCAGATGATCGAGCAGATGAAGGAGATCTACGACGCGGGCTACTGGGGCGACAACGCGCTCTCCGACCAGGTCAGCGATGGCCCGGCGAAGATGGCCGAGGGGAAGGCCGCGATGTACGTGGGCTTCATGGGTGGCCTCAGCGACATCGTCGCCGCGAAGGGCAAGTACGGCGCGGACGACTTCGGGATCTTCGCCGCTCCCTACCTGGACAACCAGACCATCTCCGAGACCCCGGCCGGCCCGAGCAAGTTCATCTACTCCAAGAGCCCCAACATCGACGCGGCCAAGAAGTACCTGGCCTTCCTCGCCCAGCCGGAGAACCTCCAGTACATGATCGACACCGAGCCGACGTTCAACGCAGTCCCGTTCAGCGGTCTGAAGACCAAGTACTCCGCGACCGTGTCCGAGGCCATCCAGGCGCACAAGCCGGGCACCTCGACCGTCTACCAGAACGCGGTGGTCTACCTGAACCCGCAGTGGATGGATTTCGGCAAGGACCTCACGTCCTACCTCACCGGCGACATGACCGCCGACGAGGTGATCGCGACGATCGACCAGCGGCGCGCCGACCAGGCCGACACCGCTCAGGACTCCAACTGGTGAGTTGAGCTGGCCGTGGGGCAGGGCGGCCCCCTCCCGCCCCACGGCCACCCCCAACCGACCTCTCTGGACGTAGCGGAAGCAGCAGGCCTCGTGGACAAGAAGAAGATCTATCCCTGGTATTTCGGTGCCGGTGCACTGGTGCTCTACAGCGCCCTCTTCGTCCTGCCGAGCCTGATCGGCATCGGCTACTCCTTCACCAACTGGTCGTCCTACTCCGACCAGATCTCCTTCGTCGGCCTGGAGAACTTCGCGCGGGTGTTCTCCCCCGACCGCAACTACCTGGACTACCTCTGGAACACGTTGTGGTTCACCGTGGCCACCACGGTCCTCAAGACCGTGCTTGCGCTCGCCTTCGCGGTGCTGCTGAGCACCGGGGTCAAGGGGCTGAACGTCCACCGCGCCATCCTCTACATGCCCGCGATCCTGTCCGTCCTGATCGTGGGTATGGTCTTCAGCTCGATCCTCGACCCCGCCAACGGCCTGCTGAACACCACGCTGCGCGCGGTGGGGCTGGACGCGCTCGCCCAGAAGTGGCTCACCGACGCACATCTGGCGATGTGGTCGGTGATCGGCGTGGACGTCTGGCGCGGCATGGGCTACGTCATGGTGATCCTGCTCGTCGGGATCCTGTCGATCTCCCCGACCTACTACGAGGCCGCCCAACTCGACGGCGCCAGTAGCTGGCAGCAGTTCGTCCGGATCACCCTGCCGCTGCTGCGCCCGACCCTCGCCGTCGCCATCGTCCTCAACGTCCTCTACGGCCTGAAGGTGTTCGACATCGTGTACGTCCTCACCAACGGCGGGCCCGGGCACCGCACCGAGGTGCTCTACACCGCGGTGTTCTCCGAATTCTCCAACGGACGCTTCGCCGTCGGCACCGCCCTGAGCACGGTCATGCTGGTCGTGATGGTGATCCTGGGCGTGTTCATGATCCGCGTCCTCACCCGGAACGAGGTACAGGAATGAGCCGGACCGGACGCCCGCCCCAGGCCCGGGGCGTGGGCGTGGTGAAGAACGTGATCGCCTGGGCGCTGTCGGCGGTCATGCTGATCCCGCTGCTGCTGATCGTGTTCACCGCGTTCAAGAGCGACGACGACGCCCAGTCGATGTCGTTCACGCTGCCGAAGCAGTGGGACCCGTCCACGTTCCTCACCGTCATCCAGCAGGGCAAACTCGCCGACGGCTTCCTCAACAGCATGCTGTACTCCACCGCCGGCACCCTGCTCACGGTGCTGCTGGCGGCGATGGCGGCGTACATGTTCTCCCGGCGCCGGACGCGGCTCAACAACGTCCTCTACATGTTCCTCGTGATGGGCATCGTGCTGCCGATCAACTACGTCGCGCTGATGAAGGTCATGCAGATCTTCGGGCTGAACAACACACGGCTCGGGATCGTGCTGCTGTACAGCGCGATCCAGCTGCCGTTCATGGTGTTCCTGATGTACGGGTTCGTGGCCCGGATCCCGCAGGAACTCGACGAGGCCGCCGTGATCGACGGCTGCGGCCCGATCCGGCTGTTCTTCAGCATCATCCTGCCGCTGATGACGCCGGCCCTGGTCACCGCGACGGTGCTGTGCTTCCTGAACATGTGGAACGAGTTCGTGCTGCCCCTGTACTTCCTCAACTCGACCGACAAATGGCCGATGACCCTGGCCGTCTACAACTTCTTCGGCAAGTACGAAACGCAGTGGAACCTCGTCGCGGCGGACGTGCTGCTCACCAGCCTCCCGGTGGTGGTCATGTACCTCGTCTGCCAGAAGTACATCGTGGGCGGCCAGACCGCCGGCGCGGTCAAGGGCTGAGCCCGGCAACCGTCCTCACCCAGACCAGAACCAGGAGAGAGATACACATGGAGGCCGTCGTCCCCACCCTCGAGGAGCTCGCGAAGTCCGAGCCCTCGAACCTCCGCCGCGGCCCGGTCCCCGGGCCGGACGGCGTCCACGGCGTCGCGCGGGTGCCGTACCTTCCGGACACCCTGAAGTGGCTGCACATCGGCACCATCTACGACCACCCGAAGTCGTGGACGTTCATGGGCGGCGGCGTCGCCCCGGGACTCGGTGCCGCCATCCTCTACACCGTCGAGGTGGACGGCGTCGTGCACGCCCCCGACGAGTTCGCGCCCGACCGCAAGCAGCGGATCCGCTGGTACCTGCGGGACGGCTACCAGCCCTGCCCGGTCTCGGTCTGGCGAGCGGGCGAGGTCGAGGTGACCATCCAGCACTTCGCCGTCCGGACGCCGGCCGACGACGCCACCCTGGTCTACTCGCACGTGGCGCTGGTGAACCAGTCCGCGGCGGCGGCGGCCGTGCGGCTGCTGGTGAACGCCAGCCCCCGCATCCACGTGCCGCTGGGCGGCGCCCCCACCGAGTCGGACACGTCCTCGATGGCGTTCGCCGTCGAACTCGGCGCCGGCGACGGCTGGGGTCAGGGCTTCGTCTCGCTCGCGACCGGCGCACCGATCGACCCGGACGACCCGGGCCGCTACGGCTCCTTCGCGGGCAATTACGAGCGGATGGCCGCCGGCTGGAACGAGCGGATCGGCCGCCTCGCCCACCCCGTCCGGCTGCCCGATGCCGGCATCGCCGACATGTACAAGGCGATCCAGATCCTGCTGTGGGGCTGCATGGTGAAGGTGGGCGACGACTACGAGATCCGTGCCGGCGCACCCAACCCCGGACGCCTGGAGACCTACGACCGCACGTTCCCCCACGACGTGCCCAACTACGTCGACCAGTTCATCCGCGAGGGCGACTACGAGCTCGGCCGGCAGATCCTGGGCTCGGGCTACTACCGCGTCCTGAACTCCTCCGACATCGCCGACTGGGACGGCCTGAACTACATGGACACCATCGGCAAGTTCCTGTTGCCGTACGCCCAGTACCTCCAGAACACCGGCGACGAGGCGTTCTTCGACGCCGACCTGCGGGCTTTCCTGGCCCGCGCCGCCCGCAACATCCACGCCTGCCGCGTGTTCGGCGACCCCGAGCACGAGGGCCTGATGCGCAAGGGCGAGGACTTCGAGAACTGGTCGGACGACGGCGACTACCTGCTGTGCGACAACTGGGCCGCGCTGCACGGCCTCCAGGCGTATCGCTACCTCGCCACCCGTCTCGGGCTCGCGGACGAACAGGCCTGGGTCGAGGCCGAGATCGACAGCCTCAACGATGCCCTCAACGCCGCTCTCGACCGGACGCGGGCCCGCCGCGGCATCGACCACTACCTCGGCGCCTTCGACGACGTCGCCTACCTGCGCTACACCCGCGGGTCGTTCTACTCGTGGGTGGCGTACGCCGGTGCCCTGTCGACGTTCCCGTGGGGCGCCCGGCTGAAGGGCTACGACCGCGGCGGCACCTGGCAGGACAAGTTCGATGCCTCGATCGCCCACGCCCTGCACGAGCGCGACCGCCGGGTCGTCCCCCAGGGCAGCTGGGGCGCCTGGTGGGGCCACGTCACCTACGGCTCGACCTACAACGCCGCGGCCGGGCTGCAGTGCCTGGCCTCGGACACCCATCGCACCGAGTCGCTGAAGAACGTCCGGTTCCTGTACGACAACCAGTGCGCACCGTTCCAGTGGTCGGAGGCCTTCGAGGACAAGGGACGCGACCAGTGGGCCGGCATGTACCTGCCGCAGGAGTCGTACGGCAACTACGAGAGTTGGGGCACGTCGTTCTCCAAACAGGCCATCCTGCAGGCGTGCGCGTCCGTGCACGTGGACGGGACGGTGATCATCGGCCGTGGGATCCCGGACTCCTGGCTCGCGCCGGGCTCGGTGGCGGAGTGGCGCAACGTCAACGTCAACGACGGCCGGCTGATCGACTTCACGATCCACTCCACCGGCGCCGAGGTGACCCTCGAGCTCCGTGGCGACGTCCCGGCCGGCCCGGTGGTCCTCGACCTGCCGGCGATGGCGGGCAATGTCGCGTCCGCCTCCGCGGGCACCGTCCTGCCCTCCGGGGCCGTGCGCTGCGATCCGTCCGAGCGGTCCGTGACCGTCACCCTGACCCGTCCCGTACCCCCGACCTGAGCCACCCGCATATTCATGCGTTATCTGCTTGCAGTATGCGCAGAGGCCCTGCGAGGCTGAATGCGCGGGCAGATCACACCCCCGCTGACGAACGAAGGAACCATGATCGATTTCACCGAGCGCGCCGCCGTCGCGAAGGCCATCCAGTACACCAACGTCAACCCTGACCTCACCAGGGACGGCCTGCTCGCCCACCTCCAGGAGTGCGTCCAGTACGGGTTCGACGCGGCCATGATCGGCCCGTGCTGGGTGCCGCTGGCCCGCGAGGTGCTGGCCGGTACCGGCGTCCGCGTCGCCACGACGCTGAACTTCCCGATGGCCAACGACACCCTGGACATGAAGCTCGCGGCGCTGTGCCAGCTGGCCGCCTCGGGAGCGGACGAGTTCGACTTCCCGCCCAACCCGGGGTACCTGCTGGGTGGCATGGAGGCCGAGTACCGCCACGAGCTGAACGAGATCGTCCGGGTCGCCCACGCCGAGGGACTGGTGGTGAAGGCGATGCTCGAGTTCGGCTTCCTGCCGACCGAGGAGCTGAAGCGGGCGGCGACCCGCGCCGCGTTCGAGGCCGGTATCGACTGGGTCAAGCAGTCGTCCGGCTGGGGCAAGGGCGGCTGCGCGGCCACCACCGACGACGTCGCGCTCCTCGCGGCCAACATCGAGCCGCCCTGCCGGGTGAAGGTCTCCGGCAAGGTGAACACGCGGGAGAAGATGGAGTTGCTCTTCGCCGCGGGCGCCGAGCTCGTCGGGACGTCGTCGGGGCCCGCCATCGTCAACGGTGTGACCGGCGACCCGAACGCCTACTGATCCCCACACAGATCGACAGAGGAGGGGCGATGGCTGCACGCATCACCGTTCTGGGGTCCTACGCCAAGGCCCTCGTGATCACCGCCGACCGCATCCCGCTGGCCGGTGAGACCCTGCTCGGTCGCGACTACCGCGAGACGTGGGGCGGCAAGGGCTCCGACATGGCCGTGCAGGCCGCCCGGCTGGGTGCGAACGTCGAGTTCGTGGGCGTGGTCGGGGACGATGACCACGGACGCGAGTTCGCGCGGCTGATGGAGTCCGAGGGTGTCGGGACGGATCGCCTGCGGGCCACCGGCGAGCGCACCACGGGCGTCGGCCTGATCATCAAGGACACCGCGGGTGCGAACCTCATCGTGGTCGACATGGGCGCCAACGAGCTGTTCTCGACCGCCGACGTGGACGCGGCGTCCGACGCGATCGCCGCCTCGGACGTCGTCCTCGCCCAGCTCGAGGTGCCGCTGCCCACCGTCCTGTACGGGCTCTCGTTGGCCCGCCGTGCGGGCGCCGGCACCGTCCTCAACCCGGCTCCGGCCGTCGACCTGACCGGCGCCGACCTGCGCGACGTCGACATCCTCACCCCCAATGAGACCGAGGCCCGCGTGGTCCTCGGTCTCGCCCCGGACGCGCCGGTGTCGAACGCCGACGTCGCCGCGCAGATCCTCGCGCTCGGCTGCGGGACGGTGGTGATGACCCTCGGCGAGAAGGGTGCGGCCACGTACACGCTCGCGGACAACGACGTCGTCGAGACCACCGCGCCGGCGTGGCCGGTGGACACCGTCGACTCCAACGGGGCCGGCGACAGCTTCAACGCCGCCCTGTGCACCGCGCTGGGCGAGGGCGCCGGGCTCGCCGAGGCGACCAGCTTCGCGACCGCGACCGCCGCCTTGTGCTGCACCGAGTGGGAAACCGTCCCGTCGTACCACACCAGGGCCCAGGTCGAGGCCTTCATGAAGACTCGAGAGGAGCGCTGACATGCGCGCCGGACGCATTCTCCACCCCGAGCTCGCACGGGCACTGGCCCAGCTCGGCCACACCGACACCGTGCTCGTCACCGACGCCGGCTTCCCGATCCCGGCCGGGGCCAACCGGATCGACCTCGGCTTCTACCCGGGGCTGCCCGACGTCCGCGACATCCTCCGCGTCCTGCGCGCAGAGTTGTTCGTCGAGGAAGTGCGCTTCGCCCCGGAGGTGAAGTCGCATCACCCGCGCCTGTACGCCGACGTCCAGGAGATCTACACCGGGGCGGGCGCGACGTTCGTCGCCGCGCCGCACGAGGAGCTGATCGAGGTCTGGGCGCCGCGGGCGAAGGTGGTGATCCGCTCCGGCTCGTTCGAACCGTGGGCCAACTTCGCGCTGACCGCGTCCACCGACCCGTTCGTCTGGTTCGCCGAGGAAGACGTGACCATCCTGCCCGCGTATGTGGTGCGCCGGCAGCTGATCACCGACTCGGTCGTGCCCGACCTGCCCTGATCGGGTCAGGGCGGGCGGCACCGCGTCGGGGTCGGGAGCGGGGGCCCGGCTCCGACGCAGCCGTGACGTCAGCGGGCGGCGAGCCTGAGCACCGCCTCGGCGGTGCCGAAGTCGGTGACGAGGACGTTCACCCACTTGCCGCGGACGGCACCGAGAATGGCGGCGGCCTTGCGCCGGCCACCGGCGACGGCCACCCGTCGCGGAACCTTGGTGAACACGTCCAGCGGAATGCCGACCACACGCCGGTTCATGTCGGTCTGGACCAGCTTGCCGTCCACGTCGAAGTAGCGCAGCAGGATGTCGCCGACGGCGCCGATACCGCGCAGCTCCTGCTCGTCCGCCTTCGAGATGGCGTTGCCGGAGGCACGGTAGAACGGGCTCGGCTCGAGGCTGCCGATGCCGATCAGGGCGATCGTGAGCCGGCCCCAGGCGTCGACGAGCTGGCTCAGGGAGCCGTCGCGCAGGAGCGATTCGGCGGCCGCCGGGGTGTCCAGGAGGCCGGGCGCCGGCAGGTAGTAGGGGGTCGCTCTCGTCACTTCGGCCAGCCGGGCGACGACCCGGTTCGCGCGTTCCTGCACCGAGTGGACGCCGATGCCTCCCACGACCTGGACGACCTCGGTCGCACGCCGATTGCTGGACGGGAGCATCGCGTCCACCGAAGCGAGCAGGGAGGCCGACCAGGAGGAGAAGCCGAGGCAGTCGGCGCCGGTGAGGGTCGCGTCCAGGTAGCTGGCCGCGGCGGCGCCGAGCGCAGGCAGGAGCAGTTCGGGCGAGGCCGGGTCGTCGACGACGATCGCCTCCAGCAGGCCGAACTGCTGTTCGAGCCTGGCCTCGATGTCGGTGTTGACGCCGGGTGGCGAGGTCACGATGGTGCGGACGAGGCCGAGCTCCTCGGCGCGCTGGAGCAGTCGCGAGACCCGGGTCTGGGAGATCTTGAGCAGGTCGGCGACCTCGGTCTGCTTCATGTGCAGCTCGTGGTAGAGCTTGGCGACCTTGGTGATCAGGCGCAGCTGCTCCGAGGGGGTGCCGGCCAGGGCCGACCGCTCGATGGGTGCGCGCATGCGTCCGTCTCCTTCGTGGGTCCTGCGCCATTCTTGCATGAAAATGCGGCCTGCGAATAGCGGATTCACACTCCGAGCGGGGACAGCGCCGGGGGACCCGCGGCGGGTCCCCCGGCCGGACGTCACTGCTGGTAGCTCTTGTCGTTCACGGTCAGGACGGTCCAGGTGCCGTTGGCGTACTGCAGCTTGCTGACGGCGACGTTCGAGATGCCGCCGCTGACGACCGTCCCGAGCGAGTCGGTCAGGTAGCAGGAGATCGACAGCCCGCTGGAGACGACGAGCACGCTGTCGTCGTGGTGCCGGACTGCGCTCCTGGCGATCGCGTTCAGCGCGGACGACATGCGGGTGTTGACGTCGGTGCAGTCCTCGGCGGGCAGGACGGCGCCGTTCTCCGCCGGCTCGCTGGCAACGGTCTTCATGGCCGACATCAGGGCGTCGAGACCCTTCTCGCGTGCGGCGATGGCCTGCATGGTCTGCCAGCCGCCGTTCTGGCCGTTGGCGTCCGCCGGGGCGGTGGGGGCTGCGTTGTGGTCGACCTGGTAGCCCAGTTCCTCGATGAGAGCCGTCCACAGCTCCTTGTTCTCAGAGCCCTCGTACTTGCCGAAGTTGACCTCGCGAAGCCCTTCGAGCTGGGTGACGTCGAGCCGGCTCTGGCCCGCGCCCTGCAGCATCAGGAGCGCGGTCTCGTTGTGACGCTTCATGTCGGCCGAGTATGCGGCGTCGAACTTGCCCTCGCGGGCGCGGATGTTCTTGCCGACGGTGACCGGGAGTGCGCGTCCGGCCACGATCAGCGGGGAGTCGGTCCAGCCCTGGACGCGCTCGAGGGTGTTGAGGATGGTCTGGCCGTGACGGGTGAGGTAGACGGTGACGGTCTTGCCATGGCCACTCTTCGGGGGCGTCACCTTGCCCTGCGGGGCCAGGGCGACGGCGCTGTGGGCGATCGGGGCGACCGCGTTGGCGCCCGGGAGCGGGACGGCCCAGCTGACGAGCCCGGTGCTGACCAGGACCGCTGCGGCGATCGTGACGTGGTTGGTGCGAAGGTTCATACCTGCCTCCTTTGGCGGGCATCCGCGACTCTCGGCAAAAACCTACAGTCGCGTTGGGATTTGGTGGTCAAGACCATACTCGACTGGCCGTTTCGCGCAAGTGGTTCGGGGGTTTTCGTTTCCGGGATGTGCGGTGCGGCTAGGCGAGTGCCAGGCCGTACAGCCGTCCGGACTCGGTGAAGGTCGCCCCGGGGACCGGGATGCCGCTGGCCACGAGCTCGAAGCCGACCTCGCTGTGCAGGTCGATCGAGGCAGGGTTGGCGCTGCTCACGAAGTACCAGACCCGGGAGGTCCTGGCCTGGAGCCAGGCGAGCCGGGCGGTCGTCAGCTGGTGGCCGACGCCGTGCCGACGCGCCTCCGGATCGACCACCAGGCCCAGCAGGTACCAGCCGTCGGGGACGGTCGAGCCGGGGCCGAGCGTGCTGGGGGCGAACCACCCGGCCGTGCCGTAGCCGACCACCCGCTCTTCGCGGGTCGCCACGAAGGTCACCCGGTCGTCGGCGTCGAGACTGCGCTCGAACGAGGCCCGCCAGGCCGCGGGGTCACCGCCGTCACGCGCGAGCGCCAGCGCCACGCAACCGTCGAGGTCGGCCCGTGCCATCACCCGCACGTCGACCGCGCACGGGGTGCCGGACTCGTCAGGCCGGTAGTCGGCGAAGAGGGCACCCACCCGTCACAGCCTAAGAGGAACCGGCCCGCCCGGATCACAGGGCCGATGGCATTACCGGCTCTTCACAATCCAGGGTGTAGTTGGGGTCTGAATCCGCCGGTCTCGAGCAGCGATCTCGCTATGTAGTTGGTGA
>JAIUOS010000013.1 GCA_020161755.1 Actinomycetota bacterium
AGCCGCCACCGAACTCGCCCTCGCCGACTACTACAAGCAGACCTACGCCAACCTCCCCGACTGGCAACGACTGGACGTGTGATGCTTCTCACCGCAGACCGGGTCCTGTTCCCCGGCGCCGGCGCTGCGGTTGCCGGCTGGCTGGAGGTCGACGGCGACCGTATCGTCGCCGCCGCCCCGGGCGCCGCCCCCCGGGCGTCCGACGAGCACGTCCGCGGGACCGTCGTCCCCGGTTACGTCGACGTGCACAGCCATGGCGGCGGCGGGGCGTCCTTCGTCACGGAGGACCCCGCCGTCGCCCGCCAGGCGCTCGCCGCGCACCGCAAGCACGGGGTCACCACGATGGTGGCTTCTCTGGTGACCGGTACGCTGCCCGACCTCGAGCGCCAGGTGGCCTGTCTGGCCGGGCTGGTGGAGACCGGCGAGCTCGCCGGCATCCACCTCGAAGGGCCGTGGCTGGCCCTGAAGTACAAGGGCGCCCACCCGCCCCAGCTGCTCACCGACCCCCGGCCCGAGGAGGTCGAACGCCTGCTGGACGCCGGACGCGGGGCGGTGCGCATGGTCACCATCGCGCCCGAGCGTCCCGGTGCCCTGGAGTCGATCCGGCTGATGGCCGAGCGCGGAGTGGTGGCGGCGATCGGGCACACCGATGCCGACTACGACACCTGCCGCGCGGCGATCGAAGCCGGTGCGACCGGCGCGACCCACCTGTTCAACGCGATGGCCCCGCTGCGGCACCGCGAACCCGGCCCGGTGCTGGCGTTGTGGGAGGACCCGCGGGTCTATCTGGAGCTGATCATGGACGGGGTGCACGTCCGGCCCGAACTGGTCTCGTTCGTCACCTCGACCGTTCCCGGACGCGTGGTGCTGGTCACCGATGCGATGGCCGCGGCCGCGTCCGCCGACGGTGACTACGTGCTCGGCGAACTGCCTGTCGAGGTGCGCGGAGGAGTCGCCCGGATCGCCGGCACCGACACCATCGCCGGTTCGACGCTCACCCTCGACGCCGGCGTCCGCAACGCCGTCGCGGCCGGCGTCCCGTTCGCCCGGGCCGTCACCGCGGCGACCTCGCTGCCCGCCGACTACCTGCACCTGCCCGACGTCGGACGCATCGCGGCCGGGGCCCGCGCCGACCTGGCCGTCCTCGACTCGGCACTGCTCGTCACCCGCGTGATGTACCGCGGCGCCTGGACCTGACCCGCAAGAAGGTGACCTCGCAGGAGGGGTCCCTCTCCTGCAGGCCTCTGGCGCGAAAGGGGACCGTCCCCTTTCGCTTCGTGTCCGGGACGTGGCGTCGCGAGTCGCGTCGGCACGGGCGGCTACGGTGGGCACCGTGAGTGAGACCGTTGAGCCCACGACCGCCGCGCCCAGGGTGCGCTGGCGCCGGGTCGGCCTGTTCTACCTGCTGGCCCTCGGCTGGGTCTGTCTGGTGGCGGCCGGTCTCTACCTGACCGGCGCCCGCAACCTGGCCGGCGGGCAGGGGCTCAGCGTCGTCACGGTCGTGCTCGCGGTGCTCTACATGCCCGCGCCACTGGTCGCGGCCCTGGTGATGGAACGCCTCGACCACCGTCCGCCCCAGGTCCTCGGGGTGCTGCGGCGGTTCGGCTCCACCGCGCTGAAGCTGTTGGCGGTCGTGGTGCCGGTGGTCGCCGCCCTGCTGCTCGGCATGGTCGGGCTCACCTGGCTCACCGGCAACCGGCTCGACCTCAACGGCGCCGGCCGCGTCCTGTTCACCAGCGAGGACCTGGTGGCGAACGCGCTCCTGCTCGTGCCCAGCATGGACGCCGACCAGGTGGCGAAGCTGAGCGCGGCCACCCCGTCGCTGTGGCCGCTGCTCGGGCTCACCCTGCTCGGCGCCCTCGTGGCCGGGTTCACGATCAACGGCGTCTTCGCCTTCGGCGAGGAGTACGGGTGGCGGGGCTGGCTGGCCGACGAACTGCGTCCGCTCGGTGCCTTCTGGACGAACGTGCTCACCGGCATTCTGTGGGGGCTGTGGCACGCGCCGCTGATCCTGATGGGGTTCAACTACGGCAGCTACACCCTCCTGGGCCCCTTCTTCATGATCGCCTGGTGCATCCCGCTGTCGTTCCTGTTCTGGCGGGCGCGGCAGGTCACCGGATCGCTGCTGGCGCCGGCCGTCCTGCACGGCACGCTCAACGGGTTCGCGGGCGTCTTCCTGATCGTCCTGGTGGACGCCAACCCGCTGATCGCCGCACCCGCCGGCCTGATCGGCGCGGCCACGGTCGCGGTGGTGGCCGCCCTGTTCTGGCTGCTCACCAGGGGCATCGTCCGGGGTGCGGGGGCCGGTCGCGCTCGATGAGCGGCGCCTATCCCGACTGGGTCCTCCAGCTGACCGAACGGCGGCTGGTGGAGCTCTTCGGCGAGGTCACCCTGGCCCGTGGCCAGGAGTACGTCCGCCAGGGACGCGTCGGCCACATCGCCATCGGTTCGGGCACCGGCGGCAGCCTCGTCCAGGCCCAGGTGCGCGGCTCCAGCGCACGCGCCTACCAGACCGTGGCCCGTTACCACGCCGACAGCGGCGCGATCACCACGTCCTGCTCGTGCCCGGTGGGGTACGACTGCAAGCACGGCGCCGCGCTGCTGTGGCACATGCGGACGGTGAACCTGCGGGCGCTCACCCCGGCGTGGCAACGGGCCCTGGCCCAGGTCACCGCCGAGACCCGCACCAGCACCCCCGGGCAGGAGCTCGCGGTGCAGGTCACCCGGGCGGCCAGCGGGGCGATCCAGCTGCGTCCGCTGCTCTGGGGGAGGTCCGGACGCTGGGTGCGCACCGGCGTCACCTGGGAGAGCCTTCAGCACCCGTGGGGCGGCGACTACCTGGAGACCCACCGGGCACCACTCGCGGCGCTGGTCCGCACCCGCGAACAGCGCAGCGGCTACTCATTCTACGCCCAGCGCGCGGACGTCCTCGAGCTCGGCCAGCTCGGCGTCACCGCCTGGGGCTGGCTGGCCGGGGCCGTCGACGCCGGGGTGCAGCTGATCCCCGGACAGGGCACCCCGTCGGTGCGGCTGGTGGCCGAGCCGGCCCGGATCACTTCCCGGCTGAGCCGCTCCGGTGACGACCTGGCCCTGCGCACGTTCGCCGCGTCGGGCGAGCGCGAGTGGCCCGTGCAGTACGCGAACCTGCTCGGGTCGCCCCCGCACGGCCTGGCGGTGAGCGAGGACGGCGAGCTGCTGCTGGTGCCGTTCGCCGAACCGCTCAGCCAGGGCCAGCAGGCGCTGCTGCTGCAGCACCCACGGCTGGACGTCCCGGCCGCGGACGTCGCGTCCTTCGCCGCCCAGTTCCACCCCGCGCTGCGGCGCCTGGTCGACCTGCGGACCGACGACGACGTCGTGCTGCCCGAACTCGCCGCGCCGCGGCTGCTGCTGCGTGTGAAGTACCTGCCCGACCACGTCACCCGGCTGGCGTGGGCGTTCCGCTACCAGGTCGGCGCCGACGCCCTCGACGTCGAGCTGTACGCCACCGGCGACCAGCCGGCCTACCGCGACGGCGACGCCGAGCAGGCCCTCCTGGACGCCCTCCCACCCGGCCCGTGGCCGGTCCGCGGCGACCGCGCCGGGCACCGTCCGGCCAGCACCGCGACGCTCACCGGGCCCGCGACCGCCGACTTCGCCAGCCACTGGCTCGAGCGGCTCGGGGACCTCGGCGTGGTCGTGGAGGTCACCGGTACCCCGCAGGCCTACCGGCTCGCGTCCGAGGCGCCGCAGGTCGACCTCGCCGTGACCGATCCCGGCCCCGGCTCGGACTGGTTCAACCTCGCCGTGAGGGTGAGCATCGAGGGGGAGCCGGTCGAGTACCGCGAGCTGTTCACCGCACTGGCCACCGGTCAGACCCACCTGATCCTGCCGTCCGGCACCTGGTTCAGCCTCGACCGGCCCGAGCTCGAGCAGCTGCGGCTGCTGATCGAGGAGGCGAGCCAGCTCACCGACACCGACGCCGACGGACTGCGCCTGCGCACCGTCCACGCCGGGCTGTGGGACGACCTGCGGATGCTCGGGGTGGTTTCCGAGCAGTCGGCCGCGTGGACCGCCGCCGTCTCGGCCCTGCTGGAGACCGACGAGCTGCCGGGTGTGCCGGTCCCGGCCGGGCTGAAGGCCACGCTGCGTCCCTACCAGGAGCTCGGGTTCCGTTGGCTGCACTTCCTGCACGGCGCGCGGCTCGGCGGAATCCTCGCCGACGACATGGGCCTGGGCAAGACGCTGCAGGCGATCGCGCTGGCCTGCGCCCTGCGCGAGGAGGGACGACTCGAGCAGCCGATGCTGGTGGTGGCGCCGACGTCGGTGCTGGGCACCTGGGCCGCGGAGGCCGCCCGGTTCGCCCCCGACCTGCGGGTGCGGGTGGTCGAGCAGTCCTCGAAGAAGCGGACGGAGTCCCTGGCCGACCTCGCTGCCGGGGCAGACCTGGTGGTGACGTCCTACACGCTGCTGCGGCTCGACTCCGAGGAGTACGCCGCGCAGGCGTGGTCGGCGGTGTTCCTCGACGAGGCGCAGTTCGTGAAGAACCGGCAGTCCCACGCCTACCGGGCCGTCCGCACGCTGCGCGCGCAGGCGAAGTTCGCGGTCACCGGCACACCGCTGGAGAACAGCCTGATGGACCTGTGGTCGCTGCTGTCGATCACCGCGCCCGGGCTGTTCCCCGACCCGGTCAGCTTCACCGACGGCTACCGGCGTCCGATCGAGACCGGCAGCGATCCCACCGCCCTGGCCCGGCTGCACCGGCGGGTGCGTCCGCTGATGCTGCGCCGCACCAAGGAGGGCGTCGCGGCCGAGCTGCCGCCCAAGCAGGAGCAGGTGCTGCGGGTGCCCCTGTCGCCGGGCCACCGCCGGCTGTACGACAAGCAACTGGCCGCCGAGCGCAAGAAGGTGCTCGGCCTGGTCGACGACCTGCGGCGCAACCGGATCACGATCCTGGCCTCGCTCACCCTGCTGCGGCAGCTGGCGCTGTCGCCGGCGCTGGTGCTGCCGGGACAGGTGGCGATCTCGGCCAAGCTGGACACCCTCGTGGAACTGGTCGCCGAACTCGCCGCCGAGGGCCACCGGGCGCTGGTGTTCAGCCAGTTCACCAGCTACCTCGGCCTGGCCCGCGACCGGCTGAAGGCCGAAGGTATCGGCGCCTCCTACCTGGACGGACGGACGCGCGACCGCGCGGCCCGCATCGAGGCGTTCCGCAGCGGCACCGACCCGGTGTTCCTGATCAGCCTGAAGGCCGGTGGGTTCGGCCTCACCCTCACCGAGGCCGACTACGTGTTCATCCTCGACCCGTGGTGGAACCCGGCCGCCGAGCTGCAGGCCATCGACCGCACTCACCGGATCGGGCAGGACAAGCACGTGATGGTGTACCGGCTGGTCAGCGAGGACACCATCGAGGAGAAGGTCGTCGAGTTGCAGGAGCGCAAGCGCGACCTGTTCGCGAAGGTGGTGGGGGAGGGCGGCGACCTGGCTGCCCCGCTCAGCGCCGCCGACATCCGCAGCCTGCTCGAACCGGGCGGGCCACCGAGGGAGGAACGGTCATGAAGGTGGCGACGCAGGCGCGGCTGTGGCAGTGGGGGGCCGTGGCCTACGGGTTGCTGGTGGCGGCCTTCCTCACGTTCTGGCCGAGCGTCACCGTCGGGGACCAGGAGGTCCCGATGATCTGGGTGTACGGCCCGGCGATGCTGGTGGGGGTGCTCGCCCCGGTGCTGGTGGCGGTGATCCCGGCGGTGGTGCCCTGGCGCAAGTCGCTCGTCGCCTGGATCGTGGCCGCGGTGATCGGGGTGTTCGCGGTCGTCACGCTGTTCTCGATCGGCATCCTGTACCTGCCGGTGGCCGCGTTCACCGCCACCGCCGCCTACCTGCACCGCCGCGCGCCGATCGAGGACGCCCCGCTGGAGCCGGAGACCTGGGACGGGACGATCGCTCCCGTGCGCAAGACGGCCAAGGAGAAGGCACCCGGGGAGGGCGAGTGAGCCGGCGTTCGGAGCCGGCGCTGCTGGCGCTGCACGGCGTCCGGGTGCTCGGTGGGCCGTCGGTGGACGCCGTCGCGGAGCGCTTCCTGCTGCCGGCGCCCGACGTGCGCGATCACCTGCTGGACGCCCAGGCGTTCGGCTGGGTGACGCGCCACGACTTCTTCGGCGAGACCTGGTCGCTCACCGACCGGGGTCGCGCCGAGAACGAGCGGCAGCTGGCCGTCGAGCTGGACGCGGCCGGCGTCCGGGACGTGGTGGCCGCGGTACACGCGTCCTTCCGTCCGGTGAACGCGGCGCACGGACGCGCCTGCACGCAGTGGCAGTTGCACCCGACCCTGTACGACCCGGCCGCGATCAACGACCACTCCGACCCGGTGTGGGACGACGCCGCGCTGACCGAACTCGAGGCCTGCGACGACGCCCTGGCCGAGTTCGACGCCACCCTGACCGGCGTACTGGCACGCTTCGACGGCTACTCGGCGCGCCACTCGGCCGCGCTGGCGATGGTCCGGCGGGGCGACCACGACTGGCTGGACGCGCCCGGCCGCGCGTCCTGCGAACTGGTGTGGATCCAGTTCCACGAGGACCTCCTGGCCACCCTCGGCCTCGAGCGCGGCTCTGTTTCCTGACGCCCCTCCGCCCCTCCGCCCCTCCGCCCCTCCGCCCCTCCGACTTGTCAGAATCTCAGGTCGCCAGGGCGACCTGAGATTCTGACAAGTCGGAGGGGCCGGGGGCCGGGGGCCGGGGTCAGTCGTCCATCGCCTCGATGCCGAGCTCGGCCAGCTCGGCGCCGCGGTCGCGGAAGCGCTGCAGCAGTTCCTCGGGGGGCGGGGTCCAGTCCAGCACCTCCTCGAGCACCCGCAACGGCTCCTTCGTCCGGTACGAGCGCGTCGGGTTGCCGGGGAAGCGCTTGTCGGTGACGTTCGGGTCGTCCTCGATCGGGCCGAGCGGCTCGACCCGGTAGACCCGTCCGGGCCCGTCGCCGCGGGCGAGCGCGGCGGCGAGCGGCGCGCCCTCCCGACTGGCGGTCAGGTAGATGTTGTTCGCGCGGCGTCCCGACCCGTAGTTCGAGTTCCAGCCCGGCGTCAGCAGGTCGCCCGGCCGCACGTCGGCCTTCGTGCCGTGGAAGAACGGTCCGGGATCGTCCACCACCCGCGGGGTCGGCGCGGGGTCGCGCAGCAGGCCGTCCAGCCGGTGCATCAGGACCGCGACGCGACGGCCTCCCCGCGGAGCCCGTGGGTAGCGGCACAGCACGTCGAGGACGGTCGGGGTCGCCCGCGTGGCCGCGGCCGTGATCACGTACTCGGCCACCACCGGGTCGTCGCCGCGCGCCAGCTCGGCCGCCCGGGCGGCGTGCACGCCGGCGCCGAGGATGTGGCGCAGCTGCGTCGGCGTCGCCAGCGGGTGCAGGTACGCGGACGCGGCCGCGTCGCCCGCCGCGAGCGCCGCGTACCGCGCGGCCTCGCTCGGGGCCTCTGCCGCCGCGCGGTGCGCGTCGACCGCCGCCGTCCGCTGGAGCCGTGAGCGCGGGGCGCCGTCGGCGAACACCCGGGCCGCGTCCAGAGCCGCCGCCGGGCGCGGGTCGTCGGGACAGGCCTTGGTGAAGACCACCAGCGTCTGCTGCGCACACTCTGCGGCGTAGCGGGCCACCGCCCGCAACTCGTCCATCGTCAGTTCGAAAGGTGTCGCCTGCATCCCACCGAGTCTGGCACGGTTCGGCCTTGTCAGCGACGCCTCAGGCCTCGGGTGCCGCTGCCGCGACGGTGTGGCCGAGGCGCTCGCGGGCGGTCTCGCCCCGGCGTCCGGCCGGCACGGCGCCCGCGACAGCAGCCAGCCCCAACGGTCGCGGACCCGCGTACATGCTCTCCGCCCCGGCCGGCGCGATGTCGTAGGTCTCGTGCCAGATCGTGACGGCCGCAGGGTCGGCCCTGGCGACCCGGTAGAAGTCGACCCACGCCGGACGGTGCTCGTGGACGCCGGAGTTGGCGTAGGCGTAGACGTCCTCGGTGGAGCGCCAGTACTGGATCGTGGTCGCCCCGAACCCGTCGAGCACCACCCGGCTGCCCAGGTAGCCCAACGAGTCGGCCTCGCCACGCGCGGCGGCTGCCTTGTTCTGCTCCAGCTCGACGAGCATCCTCGGCGCCGCGCACAGTGCCCTGCCGATGCCCGGAGGAGACGCCCCGGCCACGCCCGAGGTGCTCGACCTGCTGGAAGAACTCGGCTGGGAGGTCGACCCCGACTGCCCGCCGGCACGGGCGCTCGGCGCCGCCTGGGACGCCGCCCGCCGGGCAGGCATCGACGTGGACACCGCGCGCGCGGCCGCCTACGCCCGGGCGATGCAGGGCGTGGTCCGCATCGACCTCGACGTGCTGGACGAGCTCAGGGACCCGGTCGAGGCCCTCCGCACGGTCGTGCTCGGCAACGTCCTGGTCGATCCGATCCTGATCGCCCTGCGTCGCCTCGCCCAGGAGGCCGCGAGCGCCGAACGGGAGCGGCGGGACTCCTAGGGTCACTGGCTGACGCCGAGCGCCTCCAGCATCGGCAGCAGCTTGGCCTCGGTCTCGGCGTACTCCTCGGCCGGGTCGGACTCCGCGACGATCCCGCAGCCGGCGTAGATCGTGATCCGGCGGGTGTCGGCGGGGTCGATCACCCCGCAGCGCAGGGCGATGGCGAACTCGCCGTCGCCGCCGGCGTCCAGCCAGCCCACCGGGCCGGAGTAGCGCCCGCGGTCGAGGTGCTCGAGCTCGGCGATCGTCGCCCGGGCGGCAGGTGTCGGCGTGCCGCACACGGCGGCGGACGGGTGCAGCGCCCCGGCCAGGGCCAGCACGCTCACGCCCTCGTGCACCACCGCGGTCACGTCCGAGGCCAGGTGCAGCACGTTCGGCAACTCCAGCACGTACGGGGCGTCCGGCACGTTCATGCCCGAGCAGAACGGCTCCAGCGCGTGCGCCACCGACTCCACCGCCAGCTCGTGCTCGATCAGGTTCTTTCCCGACCGGGCCAGCGCGTGGGCGAGCTTGAGGTCCAGTTCCTCGCCGCCGTTGCGGCGGATCGTGCCCGCCAGCACCCGCGAGGTGGCCAACCCGCCCTCGCGGCGGATCAGCATCTCCGGCGACGCGCCGACGAGCCCGTCGAGGTGGTAGGTCCAGCAGCTGGGGTAGCGGTCGGTGAGGGCGTTGACCAGGGCGCGCGGGTCGAGCGGCTCGTCGGCCTCCAGCGTCGCGCCGCGGGCCAGCACCACCTTGTCGAGCATGTGGGCGTCGATCCGTCCGACCGCCTCGGTGACGATGCCCTGCCACTCCTCGCGGCTCAGCCCGCCGGTCACCGGCCGGACGCCGGACGGGGTGGGCACGTCGCGGACGGTGCCCGGCATCTCCGGCACGGCCCCGGACGCCGCGCCGAGCGCGGTCAGCCAGCTCTGCCCCTTGCGGCGCCCGATCACCAGGCGCGGCACGATCACGATCGAACGCTGCGCGGTGTGCCCGGCGTCGAACACGAAGGACGCGAACGCGACCGGACCGGTGCCCGGCACCTCGGGCAGCTCGGTCTCCTGCTCGATCCGCGAGCAGACCTTCGCCCACCACTCGTCGGCCTCCGCCGCGGTGCCGCCCTCGAACCGGGCCACCTCGCCGATGCCGACGATGCCTTCGCCGCGACGCAACCAGGCGTGGCCCCCGGACGCTGGCAGGTACGCGGCCAGGTCTCCGGGATCCTCGATCGCCACGGTCGTCGCGCGCCACTGGGGGCCCGGCGGGTGATGGATCACGCAGGCAGGATAGTCGCTGCAACCGCGTCTCCCGCCCGGGGCGTCAAATGGCCCCGGCAGCCCCTTTTGCCTAGACTGGCCGAGTTCCCGAATCGCACGTCAGGAGAGCGCATGCCCGAGCCGACGCCGGTCGTCCCGGCCGACGGCGAAGGCGTCGAGGCGGACGTGATCGTCGTCGGCGCCGGACCGGGTGGCTCCACCACCGCCGCGTACCTCGCCGACCGTGGCCTCGACGTGGTCCTGCTGGAGAAGGCGAGGTTCCCGCGCGAGAAGGTCTGCGGCGACGGCCTCACCCCGCGCGCGGTCAAGCAGCTGATCAAGCTGGGCATCGACACCAGCGAGAGCGCCGGCTGGGTGCGCAACAAGGGCCTGCGGGTCTACGGCGGACGCACCGAGCCGTTCGAGCTGCCCTGGCCCGAGCTCGCCGAGTTCCCGCCCTACGGCCTGGTGCGTGCCCGCGCCGAGTTCGACCACATCCTCGCCCGGCGGGCGGTCGACGCCGGCGCCCGGCTGTACGAGGAGACCAACGTCACCGCCCCGGTGGTCGACGAGCGCACCGACCGCATCACCGGGGTGACCACGAAGGACGGACGCACGTTCCGCGCCCCGGTCGTCGTGGCCGCGGACGGCAACTCCGCCCGCCTGGCGCTGTCGATGGGGCTCGCCAAGCGCACCGACCGCCCGATGGGGGTCGCCGTCCGCGCCTACTTCACGTCCCCGCGCACCGACGACGACTACATGGAGTCGTGGCTGGAGCTGTGGGACGGCACGCCGCGGCAGTCCAACCTGCTGCCCGGCTACGGCTGGGTGTTCGGCATGGGGGACGGCACCGTCAACGTCGGCCTCGGCACCGTCGGCTCGAGCTCGGAGCCGGCCAAGCTCAACTACCGGGAGATGTTCAACCGCTGGCTGGCCAGCACGCCCGAGGAGTGGGGCTTCCGGCCGGAGAACCAGGTCGGCCAGACCCTCGGCGCGGCCCTGCCGATGAGTTTCAACCGCCAGCCCGCCTACACCCGTGGCCTGCTGCTGGTCGGCGACTCCGGCGGCATGGTGTCGCCGTTCAACGGCGAGGGCATCTCGTACGCGATGGAGGCCGGCGAGATGGCCGCCGAGGCGATCGCCGACGCCCGGTTCCGCGGCTTCGGCACCCCGAGCGCCGAACGCGCGCTGCGGGGCTATCCGGCGCGACTGAAGTCGGAGTGGGGCGGGTACTTCCGGCTGGGCCAGGTCTTCGTGCCCCTGATCGAGCACCCGCAGGTGATGCACCTGTGCACCCGGTACGGCCTGCCCCGGCCCACGCTGATGAGATTCACGATGAAACTGCTCGCACACCTCTACGACACCCGCGATGGTGATTGGATGGACAAAGTCATCAGCACCCTTGCAAAGGTGGCACCCTCAGCATGACAAATTCCGCGCAACGCTCGCTGCAGAAGGGAACCGCTACCCGATGAGCCCCTACATTCCGCTGCTGGGCATCATGGCGCTGGCCGCCGGCTTCCTCGCGATCTCGATCGCGCTGAGTGCCGTGGTCGGCCCGCGGCGCTGGAACAAGGTCAAGTACAGCTCGTACGAGTGCGGCATCGAACCGACGCCGCAGCCGATGGGCGGCGGCCGGTTCCCGATCAAGTACTACATCGTGGCGATGCTCTTCATCATCTTCGACATCGAGACCATCTTCCTGTATCCGTGGGCGGTCACCTTCAAGCAGCTGGGCCTGTTCGCCCTGCTCGAGATGGTGCTGTTCATGGCCACGGTCTTCGTCGCGTACGCCTACGTGTGGCGCCGCGGCGGCCTGGAATGGGACTGAGAACGGACGGGACCAAGCGATATGGGCATTGAGGACAAGATCCCCCAGGGCGTGGTGCTGACCACGCTCGAGGGCGTGTTCGGCTGGATGCGGCAGGCGTCCCTGTGGCCGGCGACGTTCGGCCTGGCGTGCTGCGCCATCGAGATGATGACCTACGGCGCGCCGCGGTTCGACGCCGGTCGCTGGGGCCAGGAGGTCTTCCGAGCCTCACCGCGACAGGCCGACCTGATGATCATCTCGGGGCGGATCAGCCAGAAGATGGCACCGGTGCTGCGCCAGGTCTACGACCAGATGCCCAACCCGAAGTGGGTCATGGCGATGGGCGTGTGCGCGTCCTCGGGCGGCATGTTCAACAACTACGCGATCGTCCAGGGCGGCGACCACCTGGTCCCGGTGGACGTGTACGTGCCCGGCTGCCCGCCGCGTCCCGACATGCTGATCGACGCGATGTTCAAGCTCAAGAAGGACATCGTGGCCAAGCGCCCGATGGCCCAGAACGAGCTGGACGCCTGGGAGGCGGCCGAGGCGGCGGCGCTGGTCGCACCCGCCACCCATGAGATGAAGGGCCTGCTGCGATGAGCCAGGACAAGCTGCCCGGCGAGGAGAAGACCGTCGACAAGCCGGTCACCGACCCGGAGGCCTCGCCCAAGGCCGGCGTCGAGCGCGAGGACGCGCAGCCGAACCCGACCCCGCTGGTCCCGGCCGAGCCGAAGGGCGTCCCGCTCCGCGCCGGCATGTGGAGCCAGGGCACCGGCGACACCTCCGGCTACAGCCGCATCGTCCGCACCACCGGCTGGCCCGCGCCCAGCGAGCCGCCTTACGGCTCCTGGTACGACGACGCATACAGCCGGCTGCTGTCGCTGGTGGAGGGGCTGCGGATCGCGGTCATCCTCGACCGTGGCGAGCTCACGTTCCGGGTGCCCCGCGAGCAGCTCACCGAGGTGATGCGGTCGCTGCGCGACGACGCCCTGCTGCGCTTCGAGTTCTGCGCGTCGGTCTCCGGCGTGCACTACCCGGACGACGCCGGGGCCGAGCTGCACTCGGTGTACCACCTGCAGTCGATGACCCACAACCGCCGGTTGCGCGTGGAGACGTCCTGCCCGGACGCCGACCCGCACATCCCGAGCGTGGTCGCGACCTACCCGGCCGCCGACTGGCACGAGCGTGAGACCTGGGACATGTTCGGGATCGTCTTCGACGGCCACCCGCACCTCACCCGCATCCTGATGCCGGACGACTGGGCGGGCCACCCGCAACGCAAGGACTACCCGCTCGGCGGGATCCCGATCGAGTACAAGGGCACCACCGTGCCCCCGGTTGACGCGCGCAGGAGCTACCGATGACCGCCCAAGAGCACGACCTCTACGCCAACCCGGGCGAGGAGACCGAGGGCACCGTCTACACCGCCGTCGGCGGCGGCGACTGGGCCGACATCGCCGGCGAGCAGGCCGAGCGCGGGGATGAGGTGCTGGTCATCAACATGGGCCCGCAGCACCCGTCCACCCACGGCGTGCTCCGGCTGATGGTGGAGTGCGACGGCGAGACCGTGACGAGTATCCGTCCGGGTATCGGGTTCCTGCACACCGGCATCGAGAAGAACATGGAGTACCGGTCCTGGACGCAGGGCACGACCTTCGTGACCCGCATGGACTACGTGTCGCCGCTGTTCAACGAGGCCGCGTACTGCCTGGCCGTGGAGCGGCTGCTCGGCATCGAGGACCAGATCCCGCAGCGCGCCAACGACATCCGCGTGCTGATGATGGAGCTGTGCCGGATCGCCTCCCACCTGGTCGCCATCGGCACCGGCGGCATGGAGATCGGCGCCCTCACGGTGATGACGATCGGTTTCCGCGAGCGCGAGATGATCCTCGACTTCTTCGAGGCCGTGACCGGCCTGCGCATGAACCACGCCTACATCCGTCCGGGCGGCGTCGCCCTCGACCTGCCCGAGACCGGCATCGCCCAGCTGCGCGACCTGATCAACTGGCTGGAGAAGCACCTGCCGGAGTACGCGGCGTTCTGCAACGAGAACCCGATCTTCAAGGGCCGCATGGTCGGCATCGGGTACCAGGACCTCGCCGCCTGCTTCGCGCTGGGCGTCACCGGCCCGGTGCTGCGCTCGACCGGCTACGCCTGGGACCTGCGCAAGCAGCAGCCCTACTGCGGGTACGAGACCTACGACTTCGACGTGATCACCTGGGACACCTCCGACGCCTACGGCCGCTTCCGCGTCCGCCTCGACGAGATGTGGGAGAGCCTGAAGATCGTCAAGCAGGCCACCGACCGGCTGGAGGCCTCCACCGGGCAGCCGGTGATGGTCGACGACCCGAAGATCGCCTGGCCCGCGACGCTCGCCGTGGGGCCGGACGGCCAGGGCAACAGCCACGAGCACATCAAGCACATCATGGGTGACTCGATGGAGGCCCTGATCCACCACTTCAAGCTGGTCACCGAGGGCTTCCGCGTCCCGCCCGGCCAGGCCTACGTGCCGATCGAGAGCCCGAAGGGCGAGATCGCCTGCCACGTCGTCTCCGACGGCGGCACCCGGCCCTACCGCGCGCACATGCGCGACCCAGGGTTCAACCACCTCCAGTCCGTACCGATCCAGTGCGAGGGCGGCATGCTGGCCGACGTGGTC
The DNA here is from genome assembly GCA_020161755.1 of Actinomycetota bacterium. Taxonomy (GTDB): domain Bacteria; phylum Actinomycetota; class Actinomycetes; order Propionibacteriales; family Propionibacteriaceae; genus Propionicimonas. The sequence goes on from JAIUOS010000013.1 coordinate 14,181, forward strand.
GTCGCCATCGGTTCCCTCGACCCCGTGATGGGAGGCGTCGACCGATGAGCGGTCACGAGTTCCAGTCCTTCTTCCCCGACTCCGGCGAAGTGGACATGTCCGACACCTCGACCAACATCGACGAGACCACGATGGCCGAGCTGCGCGAGCTGGCGGGGCGCTACCCGCGGGCGCGCTCGGCGCTGCTGCCGATGCTGCACCTGGTGCAGAGCGTGGACGGACGCGTGTCCCCGGCCGGTGTCGAGGCGTGCGCCGAGGTGCTCGGCATCACCACCGCCCAGGTCTCCGGCGTGGCCACCTTCTACACGATGTACCGGCGGCGTCCGGGCGGCACCCACCACGTGGGGGTCTGCACCACCGCCCTGTGCGCGGTGATGGGCGGGGACGCGCTGCTGGACAGCGTGTCCGACAAGCTCGGCATCCACCCCGACGAGACCACGCCCGACGGCCGGTTCAGCCTCGAGCGCATCGAGTGCAACGCCGCCTGCGACTTCGCCCCGGTGATGATGGTCAACTGGGAGTTCATGGACAACATGACCCCGGCCCGGGCCGAGAAGCTGATCGACGACCTGGCTGACGGCAAGGAGGTCACCTCCACCCGCGGGGCCACGATCACCAGCTGGCGCGAGGCCGAGCGCGTCCTTGCCGGCTTCCCCGACGGTCGCGCCGACGAGGGCCCCAGCGCCGGTGAGGCTTCCCTGCTGGGCAAGTCGATCGCCGAAGCCAACTCCTGGACCGCGCCCAACCCGGAGGACCTCAAGTGAACACCCCATGGAGTTCTTCTCCCCCGCTGCGCTCCTCCGAACAACTCCAAGGGGACCCCGCATGACCGACACCCTGACCCCCGTCCTCTCGGCGAACTGGGGCACCGAGGAGTCCTGGACGCTGGAGGCCTACCGGGCCGCGGGCGGCTACGAGGCCGTCGGCAAGGCCCTGAAGATGACCCCGGGCGAGGTCACCGACCTGGTCAAGGACTCCGGCCTGCGCGGACGCGGGGGCGCGGGCTTCCCGACCGGCATGAAGTGGAGCTTCGTGCCGAAGGACAACCCGAACCCCAAGTACCTGGTGGTGAACGCGGACGAGTCCGAGCCCGGCACCTGCAAGGACATGCCGCTGCTGCTGGCCAGCCCGCACACCCTGGTCGAGGGCATGATCATCGCCTCGTACGCGATCGACTGCCACACCGCGTTCGTCTACATCCGGGGCGAGGTGCTGCACGTCATCCGGCGCATGCAGCAGGCCGTCGCCGAGGCGTACGACGCCGGCTACCTCGGCACGAACATCCTCGGCTCGGGCTACGACCTCGACATCATCGTGCACGCCGGCGCGGGCGCCTACATCTGTGGCGAGGAGACCGCGCTGCTGGACTCGCTGGAGGGTCGCCGCGGCCAGCCCCGGCTGCGTCCGCCGTTCCCCGCGGTCGCGGGCCTCTACGCGTCCCCGACCGTGATCAACAACGTCGAGTCGATCGCCAGCGTCCCCGCGATCGTGAAGAACGGCGCGGCCTGGTTCGGCTCGATGGGCACCGAGAAGTCGAAGGGCATGACGCTCTACTCGCTGTCGGGGCACGTCAACCGTCCGGGCCAGTTCGAGGCGCCGCTGGGCATCACCCTGCGCGAGCTGCTCGAGCTGTCCGGCGGCGTCCGGGCCGGCCACGAGCTGAAGTTCTGGACGCCGGGCGGCTCGTCCACCCCGATCCTGACCGCCGAGCACCTCGACGTCCCGCTCGACTACGAGGGCATGGGCGGCGTCGGCTCGATGCTGGGCACCAAGGCCCTCCAGGTGTTCGACGAGACCACCTCGGTGGTGCGCACCACGCTGCGCTGGGTCGAGTTCTACAAGCACGAGTCGTGCGGCAAGTGCACGCCGTGTCGCGAGGGCAGCTGGTGGCTGGTGCAGCTGCTGAAGAGCTTCGAGGCCGGCACCGCGCAGGACGGTGACGTCGACAAGCTGCTCGACATCTGCGACAACATGGGCGGCAAGTCGTTCTGCGCCCTCGCCGACGGCGCCGTGGCCTGCGTGACCAGCGCGGTGCGGCACTTCCGTGACGAGTTCGAGGCCGGGTACACCACGCCCGCGTGGGAGGCGTTCCCGTACGGCCGCAGCGCCCTGTTCGAGGTCAACGAGAAGGTCGAGGTGCACGCATGAGCGTGGTCACGAAGCCCGCCGACCAGGTGGCCCCGGTCGACCTGATCACGGTCACCATCGACGGCACCGAGGTGCAGGTGCCGAAGGGCACGCTGGCCATCCGGGCCGCCGAGATGATCGGCATCGCCATCCCGCGGTTCTGCGACCACCCGCTGCTCGACCCGGTCGGCGCCTGCCGCCAGTGCATGGTCGAGGTGCCCGACATGGGCAACGGCCGCGGCATGCCCAAGCCGCAGGCGTCCTGCACCCTGGAGTGCGCGCCCGGCATGCAGATCAAGACCCAGCTCAGCTCGGCGGTGGCCGAGAAGGCCCAGAAGGGCATGCTGGAGTTCCTGCTGATCAACCACCCGCTGGACTGCCCGATCTGTGACAAGGGCGGGGAGTGCCCGCTGCAGAACCAGGCCCTGGCGAACGGACGCGGCGAGAGCCGCTACGAGGGCCGCAAGCGCACCTTCCCCAAGCCGGTGGCGATCTCGGCCGAGATCCTGCTCGACCGCGAGCGCTGCGTGCTGTGCGCGCGCTGCACCCGGTTCTCCGAGCAGATCTCCGGCGATCCGTTCATCGCGCTGGTCGAGCGCGGCGCGCTGCAGCAGGTGGGCATCTACGCGGAGAACCCGTACGACTCCTACTTCTCCGGCAACGTCGTGCAGATCTGCCCGGTGGGCGCGCTCACGTCGGTGGCCTACCGCTTCCAGAGCCGCCCGTTCGACCTGGTCAGCACCATGGTCACCTGCGAGCACTGCGCGGCCGGCTGCTCGCTGCGCACCGACCAGCGGCACTTCCAGGTGAAGCGCCGGCTGGCCGGCGAGCTCCCCGAGGTCAACGAGGAGTGGAACTGCGACAAGGGCCGCTTCGCCTTCGTCTCGGGCCGCGGCGACGACCGCCTCACACGTCCGCTGATCCGTGAGGACGGGGCCCTGCGGGTCGCGTCCTGGCCGGAGGCGATCGACGCCGCCGTCGCCGGGCTGGCCGCGGCCGGCTCCCGCGTCGGTGTGCTCACCGGCGGTCGCCTGACCGTCGAGGACGCCTACGGCTACAGCAAGTTCGCCCGGGCCGTGCTCGGCACGAACAGCATCGACTTCCGCTCCCGCCCGACCGGCGCCGACGAGGCGGCCTTCCTGGCCACCCGGGTGGCCGGACGGACGCTCGCGGACGCGGTCACCTACGCCGACCTGGAGACCGTCGGCCACGTCGTGCTGGTCGGTTTCGAGCCGGAGGAGGAGTCGCCGCTGGTGTTCCTGCGGCTCCGCAAGGCCGTCCGCAAGAAGAACCTGACCGTGACCGCGATCGCCGCGTTCACCACCAACGGCAACGCCAAGCTCAACGCGACCCTGGTGCCGACGGTGCCCGGCGAGGAGGCCGCCGCCCTGCGGGCGCTCGACCTGGCCGCCGGCGACGTGATCCTGGTGGGGGAGCGGGCAGCGCTGGCTCCCGGCGCCCTGGCCGCCGTGGCCGAGGTCGCGGACGCCACCGGCGCCCGGCTGGCCTGGGTGCCGCGCCGCGCCGGTGACCGTGGCGCGCTGGAGGCCGGCTGCCTCCCCGGGCTGCTGCCCGGCGGACGCCCGCTGGCCGACACCACCGCCCGGGTGGACGTGGCCGCGGCCTGGGACCTGGCGAACCTGCCGGCGTCCGAGGGACTGGAAGCCACCGCGATGCTGGCGGCGGCTGCCGCCGGCGAGCTACAGGCACTCGTGGTCGCCGGCATCGAGCCGAGCGACTTCGCCGACGCCGAGGCGGTCCGCGCCGGGCTGGAGAAGGTCGGCTTCCTGGTCTCGCTGGAGAACCGGCTGTCCGAGGTCACCGAGCGGGCGGACGTGGTCTTCCCGGTCGCGCTGATCGAGGAGCACGCCGGCACCTTCCTCAACTGGGAGCACCGCCACGGCCGCGTCAACACCGTCATCAAGCAGTCGAACGCGCCGATGACCGACCTGCGGGTGCTGGCCGCGCTGGCCGACGGCCTGGGCCGTCCGCTCGGCGTCCGGACGCCCGCGCAGGCGCTGGCCGAGCTCACCGAGCTGGGCACCTGGCAGGCACCGGCGGCAGCGTCGAAGAAGGCCGCGAAGAAGGCGGCCGCCAAGGCGGCGAAGCCGCCGAAGGCCGTCGACGGCGAGGTGCGGGTGAAGCTGTCCACCTGGCGCCAGCTGATCGACGGTGGCCGCGGCCAGGACGGCGAGGAGGCGCTGGCCGCCACCGCGAAGCCGTCCGTGGCCCGGGTGAGCCCGGCGCTGGCCGCCGAACTCGGCGTGGCCGAGGGCGACCAGGTCGCGGTGAGCGGCGGCTCGGGCTGGTACAGCCTGCCGGTCGCGATCACCCCCGGCATGGTCGAGGGCACCGTCTGGGTGCCGACGAACTCACCCGGCACACCGCTGGGCGAGCTGGGCGTGGTCTTCGGTGACGAGGTCGCGCTGAGCCTGGGAGGCGAGGAATGAACGATCCGTGGTGGCTCGTCCTGATCAAGGTCGTCGTCCTGTTCGTCGTCCTGCTGGTCTGGACGATCTTCAACGTCTGGTACGAGCGGCGGCTGGTCGGCAAGATGCAGCACCGCCTCGGCCCGATCATGAACGGCCCGCTGGGCCTGGGACAGGCGCTGGCCGACGGCATGAAGCTGCTGATCAAGGAGGACTTCATGCCCTCCATGGTCGACCGCGTGCTGTTCACCGTCGCCCCGATGATCGCCGGCACGGCCGCGTTCACCGCGTGGGCGGTGATCCCGTTCGGCGGTGAGGTCGAGATGTTCGGCGTGAAGACCTACCTGCAGCTGACCGACCTGCCGGTCGGCGTCCTGGTGCTGCTGGCCGTGACCTCGGTCGGCATCTACGGCTTCGTGCTCGCCGGCTGGTCGTCCAACTCGCCGTACTCGCTGCTCGGCGGCCTGCGCTCCAGCGCCCAGATGATCTCCTACGAGATCGCGATGGGCCTCTCGCTGGTCGCCGTGTTCCTGTACGCCGGTTCGATGTCCACCCATGACATCGTCGAGGCCCAGCGCACCCCGCTGCTGCCGTTCAACGTCGACATCGGCCTCCAGACCTGGTACTGGCTGTTGCTGCTGCCGTCGTTCGTGATCTACGTGATCGCGATGGTCGGTGAGACCAACCGCGCGCCGTTCGACCTCCCCGAGGCCGAGTCGGAGCTGGTCAGCGGCTACATCACCGAGTACTCCGGCTTCCGTTACGCGGTCTACTTCCTGGCCGAGTACATCAACATGGCCACCGTCTCGGCGATCGCCACCACCTTGTTCGTGGGCGGCTACCTGCCGATCTGGCCGCTGAACCTGATCGAGCCGCTGAACAACCCGTGGCTCGGCCCGATCTTCTTCGTGATCAAGGTGCAGTTGTTCATCTCGCTGTTCGTGTGGCTGCGCGGCACGCTGCCGCGGTTCCGTTACGACCAGTTCATGAAGCTCGGCTGGAAGGGCCTGATCCCGATCTCGCTGGCCTGGATCATCGTGATCGCCACCGTGTCCGCGCTGCGCCAGGAGAACCTGCTCCAGGGCCCGATCCTGTGGGGCTCGATCATCCTGATCGCGCTGGCCATCGCCGCCATCATGTTCGTCGGGGAGAAGCCCGAGCCCGAACCGGCCCCCGACACCGGGCCGTTCGACGCCTTCGCCGGGGGCTACCCGGTGCCCCCGATGCCCGGTCAGGTGCTGCCCGAGTTGCAGGACGTGATCCCGTCCACCGCGGAGCCGCAGCGCCCCGTCGGAGAGGAGCAGTAGATGGGAATCCTCGACCCGTGGGCCGGGTTCGGAGTGACCTTCCGGACGATCTTCCGCAAGACCTTCACCCAGGGCTACCCGGAGAAGGGCAAGGAGAAGATCACCGCGCCGCGCTTCCACGGACGCCACCAGCTGAACCGCTGGCCCGACGGCCTGGAGAAGTGCGTCGGCTGTGAGCTGTGCGCCTGGGCCTGCCCGGCGGACGCGATCTACGTCGAGGGCGCGGACAACACCGACGAGGAGCGCTTCAGCCCCGGCGAGCGGTACGGCCGCGTCTACCAGATCAACTACCTGCGCTGCATCCTGTGCGGGCTGTGCATCGAGGCGTGCCCCACCCGTGCCCTGACGATGACCAACGACTTCAAGCTGGCCGACACCAGCCGGGAGAAGATGATCTACACCAAGGACCGGCTGCTGGCCCCGCTGCTGCCCGGCATGGAGGAGCCGCCGCACCCGCGGCGCCTGGGCCCCGACGAGCGCGCCTACTTCCTCGGCCTGCCGGCCACCGGCAAGCCCGACAACCGCACGCCGATCAGCGGCGACGCGGAAGGAGGAGCCCGATGATCCCTCTGGTCACCGGCCAGGAGGTCACCTTCTGGATCGTCGCCCCGCTGATGGTGCTGGGGGCGCTCGGCCTGCTGTTCCTCCGCAAGGCCGTCTACGCCGCTCTGAGCATGGCGTTCGTGATGGTGAACCTGGCCGTCCTGTACGCCTCGCTGAACGCGATGTTCCTGACGTTCGTGCAGATCATCGTCTACACCGGCGCGATCATGATGCTGTTCCTGTTCGTGCTGATGCTGGTCGGCGTCGACACCCCCGACTCGGTGGTCGAGACGCTGAAGGGCCAGAAGGTCGCCGCCTGGCTGGCCGGCGCGGGCATGCTCGGCCTGATCGTGTTCGGGATCGGCGGCTCGCTGGCCGGCGGCCCGCAGGTCGGCCTGGACGAGGCCAACGCGGCCCACGGCGGCAACGTCGAGTCGCTGGCCGCGCTGATCTTCGGCCGCCACGTGTTCGTCTTCGAGCTCACCTCCGCGCTGCTGATCACCGCGGCGGTCGGGGCGATGGTGCTCGGCCAGCACGCCCGCGTCCGTCCGAAGCCCACCCAGCGCGACCTCGCCGAGAAGCGCATGCGGGAGTACGCCGAGGACGGCGTGCACCCCGGCACCCTGCCGAACTCCGGCGTCATCGCCCGCCACAACGGCATCGCCGTCCCGGCGCTGCTGCCGGACGGGACGGTCAGCGAGGCCTCGGTGTCGCAGGCCCTGGCGATGCGCGGCGTGATCCTGGATTCGCCGGCGCTGAGCCGGACGACCGCTGAAGCCTTCGAAGCCATCGAGGGCGCCCGTGCCGAGGAGGACGAATCGTGAGCCCCGACAACTACCTGTACCTGGCCGCGATCCTGTTCACGATCGGGACCATCGGGGTGATGATCCGGCGCAACGCGCTGGTCGCCTTCATGTCCGTCGAGCTGATGCTGAACGCGGCCAACCTCGCGATGGTCGCGTTCGCGCTGGCCCGCGGCGGGCTGGACGGCCAGGTCGCCACCTTCTTCGTGATGGTGGTCGCCGCGGCGGAGGTCGTGGTCGGCCTGAGCATCATCATCACCATCTACCGCACCCGGCGCTCCACCTCGGTGGACGCGGCGAACCTGCTGAAGCTGTGAGGGGCGCTACCCGATGATCACCCTGGAAACCCTGGTCCCCGCGACCGGCCTGTTCAGCTACGCGTGGCTGATGATCGTCGTGCCGGCCGTGGTCGCCGCCGTGCTGCTGCTGTTCGGCAGCATCCTCGACCGGATCGGGCACTGGCTGGCGGTCGCCGCCGTGCTGGTCTCGTTCACCGTCGCCGCGATCCTGTTCGTCCAGCTGCTCGGGGCCGACCCGGAGTCCCGCGCGGTCTCGGTGCCGCTGTTCGAGTGGATCACCACCGGCATGTGGAACGTCAAGGCCGGCCTGCTGGTCGACCAGCTGTCGATCCTGTTCGCGATGCTGATCACCGGCGTCGGCGCCCTGATCCACATCTACTCGGTGGGCTACATGGCCCACGACGAACGCCGCCGGCGCTTCTTCGCCTACCTGAACCTGTTCATCGCGGCGATGCTGATCCTGGTGCTGGCCGACAACTACCTGGTGCTGTTCGTCGGGTGGGAGGGCGTCGGCCTGGCGTCCTACCTGCTGATCGGGTTCTGGCAGTACAAGCCGTCCGCGGCCGCCGCGGCCAAGAAGGCCTTCGTGATGAACCGGGTCGGCGACCTGGGCATGACGATGGCGATCATGAGCATGCTGGCGCTGTTCGGCAGCTCGTCCTTCACCGACGTCAATTCCGGCGCCGCGCACCTCACCCCGTTCTGGGCCACCACGATCGGCCTGCTGCTCCTGCTGGGCGCCTGCGGCAAGTCCGCCCAGGTGCCGCTGCAGGCCTGGCTGCTGGACGCGATGGAGGGCCCGACCCCGGTGTCGGCGCTGATCCACGCCGCCACGATGGTCACCGCCGGCGTGTACCTGGTGGTGCGCAGCCACGAGATCTTCGGCATGTCGGACGCCGCGAGCACCGCGGTCGTGGTCGTCGGCTGCGTGACGCTCCTCGCCGGTGCCTGGATCGGTACCAGCAAGGACGACATCAAGAAGGTGCTGGCCGGCTCGACGATGAGCCAGATCGGCTACATGATGCTCGCCGCCGGCCTCGGCCCGGTCGGCTACGCGTTCGCGATCTTCCACCTGCTCACCCACGGCTTCTTCAAGGCCAACATGTTCCTCGGCGCCGGTTCGGTGATGCACGCCATGGACGACGACGTGAACATGCGGCACTACGGCGCGCTGGCCAAGGTCACCCGGATCACGTTCTGGACGTTCGCGATGGGCTACCTGGCGATCATCGGGTTCCCGGGCCTGGCCGGCTACTTCTCCAAGGACCACATCATCGAGGCGGCCTTCGAGGTGAGCACCCTCGCGGGTGTCTGCGCGCTGGTCGGCGCGGGCATCACCGCGTTCTACATGACCCGGCTGATGCTGATGACCTTCTTCGGCGAGAAGCGCTGGCGCCCGGGCGTGCACCCGCACGAGTCGCCGCTGGTGATGACCGTCCCGCTGATCATCCTGGCCTTCTTCAGCGTCATCGCCGGTGCGCTGATGAACTGGTGGATCCAGGAGTGGCTGGAGCCGGCCGTCGGCAACCACGTCCATGAGGTCTCGCTCGTCCCGGGCCCGATCGGCTGGGCCACGCTCGCGGTCGTCGCCGCGGGCGTCGCGCTCTCCTGGTGGCTGTTCGGCACGAAGCCGATCCCCGACGTCGCCCCGGCCTCGGCCAACCCGTTCACCGTCGCGGGCCGCAACGACCTGTTCGGCGACGCGATCAACGACACCCTGGTCGTGCAGCCGACCCTGCTCGCCGCGCGCGGCCTGGTGGCCACCGACGACAAGCTGATCGACGCCGCCGCGAACGGGGTCGGCACGATGTTCGCCGGGTTGTCGTCCCAGACCAGACGCCTGCAGACCGGACAGGTCCGCAGCTACGCCCTCACCATGACGATCGGCGTCCTGCTGGTCGGCGCGGTGCTGATCCTCACCCAGCTGGGCTGAGGGAGGAGTTGGAGATGACTTTCCCCTGGCTCACGTTCCTCGGCCTGGTGCCGCTGGTCGGCGCCGGCGTGCTGTGCCTGCCGGTGAAGCAGATCGCGCGCGGCATCGGCATGGTGTTCGCCCTGCTCACGGCAGCGGTCGGCATCGGCGTCTGGGTGCTCTACGCCGGCGGCGCCACGCTGACCGAGAAGGCCGCCTGGATCCCGGCGTTCGGCGCCTGGTGGGCGGTCGGCCTCGACGGCATGGCGCTGGTGATGGTGCTGCTCACCGTCGCCCTCGTCCCGGTGGTGCTGCTCGCCGAGTGGAAGCTCGGAGGGCGCGGACGCTGGACGCCGCAGGCGTTCTTCGCTCTCGTGCTCGCGCTGGAGAGCCTGTCGCTGTTCGTGTTCATGGCGCAGGACGTCCTGCTGTTCTACCTCTTCTTCGAGGCCACCCTGATCCCGATGTACTTCCTGATCGGCGGCTTCGGCGGTGCCCGGCGGTCGTTCGCCGCGATGAAGTTCCTGCTGTTCAGCCTCGCCGGCGGCCTGGTCATGCTCGCCTCGGTGATCGGGCTGTACGTCTGGTCGGTCCGCCTCACCGGCACCGCGACCTACCTGCTGAGCGACTGGACCCAGCTCGGCGTCCAGCTGGCCCAGGACAACCCGGACCTCACCAAGTGGCTGATGGCCGGCTTCCTGATCGCCTTCATCGTCAAGGCGCCGATGGTGCCGGTGCACACGTGGCTGCCCACCGCGACCGAGGAGGCGACGCCCGGCACCTCCGTGCTGCTGGTCGGCATCCTCGACAAGATCGGCACCTTCGGGATGATCAAGTTCTGCCTGTGGCTGTTCCCGCAGGCCAGCGCCTGGGTGGCCCCGGCGATGGTCGTGCTGGCGCTGATCAGCATCATCTACGGCGCGGTCGCGGCGATCGGCAGCACCAACCTGCTGCGCCTGGTCGCCTACACCTCGATCAGCCACTTCGGCTTCATGGTGCTGGGCATCTACACCTTCACCAGCACCGGCATCGCCGGCTCGGTGTTCTACATGGTCAACCACGGGTTCTCCACCGCGGCGCTGTTCCTGGTGATCGGGTTCCTGATCAGCCGGCGCGGCTCGGCGCTGGTCACCGACTTCGGCGGCGTCCAGAAGGTCGCGCCCGTGCTCACCGGCGTGTTCCTGATGGCGGGCCTGTCCGGGCTGGCCCTGCCGGGCATGTCGAGCTTCGTGTCGGAGTTCATGGTGCTGGCCGGCGCCTGGGCGCGGCAGCCCGGCGTCGCCGCGGTGGCCGTGCTCGGCACCGTCCTCGCCGCGGTCTACATCCTGCGGATGTACCAGCGCACGATGACCGGGCCGGTCACGCCCGACGTGGAGCGGACGTTCACCGCGGACGCGAGCACGCGCGAGAAGTGGGTGGCGGGGCCGGTGCTCGCGGTGATCCTGCTGCTCGGCTTCGTGCCGAACATCGCCCTGAACGTGATCAATCCCTTCGCGCAGACAGCCATGGAGCACATGAGCGTGGTCCAGGTCGCCGACCCGAAGCCGGGAGAGGAAGCCAAGTGAATCCCATCACCGCGCCCACCTTCGAGTGGCTTCAGCTCGCCCCCGTCCTGGTGGTGCTGCTGGCCGCCTGCCTCGGCATCGTGATCGAGGCGCTCGTGCCGCGCGCGCTCCGGTTCGTGAGCCAGGTCGCGCTGTTCGCCCTGGCCGCCGTGGTCGCGTTCGGCTTCCTGGTGGTCAGCTGGAACGAGCCCAAGAACAGCATCGGGCTGATGGCCATGGGCTCGATCAGCCTCGACGGCCCCACCTACCTGATGTGGGGGGCGTTGATCATCTTCGGGTTCCTCAGCCTGCTGATCTTCGCCGAGCGCCGGCTGGGCAACGGCAACTCCTCCTTCGCCGCGTCCGCCGCGTCCGTGCCGGGCAGCCCGGCCGAGACCGAGGCCGGCGTCGCCCGGCACGAGCACACCGAGGTCTTCCCGCTGGCCCTGTTCTCGCTGAGCGGCATGATGGTGTTCGTCGCCGCCAACGACCTGCTCACTGCGTTCGTGGCGCTCGAGGTCATGTCGCTGCCGCTGTACCTGTTGAGCGGCATGGCGCGGCGGCGTCGCCTGCTCAGCCAGGAAGCCGCCCTGAAGTACTTCCTGCTGGGCGCGCTGTCGTCGGCGTTCTTCCTGTTCGGGATCGCCCTGGTGTACGGCTATACCGGCTCCTTCGACCTCGGCCGCATCAACGACGCGATCACCAACCCGGTCTACGGCGCGGGCCTGCTCTACACCGGCATGGCGTTCCTCGCGATCGGACTGCTGTTCAAGATCGGTGCGGTGCCGTTCCACAACTGGGTGCCGGACGTCTACGTGGGCGCCCCCACCCCGGTGACCGGCTTCATGGCGATCTGCACCAAGCTGGCCGCCGTCGGGGCCACCGTCCGCATCTTCTACGTGGCGCTCGGCGCCGAGCGGTGGAGCTGGCAGCCGCTGCTGGCCACCGTCGCGGTCGTCACCATGGCGCTCGGCGTCGTGGTCGCCCTGACCCAGACCGACATGAAGCGGCTGCTGGCCTACAGCTCGATCTCGCACGCCGGGTTCATCCTGGTGGCCGTGGTCGGTGCCACGTCCGGCTCGCTGGGGCAGCTCACCAGCTTCGGCTCGATCCTGTTCTACCTGGTCGCCTACGGCTTCGCGACGATCGCCGCGTTCGCCATCGTCACGATGGTCCGGGACTCCACCGGCGAGGTGCACGCGATCTCGGGCTGGGCCGGGCTGGGACGGAAGAACCCGCTGCTGGCCGGGATCTTCGCGGTGCTCATGCTGAGCTTCGCCGGCATCCCGCTGACCGGTGGGTTCATCGGCAAGTGGGCGGTGTTCTCCGCGGCGTGGCGCGGCGGCTACTCCTGGCTGGTCCTGGCCGCGGTCGCGGCCAGCCTGGTGGCGGCCTACGTCTACCTGCGGGTGATCGTGACGATGTTCTTCGCACCGCCGGCCGAGGGCGTCACCGTGGGGCGCGCGAGCGGTCTGACCTGGGTGCCCGTGGGGCTCGGGGCGCTTGCCACCGCCTGGTTGGGCCTGTTCCCCGGACCGCTGCTCGACCTGGTCGACGCGGCCAGCATCTTCATTCGCTGAGGCTATGCTTTCCGGCGTGCCCGTCGCGACCCAGCCAGCAGACCTCGTCGGAGACCTGCCTGGCGAGTTCATCGCGCGGGTGAACGCGCTGCTCGACCTGATCGAGGAGCGCCTGGGCGAGGCGGCCGTGGCCGACACCGACTGGGTCACCGAGGCTGCGCAGCACACCATCCACGCGGGCGGCAAGCGGTTCCGCCCGCTGCTGGTGGTGCTGGCCGGGCTGTTGGCCGACGAGCCCGACACCGACGCGCTGGTGCGTGCCGCGCTGGTGATGGAGCTCACCCACGTGGCCAGCCTCTACCACGACGACGTCATGGACGAGGCCGAGCTGCGCCGCGGCGCCCCGACCGCCAACCGGCGCTGGGACAACACGGTCGCGATCCTGGTCGGCGACTTCCTGTTCGCCCGGGCGTCGTCGCTGGTGGCGACGCTGGGCACCGACTACGTCAGGCTGCAGGCCGACACGTTCGCGCGGCTCGTGCAGGGCCAGATCGCCGAGACCCGCGGCCCGCTGGACGCCGAACTGCTCGACCACTACCTGCAGGTGGTGGCCGACAAGACCGGCTCGCTGATCGCCGCGTCCACGACCTTCGGCGGCATGGTCGCCGGGGCGTCGCCCGAGGTGCTGGCCGCGCTGGCCGCCTACGGCGAGGAGATCGGCGTGGTCTTCCAGCTCAGCGACGACATCATCGACATCGCCAGCGACTCCTCGGGCAAGACCCCGGGCACCGACCTCCGCGCCGGCGTCCCCACGCTGCCCACGCTGCTGGCCCGCCGCAGCACCGATCCGGCGGACGCCCGGCTGCTCGCCCTGCTGGACGCCGACCTCTCCGCGGACGACGACCTGGCCGAGGCGCTCGGCCTGATGCGTGCGCACCCGTCCGTCGCGCAGTCGCGGGAGGAGATCCGGCGCCGCGCCGAGGTCGCCCGTGCCCACCTCGCCCCGTTGCCCGAGGGCCCGGCGAAGGACGCCCTCGCCGCGCTCTGCGACGGCGTCATCTCCCGTTCCGCCTAGCCCTCTGGCGCGCCCACGTTCCGGGCGCGTCCCGTGCCCGTGTCGGGGCGCCCCCACGCCCGCGTTCTGGGTGACTCGCATACCCGTGTCGCGATCCCGCCGCTGTCCGTGTCCCACCTGTCACCGTGGTCACAGGGGCGCCCTCAAAGGGCCGAATCGCGACAGGAGGCCCGAACTACTCGGGCCGGGCTGCCCAAGGAGGTGTGGAGGCCCTCCCTTTGGGTCCTGCACCGCGCGGTGTCGTGATCCGGACGCTCGAGCCCGCCAGTGTGACGGGTGAGCACCGTGGGAGGGGTCCGGATCGCGACGGCGCGCCTCCCGTGCCCGTGTTCCGGGAGCAGCACGCATTCCAGGCGCCTCCCCGCGCTCGCGCTTCGCGGCGCCTCCCGTGCCCGTGTTCTTCGCCGAGCCCGCGTCCGTGTTCGGGGCGCAGCCCGTGGCCGCGTTCCGGGCGGCGCCGTGCCCGTGTCGCGATCCCGCCGCTGTCCGCGTCACACCTGTCGCCCTGATCACTGGGGCGCTTTCGAGGGCCCAATCGCGACAGGGGCCGCGTCCAACTCGGGCCGGCCCTGCCCAGGGAGGTGTGGAGGACGTCCGATCGCGCCTGATCCGCGACCTGTCGTGCTCCGGCCGCTCAAACCCGCCCGCGTGACGGGTGAGCACGGTGGGACGAGGTGAGTGGCAGGATCGCGTCAGCGCCGGGCGGGCGGTCCGGAGCTAAGCCGGGTGACGTTGTCAAGACGCCGGGTTAGGGTTGCCTCAGTTCCGAAGGAGGCAGCATGGCCAGACCACAGGTCGTCATCATCGGTTCCGGCTTCGGTGGACTGTTCACCGCGCAGGCCCTGGCGAAGGTTGACGTCGACGTGACCATCGTGTCGAAGACGGTGTCCCACCTGTTCCAGCCGCTGCTTTACCAGGTCGCCACCGGCATCCTGTCGACCGGCGAGATCGCGCCCGCCACCCGTGACATCCTGCGCCACCAGGCCAACGCCACCGTGCTGCTGGCCGAGGTGAACAGCATCAACCTCACCAGCCGCATCGTGATCGCCGAGAAGCTGGGCAAGACCGTCGCGCTGAAGTACGACTACCTCGCGGTGGCCGCCGGCGCCGGGCAGTCCTACTTCGGCAACGACCAGTTCGCCACGTTCGCCCCGGGCATGAAGAGCATCGACGACGCCCTCGAGCTGCGGGCGCGGATCTTCGGCTCGCTGGAGATGGCCGAGCTCACCGAGGACCTCGACGAGCGCCGTCGCCTGCTCACGTTCGTGGTGGTCGGTGCCGGCCCCACCGGCGTCGAGATGGCCGGGCAGATCGCCGAGCTCACCCAGCACACCCTGCGCCGGAGCTTCCGCCGCATCGACACCACCAGCGCGAAGGTGCTGCTCCTCGACGGCGCGGACGCGGTGCTGCCGCCGTTCGGCCCGGAGCTGTCGGCCGCCGCCCGCAAGGAACTCGAGCGCAACGGCGTCGAGGTGCGGCTGGGCGCGCTGGTGACCAACGTGGACGCGACCGGGCTGGACGTGAAGTACTCCGACGGTCGGACCGAGCGCATCGCCTCCTCGTGCAAGGTCTGGGCGGCCGGCGTGCAGGCCAGCCCGCTGGGCCGGACGCTGGCCGAGCAGTCCGGTGCCGGCATCGACCGGGCCGGCCGCGTCCAGGTGAACGACGACCTGACCCTGCCCGGCCACCCCGAGGTGTTCGTGGTCGGCGACATGATCTCGCTGAACGGCCTGCCGGGCGTCGCGCAGGTGGCCATCCAGGGCGGCCGGTACGCGGCGTCCCGGATCAAGGGCGACGTGGACGGGCACCCGGTGACGGGGCCGTTCGTCTACCACGACAAGGGGTCGATGGCGGTGATCAGCCGGTTCGGCGCGGTCGCCAAGGTGGGCAAGCTCCGCCTGACCGGCTTCCCGGCGTGGTTCGCGTGGCTGTTCGTCCACCTGATCTACGTGGTCGGGTTCAAGAACCGCATCACGACCCTGCTGCACTGGTTCATCACCTTCGTCGGCCGTGGCCGGTCCGAGCGGGTCACCACCGAGCAGCAGCTCGTCGGCCGCCTCGCGGTCAAGCAGCTGGGCGAGGACTTCCAGCCGACGATCTCCGGCACCCTCGACCCGGGCAAGATCAAGCACTGATGGACGATCTGACCGGGCTCGACGCCCTGGCGACGGCGCGCGCCGTCCGCGAGGGCTCGGTCTCCGCGACCGAGGTGACGCGGGTGTATCTGGAGCGCGCGGCCCGCCTCTCACCAGTCGTGGGTGCGTTCGCTCGGTTGGCCCCCGCCCTGGCCCTGGCCCAGGCGGCGGCGGTCGACGCCGCCGTGGCCCGCGGGGAGACCGACGCCCCGCTGCTGGGCGTGCCGTGCCCGATCAAGGACATCAACCCGGTGGCCGGCCTCGGCTGGGAGGCCGGCACGGCCGCGATGCAGGGCAACGTCGCCGACCTCGACGACGACATCGTCGGGTGGTTCGCCGGTGCCGGCACCGTGATGCTCGGCAAGACCGCCGTGCCCGAGTTCGGCCTGCCCTGCTACACCGAGCCCGAGGGCGCACCGGCGGCGCGGACGCCGTGGGACCTGTCCCGCTCGGCGGGCGGCTCCAGCGGTGGCGCCGCGGCTGCCGTGGCCACCGGGCTCGCCCCGATCGCGCACGGGTCGGACGCCGGCGGCTCGATCCGCATCCCGGCGTCCGCCTGCGGGCTGGTCGGGCTCAAGGCCACACGTGGACGCGTCTCGGGCGGGCGCCTGCGGATGCCCGGCCCGGGCCTGGGCAGCGACGGGGTGCTGACCCGTACCGTCGCCGACACCGCGGTCGCGCTCGACGTGCTCGCCGGACGCGGCGTGGGGGAGACCTACCGGGTGGCCGCGCCCCGCACCACCTTCCTCGAGGCTGCCGGACGCGAACCGGGCCGCCTCCGCGTCGGCGTGCTGACCACCCCGGCCATCGCCGAGGCCGACGTGCACCCCGCGTGCCTGGAGGCCGTCCGGCGGACGGCCGAGGTACTGGCCGGGCTCGGTCACGAGGTCACCGACGCGCCGGTGCCGTTCGAGGTCGAGCGCTGGCAGTCGTTCCACGCCCTGTGGGCGGTCGGGTCGGCGTCGATCCCGCTGCCGCCCGAGGCCGAGGCGGTGCTGCGTCCGCTCACCCGGTGGTTGCGGGAGGAGGGGCGGCGGACGTCCGGCGTGGCGTACGCCGACGCGGTCGCCGCCGTGCAGCGGCTGACCGTCGACACCGCGCTGGCCTGGGACACCTTCGACGTGGTCCTCACCCCGACGCTGGCCCAGCCGCCCGCGCCCGTCGGAGCGCTGCGCAACGACGACGACCCGGCCGAGGACTTCGCCGCCCAGACCCGGTTCACACCCTGGACCAGCGTGTACAACCTCACCGGGCGCCCGGCGATCTCGCTGCCGCTGCACACGGCCGAGGTGGACGGACGGGTGCTGCCGATCGGCGTCATGCTCGGCGGCCGCCACGGGGCGGAGGAGACGCTGCTGGCGCTGGCCGCCCAGCTCGAGGCGGCGGTGGGCTGGCAGCACCCGTTCCTGCTCGACGAACCGGGCGACTAGACATGGACACCCCGCGGAGTTCTTCTCCTCCGCTGCGCTCCCCCGAACAACTCCGCAGGGACCCCCGATGAACGGGCAGGCTGACGCAGGCGCGTGGCTGGCCGCCGGTCTGGCGTACCTCGATCACGCCGGCCCCGACTTCTACGACCACCCGTTCGACGACGCCGAGCTGGACCGGCTGCTGGCCGCGCGGCTCACGCCGCAGGTGTGGTGGCGCACGGACGCGGCCCGCGTCCCCAAGCCGTCGGGCACGGTGGACGCCGAGCCGGCCGCGCCCTGGGTGTTCGTCGGAGCCATGGACGGCGACCGTGCGGCCACCTTCGCCGCCGCCTGGCAGCGGGCCGTCCAACGGCTGGGCCCGCCCGACTTCCTCCGGCTGTCGCCGGTCGTCCCCGACGACCGCGACCGCGCGCTCAGCCTCGGGGCGGAGGCCGGGCTGAAGGTGGCGGCCGCCCTGACGGAGCTCGGCGGCCCCTTCAGCTGGCACTGCCCGGTGACCGTGACCGCTGCCGGTCCGGGCGCCGCCGGCCTGCTCGCCCGACTGCGGGCGCTGCCGCTGGGCGGCTACGGGTTCACCGTGGTCGGCCACGGGCCGGCCGACGTGTGCTTCCTCGACGGCGACGCTCCCGCGACCGACGGCTGCGGCACGGTCATCGCGGTCGGCGCGGGCGGCTCGTACGCCCTGTACGAGCGGGCGGCACGTTCCCACCGCACCCTGGCCGTCGGCGTGGCCGGTGAGGACCTGTCCTGGTGGCCGGAGGTCGTGAACGCCCTGGCGTCGAACCTCCCCCTGGACTGTGCGCTGGCCGCGGTGGTGCCGGACGCCTGGGTCGGTGGACTCACCGCACCGCTCACCGCCACCACCCTGGAGATCACCCGCGCCGACAAGGGCTGGCGCGGTCCGCAGACCGAGGCCACCTTCCGGGGGCCGAGCGCGGGTGGGCGTGGGGCCGGCCCGGTGGAGATCGAGGTGGAGGGGATGGCCGCCGCCGAGCCGCCCGGCGCGGCGGCGGCGGACGACCCGCGACGGCTGGTCGTCGAGTTCCGCGACGGCCTGCGCAAGGTGCGGACGGTGCTGCCGCCCGCGCGTCCGCTCACCCTCGAGGTCGCCATCGCCGTGCCCGGACGCGGCCAGGCGGCCGGGGCGATCGCGGTGCCCGACCCGGGCGCGGCCGAGGACGTGGTCACCCTGGACGTGGTCGCCTCCGGCCCGGTGTGGCCGGCACCGCAGGTGGCACAGATCGCCTGGCCGGTGCACGACCACGACGAGCCGAGCACCTCGGCGGTGTTCGCCCTCACCACGCCGGCCGGCGGCCAGGCCGTCACGATCGGCATCACCGTGCTGTACCGGGGGCGTCCGCTCCAGCAGGCCGACATCGTGGCCGCCGTCCGCGACGTGGCGGTGCCGGGCGAGCGGGTGCGGGTGGTGGTGCGCAGCACGAGCACGCCGCCGGCGCCGGCCCTGATCACCACCCCGGCGGTGTCGAGCCTGGACGCCACCGGGAGCGAGCTGCGCAACACGTTCACCGGCGCGGCGATCGGCCTGGTCGAGCTGGACGGCGTCCTGGACGCCTTCGAGCAGCGGATCTCGCGCACGCTCGGGGTGGACGACGCCCCGGAGTCGCTCACCGACCCGGCCGCGGTGTCGCTGTTGGTCGACCTCGCCCGGCAGGGCGCGGGCCTGCGCGACCTGATCGCCCCGCTCGGCCTGGACGGCGCCGGTGCGGTCAGCCTGCTGGTGCAGCCGGCGTCCCGGGTGCTGCCGCTCGAACTGGTGTACTCCGGCGCGGTGCCGCGCCGGACCGGGGCGAAGCTCTGCGCGCACGTCCACACCCCACCCGCGCCGGGCGAGGCCTGTGACCGCACCAGCTCGCGGGTGGTCTGCCCCTACGCGTTCTGGGCGCTGAACCGCACGGTCGTGCGCACGGTCGTGCTGCCGGACGGGCGTCCGCGCCCGATGCCGCCCACGCTCGACCTCGAACCGGTGCTGCTGGCCGCCAGCACCCGCGCCGACTTCGGGGCGGCCGCCGACCGGCGTCCCAGCGACCTGCTCACCGCGGCCTGCGCGGCGCTGTTCGGCACGGTCGAGCGGGTGACCAGCTGGACGGCGTGGCGCCGCGAGGTGGCCGCGCGCCACCCCGACCTGCTGGTGCTGCTCGCGCACACCGAGGTCGCCGGGGGCGAGGCGACGCTCCAGATCGGTCGCAACTCGTTCCTGGCCCGTCCCGACGTCAGCACCGCGATGCTCGGCGGCTCGCCGCTGGTGCTACTCGTCGCGTGCGCGTCCGCGGTCGCCGGCGACGAGTTCGGCACGCTGCCGGGCACGTTCACCGCGCGTGGCGCCGCCGCGGTGGTGGGGCTGCTGACGAAGCTGTCCGGGTCGCAGGGCGGCCGGGCGGCGCAGGCCGTCCTCACCGCGCTGCACGGTGCGGGGGGCGCAGGGCCGGTCGGGCTCGGCGCGGCCCTGGCGACGGCGCGACGCGACCTGGTCGCCCAGGGGCTGCTGGTCGGCATGATGCTGGTCGCCCACGGCGAGATCGACGTCCGGATCGGGGGATGAGGTGTTCGCGATCGAGATGCTGCCGGCCGGTCAGGGCGACGCCCTGGTGGTCGAGTACGGTCCGTCGGCGAGCGCGAAGCGACTGCTGATCGACGGCGGGCCGGTGTTGCACTGGCCCGAGATCCGCGCGCGGCTGCTGAAGCGGCGCGAGACCCACTACGAGGCGCTGGTGGTGACCCACATCGACGAGGACCACATCGGCGGCGTGCTCGCCCTGCTGGACGACCCCGACCTGCGCAGCCGGGTCGACGTGGTGTGGTTCAACGGCTACGTGCACTGCACGGCCGGCGGCAGCGTCCTGGGACCGATCCACGGGGAGCAGCTGACCCGGCGCATCGCCGAGGGCGGCTACCGGTGGAACGACAGCTTCCCGAACCCGCCGGCGCCGGGCACCGGCGGCCCGATCGTGGTCGGCACCCAGCGGCCGCTGCCCGTGGTCGAGCTGGACGGTGGGGCTCGGGTGGTCGTGCTCGCCCCGGGACCGAAGAAGCTGAAGGCGCTGGCGAAGGTGTGGGAGCGGGTCGTCACCGACGCGGGTCTCGTGCCGGGCGCCGGCGCCGGGGGAGAGGGCGCTAAGGTGGCCCAGAAGCCGAAGGTGGTGCCGCCGCTGCCGCCGGTGCTCGACCGGGCCGCGCTGGAGGCGATGGCCGCGCCGTCGCCGAAGGACTCCTCGGCCGCCAACGGCAGCAGCATCTCGTTCGTGCTGGAGTTCGGCGGCAAGCGGCTGCTGCTCACCGGCGACGTGCACGCCGACACCCTGCTGGCGGGCCTGACCCGCTACGCCGAACTGGTCGGCGAGCCGCGTCCGCACTTCGACCTGGTGAAGCTGCCGCACCACGGCAGCGACGCCAACGTGACCGCGGCGCTGGTGGCCGCGATCGACGCCCGCCGCTACCTCGTCTCCAGCAACGGCGACGGCTACGGCCACCCCGACGACGCCACGATCGCACGGCTGATCCTCGGCTCGCCCGGCCCGATCACGGTCTACGGCGACTATGCCGGTTACCGGATGTTGCCCTGGGCCGAGCGCGCCGCCGAGGCCGGCCTGACCGTGAAGCTCCCGAAGTCCAAGCCCGGCCTCCGCGTCCCCGTGTGACGTGTCAGGAAGCGAACTTGTCTGTTCCTCGGCCCGCTGGCGCGGCCCTCGTCAAGACGTCGTCCGCGTCCTGCCGCTGACGCGTCAGGACGCGAACTTGTCTGGTGTGCCGTCGGCGTCGGCGTCCACGGCCTCCTCGGCCTCGACGTCGCGGTAGTGGCGGTTGCGCAGGCCGAGCACCACCGAGGCCAGCAGGGCCGCCACCACGGACGCGGTCAGGATCGCGACCTTGCCGATGTCGTCCTCGGGGCTGCCCTGGCCGAAGCTCAACTCGCTGACCAGCAGCGACACCGTGAACCCGATGCCGCCGAGCACGGCGAGACCGAACACGTCGACCCAGGCCAGGTCGGGGTCCAGCGACGCGTGCCGCAGGCGCGTGACCAGCCAGGTCGAGCCGGTGATGCCGATCGCCTTGCCCACGACGAGCCCGACGATCACGCCGAGGCCGATCGGGCTGGACACCGCGTCCACGAAGCCGCTCCAGCCGCCCACGGCCACGCCGGCGGAGAAGAACGCGAACACCGGCACCGCCACCCCGGCCGAGAAAGGCCGGATCCGGTGCTCCAGCACGCCGGCCAACCCGTGCGCCTGGTCGCTCCCGGCGGGCGGACGGACGGGCACCGCGAACGCCAGCAGCACCCCCGCCACGGTGGCGTGCACGCCGGAGGCGTAGCAGAGCGCCCAGGCCACCACCGCGATCGGCGCCAGGCACACCCACGGCGCCCACCAGCGGCTGACCAGGAAACCCTGGAACCGGTAGGCGATGACGGCGAACACCGCCACCGCCACCAGCACCCCACCCAGATAGCCCAGGTCGAGGTCACGGGAGTAGAAGATCGCGATGATCGTGATCGCGATCAGGTCGTCGGCCACGGCGAGCGTGAGCAGGAACGTGCGCAGGGCCGCCGGCAGGTGCGAGCCGATGACGGCCAGCACGGCCAGGGCGAAGGCGATGTCGGTCGCTGCCGGGATCGCCCAGCCCGCGGCGGCCTTCGGGTCGGCGGCATTGAACGCGAAATAGATGGCGGCCGGCAGCGCCGCGCCGCCGAACGCGGCCACCACCGGCACCAGGGCGGTGCGGAAGTCCCGCAGGTCGCCGACAACGAACTCGTGCTTGAGCTCCAGGCCGACCAGGAAGAAGAAGACCGCGAGCAGCGCGTCCGCCGCCCAGTGGCCCACCGACAGGTCGAGGTCGATGCCGGCGACGGTGCCGCCGACGTGGGCGTCCCGCAGACCGAAGTAGGCGTCGGGGGCGAGGTTGGCGAACAGCATCGCGCCGGCCGCCGCGATCAGCAGCAGGATGCCGCCCACGGACTCGCGCCGCAGGATCCCCTGGACCCGGACGAACTCGGCGTACGCGCCGCGGGCCAGCGTGACCGGGGCCGGCTGACGGGTCACCAGATCTCCACCCGGTCGGACGGGTCGAGCCACTCGGCGTCGGTCTCGGTGACCCCGAACGCCGCGTAGAAGGACGGCAGGTTGCGGACCACCTGGTTGCAGCGGAACTCCTCGGGGGAGTGCGGGTCGGTCGCGATCTGCTGGCGCAGCGCCTCGTCCCGCCGCTTGCCCTGCCAGGCCCGCGCCCAGGACAGGAAGAACCGCTGCTCGGCCGGGATGCCGTCCACCGGCTCCGGCGCGCCGTCCAGCGAGAGCTGCCAGGCGTCGTAGGCGATCGCGGCACCGCCGAGGTCGCCGATGTTCTCCCCGATGGTGAGCTCGCCGTTGACGTGGACGTCGGGCAGTTGCGCGGGTGCCAGCGCCGAGTACTGGCCGATCAGCGCCCGGGTGCGGACGGTGAACGCCTCGCGGTCCTTCGGGGTCCACCAGTCGCGCAGGCGTCCCTCGCCGTCGCAGGTGGAGCCCTGGTCGTCGAAGCCGTGCCCGATCTCGTGCCCGATCACCGCCCCGATCGCACCGTAGTTCAGGGCGTCGTCGGCGTCGGGGTCGAAGAACGGCGGCTGCAGGATGGCGGCCGGGAACACGATCTCGTTGCGCAGCGGGTGGTAGTAGGCGTTCACGGTCTGCGGCGTCATCAGCCACTCCCACGTGCGGATCGGTCCGGACAGCTTGCCCAGTTCGTCGTCGGTGTGGAACGCGGCGGCGCGCAGCACGTTGCCGACCAGGTCGTCCGGCTCGATCTCCAGGGCCGAGTAGTCCATCCACACGTCGGGGTAGCCGATCTTCGGCGTGAAGTGCTCGAGCTTGTTCAGCGCCTCGGCGCGGGTCGGCTCGGTCATCCAGTCCAGGTCGGTGATCGAGCGCCGGTAGGCCTCGAGCAGGTTCGCGACCAGGGCGTCCATGCGGACCTTGGACGCGGGCGGGAAGTGCCGCTCGACGTACAGCTTGCCGACCGCCTCGCCGAGCGTCCGCTCGACCAGGTCGACGCCCCGCTTCCAGCGCTCGCGCAGCTGCGGGACGCCCTGGAGGACGGTGCCGTAGAAGTCGAACCGCGCCTGCACCAGCGGGTCGGGCAGGTAGGGCGACAGCGCCGAGACCAGCGACCAGCGGCACCACTGCTTCCAGTCCTCCAGGCGGGACGGGGTCAGCAGCGCGGCCAGGCCGGGGAAGAAGGACGGCTGCGCGACGATGATCTCGTCGACCACGGGGACGCCGGCCGCGGCCAGCACCCGGGTCCAGGCCACGCCGGTGGCGTCGAGGTCGGCCGGCGTGGTGGGGTTGTACATCTGGCGCATGTCGCGGGTGCGCACCTTGTCCCAGTGCAGCGCGGCCACCTCGGTCTCCAGCCCGACGATGGTCGCGCCGGCGCTGGAGGTGAGCTCGGCCAGGGTCATCGTGGCCTCGACGTGGTCGCGGTACGCGGCGAGGATCCGGGCGTGCTGCTCGAGGCGGTAGTACTCCTCGTCGGGTAGCCCGATGCCGGCCTGGCCGACGAACAACGCGTAGCGGGTCGGTTCGCCGGGATCGGCGTCGACGTCGAAGCCGATCGGGGCGCCGGTGCCGCGGCGCAGGCTGCGTCCGAAGTAGTCGAGGAGGTCGTCGACGGTGCCGATCGCGTCGATCTCGGCCAGCAGCGGCCGCAGCGGGTCGAGCCCGGCGGCCTCGATGCGCTCGGTGTCGGCGAAGCTGCCGAACATGTGCTCCACGAGGTGGGCCTCGGTGCCCGGCGCGGAGCCGGACAGGCCGGTCACGATGTCGCGGATCGCCCGCTCGGAGGCGTCCCTCAGTTCGATGAAGGCACCGGCGGCGTGTTTGTCCGCGGGGATCTCCGCCGTGGCGAGCCAGCGCCCGTTCACGTGGCGGAACAGGTCGTCCTGCGCGCGGACGTCGGGATTGAGGTCGAAAGCAGTCACGGGGCCACATTATCCGGTCGCCCCACCACGGCGGAGGGGCCGTGGAGGTTGTCATGTTTATCGTTAAAGTGTATCGTTAACGTAATCGATCAACCTTGGAGGCTGTCATGGGAGCAACGGCATCGCCGGTGACCATGCGGACGCTGGCGGAGAAGCTCGGCGTCTCGGTCACCACGGTCTCGAACGCCTACAGCAAGCCCGACCGGCTCTCACCCGAGCTGCGCGGGCAGATCCTGGCCACCGCCAAGGAACTCGGCTACTGCGGTCCCAGCGCTGCCGGGCGCGCGCTGCGCTCCGGACGCACCGACGTCTGCGGCTTCCTGTTCGGCGGTGAGATCGCGGACGCGTTCGCCGACCCCTACACGATCGCCTTCCTGGCCGGGCTCAGCGAATCGGTCGAGCGCTTCGGCGCGTCGGTCCTGCTGCTGCGCGCGCCCGGTGAGGGCGACGACGACGAGCTCCAGCTCCTCCAGCGCGCGGCCATCGACGCCCTGGTCATCTGCTCGTCGACCACCGAACACCCCGGGATGGAGCTGCTGGTGCAGCGCGGCGTCCGGGTGGTCGGTGCGCAGCAGGCCGCCGAGGGCGACTGGGTGGCGGTCAACGACGAGAAGGCCGGACGACTGATCGGCAAGCACCTCGCCAAGCTCGGGCACCGGCGGGTCACCGTCGTCGTGCCCGGTGAGCTGCCCGACGAGGAGCCGTTCGAGGTCGCCCCGGAGGAGATCGGGGCGGTCGCCGGCGCCTTCGCCGCCGAACGGTTCCGGGGCCTGCGCGAGAAGCTGCCCGACGCCGAGCTCCGGATCGTCTGCGCGGGCTGGCGGCCCAAGCAGGCCGGACGGGCCGCTGCCGGGTTCGCGCTCGACGTCCAGGACCGCCCGACGGCGATCGTCGCGATGAGCGACCTCCTCGCCCTCGGGGTGGCGGACGCCGTCCGCGAGCGTGGCCTCCGGCCCGGACGCGACATCTCGATCACCGGCTTCGACGACATCCCGGACGCGGCCGCGGCGGGCCTCACCACGATCCGCCAGCCCGCCACCGACAAGGGACGGCTCGCCGGCCGCCTCGCCATGGATCCCGACTACCCCCAACGCCAGATCACCCTGCCGATCGAACTCGTCGTCCGGTCGAGCACGGGCCCGGCACCCAAACGCTGACGCAGCCAGCAAGGAAGAGAAGAAGAGAAATGATGATCCCGTTCGCCACCCAGATCGAGCTCGCCGAGCGCAACCTCGAGCAGTTCCCGGTCCTCGACGGCCGGTTCGTCGCCCAGGAGCGCACCCCGCTGCGCGAGTCGTTCGCGGCCATGATCCGCTCCGGCGCCCGGCGGAGCCTCAAGCTCGCCGACCGGCTCGACCCGCACTACGCCTGATCCCGTCAGGCGGTCAGGTCCAGCAGCAGCCCGGCGATCGGCCAGGCGCCCTCGGAGCTGTTGCCCAGCACCGAGGCGGTGGTGTCGGTGACCGGGTCGTGCACCGAACGCATGGACACGCCGGCGTCGTAGCCCTCCATCAGCAGGGCCGGCCCGATGGCGTCCCGGTAGACGCCCAGGCCGTAGCGCAGGCCCTCCTCCGGCACGTCGTGCCGGGGTCGGATCATCTCCGCGAGCAGGTCGGGCCCGAGGATCCGTCCGGCCACCAGCGCCCGCCAGAACGCGTGCAGGTCGGCCACGGTGGAGTAGGCGCCGCCGTCCCCGTTGCCGCGCACGGGCAGGTGCAGCACGTTCGTTCGTCCACCGTCGACATCGAGGTAGCCCACTGCCGCATCGCCGGGGAGGTCGTCCGAGCGCGGGAACCCGGTGGCGAGAAGCCCCGCGCGGTCGAACACCTCGGCCTGGAGGAACTCGTGGTAGCCGGTGCCGCTGACCCGTTCGACCACCAGCGCCAGCACGACGTAGCCGCCGTTGCAGTAGCTGAACCGTTCGCCGGGGGTGAAGGCCTGGGGGAACCCGTCCAGGACCGGCAGGAAGCCAGCGGTCTCGGCGAGGGTGTGCACCGGCACGGGCAGGACGTAGTCGGACGCGTCCCAGTCGGCCTCCTCGTCCAGGTAGTCACCGATCCCCGAGGTGTGGCTGAGCAGGTGTTCGATCGTGACCGCGTCGTCGATCAGCGGCAGGTCGGTGCCCAGGATCGGCCGCACCGGGTCGGACAGGGCGAGCCGGCCCTGCTCGACCAGCCGCAGGACGCCCAGCGCCGTGAACGTCTTGCTGCCGCTGGCCAGCCCGAACCGGGTCTGCGGGACGACCGGGACGCCGAACGCGCGCGAAGCCAGCCCGTAGCACCGCTCGAACACCGTCTCCTCGCCACGGCGCACGGACACGATGCCGGTGAACCGGCCCTTCTCCGCAGCCGCCTCGACGGCTGCCTCGTCGATCTGCATGCCCCAGTCCACCACGAACGCCACCGTTCCGGTCAAACGCCCCCGCCCAGGCGGTGGCGTTTGACCGGACCGGTGGCGTTCGGCGTCAGACGGTCCAGGTGTCGGCGCCGGCGATCATGCCCTGGAGCTGGGCCAGGCGCTCGTCCGCGTCCGCGTGCACGGTGAGCTGGGCGCGGGCGAGGTCGTCGTAGGTCGGACGGTCCACGTCCCGCAGGATGCCGATCGGTGAGGTCGCCAGCCCGGCGGTGTCGGTGAGCCGGGAGAGGGCGAACGCGAACCCGGGGTCGTCGGCGTGGGCGTCGTGGACCACCACGTTCGCCAGCCCGACCTCGGCCACCTCGGCGATGCCCAGGGTGCCGTCGGCGTTCCGGACGACGCCGCGGGAGTTGTCCGGGCCGAACGTGATCGGCTCGCCGTGGCGCAGTGGGATCAGGCCGCCGTCCGCGCCCTTGAGGGTGTCGAACGCGCCGTCGTTGAAGATCGGGCAGTTCTGGTAGATCTCGACGATCGCCGCGCCCCGGTGGCTGATCGCGGCGGTGAGCACCTCGGTGAGGTGCGCGCGGTGCGAGTCGACGGTACGGGCGACGAAGGTCGCCTCGGCGCCGAGCGCCAGCGACAGCGGGTTGAACGGACGGTCGACCGAGCCGGCTGGGGTCGACTTGGTCACCTTGCCCTGCTCGGACGTGGGGGAGTACTGGCCCTTGGTCAGCCCGTAGATGCGGTTGTTGAACAGCATGATCGTGATGTTCACGTTGCGCCGCAGGGCGTGGATCAGGTGGTTGCCGCCGATGCTGAGCGCGTCCCCGTCGCCGGTGACCACCCAGACCGCCAGGTCCGGACGGGTCATCGCCACGCCGGTCGCGATCGCCGGCGCGCGGCCGTGGATCGAGTGCATGCCGTAGCTGTCCACGTAGTACGGGAACCGCGACGAGCAGCCGATGCCCGAGACGATCACGGTGTTCTCCCGCTTGATGCCGAGCGTCGGCATCAAGCCCTGGAACGTGGCGAGCACGGCGTAGTCACCGCAGCCCGGGCACCAGCGCACCTCCTGGTCCGAGGTGAAGTCCTTGCGGTTCAGCGGGGTCAGGCTCAGCGGCACCCCGGCCAGGCCCTGGGCCGCCGGGTCGGTGGTGGTCATTCCAGACCTTCCTGGTAGTCGATGATCTCGGTGAGGTCGGCGGCGAGCTCCGACAGCGAGATCGGCAGACCGCGCACCCGGGTGTAGGGGTACACGTCCACGAGGTACTTCGCCCGCAGCACCATGGACAGCTGCCCGAGGTTCATCTCGGGCACGATCACCCGTTCGTAGCTTCGCAGCACGTCGCCGAGGTTGGCCGGCAGCGGGTTGAGGTGGCGCAGGTGGGCGGTGGCGACGTCCCGTCCAGAACCACGGACGCGGCGCGCGGCGGCCGAGATCGGCCCGTAGGTCGAGCCCCAGCCCAGCACCAGCACCTTGGCCCGTCCGCTCGGGTCGTCGACCTGCACCGGGGGCACGACGGCCTGGATGCCGTCCACCTTCTGCTGGCGCAGGTTCACCATGAACTCGTGGTTGGCCGGGTCGTAGGACACCGCGCCGGTGCCGTCGGCCTTCTCGATGCCGCCGATCCGGTGCTCGAGGCCCTCGGTGCCGGGGATCGCCCAGGCGCGGGCGAGCTTCTCGTCACGCAGGTAGGGCCAGAACTCGCCGTCGGGCCGGTTCAGCTCGGTGGCGAACGCCGGGTCGATCGCGGGCAGGACGGACAGGTCGGGCACCTGCCACGGCTCGGCACCGTTGGCCAGGTAGCCGTCGGACAGCAGGATCACCGGCGTGCGGTAGTCGATGGCGATCTTGACGGCCTCGAACGCGGCCGCGAAGCAGTCGCCCGGCGACTGGGCGGCGATCACCGGCAGCGGCGCCTCGCCGTGGCGTCCGAACAACGCCTGGGTGAGGTCGGCCTGCTCGGTCTTGGTGGGCATGCCGGTGGCGGGCCCGGCGCGCTGGATGTCGCAGATCACCAGCGGCAGCTCGAGCATCACGGCCAGGCCGATCGTCTCCATCTTCAGCGCCAGGCCCGGGCCGGAGGTGGCGGTCACGCCGAGCCGCCCGGCGAACGAGGCGCCGAGCGCCGCGCCGACCGCGGCGATCTCGTCCTCGGCCTGGAAGGTCAGCACCCCGGCCTCCTTGGCCGCTGCCAAGTGGTGCAGGATGTCGGACGCCGGCGTGATCGGGTAGGCGCCCAGGAACAGCTGGAGCCCCGCCTTCGCCGCCCCCGCCATCAGGCCGTAGGACAGCGCGCGGTTGCCCGAGATCTGCCGGTACGTGCCGGACGGCGCGGGCGCCGGGGCCACCTTGTAGCGGTTCGCGAACACCTCGGTGGTCTCGCCGAACGCGTGACCGGCCTTGAGCGCGGCGATGTTGGCGTCCCTGATCTCGGGCACCTTCGCGAACTTGCGCTCGAGGAACTCGATCGTGCTCTCGATCGGGCGGTGGTACAGCCAGTCGAGCAGGCCCAGGGCGTACATGTTCTTGGTGCGGCCGGCCTCCTTGCGTCCCAGCCCGAGGGCGGCGACCGCGGCGGTCGCCTGGCCGGACAGGTCGAGGGCGTGCACCTGGTAGTCCGACAGCGACCCGTCGGTGAGCGGGTCGGACGCGTAGCCGACCTTGGCCAGGTTGCGCGGGGTGAAGTCGGCGGTGTCGGCGATGATCAGGCCGCCGCGCGGCAGGTCGGCGAGGTTCGCCTTGAGCGCGGCCGGGTTCATCGCCACCAGCACGTCCGGCCGATCGCCGGGCGTGCGGATGTCGAAGTCGGCGAAGTGCAGCTGGAAGCTCGAGACCCCGGCGACGGTACCCGCTGGTGCCCGGATCTCGGCGGGGAAGTTGGGCAGGGTCGAGAAGTCGTTGCCTGCCACGGCGGTGTCGTGGGTGAACCGGTCACCGGTCAACTGCATGCCGTCGCCGGAGTCGCCGGCGAAACGGATCACGACATGGTCGACGGTCGTCACTTCGGTCATGCGATGCGTTCAACTCCTGAAGCTGTTACCCGCGCGTCGGGCAAGTCTAGTTCGTGGGTGACGACGGCAGCGTAGGCGCTCCGCACCGCTTGCACCACCAGCGGGTGCACCCCGATCGGGGCGGAGACCAGGTCGGCCCCCACGTGGGCCAGCCGGTCGGCGAACACGCCGGGTGCCAGCAGGTAGGACGCGACCGCGACCCGGTCGTGGCCGGCGGCCCGCAGGGCGGCGACCGCGTCGCCGACGGTCGGCTCCGCGGCGGTCAGGAAGGCGGGCACCACCGGGCGTCCGACCAGGACGGACAGGGCCGCGGCGGCCGCAGCCACCTCGGCCAGCGCACGGCGGCGACGCGAGCCCGCGGCGGCGAGCACCACCGCGTCACCGGGTCCGCCGGCCTCGGCCAGCCGGTCGGCGACCGCCGCCACCAGCCCGGGCCCGATCAGCCCGGCGAGCCGCGCGCGTCCCCCGGACGCCTCGACGGCCGCCGGCAGGTCGCTGGTCACGTGGTAGCCGGCGGTGAGGAAGGCCGGCACCACCACCGCGTCGCCCAGCCCGGCCAGCGTCTGGGTGAGGGTGGGGGAGAGCACGTCCGCCCAGCCGAGGTGCACGTCCACCCCCGGCAGGGCCGCCGCGACGGCGGACGCCAGCTCGGCGGCGACGGCCTGCCCGGCGACGCTGCGCGTGCCGTGCAAGGCCAGGACAAGGTCGGCGGGCATCAGATCGACCAGTCCTGGCTGGGGTCGAAGTCGTTTCCGAACACCTCGTGGCCACGGATCATGCCGGCCGCCAGCGTCCCCTGGGTCTGGGGGTCGATCAGCAGGAACGAGCCGCCGCGGCGGCTGCGGGTGTAGTCCTCGGCCATCACCGGGTTGGCGAGCCGGATGCGCACCCGGCCGATGTCGTTGAGCGCGAGCCGCTCGACCTCCACCGGCGCCATCTCGTCGAGGTCGAGCCCGGCGACGATCTCGCCGACCCGCGCCTGGACGGTGCGGGTGCCGTGCTTGAGCAGCACCCGCGCGCCCGGCAGCAGCGGCCGCTCGGCCAGCCAGCAGACCATCGCGTCCAGTTCGGTGACCGGCAGCGGGGCGTCCGCCACCGAGGAGATCAGTTCGCCGCGGGTCACGTCCACCTCGTCGGTCAGGCGCAGCGCCACCGACTGGCCGGCGACGGCCTCGGCGAGCTCCTCGCCCGCGTAGTCGATGCCCGCGACGTGGGTGTGGACGCCCTCGGGCAGCACCACCACCGCGTCGCCCGGACGCACGGTGCCGGCGGTGATCCGTCCGGCGTAGCCCCGGTACTCGACGTGCCGGGGGTCGCGCGCGGCCTCCTGCGGACGCAGGGTGAGCTGGACGGGGAACCGGAAGCCCTCGGACGCCTCGGTGGCCGCCGGCAGCTCCTCGAGCAGCTCCAGCAGGCTCGGACCGTCGTACCATGAAGTACGTTCCGAGCGGGTCACGACGTTGTCGCCGGCGAGCGCGGAGACCGGCAGCGTGCGGACGTCGGAGATGCCGATGTCGGCGGCGATCGCGGCCAGCTGGTCGGCGATCGCGGTGTACGGCTCCTCGGCGTAGCCGACGAGGTCGATCTTGTTCACCGCGACCACCACGGTCGGCACCCGCAGCAGGGCGGCGACGGCGAGGTGGCGCCGGGTCTGCTCCAGCACGCCCTTGCGGGCGTCCACCAGCAGCACCAGCACGTCGGCGGTGGAGGAGCCGGTGACCGTGTTGCGGGTGTACTGCACGTGCCCGGGGCAGTCGGCCAGGATGAACGTTCGCGCCGGGGTGGCGAAGTAGCGGTAGGCGACGTCGATCGTGATGCCCTGCTCGCGCTCGGCACGCAGGCCGTCGGTGAGCAGCGCGAGGTCGACGTGGCCCAGGCCCTTGGCCTGGCTGACCCGCTCGACGGCGGCCAGCTGGTCGGACAGCACCGACTTGGAGTCGTGCAGCAGCCGCCCGACGAGGGTGGACTTGCCGTCGTCCACGCTCCCGGCGGTGGCCAGGCGCAGCAAGGTGGTGGTGGGCCTGGCGAGCTCGGTGGTGCCCATCAGAAATAGCCTTCCTTCTTGCGGTCCTCCATGGCGGCCTCGGTCATCCGGTCGTCGGCGCGGGTGGCGCCGCGCTCGGTGATCCGGGTGGCGGCCACCTCGGCCAGGACCGCCTGCACGTCGCCGGCGTCCGACTCGACGGCGCCGGTGCAGGACATGTCGCCGACGGTGCGGTAGCGCACCTGGAGCGTCCGGACGAGGTCGTCGTCGGCGGGCCGGCTGTACGGGCCGACCGCGAGCCACATGCCGTCACGGTCGAACACGTCCCGGTCGTGCGCGTAGTACAGGCTGGGGAGCTCGATCTGCTCCTCGGCGATGTAGTGCCACACGTCCAGCTCGGTCCAGTTGCTGATCGGGAACACCCGGACGTGCTCGCCGGGCCGGTGCCGCGGGTTGTACAGGTCCCACAACTCCGGACGCTGGTTGCGCGGGTCCCACTGGCCGAACTCGTCGCGCAGGCTGACCACGCGCTCCTTGGCGCGGGCCTTCTCCTCGTCGCGGCGGCCGCCGCCGAAGACGGCGTCGAACCGGTACTCGGCGATCGCGTCCAGCAGCGGCTGGGTCTGCAACGGGTTGCGGGTGCCGTCGGGGCGCTCCAGGAGGCGTCCGTCGTCGATGTAGTCCTGCACCTTCGCCACCAGCAGTCGCAGGCCGAGGCGGTCGGCCACGGCGTCCCGGTAGTCGAGGACCTCGGGGAAGTTGTGGCCGGTGTCGACGTGCAGCAGCGGGAACGGCACCGGGCCGGGCCAGAACGCCTTCTGCGCGAGGTGCAGCAGCACGACGGAGTCCTTGCCGCCGCTGAACAGCAGCACGGGACGCTCCAGCTCGGCGACGGCCTCACGGATGATGTGGATGGCCTCGGCCTCGAGTTGTTCCAGGTGGTTCACAGGTGCAGCCCGCATTCGGTCTTGGCGAGTCCGGCCCAACGTCCGGCCCGAGGGTCCTCGCCGGGCTCGACCCGGCGCGTGCAGGGGGCGCAGCCGATCGACGGGTAGCCGTCGGTCAGCAGCAGGTTGATCGGGACGGCGTGGGCGCCCGCGTAGTCGAGGAGCTCGTCGAACGTCCACGCCGCGATCGGGTTGACCTTCACCATCTGGTGGGTGGGGTCCCACTCGACCAGGCGCGCGTTCGCGCGCAGGGCGTTGTCCTCGCGGCGGATGCCGGTGACCCAGGCCTCGTAGCCGGCCAGTTCGGCGTTGATCGGGTCGACCTTGCGCAGCTGGCAGCACAGCGTGGGGTTGCGGTCGTGCAGCTTCTCGCCGTACTCGGCGTCCTGCTCGGCGACGGTCTGCAACGGGAGGACGTCGATGATGTGGGCGTCGATCACGCTGGCCAGGGCGTCGCGGGTGCCGATGGTCTCGGCGAAGTGGTAGCCGGTCTCGAGGAACAGCACGTCGACGCCGGGGGCGACCTGGGCGACCAGGTGCGGCAGCACGGTGTCGCCGGCCATCGAGCACGCGACCGCGAGCGACGGGCCGAAGTGTTCGGCCGCCCAGGCGACGACCTGCGTCGCGTCGGCGCCGTCGAGGTCGACCTGCGCCTGGTCGACGAGCGCGCGGAGCTCGTCGACGCTGCGGGTGCGGCCGGGGCCGTGGGTGGTGAGGGTGGCGGTCATCGCAGTGCGTCCTCCTCTGCGCGATGGGCCCACGCGGCGAAGGTCTCGCCGGGTTCGCGGGCCGCGACGAACGCGCGGGTGACGCGTTCGACGTAGTCGGGGAGTTCGGTGGCGGCCACCTTGAGGCCGCGGACGGTGCGGCCGAGGCCGGCGTCCTCACGGTCGGCGGACACCAGGCCGCCGCCCAGGTGCACCTGGTAGGCGAACTCGTCGGCGCCGTCCGCGCTCTTCATCAGCTGGCCCTTCAGGCCGATGTCGGCCACCTGGATGCGGGCGCAGGAGTTGGGGCAGCCGTTGACGTGCAGGCTGATCGGACGCTCGAGGGCCACGCCGTCGAGGCGGCGTTCGAGCTCGGCGATGGTGTGGGCGGCGGTGGCCTTGGTCTCGACGAAGGCGAGCTTGCAGTACTCGATGCCGGTGCAGGCCATGGTGGAGCGCCGGAACGGACTCGGGTCGGCGGTCAGCCCGAGGGGCTCGACGGCGGCCAGCAGCGCGTCCAGCTCGTCGGGGTCGACGTCGAGGACGAGCACCTTCTGGTGCGGGGTGAACCGGACGCGGTGCGAGCCGGCGGCCTCCGCGGCGTCGGCGAGCGCGGCGAGGATCGTGCCGGAGGCGCGTCCGACGGTCGGGGCGAGGCCGACGTACAGCCGTCCGTCCGCCTGGGTGTGGACGCCGACGTGGTCGCCGGGGGCGTCCGGGATGACGGGGGCGGGGCCGTCGGCGAGCCGGTAGCCGAGGTACTCGGTCTCGAGCACCTCGCGGAACTTCTCCGGGCCCCAGTCGGCCAGCAGGAACTTCAGACGGGCCTTGTTGCGCAGGC
Organism: Actinomycetota bacterium; assembly: GCA_020161755.1. Classification (GTDB taxonomy): domain Bacteria; phylum Actinomycetota; class Actinomycetes; order Propionibacteriales; family Propionibacteriaceae; genus Propionicimonas. Next base: position 48,121 of record JAIUOS010000013.1, read on the forward strand.
GCCGGTACCCGTAGTCGCGGAAGATCGAGATGACGCCGTGCCAGACGGCGGGCGCCTGCTCGGCGGTGACGAAGGCGCCGAGGCGCTCGGCCAGGCGCGGGGCGACGCTGAGGCCGCCGCCCACCCACAGGTCGTAGCCGGGGCCGAGTTCGGGGTGGACGACGCCGACCAGCGAGATGTCGTTGATCTCGTGGACCACGTCGAGGCTGGGGTGGCCGGTGATCGCGGACTTGAACTTGCGCGGCAGGTTGGACAGTTCGGGGTCGCCGATGAACTTCTCGACGATCTCGTTGATGACCGGGGTGGGGTCGATGATCTCGTCGGCGGCGATGCCGGCGACGGGGGAGCCGAGGATCACCCGCGGGGTGTCGCCGCAGGCCTCGGTGGTCTGCATGCCGGCCGCCTCCAGGCGCGCCCAGATCTCGGGGACGTCCTCGATCCTGATCCAGTGGTACTGGATGTTCTGGCGGTCGGAGATGTCGGCGGTGTCGCGGGCGAAATCGGTGGAGATGGCCGCGAGCGTGCGCAACTGGTCGGTGGTGACGGCGCCGCCGTCGAGGCGGACGCGCATCATGAAGTAGCGGTCGCTGAGCTCGTCGGGGCCGAGGCTGGCGGTGCGGCTGCCGTCGATGTCCTGGCGCCGCTGGGTGTACAGGCCCCACCAGCGGAGGCGTCCATGGAGGTCCTCGGCGGGGATGGAGTCGAAGCCCTCGCGGCTGTAGGTGTCCAGCACGCGCTGGCGTACGTTCAGGCCGTTGTCGGCGGCCTTGAATTCCTCATTCGCATTGAGTGGGGTCTGGCCGTCGACGGCCCACTGGCCGCTCGAGCGGGGTTCCCGGGCGCTGCTCATGCTTCCTCACTGGCTTCTTGGGCTCTGTGGCCAGCGTGAAGGACAGCGCCTCACCAGGCCTTTCAGAGCCCGGGTTTTGGTCCAACTGGATCTACGGGCGCGTCAACACGCGCAACACATCGAACCGGCGCTGATATTCCTCAGCGCGCGCACCACACGGGTCGGTTCGTTCATGATGGGCGAGACCTTAACACGGACGCTCCCGCCGCTCCGCATCGACCGTCCGCGGACTGGACCTTTTCGACTCGAATGCTGAGATTCAACGCCATGGACCGAAAGGGGACGGTTCCGAGATTCGTTGTCTGGCGGGGTGCTGGTTGCGAATCTCGGAACCGTCCCTGTTTCGGTCCGCTCCCGCGGATCACGGTCCCTGAGGAGCGAATCGAGGGACGAGGATCGCGTCACGAAGGGCCTGCCCACCCGATCGTGCGGTGGAGCGTCTCCGCGCTGCTGTGCAGGCCCGGGTCGAGGCCGAGATCGCCGAAGCGGTCGCGATCGCCGACCTTGCCGCGGAGCACGAATGGACCGCGGACGCCCGGATCGATGTGGTCGGGAAGCGGGCGGTCCGGATCGGTGCCGACGGGACGGCGCTGGTGGATGAGTTCCTGCCCCTGGAAGTGGCGGCGTTGAAGGGGGTCTCGGTGTCGGCCGCGACCTGGTTGATCCGTGACATCGTGAACCTCAAGACCCGGCATCCGTTGTTGTGGTTCCAAACCCTCCAAGGCTTGGTGCCGGTGTACCGGGCCGTGCAGCTGGTGCAGGAAGCCGCGAAACTCGACCTCACGATCGAGCAGGCGCGTGAGCTGGACGCGCTGTTGGCGCCGAAAGTGCCCGGCCTGCCCTGGGGACGCCTGCTGAAACTCGCGAAAGGCCTGATCGCCCAGGTCGCGGCGCCGAAGATCGCACAGCTCTCGCAGGAGGCCCGGCAGGCCCGGTTCGTGCGCAAGCTCCCGACCGACGACCCGCTGGTGGCGTACCTGTCGTGCCGGGTGGACACCCGGGATGCGATCTACTTCGACGCCCAGGTCGACCGGATCGCCGACCTCCTCGCCGCCCACGGAGACACCGACCCCAAAGAGGTACTGCGCGCGAAAGCCGTCGGGATCCTCGCCACCCCCGCCCGCGCCCAGCTCATGCTCCAAGAAGCCGCCGGCGTCATCGGCACGATCCGTGCGACCGACCCCCGCCTGGTGCCGGCCGCCACCGTGTACGTGCACGTCGCCGAAGAAACCCTGCTCACCGGGCACGGCACGTGCCGGGTCGAGGGTGTGGGGCCGCTGTCGGCCACCCTGCTCAGTGTCCTGCTCGGCCACGAACGGATCACCCTGGCCCCGGTCATCCGGCCCTACGCCCAGATCAGCGTGGACAGCTACGAGATCCCCGACCGGATCCGCCGCCAAATCCTGCTCCGAGATTCGGTCGAGGTGTTCCCGTGGTCGTCCCGCAGCCCACGGACCTCCCAGTTGGACCACACCCGGCCGTGGCGGCCCGGAGTGAAGAACCAAACCCGCGCCTCGAACCTCGGACCGCTCAGCACGAGGCCGCACCGCGGCAAAACCCACGGCAACTGGCAGTTGGAACAACCCCGACCCGGCATCTTCTGGTGGACCAGCCCCACCGGCCATCGCTACCGCGTCGGACCACACGGCACCACCCCCATGTTCCGACACGAGAAGTTCCAGCACGGCGACCAGATCCAATGGGACACCGACCACAAACACAAACCCCCGCCGCCAGACGGAGGCGATCCCCAACCCTGAGGTCCCTGCCTACGGGGTGACCGGGGCGTGTCCGCTCAGGCGAAGGATCTCGTCGACGACCTGGGCGAGGGGAGCGGTCGCGTCGATCGAGGTTCCGGGAGGAGTGTCCTCGCCGATGGAGTGCAGGCGCTCGATGAGGGCACGCTGCTCGGGCCGTCCGCCCCACTCGTCCTTGGGACGGGCGTCCAGGCGGCGGCGCAGGGTGTCGGCGTCGATCTCGAGCACGAACACCTCGTCGAACACAGCGAGGAAGTCCGGGAAGTTCCGCGAGCCCCCACAGAAGAACGTCGCCCCGGCGCGCTGGTCCGCCGCCAACTCCCGCACCTTCGCCACGTCCCACAGGTGGTGCTCGTGCGCGGTGCCCGCCACCGGCTCACCCGTCGCCGGATCGCCCTGGTACGCCAGGTCGGTGTCGCCGTTGACCGCGTCGTACCCGCGTCGCCGGAGCTCCCGGCACACCGACGTCTTGCCGGTCCCGGACACGCCCTCGACGAGGTAGTTGCGCCGCCCCACCCGACTACGTCCGGCGTCGAGGCGGACGCCGCTGGTCGCTCCGCAGGTCGGCCAGCTGCGCGATGGTCGCGTCCGCCCGGCGCACCGAGCGTCCCTCGTGCGCACCCAGCAGGTCGGCGAGGAACCCGTAGTCACGCGCCAACTCCACGGACGCAGCGTCGCCCTCGCCGGAACGGTTGCGGGTGCGCGTCCACCAGTCCGCGATGTCGCCCCAGCCGGGCGCGGCCAGCCCGCCCCCGAACTGTTGGACGGCCAGCGCCGACGCCAGCGCGGCGAACCGCAGCCGCTCGGCCAGCGGCCAGCCGTCCAGGGTGCCGAAGACCAGCGCGGCGGCGAACACGTCGCCCGCCCCGGTCGGGTCGATCGCCGGCACCCGCAGCGCCGGCACGTCCGCCTGCTCGCCCGTGGTCTGGTCGATCGCCACCGCTCCCTCGTGCCCCCGCGTCACCACGACCAACGGCACCAGCTCCGACAACTGCGACGCCGCCGCGGACGCCGTGTCGGCGCGGGTGTACGCCATCGCCTCCACCTCGTTCGGGGTGAACGCGTGGCAGCCCGCCAGCCGGTCGAGCAGCCCGCGGTCCCACACCCCGCTCGGGTCCCAGCCGACGTGGGTGAACACCAGCGCACCCGCGTCCCGGCACGGCTCCCACCACGCCTCGTCGTCCAGTGCCGCGATCACGGCCCGCGTCCGCGGCGGCGTCCCCATCAGCTCCGCGGCGCTCACCGGTGCCTCGTGGCCGTGCGTCACCATCGCCCGGTCGCCGGCGTACGCCATCGACACCGTCACCGGCGAGTGCCAGTGCGGGATCGTCCGGCACCGGGACAGGTCGATCCGCTCCTGACGGCCGAGGATGTCCCGACACCAGCTGCCGTAGCCGTCGTCGCTGAACGTCGCCACCAGCGCCGTGCGCAGGTCCAGCCGCGCCGCGGCCATCGCCAGGTTCGCGATCCCGCCAGGCGACGACCCCATGCCGCCCGCCCAGATCTCGTGCCCCGGGCACGGCGCCTCGGGCAGGTCGGTGAACACGATGTCGAGGAAGACCATGCCGGACAGCAGCACGTCGACCTCGGCGTCGGCGGGCTCGGCAGCAGTGGTTGCGCTCCCCACGACCCCCACGATTCCACAGGGGCCCGAGCCCGACAACCACTACGCTGACGCCATGCTCACACCGCCCGGACCGCGCACGCCGGCACGGAGGTGATCGAGGCGTGAAACTCGTCATCATCGGGGGAGCGGGCTTCCGGGTTCCACAGGTCGTCGACGCGGTCGCGCGCTCCGGCCCGGTCGACGAGGTCGTCCTCGTCGACACCGACCCCGCCCGGCTCCGCACCATCCTCGCCGTCGTCGACGGGCTCGGCCTCGCCGGACGCGTCCGGGTGGAGGTGGGGACGGACCTCGCCGCCGCCCTCGTCGGCGCCGACTTCGTGTTCTGCGCCATCCGGGTCGGCGGGGCGGACGGACGCGTCGCCGACGAACGCGTGGCGCTCGACCTCGGCGTCCTCGGCCAGGAGACGACCGGCCCCGGCGGCCTCGCCTACGCCCTGCGCACGATCCCGGTCATGCAGGCCATCGCCCGCACCGTGCGCGCAGTGGCGCCGCAGGCGTGGTTCGTGAACTTCACCAACCCGGCCGGCATCATCACCGAGTCCCTGCGGCCGATCCTGGGCGAGCGGGTCGTCGGCATCTGCGACACCCCGATCGGGCTGATGCGCCGCGCCGCGGCCGCCGTCGCTGCGGACGCGGCGACGGTCACCTACGACTACGTCGGGCTCAACCACCTCGGCTGGCTGCGCACCCTCGACGTGGACGGTGTCGACCGCCTGCCCGGGCTCCTCGCCTCCGACGGCCTCGCGGAGATCGAAGAGGCCCGGCTCGTCGGCCTCGACTGGGTGCGCCAGCTCGGCGCCCTGCCCAACGAGTACCTGTTCTACTACTACTGCAACCGTGAGGCCGTCGCGCACATCCTGGCCGCCCCCGGCACCCGCGGGGAGTTCCTCGCCGCCCAGCAGGAGCGCTTCTACGCCGACGCCGCCGCCGCGCCCGACCGGGCGTCCGACCTGTGGCTGGCCGCGCGGCAGCAGCGCGAGCAGACCTACATGGCCGAGGCCCGCGCCGAGACCGAGGAGCGCAACCCCGCCGACGCCGAGGGTGGCTACCAGGCGGTCGCCCTCGCCCTGATGGACGCCCTGTCGGGCGGCACGCCCACCGCCGCCATCGTCAACGTGGCCAACGGTGGATCCGTGCCCGGCCTCCCCGCGGAGGCGGTCGTCGAGGTGCCCTGCGACGTGGACGCGAGCGGCGTCCATCCCCGGACGGTGGCCCCGCTGACCGGCCACATGCTCGGCCTCGTGCAGTCGGTCAAGGCCGTCGAGCAGCTCACGATCCGGGCCGCGAACGAGCACTCCGCCGCGCTGGCCTGGGAGGCGTTCGCCACCCATCCGCTGGTGGGTTCGGTCGACCTCGGCCGACGACTCCTCGACGGCTACCGCTCCCGGATCCCCGAGGTCGCCGCCGTCCTCGCCTGAACGCGCACCGGTCGAGGCCCGGCAGTTAATCAATCCATTGGCGGAAATCGGGATCGGCGCTAGCGTGGCCTGTCATGAAGCTGATGCGCATCGGCGAGCCCGGCCGCGAGCGTCCGGCCGTCCAGGTCGACGACCACCACTACCTCGACCTCAAGGCCGAGGTGGGTGACTTCGACGAGAACTTCTTCGGCTCCGGCGGCCTCGCCCGGCTTCCCGAGCTGGTCTCCCGCCTGGAGCCGCTGCCCTTCGCCGCCGAACGCATCGGTGCGCCGATCGCCCGGCCCCACCAGATCCTGTGCATCGGGCTCAACTACAGCGACCACGCCGCCGAGACCGGCCAGGCCGTGCCCACCGAGCCGATCCTGTTCACCAAGTCGCCCAACACCCTGGTCGGCCCCAACGACGACGTCCGGCTGCCGCGCGGCTACAGCAAGGCCGACTGGGAGGTCGAGCTCGGCATCGTGATCGGGTCCCGGACGTCCTACCTCGACGCCCCGGCGGACGCGGCCGCCGTCATCGCCGGCTACACGGTCGTCAACGACGTCAGCGAGCGCGCCTTCCAGCTGGAGCGCGGCGGCCAGTGGAGCAAGGGCAAGTCGGCCGAGACGTTCAACCCGTGCGGGCCTTGGCTGGTCACCCCCGACGAGGTCCCGGACGTGAACGCGCTCGGCCTGTGGCTGGACGTGAACGGCGTCCGCCGGCAGACCGGCACCACCGCCACCATGGTCTTCGACCCGTACTTCCTGGTGTGGCACCTCAGCCAGTTCATGGTGCTCGAGCCCGGCGACCTCATCAACACCGGCACCCCGCCCGGCGTCGGCATGGGCCTCACCCCGCCGGTGTGGCTCCAGCCCGGCGACGTGATGGAACTCGGCATCGACGGGCTCGGCCGGCAGCGGCAGCTCGTCGTCGCCCCCCGCTGAGGCCCGGAGGGAGTCGTCGTGCGCGGACTGGTGCTGGTCGAGTTCGGACGGATGGAGGTCCGCGAGCTGCCCGACCCCGTGCCCGGACCGGGTGAGGTGGTGCTCGACATCGCCTTCACCGGCATCTGCGGCTCCGACCTCCACGGCTTCACGGGTGCGAACGGACGCCGGGTGCCCGGCCAGGTGATGGGCCACGAGACCGCGGGACGCGTCCGCTCGCTCGGCGCGGGCGTCACCGGGCTCGCGAGCGGCACCCCCGTCACCATCAACCCGGTGATCCTGCCCGCCGACGAGGCGGACGCCTGGCGCGGACGCGAGCAGCAGCACCCCGGCAAGTGGATCATCGGGGTGCGTCCCGACCACGTCGCCGCCTTCGCGCAGCAGGTGGTGGTGCCCGCCCGCAACGTCGTCCCGCTCCCGGCCGGCATGCCGGTCGCCCACGGCGCCCTGGTCGAGCCGGTGGCGGTGGCCACCCACGCCGTCAGACGCCTCCCGGCCGTCCCGGACGCGGTCCTGGTCACCGGTGGCGGCCCGATCGGCCAGTCGGTCGTGGTCGCCCTGCAACGCGCCGGCGTCGCCATCGTGCTGGTCAGCGAGCCCACGGCCGGCCGTCGCAAGGTGCTGGCCCGGCTGGGCGCGGTGGTCCTGGACCCCGCCGCCGGCCCGCTCCGCGACCAGGTGCTCGCCGCCCGCGGCGAACCCGTGACCGCCGCCGTGGACGCGGTCGGCAGCTCCGGCTCCCTGACCGACTGCCTCACCGCGACCGCGCCGGGGGCGACGATCTGCCTGGTCGGCATGGCCACGCCGCGGCTCGAACTGCCCGCGTTCGAGATCTCCACCGCCGAACGCACCCTCGTCGGGAGTTTCACCTACTCCAGCACCGACTTCGAGCGTGCCCTGCACGGCCTGGCCGACGCCCCGGCGTCCGCCGACAACCTGATCAACCGGACCGTCCCGCTCGACGACGCCCCGGACGCGTTCGCCGCCCTGGCCGCCGGGGACGGCACCCCCGGCAAGGTGCTGGTCGACCTCTCCTGAGGCGCCGGGCTCAGTCGCCGAACGTGACGACGTGCTCGGACAGGTACCGGTGCGTGCTCGGCCCGAGGTCCTTCACCCACAGCCGCGCGCGGCGTCCGAGTCGGACGGACGTGTGGCGCGCGGCCAGGTCCTCGGCGGTGTCCAGCGGCTGCAACGACGGGTACCACAGCGTGTGGCCCGGCTTGCGCAGCAACAGCTGCGGCCTCGTCCAGCGCTGGCTGTTGTCGCCCGCGCCCAGGTCGGCGTGCGGGTTGGTGCTCAGCCACACCGAGTCGCCCGCCCAGAACTCCGAATCGACCCGGCCGAACGTCATCACCCAGCACTCGAGGTGGGTGTTCCAGCTCACCGACGGCCCCCAGTGGAACGAGCGGTCGCCCGCCGACACCGGCCCGCCGCCGTCCTCCGGGGCGATCCGCAGGGCCTCGATCGGGACGCCGATCCCGTCCGGTGCGGCGGAGAACCGCTCACCGTCCCAGCGTCGCGCCCGACCGACGGGGTCGTCGAGGTCTGCCAGCGCGATCCGGGCCACGCTGATGCACTGTCCGGACGCCTCGACCGCGGCGTCCCAGGTGTCGGGGGCGTACCGGCCCGGGTATCCGTACTCGCCGAAGAACACGTACAGGTGGTCGCCGCTCGCCACCGCGGACGGGTCGCCGACCCCGCCGGAGAACGTGTAGTTGCGGTTCGTCGGCGCCAGCACCAGCCGTGGCTGGTGGTCCTGGAGCAGGATGCCGCGGTCGGTCCAGGAGGCGCCGCCGTCCCCGGACGCCATCACCCCGATGCGGCAGACCGCCTGCGGCGAGCCCTCGCCCTGGAGCCCGGCCGGCCAGTCGGTGGTCGCGTACCCCTCGCCGGAGGGGCCCAGCGGCAGCGTCTGCGGGTAGTTCTCGTTGTGGTAGAGCGCGTAGAGCCGGCGTCCGTCGGGCTCGGGGGAGTACACCGACTCGAACCAGACCGCGCCGTGCAGCCCCGGCGTCCCGGGTGCGGCGTTGGCCGGCAGGCGCACCTCGGTGAAGGCGTCGGCGGCCGTCGCGAACGCGGCCGGCGCGCTCACCCCGTCCGCGAACTTCAGGTCCCTGGCCTCGCCCCACAGCGGGTCCTCGCCGTACTTGCCGGTGAAGATGCGCAGCCGGTCGCCCACCCACGCCTCGGCCACGTTGCAGTCGACGAAGGAGGCGTAGGCCAGCCGCGGGGCCGGCTCGACGGTGAACACCGGTTCAGGACTCATGCGAACTCCTGCGACTTCCGGGGCGTGAGGTGACAAGCTACATCCACTGGACTTAATCGACAACGAGGACGGGGACGGGCATGCGGGCGCTGCGACGCGGGACCAACCTCTCCCGCGTGGCCGGCTTCAACGAGGCCGTCGTGATCGACGCGATCCGGCGCGCGCGGGACGGGCTGAGCCGGGTCGAGATCTCCGGGCAGACCGGGCTGTCGGCGCAGACGGTGTCGAACATCGTGCGCCGGATGCTGGAGTCGGGGCTGCTCCAGGAGGGCGACCGGGTCACCCAAGGGTTGGGCAAGCCGCGGACGCCGCTGACCCTGCACCCCGACGGCCGGTACGCCGTCGGCGTCCACCTCGACCCGCTGATGGTGACGATCGTGCTGGTGAACCTGCGCGGGGAGGTGGCCGCGCACGTGCAGCGTCCGAGCCCCGCGTCCGCCGAACCGTCCGAGGTGGTGGCCGACATCGCCGCCCAGGTCCCGCTGCTGCTGGAGCGGGCCGGGGTCGGGATCGACCTGGTGGCCGGCCTCGGGTTCGCCTCGCCCGGCCCGATCAACACCGAGCACGGCACGGTGCTCGACCCGCCCCACCTGCCGCACTGGCGCTACGTCCCGGTGGCCGACGAGCTGGCCGAACGGCTCGGCCTGCCGGTCGTGCTGGACAAGGACGTGGTCGCCGCCGCCGTGGGGGAGCGCTGGACGGGCGCCACGCTCGGCCAGGCCAACTCGCTGTTCCTGTACCTGAGCACCGGCATCGGCGCCGGGGTCGCGGTGGACGACACCATCCTGCGCGGCTCGACGGGCAACGCCGGCGACATCGGCCACCTGATCGTGGACGCGCGCGGCCCGGCCTGCCACTGCGGGCAGCAGGGCTGCATCGGGGTCACGCTCAGCCCGGCCGCGCTGGTGGAGAGCGCGGTCGCGGCGCGCGTGCTCGGTGGTGCCCACCTGGACGCGGTGCGCTCGGCCGACCCGGCCCGCGTCGACAGCTCCTTCGCCGCCCTGTGCGAGCTGGTCGACGCCGGCGACGCGGGTGCGGTCGGCGTGGTGGACGCCTCCGCCGTGCAGCTCGCCAAGGCGATCACCACGCTGGCCAACATGTTCGACACCGACGTGGTCGCGGTCGGCGGGCCCACCTGGATGCGCCTGGGCAAGGTCTACCTGCCCCGGCTCGACGACCTCGTGCAGCCGGGCCTGGTGCACCGTCCGGGCACCAAGCCGGTCAGCGTCGTCGGCACCGCCCTCGGCGAGGACGTGATCGCCGTCGGGGCGGCCTGCCTGGTGCTCGACCACGAGTTCGCCCCCGCGGTCAGCTCGATCGCCCTCGCACACTGAGGTCGACCGCGATCGCCGCGCGTTCGGGACGGTAGCGGAACCGCGGGTCGACCCCGGGGCCGCAGGTGGCCGTGCCCAGCCCGTTCTGGCCGGCGTCCAGGTGCACCCACAGTCGGTTCTCGGGCACCAGTTCGTCGCCGTGCCGGGCGTCCTGGAGCGCGCGGTTCGACCACGGACGCAGCGCCAGGCCGACGCTCGGGCGTCCCTGGAGGCGCAGGCCGCCGTCCGGCCAGCTCAGCTCGGCCCAGCGCAGCTCCTGCCGCAGCCCGTTCTCCTGCGGCACCACGTAGGGCGTCTGCCAGTCGGCCACGGTGTGCTGCCACCGGCCGAGGTGCGCGGCCGTCCGGGAGTCGGGGTAGGACTCGCCCGGCCCCCGTCCGTACCACTCGACCGCCACGCCCAGCGGGTCGTCGCAGGCGAGCGCGAAGCTGTAGCCCAGCCGGGGCAGGCTGCCCGGCAGCGGGCCGAACCCGGTGACCTCCATCCGCAGGGCCACCGTCCCGGCCTCGTCGGCGCTCCAGTTCTGGCTGATCAGGAAGCCGGCCGAGGTGCCCGCCGCCCGCGCTGACAGCTCCACCACGAGCGTCCGGCCGTCGCCGCGCACCTGTTCGGTGCGCAGGTGCTGGCGGTCGAGGCCGACCGCGCGCCACGAGGTCGCGACCGGCTCCGGCTCGCCCGAACCGGTGGCGAGGTCGTTCTCGGTGGGCGCCCGCCAGGCGCTGAAGCCGGCCCCGGAGATCGCCACCCCGCCGAGCTCGACCAGCGTGCCGTCGGCGTCGAAGGTCGCCTCGCCCACCCGGTACCCGCGCTCGGACACCTGGACGGTGGCCGGCGCCGGGTCGGGCAGCACGGCCGCCCGCAGCACGCACTCGCCGCGTCCGAGCTCGTGCCCGGCCTCGGCCCACGGCAGGTCGGACATGGTCGCCGCCACCACTTCGACCACCGCCTCCTGGTCGGCCGGGACGTCGGCGAGGCGGCTCGTCGCGTCCGCGAGGTCGACGGTGGTGCTCTCGCCCGGCCGCAGCCTCGGCACCGACAACTGGCCGGCGTCGATCGGCCGGCCGTCGGCGAGCAGGCGCCACCGGTAGCCGACCCCGGCCGTGTCGCGCAGCTGATAGCGGCTCCGGACGGTGGCCGAGGCCGCGTCGACGGTGATGCGCAGCGGCGCGTTCACCGCGGCCAGCTCGACCAGCCCGGGGGAGGGGGAGCGGTCGGGGAAGCACAGCCCGTCGATCACGAACGAGCCGTCGTGCACCTCCTCGCCGAAGTCGCCGCCGTAGGCGTAGCCGCTGCCGGTCGGGGTCGCGCGGGTGAGGCCGTGGTCGATCCACTCCCAGACGAACCCGCCCTGGCAGCGTTCGTGGCGCTCGAACAGCTCGTCGTACAGCGCCAGCCCGCCGGGGCCGTTGCCCATCGCGTGCGCGTACTCGCACAAGACGTACGGCAGCCCACGCCGGTGCGCGTCGAGGGCCGCGTCGTCCAGCGGCGGCTCCTCGCGGCGTCCGATCAGCTCGACCCGGCCGACCGGCGCGTACATCTGGCTGAACACGTCCACGTACGCCGAGCCCTGGTCGCCCTCGTAGTGCACCGGACGCGGGTCGCGCGCGTGGATCCAGTCGGCCATCGCCGCCAGGTTGGCACCGCGGCCGGCCTCGTTGCCGAGTGACCACAGCACGATGCTGGGGTGGTTCTTGTCGCGCTCGACCAGTCGCTCGGCACGCTCCCGCAGCGGCTCGGCCCACCGCGGGTCGTCGGTCGGGTTGCCCGCCCAGCCCTCGAACTCGAACCCGTGCGTCTCCAGGTCGCACTCGGCCACCACGTACAGGCCGTACTCGTCGCACAGGTCGAGGAAGTGCGGGTGCGGCGGGTAGTGGCTGGTGCGGACGGCGTTCAGGTGGTGGCGCTTCATCGCCAGCACGTCGGCCAGCATCACCTCGCGCGGCACCGCGCGTCCGGTGCGGGTGTCGAACTCGTGCCGGTTCACGCCACGGAACTGCACCCGGGCGCCGTTCACCCGCAGCAGCCCCTCCCGTACCTCGACCCGCCGGAAGCCGACCTGGAGCGACACCGTCTCGGACGCGGTCGACACGGTGGCCGCGTAGCGGCGCGGCGTCTCGGCCGACCACGGCTCGACCGGGCCGACGTCGACGGTGGTGGGCCCCTCGCCCAACTCGACCGAGACGCCGAGTTCGGGCACCTCCAGCCGGGCCGTGCCGCCCCCGTTCAGGCGGACGCTGCCGACCAGCCGGCCGGTGCCGGTGCCGGGGTCGACATCGGCGCGCAGGTCCACGTCCTCAACGCCGCCGTCGGGCCGGTGGCGCAGGCTGACGTCGCGGAACAGCCCCGACAGCCACCACTGGTCCTGGTCCTCCACGTAGCTGCCGGTCGACCACTGCGGCACCCGGATCGACAGCTGGTTCGGGCCGGCGTGCAGGGAATCCGTGACGTCGAACTCGGCCGCCAACCGTGAGCCGGTGTGCTCGCCGGTTGGATGGCCGTTGACCTTGACGATCGCCGCCGAGTCCGCGCCCTCCAGGCGCAGGTACCAGCGTCCGGGGCCGGCGTCCGGCACCTCGATCGTGCGCCGGTACTCACCGGTCGGGTTGGGGTGCGGCGGCCGGGGCATGTCGAGCGGGAACGGGTAGCGCACGTTGGTGTAGGCCGGGGCGCCCCAGCCCTGGAGCTGCCAGTGGCCGGGCACGGTGAGCTCGCCCCACTCGGCGCCGTCCAGCCGGAACGCCCAGGTGCCGTTCAGGTCGACGACGGTCGCGTCGCTCGCGAGCGCCGCGCGCGGCCGCACGGTGCCGCGGGAGACCGGGACGACCGCGCCGTCCTCAGCGCTGTAGGGCGCGCTCACGCATCCTCCTCCTCGATCACCAGCAACCACGACGACGCTCCCGAGGCCCGACGCAGGGGGATCCCGGCGTCGGTGAGTTCGGAGCCGAGGCCCTCGGCGGTGCCCAGGTCGGCCGCGTCCGCACCGGGGCCGAGCAGCCGGACGCTGTAGATCGTCTCCGGCGACAGCCCCAGCGGACGTACGCGGCATTCGTCCGCGGCACCGTCCAGCGCGACCGCCATCACCACGTGGCTGCCGTCTGCGGTCAGCTGGAACGCCGGCCACCGCTCGCCGCCGCCGTCGCGCCGTGGCTGGGCGGTGAGCGGACGGATCACGCCGTGGTCGCGCAGCGCGGGGACGACGTGCGCGCGGTAGTCCTCCGCGTGTGCCCGCACCCGGTCGCGCAGCGCGTCCGGCAGCTCGACGAGCTTCTGCGACAGCGCGAACCGGTGCAGCATGACCGCGCGCAGGGACGCGTCGTAGTCGGCGGCGCTGATCGTCTTCGGGTCGAGGTGCTGGCGCGGATGGGTGGTGCGCCACTGCGACTCGCTGAAGTGGAAGATGCTCGCCGCCGGCAGCATCTGGGAGATGCCCCACAGCAGCTGGAGCTGGAACTCCGTCCAGTCCGGGTCGGAGAGGAACCCGCAGTGCACGTGCGCGAGCAGGCCCAGGTCGAGCCGGAGCCCGCCCGACGAGCAGTCCTCCACCACCAGCTGCGGGTGCGCGGCCCGCAGGTTGTCGAGGATCGCGTACAGGCCGAGGTAGTGCTCGTACAGGCCGTCACCCGCTTCGTGGCCGTGGTCGGTGCGCGAGCAGCCCGGCCCCGGGTCGAGGTTGAAGTCGACCTTCAGCCAGCGGGCGCCCGTGCGGGTGACGAGGCGGTCGAGCACGTCGAAGGCGTGCGCGCGGCCGGCCGGCGAGCCGAGGCACACGTAGCCCAGCCAGCCCGGGTCGTCCTCGCGGATGCCGGTGAAGCCGGGGTCGTCCCGGCGGGCCACGATCTCGGGTTTCGCCGCCGCGACGCGGGCGTCGAAGCCGAGCGCCTCGATCTCGCACCAGATCCCGAACCCGACGCCCGCCGCGCGGGTCGCGTCCGCCAGCCCGGCGACGCCGTCGGGGAACCGGACGGTGTTCTCGTCGTCCCAGTCGCCACGGATCTTCCACCAGTCGGACGCGGCGTCCGCGCCGCCGAACCAGCCGGCGTCCAGCACCGCGAGGTCGTAGCCGAGTTCCTTCGCCACCGCCACGTCGCCGAGGAAGGTGTCGGCGTTGATCTCCTGGTCCTCGTACGGCCACCAGTGGTTCCACGTCAGCGGCACGTCGGGCGTCCGCGGGGCCACCCAGCGCGACACCGCCGCCGCCAGGCCCGCGGTCGCGTCCGCCCGGGTGGAGGCCGTCGACACGTAGACCGTCGGCGCCCGGAACGGGCGGCCCGGGCGCACCACTCTCGCGAACCGGTCGGGGCTGATCCCGGCCGACACCCGGACGCCGCCGTCGCCGGTCGGCTCGACGTCGATGCGCCAGTTGCCGCTCCAGGCGGGGCTCACCACGACGGACTCCCCGCTCCCGGCCTCCAGGCACACCCACGGGTGCAGGCCGTTGGAGGAGCGCCCGGTGGTGCTGGCCAGGCGCACGGCCTCGGTGGCGGGCTGCAACTGCGGCGTGAACTCGTCGCCCCACGCCGAGGTGAACCAGTGCACGATCCAGTCGCCGGGTGCCAGCTCGACCACCACGGTGGGCACGTCCGAAAGCGTCGTCTCGCCGTCGGTGACGGACGCGACCAGGTCGCACCGGGTGACGGCCGCGTACGGGTTCGGCAGGTCGAGGTGTTCTGCGAACAGGGCGACGCCGTCGAGGTCGGGTGCGTGCAGTTCCATCAGGTCCTCCCGGGAAGGAAACGGTAACCGTCGGTCAGGTCGAGCTCGAGGAGCGTGCCCCGCCAGGGCACGCCGCGCAGCTGGAGGTCGCCGCTGTCGGGCGGCAGGCAGGGGTCGATGGCCAGCCCGGCGGGCGTGGGCCGCAACCCGGCCAGCCCGTGCAGCACGGTGCCCAGGAACGTCGTGGCCGACCACGTCTGGTCGGGTTCGGACGCCCAGTCGCGCCCGGCCTGCCAGCCCCCGTCCGGCACTCCGGTGACCGGGTGGTACACCTCGTAAAACTGCAGGTCGCTGCCCTCGAACAGGAGGCAGAGCCGGTCGAGCTCGGCGCCGAACGCGGCGGCGTCCCCGACCTCGGCCACCGCCTGTGCCCAGACGCCCATCACCATCGGCCACAGCGCCGCGCCGTGCCGGCCGAAGCGGTCCTCAAGCAGTCCGGGGAACGGCGGCCACACCGCCGGCAGCCCGCCGAGGGTGTGCTGGATGCCGGCCACGCTGTCGCGGGCCTGCTCCGGCGTGGCGACGCCGGACAGGATGGCGAGCGCCACCCCGAGACCCTCCTGCTCCAGGCTCGGCCCGTGCTCCCCGAGCAGGTAGCCGAAGCGGTGCCACGCGCCCAGCCAGAAGCCTTCCCGAACCCGCACCGCGAGCTCGTTGGACCGGTCCCGCCACGGGTCGGGGTGGGCCCCGGCCAGCTGGGCGAGGTCGGCCAGAGCGGCGAACGCGAGCACGTAGAGCGCGTTGGTGGACAGGCACACCAGGCGGTCGGTGCCCGGGTGGTCGAGGACGAAGGACGCGGTCGCGCGGGCCGGGTCGTGCAGCCGTGGCGGGTAGCCGGTGATCCCGTCCGCCATCACGGCCGGCCCGCGGTACAGGCCGGTCGCGGGGTCGAGGCAGCGTTCGTCCAGCCGCGCGAGGGTGGCGACCGCGATGAGGTAGGCCTGCTCCGCCCAGGCCTCGTCGCCGGTCACCAGCGCCAGTTCCCGCGCCCCGACCACCCAGCTCACCTGGTCCCACCACTGGTCGTCCCAGACCACGGCCGAGCGGTCGGGCTCGCACACCATCAGCAGGGTGTCCCGCGCCACCTCCGGCGCCAGCCACGCCGCGGCCTGCCAGGTGTTGATCGCGCTGTCCCGCGTCCACGGCGTGGGGTAGCCGCCGCCGGCGCGCAGGAAGAAGCGGGGGTCGCCGGGCTGCCGTCCGGGCACGATGTTGCGGGCCAGGCACGCCTGCGCGGCGTCCACCAGCGGCGCGAGCCGGCGGGCCAGCGGCCCGCTACCGGTGACGTGCAGCGTGCTCATTCCCGCCGTACCCCGCGGAACCGCAGGGTGAGGATCTCGAACGGGCGGACGGCGATCGCCACCGCCCCGTCGTCGGCGGTCTCCGGATCGGGGCCGATCGAGCGCTCCAGCAGGTCGGTGCGCTGCACGTCGGCGTAGCCGAAGCCCGGACGCACCGTGCCGGCCGAGCGTGTGCCCAGCGACTCGTACAGCCGCAGCACCACGTCGCCGCTGCCGTCCTCGGCCAGCTTCACGGCCTCGACCAGCACGCCGGGGGCGTCCACCGCGACGATCGGCGCCACCGGGTTCGCCCCGCGCAGCTCGCGGACGGGCTGGTTCAGCCGCTGCCCGGCGAGGATCGCGTCCGCGATGTCGGCGCCGCAGACCACCGAGACCGCCAGTTGGTGGCGGCCCTGGTCGGTCTCCGGGTCGGGGAACCGCGGCCCGCGGACCAGCGACAGCCGCACGGTGGTGCCCGGCGCGGTGCCGCCGGCGTGGTCGCGGCGGATGTCGTGGCCGTAGGTGGAGTCGTTCGCCACCGCCACCCCGAACCCGGGCTCGGCCACCTGCACCCACCGGTGGGCGACGGTCTCGTGGCGGGCGACGTCCCAGCTGGTGTTGGCGTGGGTGGGCCGGTGGAGGTGCCCGAACTGGATCTCCGACGCGGCGCGGGCGGTGAAGACGCTCGTCGGGAACGCCAGCTTGAGCAGCGTGCGCTGCTCGTGCCAGTCGAGGTCGAACGCGTAGTCGATCGCCGCCGACCCCGCGGTGAACGTGACCAGCTGGGTCACCGCGCTGTCGCCGAACCGCCAGAGGACCTCGAACGTCGCCTGCTGGTCGGTGCCCGTCACCAGCCGGACGCTCTCGGCGTCCGTCACGTCGGTGACCATGCGGTTGATGTGCCCGTCGATGTCCCACGCCTCGTACATCGAGGGGCGGTCGTTGTGCAGTTGCAGCAGGCCGAAGCGCCGTCCGGGGGCGACCGCCTCGCGTCCGGTGGCCAGGTGGACGACGGAAGGCACCAGCCCGCCGGCGTCCACCACCGCGCGGATCGCGCCGGTGTCGACCACCCAGCCGTCGTCGGTGGTCGTGACGGTGAGACCGGTCGCGGGCCCGGTCGCGGGCGCCACGGCGAAGGCGGGGACGCCGGCCAGCGCCACCGGCGCGGAGTTCGCGACCAGGCGCTGCTCGCCGGGCCCGGTGAGCGCGGCCAGCGACCCGGTGATGATGCCCTCCAGGACGCCGGCTACCCGCGCGTAGTTGGCCTCGGCCTCGCGGTGCACCCAGGCGATCGAGGAGCCCGGCAGGATGTCGTGGAACTGCTGGAGCAGCACGGTCTCCCAGGCGTCGCGCAGTTCGTCCACCGGGTAGGCGAGCCCCGCCCGGACGGACGCGGTCGTCGCCCACAGCTCGGCGGCCCGCAGCAGGTGCTCGCTGCGGCGGTTGCCCTGCTTGGTGCGCAGCTGCGAGGTGTAGGTGCCGCGGTGGGTTTCCAGGTACATCTCGCCCGACCAGGTGTGCGGGTGCGCCAGCTCGGCCTCGGCCTCGGCGAAGAAGTCGTTGACGGTACCGATCCGGACCCGCGGCGAGCCCTCCAGGTCGGCCGTCCGGTGCGCCTTCGCGACCATCTCCCGGGTCGGCCCGCCGCCGCCGTCCCCGTAGCCGAACGGCACCAGCGACAGGGTGCCGTGGCCCTGCTCGGCGTACTGGCGCTCGGCCTTGGCGAGCTCGAAGGCGGCCAGGCGCGAGTTGTAGGTGTCGACCGGCGGCAGGTGGGTGAAGATGCGGGTGCCGTCGATGCCCTCCCACCAGAAGGTGTGGTGGGGGAGCGTGTTGGTCTCGTTCCACGACATCTTCTGGGTGAGGAACCAGCGGGAGCCGGCGGCGACGCCGATCTGCGGCAGCGCGCCGGAGTAGCCGAACGAGTCCGGCAGCCACACGTCCGTGGGTTCGTAGCCGAACTCGCGCAGGAAGAAGCCCTTGCCCATCACGAACTGGCGGGCGAGCGCCTCCGAGCCGGGCATGTTCGTGTCGGACTCCACCCACATGCCGCCGACCGGCACGAACCGGCCCTGCGCCACCTTCTCCTTCAGCCGCTCCCACAGCTCGGGGTAGAACCTCTTCACCCACGCGTACTGCTGGGCCGACGAGCACGAGAACACCAGGTCGGGGTGCTCCTCGCACAGCGCGATCACGTTGGCGAACGTGCGTGCGCACTTGCGGACGGTCTCGCGCACCGGCCACAGCCAGGCGCTGTCGATGTGGGCGTGGCCGGTGGCCACCACTCGGTGTGCGCTGGCGTTCGCCGGACGCGCCAGCACCCGTTCGAGTACCGCCCGCGCCCGGCCGGCGGTGCCGGCGACGTCGCGGGGGTCGACCGCGTCCATGGCCTCGTTGAGCGCGACCACGATCTCGGCACGGCGGGGCAGGTCGGGCGGCAGCTCCTCGGCGAGGCCGGCGAGCACCTCGATGTCCTCGTTGAGCTCCCAGACGTCGAGATTGCGGCGGGCCAGGTCGAGCGTGCGCACCACGTACAGGTCCTCGGCGGGGACGGTCGCCAGCGAGCTGAACGGGGTCGGGTGCCAGGAGCCACCGACGGCCACCTCTGGGTTCGCGGCCGCCTCCAGGTAGAGGTCGATGTGGTCGGGGTCCTCCACCGGCAGGTAGCGGTTGAACGGCTCGATGGCCTTCAGGATGCTGCCGTCCGGCCGGAACGCGAGCCCTTCGGCCTGGCTGCCGTCCAGGTGCTTGCGGAAGCCGAGGTCGACCACGATCTCGTACGGCGACCCCCGCCACTCGGGCGGGACGCTGCCGGTGAGGTGCAGCCACAGCGTGCTCCAGCCGCGGCCCCACGGCGTCCCGACCTCGAAGGGGGTGTACGCCTGGCCCACGGCCTCGGTGAACGGGACCGGTTCGCCGGGTACCGGCCACGCGGTGAGGGTGAGCGGGTGCCGGTCGCCGTACAGGTTCGGTACCACCAGCTCCTCGACGAAACGTCCCAGGCGGCCACGGTAGAGCCACTCGTTGTCGCGCACTGGAAGCTCCTTCGTCGCCCGGGGGAGTGTTGAATCAGTCTCGCGAGATTGGGAGACTTAGTCAATCGTCGGGACTAAATCATCCGGGGGTGGGAAGGGGCGCGCGATGGGCACGGCGACGGGGCTGGCCGAGGTGGTCCTCAGCAACGAGCACCTCCGCGTGGTGCTGCTGCCCGAACTCGGCGGACGGGTCTGGGAGATCACCCATCTCGCCTCCGGCCGGCAACTGCTGTGGCACCATCCCGACCTGCCGCCGGCACCGGTGGCCCTCGGGGCGGTCTACGACGACAGCTTCATCGGCGGCTGGGACGAGCTGTTCCCCAACGACGAACCCGAGACGCTGGCCGGCACCGCCTTCCCCGACCACGGTGAGGCCTGGTCGGTGCCGTGGCGCTGGACGGTGCTCGAGGCGGGCGCCGCCGTGCGCCTGGAGCTGGTGGCGCCGCTGTCGGGCAGCCGGCTGGTGCGCACGTTCCGGCTGGCGCCCGGGTCGGCCGCCCTCGACCTGGAGGTGGAGCTGACCAACGGCACCGGGCGCGAACTGCCGATGCTGCACAAACAGCACCTGGCCGCGGACCTGCGTCCGGGATCACGGATCGACCTGCCGGCCGCGAGGGTGGAGATTGGCGGGTTCGGCACCCCCCGGGCCGGCGGGTACGACGACGTCTTCGACTGGCCGCTGCTGGACACCGCGGACGGGCCGGCCGACTTCGCCGCGACCCCACCGGACGGCACCGCCGAGCTGCTGTTCGCCGATCGACTCGACGCCGGCTGGGTGGCCTGCACCGGACCGGACGGCGTGGGCATCGGCCTGTGCTACGACACCGACGCCTACCCGGCGTGCTGGATCTTCGCGTCGTGGGCGGGGTGGCAGGACCTGCGGGTGGCGGTGCTGGAACCCTGCACCGGCGTGGGGCTCTCGGTGGCCGCCGGGGTGGCGGCCGGGCGACACCGGGTGCTGGCCCCCGGCGAGACGTTCCGCGCCCGGCTGAGCGCGGTGGCCTACGCCGGGCTGGCCGAGGTGCGCGGCATCAGCGGGCACGGCAGCGCGTGCCGGGTGGAAGGAGTGGCGCGGTGACGATCGACGAGGTCGACATCTTCTACCTGTCCCTGCCGCAGGTGCGCGACATCGGCGACGGCAGCCAGGACATGGCGCTGGTGCGGGTGCGCGCGGGCGGGTTCACCGGCTGGGGCGAGTGCGAGGCGTCCCCGCTGCCGACGATCGCGGCGATGGTCGCGCCGCCCTCCCACTCCGCCTGCCACGGGGTGCTCGACAGCGTGCTGGGCGCCGAGGTCGGCTCGGTGGACGACGTCGCCGTACTCGCCCGGACGGTGCGCGAGCGTGGGCTCGACCTGCTCCAGACCCCGCACGCGTGGTCGGGGGTGGAGATCGCGCTGTGGGACCTGCTCGGCGCGGCCGCCGGCGCCCCGGCGTGGGCACTGCTGGGTGCCGGTGAGCCGCAGCCGCGGCGGCCGTACGCGTCCCAGCTGTTCGGGGACGACCCGCACCAGACCTGGGAGAAGGCGGCCGCGGTCGCCGCGTCCGGCTTCACCGCGGCCAAGTTCGGCTGGGGGCCGTACGGGCGTGGCAGTGTCGCGGCGGACGCCGACCAGGTGCACGCCGCCCGCGAAGGGCTGGGGCCCGACCTCGACCTGCTGGTGGACGCCGGCACGGTCTTCGGCGAGGACGTCGAGGCCGCGGCCAAGCGTATCCCTGCGCTGGCCGAGGCGGGCGTGGTGTGGCTGGAGGAACCGTTCGTGGCCGGCGCCCTGTCCGCGCACGCCGAACTCGCCCGCCGCAGCGGGCCGGTGCGCCTGGCCGGGGGAGAGGGCGCGTCCGGCTTCCACCTCGCGCGCCAGCTGATCGACCACGGCGGGCTGGGCTACATCCAGGTCGACACCGGCCGCATCGGCGGCATCGGGCCGGCGGCCGAGGTCGCCCGCTACGCGGCCGCCCGCGGGGTGCAGTTCGTCAACCACACGTTCACCTCGCACCTCGCGCTCGCCGCGTCGCTGGTGCCGTACGCGGCCCTGCCCGGCGACCTGCTGTGCGAGTACCCGGTCGAACCGAGCCCGCTGGCCCGCGACCTCACCCGCACGCACCTCCTGCCGGGCGCGGACGGGCTGGTGCGGCTCACCGATGCGCCCGGACTGGGCGTCGAGCTCGACCTCGACGCCGTCCGGCCCTACCTTCGGCAGATGGAGATCGTGATGGACGGCACCGTCCTGTACCGCACGCCGGAGCTGGTGCCATGAGCGGCGTGGCCGGCCGGCGGGCCGTGGTCACCGGTGCCAGCAACGGCATCGGCCGCGCCACCGCGCTCGCCCTCGCCGACGCGGGGGCCGCGGTGGTCGGGCTCGACGTCGAGCCCGGGCCCGAGGGCCTCGACGTGCGCCCGGTCGACCTGTCCGACCCCGCGGCGCTCGCCGAGGTGGCCGCGGAGCTGGCGGCGTCCGGCGTGGACATCCTGGTGAACTGCGCGGGCGTCTTCGCCGCCACCCCGCTGCGGGAACTCGACCTCGACGCCTACCACCGCCTGCTGGCGGTCGACCTGCACGCCCCGGTGCTGCTGATGAAGCACCTGGGTGCCGGTATGGCCGATCGCGGGTGGGGACGGATCGTGAACGTCACCAGCGTGCACGCCTCGGTCGGTGAGCCGGGCGCGCTCGCCTACGACGTGGCCAAGGCCGGTTTGGAGGCCGCCACGCGGGTGGCGGCGATCGAGCTCGCCCCGTCCGGGGTGCTGGTGAACGCGGTGGCCCCGGGCTTCGTCTCGACCCGGATGGCCCTGGTGGACGGCGTCGACGAACTGTCCCTGCCCGAGTCCCACACGGTGTACATCGAGCACGGGCGGATCCCGCTGCGGCGGGGGTGCGCTCCCGAGGAGGTGGCCGGGGTGGTGCTCTGGCTGGCGAGCGCGGCGAACAGCTACGTCACCGGCCAGTCGGTGCGGGTGGACGGCGGTCTCACCGTCCGGCTGTAGGGGCGCAGGTACCAGCTTGGTCACGATCCCGGCGAACCCTTGACCGGCGATTTGATCGTGTCGGATGATGGCTTAAATCAGTTCAGTGGATTTAATGAACCAGGTCAGAGGAGCTCTGGTGGCGACCACGAGCACGACGGCGGTGGCGAGGACCACCCGGCAGGGGCGTCGGAAGCTGAGTGGCCTGCGCCGGCGCGAGGCCCTGTGGTGCTACGTGTTCATGGCCCCCGCGGTGCTCGGGGTGCTGGTCTTCGCGATCGGCCCGATGATCGCGTCCCTGTGGCTGAGCTTCACGTCCTACGACATGCTCTCCTCGCCGGAGTTCATCGGCCTCAAGAACTACACCAAGCTGTTCGCCGACAAGCTGTTCCTGAAGTCGTTGTCGGTGACGATGCTGTACGCGGTCGTGGTGGTGCCCGGCACGATGCTGATGGGCCTGGTGGTGGCGATCCTGCTGAACGCCAAGATCCCGGCGATGGGCTTCTTCCGGTCGGCCTACTACCTGCCCTCGGTGATCGGGGGCGTGGCGGTCGCGCGGGTGTGGGCGATGCTCTACAACACCGACCACGGCCTGTTCAACATCATCCTCGGCTGGTTCGGGATCGACGGCCCGGCCTGGCTCAGCGACGAGCGGTGGGCGCTGTGGTCGCTGATCTTCATGGGCATCTGGGGCTTCGGCGGCACCATGCTGATCTACCTGGCCGGGCTCCAGGGCATCCCCAAGGAGCTCTACGAAGCCGCGTCGGTGGACGGCGCCAGCAAGTTCCGCCAGCAGATCCACATCACCGTCCCGATGCTCTCCAACGTCACGTTCTTCAACCTCGTGATGGGCATCATCGGGGCCCTCCAGGTGTTCGCCGAACCCTTCGTCCTCACCAACGGCACCGGCAACCCGAACAACTCGACGCTGCTGCTGCCGCTCTACCTGTACCGGGTGGCGTTCAGCTACCTCGAGATGGGCTACGCGTCCGCGATCGCGTGGGCGGTCTTCGCGATCACCCTCGTGCTCACCGCCCTCGTCTTCCGGTCCCTGCCGCTGTGGGTGCACACCGAGGCGGGGGAGGACTGACCATGGCGAAGGCGGACGAGCGCGGCGGCGGGATGCCCCTGTCGAGGACGGAGATCCTCGTCCGGGTCGGCCTGCTGAGCCTGGGCTGCTTCCTGGTCCTGATGCCGGTCGCGTGGACGATCCTCACCTCGCTCAAGACCGCGCAGCAGACCCTGGCCGTCCCGCCGGTGTGGATCTTCCCGCCGCAGTGGAGCAACTACCCCGAGGTGCTCCAGCTGGTGCCGTTCCAGAACTACGCGCTGAACACCGCGATCGTGGTGAGCGGCGTCGTCATCGGCACCCTGCTCAGCTGCTCGTTCAGCGCCTACGGGTTCGCCCGGCTGCGCGCACCGGGACGCAACGTGATCTTCGGCGTCCTGATGGCCACGATGATGCTGCCCTCGACGGTCACCCTGGTGCCCACCTACATCGCCTTCAACAAGATCGGCTGGCTGAACACCTTCCTGCCCTTGATCATCCCGGCGTTCTTCGGCTCGGCCTTCTTCATCTTCATGTTCCGGCAGTTCTACCTGTCGATCCCCAAGGAGCTGGAGGAGGCCGCCCGGATCGACGGCGCCGGCTACTTCCGGATCTGGTGGAGCATCTTCCTGCCCCTGTCGATGCCGGTGATCGCCACCGTCACGGTGTTCACCTTCGTCGGCACCTACAACGACTTCTTCGGTCCGCTGATCTACCTGACCGACGAGTCCAAGTGGACGATCTCGGTGGCCCTGTCGACCTTCGGCGGCAGCCCCCGGATCGGCCCCCAGCTGCACATGCTCACCGCAGCCACGATGATCGCGGCCGCGCCGTCGATCATCGTGTTCCTCCTCGCCCAGCGCTACTACGTCAACGGGATCTCCGTTGCCGGCGTCAACAAGTGATTACCGAACCAGAAAGGGTCGCCATGTTCTCTGCACCACTGTCCCGCCGCACGCTCCTCGGTGGTGCGTTGGCGGGTTCTGCGCTCGCGATGGCCGGCTGTAGCGGGCCGGCGACGAGCCCCACGCTGCCCGCGGCCACGTCCACCGAGGTCGTCGGCAAGACCGACCTCACCGTCTACGCGTGGACCAACGGCGCCACGATCGACGCGAACTTCAAGAAGAGCGTCGAGGCGTTCAACAAGGAGTTCTCCGGCAAGTTCACGGCGAAGATCAACTTCCTGCCCTACGACCAGTACTGGCAGAAGATCCAGCTGCAGTACGCGTCCAACCAGCCCTTCGACATCTACTACTGGGACGTCCAGGCCTACGCCCACTACAAGAAGGGCCTGCTGGCCAACGTGCAGGCCGCGGTGGACGCCACCGACATGGACGACCCGGCGAAGTACCCGGTCGACCTGTACACGCCCTGGAAGTTCGACGGGACGAGCCTGTACGCGATCCCGGAGAACATCCAGTCGCTCGCGCTGTTCTACAACAAGAGCCACTTCGACAAGGCCGGGCTGGCCTACCCCGACGCCACCTGGACGTGGGACAAGGTGATCGAGGCGGCCACCGCCCTCACCCAGAAGAGCGGCTCGAAGGTCACCCGCTGGGGCCTGGACATCGGCGACCTCGGCGTGTGGTGGGGCCTGCAGACGCTGGCCTGGTCGGCCGGCACCGCGTTCTTCGACAAGCCGCTGGAGCCGACGGCGTTCCAGATGACCGACCCCAGGGTGATCGAGTCGATGCGCTTCGTGCAGGACCTGATGTGGGCCAAGCACGTCGCCCCGCGTCCGGACGAGCGCGACGCGAACAACCAGTCCGGCGGCTTCGCCGGCGGCATCGTCTCGATGATGCCGGGCGGCACGTGGAACATCACCTCCTACCAGCAGATGAAGGACGAGTGGGACATGGCCCCGCTGCCCCTGTACCAGGGCAAGAGCGTGATGCCGTACTTCCTGGGTGGCTGGGTGATCCCCAAGCAGTCCGCCGCGCTGTCGGCCGCGCAGGCGTTCGCCACCTGGCGGGCGACGACGTTCCAGGACCAGATGGCGGCCGACCACGACTGGATCCCGATCCAGAACGCCGCCCGCTCCTCGGCGAAGATGCTCGACGGCATGCCGAGTGGCTTCGACGCGGCGATGAAGGCCCTGCCGTCCGCCCAGATCGGCGACCTCTACCACGCGAACAGCCAGAAGATGCTGAACGAGGTGTTCGGGCCCGACCTGGACGACCTGTTCCACAACAAGGCGACGCCGGACGAGGTCGCGAACAAGATCCAGGAAGGCGCGACCGCGCTCCTGTGACCGATTCGGGGTCGGGTGGCGAACAGGCTTGACAGGAGCCGTCTTGAACGATCAAATCGATGTGTTGTGCCACTCGACCCCAGGACCGGTTTGCCCATGAACGAGTTCCGTGCCGTCATCTTCGACCTCGACGGGGTGATCACCGATACCGCCGAGTACCACTACCTCGCCTGGCAGCGCCTCGCCGATGAGGAAGGCCTGCCGTTCGGGCGTGCGCAGAACGAGAACCTGCGCGGGGTGAGCCGGCGGGAGTCGCTGGCGATCCTGCTCGCCGGCCGCGAGGTGGACGAGGCCACGGCGCAGGAACTGATGGCCCGCAAGAACGGGTACTACGTCGACCTGCTGACGAACATCGGCCCCGACGACGTGCTCCCCGGGGTGCTGGCGCTGCTGCACGAACTGCGCGCGGCCGGCTACCTCACCGCGATCGCGTCCGCGAGCAGGAACACCCCGGCGGTGCTGGACAGCCTGGGCATCACCGACCTGTTCGACGCGGTCGTGGACGGCAACGCCGACCTGCCGGCCAAGCCGGCGCCCGACGTGTTCCTCGAGGCGGCCCGCCGGCTCGGCGTCCCGCCCGGGCTCTGCGTGGTGGTGGAGGACGCCACCGCGGGTATCGCGGGCGCGATCGCCGGCGGGTTCTGGGCGGTGGGCCTGGGGCCGGTCGAGCGGGTGGGCGAGGCCCACGTCGTGCTGGACAGCCTCGAGGGGGTCGACCTCGCGCGCCTGTTGGCCGAGCTGGACCAGGCCGCCTGGGTGGTGCGCGAGCACGCCTTCGTGCCCGAGCGGCAGCACCACGGCGAGACCATCTACACGATCGGCAACGGCCAGCTGTGCGTCCGTGGCACCTTCGAGGAGGGCTACCCGGGCGACTCCCCGGCGGCCTTCATGCACCGGCTGTGGGACGACATGCCGGTGTCGGTCTCGGAGCTGGCCAGCCTGCCGCGCTGGTGGGGCGTCGAGCTGTGGGCCGACGGCGAGCCGGTGCGCCTCGACCGCGGCCGCGTGCTCGACTTCGAGCGGACGCTAGACCTGCGCACCGGAGTCCTGGCGCGCATCGTGCGCTGGGAGGGCACGGACGGGGCCCGGCTGCGGTTGGGCTTCGAGCGCTTCGTCGACCTCTCCGACGCCCGGCGTGCGGTCGTGCGGGTGCAGGTGCAGGCCGAGCAGGACGTGACCGTGCGCACCCGGGCGGGCGTCTCCGCCCACGTCGAGAACACCGGGTTGCTGCACTGGGACGTGACCGGGCAGGGGTCGTCGGAGGACGCCGCGTGGCTCGCGGTGCGCACCCGCGGCACCAGGCACACGCTCGCCGTGGCCGCCGAGGTCGCCATGGCCGGGCCGCGGGACGAACGTGTCACCGGGACCGGCACGGACGCCGAGGGCGCCCCGGCGGTCGAGCACATGGTCAGGCTGGCGGCGGGGGAGTCGGCGACCCTCACCAAGTTCGTGGCGCTGGTGCCCGACCTCGACTCCGGCGACCCGGTGTCGGAGGCCGGCCAGGTGGCGGCGTCCGCCCGTCGCCAGGGGTGGGACGGCGTCCGCGCCGCGAACGACGAGGCGTGGCGGGCGTCCTGGGACGCGTCCGACGTGACCATCGACGGCGACCCGCTCGCACAGCTCGCGCTGCGGTTCAGCCTGTTCCAGCTGATCATCGCCGCGCCGCGGTTCACCGACCGGGCCAGCATCGGCGCGAAGACCCTGTCCGGGTACGGCTACCGCCACCACGTGTTCTGGGACACCGAGACCTTCATGCTCCCGGTGTTCACGTTCACCCAGCCGGCGATCGCACGCAACATGCTGCGGTACCGCTGGCACGGGCTGCCCGGCGCCCGCCGCAAGGCTGCCGCCAACGGCTACCGCGGCGCCCAGTTCGCGTGGGAGTCGGCTGAGACCGGCGACGAGGTGACGCCGACGTGGGTGCCCGACCCCGAGGACCGCACCCGGCTGATCCGCATCTGGACCGGCGACATCGAGATCCACATCACCGCCGACGTCGCGATGGGCGTGATGCAGTACTGGCGCACCACCGGCGACGAGGCGTTCATGCTCGACCAGGGCGCCGAGCTGGTGCTGGACGGCGCGAGCTTCTGGGCGTCCGCCGCGCAGCGCGAGGACGACGGCCACTGCCACTTCCGCAACGTGGTGGGGCCCGACGAGTACCACGACCGCATCGACGACAACGCGTTCACCAACTACGTGGCGGTGTGGCACCTGCGCACCGGACTGCGGCTGGCCCAGTGGCTGGCCGAGCAGCACCCCGAGCGGTGGGTGGAGCTCGCCGAGCAGCTCGGCCTGGACAGCGAGTGGTTGGAGACCTGGCAGACGGTCGCGAACGGGATCCTGCTTCCGCTCGACCCGGCGTCCGGGCTGATCGAGCAGTTCGAAGGCTACTTCGGCCTGGTCGACCTCGACCTCGCCGAGTTGCGCGACCGGTCCCGGACGGTGTCGATGCAGCAGCTGCACGGCATCGAGGGCATCGCCGGCACCCAGATCCTCAAGCAGCCGGACGTGCTGATGCTCGCCTACCTGCTGCCGGAGCTGTTCACCGCCGAGACGCTGCGGGCGAACTACGACTACTACGACCCGCGCACCGACCACGAGCACGGGTCCAGCCTGGGGCCGGCGATCAGCGCGGTGATGGCGTGCCGGGCCGGCCAGCCCGAGATCGGGTACGCCCACTTCGAGCGGGCGGCGCTGGCAGACCTGCTGGACGTCCGGCACAACGCCGGCGACGGCATCCACGGGGCGTCCGCGGGCGGGTTGTGGCAGGCGGTGGTGTTCGGCTTCGCCGGGCTCAGCGTCACCCCGGACGGCTTCGCCACGGCCCCGATGCTGCCCGCGCACTGGCAGCGGGTCGCCTTCACGGTCACGATCCGCGGCGAGCGCCACCGCCTCGAGGTCACCCCCTGACTTAGCCACCGAATTGTCCCCTCGCCACCGGAATTCCGGGCGCGAGGGGACACTTCGGTGGCGAACTCACACTTCGGTGGCGAACTGGGGGTAGGCGTCCTCGGCCCAGCCGCGGATCTTCTCCGGACGCGCCTGGGCGAAGGCGGCCTCGATCCGGCGCCTCAGGGCGGCAGGGTCCCGGAGGTCCTCCCAGCCCCACCGGACGACGACCCAGCCGGCCTCGCGGAGCCGCGCTTCGCGGTCCTTCTCGGCCATGACGGCGCGCGCGACCTCGTCCTGCGGGCCGGTGTACTTGATCCTGCCGTCGAACTCGCCGAGGACGCCGCGCTCCTTCCAGCCGAAGTCGGAGCGGGCCAGCCAGGTGCCGAACGCGTCGAACACGTTGAGCTGGAGCGCGGGACGTTCCAGCCCGGCCTCGACGAGCCGGACGCGGCTGAGCGACTCCCCGACGCTCTCCGAGCGTCCGTCGGCGACGGCCAGGGCGGCCCGCGCCGTCCCGGCGCCGTGGCGTCCGGCGGCGCGGTCGATGATGTCGGCGATCACCGCGGAGTCGCCGCCGAGGCGCAGGGTCGCGTCCAGCACCGCGACGGCGCGCTCGAAGGGGAGGCTGCAGGCGAGGTCGACCGCCGTCCGCTCCAGGCTGGTGCAGCGGAAGCCGTCGACGACCGCGACCTCCTCGGGCAGCAGGGTGAGCGCGCGGGCGTGGAGGAAGGTCCGCCGCGAGCCGTGGCCGGGTGGCTGCCGGATGACCGTGACCCGGCCGAGCTGGGACTCCCAGCTGGGGAGCGTGTGCAGGAGGCCCGCGCTGACGTGGCTGAGCACCGTGCCGGGGGACAGCAGCGGCACCGTCCCGGCGACCAGCTGGAGGTGGCGGGCGACCACCCCGGCGGCCGGCTCGTCGGCGTAGGCGCCGTGCCGGACGTGGACCAGTTCGCCTGCCTTCGACAGGCGTCCGCGTTCCTTGCGGGACTGCCCGCTGGCGTTCAGTTGGCTCACGCGCTTGACGGTCATGCGCCCCAGTCCAGCGCGTCGCGAGCCCTCTCGGAAGAGCTGGCGGGACACGGACAACACCTGGGCCGAAATCGACAACACCCTGTGCGTCCGCTGTGGGCGCCGCGTCCCACCGTCCACCACCAACCTCGCCACCGAATTGGCCCCTCGCCACCGGAATTCCGGGCGCGAGGGGACAATTCGGTGGCGAGGAGGCGGCTACTCCTTCACCGCGCCCCCGGAGGTGTTCATGATCCGCTTCTGGAAGATGAAGAAGATGATGGCGACCGGGATCGTCATCAGGGCCGCGGCCGCCAGCTTGATCGGGTACTGGTTGCCCGACGACAGCTGCCCGGACGCCAGCGACGCCACGCCCTTGGTGAGCGTGGTCAGGCTGGGGCTCTGGGTGGAGACGATGAAGTGGTTGAGCTCGTTCCAGGATCCCTGGAAGCTCAGGATGATGATCGTCATCAGCGCGGGACGGGACATCGGCAGCACCACCGACCAGAACGTCCGGAAGGTGCCGGCGCCGTCGATGCGCGCCGCCTCCTCCACCGCCAGCGGGATCGACTCGAAGAAGTTCCTCATGATGAACACGCCCGCGGCGTCCACCAGCAGCGGCAGGATCATGCCCGCGTAGCTGTCGTAGATGCCGAGCGACTTGATCACCAGGAACTTCGGGATCAGCAGCACCACCGCCGGCACCGACATCACCGCGATCAGCGCCAGGTACACCGCCTGCCGCCCGGGGAACCGCAGCCGCGCCAGCGAGTAGCCCGCGAGCGAGACGAAGAACACCCGCCCGGTGGTCACCACGACCGTCACGATCACCGAGTTCATCGTCCACAGGGCGAAGTCGGAGTTCGCGAACAGCGTGGTGTAGGCCGCCGTCGTCCAGTTCGTCGACCACAGCGACATGCCGGCGAGCGTGGCCTCCTCGTCGGTCTTGAACGAGTTCGCCACCTCCACCAGGAACGGGAAGATGTACATGATCGCCAGCAGGGTCAGCACCACGTAGGTGGCGACGTGGCCGACGCCGTGACTCTCGCCGGCGTGCCGCCGGGCGGCCTCGGTGTTGCTCATGCCACGCCTCCCGTCTGCGCCGCCGCACGGGTTCTGGCCCGCTTCTCGGCCCGCTGCGCCCGCCGGTCGGTGCCGGTGTTGTCCCCGCCGCCGAGGATCAGCCGCTGGAGGATCGTGAACAGCACGATGATGCCGAACAGCACGAAGGCGATCGCGGCGCCGCGTCCCCAGTCACCGGAGAGGAACGCCGCGTCGTAGGACAGGTAGGCCGGGGTCAAGGTGGTCTTGGACGGTCCGCCCTGGGTGCCGGTGTAGATCTGGTCGAACACCTGCCAGGTGCCGATCAGGCCGAGCGTGATCACCGTGAACACGGTCGGACGCAGCATCGGCAGCGTCACGTACCAGAACCGCTGCCACGCGGACGCGCCGTCGACCATGGCGGCCTCCTCGGTCTCCTCGCCGATCGCCTGGAGCGCGGCCAGGAACAGCAGCATGAACGTCCCGGACGTGGTGAAGATCGCCATCAGGATGAACGCGCACATGGCCACGGACGGACCGGCGAGCCACTCCCAGCCGCTGATGCCGAACAGCGCCGGCTCCTGCAGCGCCGCCGGGCCGTCGCCGCCCCCGAGCATGATGTGGATCACCCCGCGCGGGTCGGCGAACCAGTTCGGGCCCTGGATGGAGAACCAGCCCAGGAACGCGTTGACCGCGCCGGACGCCGAGAACAGGAACAGCCACAGCACGGTGATCGCGACCGACGAGGTGACGGACGGGAAGTAGAACGCCGTCCGGTAGAAGCTCTTGCCGCGCAGCGCCCGCTTGTTGACCATGAACGCCAGCAGCAGCGACAGCACCGTCTGCAGCGGCACGACCAGGATCACGTAGTACAGGTTGTTGCGGATCGCGGTCCCGAAGTCACGGGCCGCCAGGCCCTGGCCGCCGAGGACGTCCACGTAGTTCTTGGACCCGACGAAGTTGACGTTGCCGCCCCAGGGCGCACCGCGTCCGCTCCAGTCCGACACCGAGACCCACGCCGCCATGACCACCGGCAGGAACAGGAACAGGCCGAGGACGACCACCATCGGCAGCACGAAGAGCCAGCCGGCGCCCGCCTGGGCGTTGCCCAGGGAGCGCCGGCCACGCCCCTGGGCCGGCGCGGGGGTGGCCCGCGCCAGGCCCTGGGTTGTGGTCATCGCTCAGCCCACGATCGCCTGGAGGTTCTTCTGGGTGTCGTCCAGGATCGCCTTGGGATCCTTCGACTTCAGCCCTGCCAGCTGGCTGTTGAACTCCTTGATGACGTCCGCGGCCCCGGCCATCGACGGCAGGTTCTGCGCGTACTCGGCGCCGTTGATGAACGGCACCATGGTCGGGTTGTCGGTCTTGTACTGCGCGGACGCCGACTGGACGGACGGCATCACGCCGAAGTCCTTGGCGAAGGTGAGCTGCTGGTCGGTCGTGGTCAGGAACTCGACCAGGCTGATCGCGGCGGCCTTGTTGTCGCCGTCGGCGGAGATGCCCCAGCAGTTCGTGTACTGGAGGGTGCCCTTCTGGACGCCCGCCGGCAGCTCGGCGACGGTGTACTCCACATTCGGGTAGGTGCTGGTCATGGCGCCGGTGATCCAGTTGCCCTCGATCACCATGGCGGCCATCTTCTTGCCGAACGCCTCGCCACCCCAGCCGGCACCCAGATCGCTGGAGAACGCTGCGGAGCCGTCGTTGAGCATGCCCTTGACGTAGGTGAGCGCGTCGACGTTCGCCTGGGCGTCGGCCTGGGCCTTGCCGTCAGCGCTGAGCAGGCCGCCGCCGGCCTGGGCCATGAACACGCCCACCCGCTGGATCTCCGGGCCGAACGCCAGCCCGACCCGCTTGCCCTTGGTCAGCTTCTTCGCGACCGCGCTGAGCTGGTCCCAGGTGGTGGGCACGTCGGCCTCGGTGAGTCCGGCGTCCGCCCACATGGACTTGTTGATCACGAGTGCGAGCGTCGAGAAGTCCTTCGGCGCGCAGTAGAACTTGTCGTCGTAGGTGAACGCCTTGACCAGGCCGGGGTAGAAGTCGCTCTTGTTGCTGAGCTGGTCGCCGTACGCCTCGAGCGAGCCGTTCTTGGCCCAGCCGGCGAGCTGGTCGGTGGACACGTAGAGGACGTCGTCGGGCTTGCCGCCGGCGAAGCCCTGGGTGGCCTGCTGGGTCAGGTCGGACGCGACCTTGACCTCAGCCTGGATGCCGGACTTCGTCGACCAGGCCGCGACGGCGGCCTTCACCGACGTGGTCTCGGCGTCGCCGGAGGAGCCGATCAGAACGCTGATCGGGTTGGTGTTGGCCGACTGCGACGCCGCCGGGGTGTTGCTCGCGGACGTGAACCCTCCGCCGCAGGCGGAGAGTGTGAGGGCAGCTGCGGTGGCGAGAGCTGCGATCACAGCTCGCTGGGGATGAGACATGTTCCTTCCTTCACTGGGTGGGGTCAACGGGCGAACGGCTGGAGCCGTCGCTGAACCAGATGGGGCTCGAGGAGTCGTTGGGGGCGGGCAGGCGTCTTGCCGTCGAGAACGGTGAAGGCGAGTTCGAGCAGGTCGACGGCGGCCTGCTCGACGGGCTGGTGGACGCTGGACAACCCGGTCGCACGAGCCACCGGCGTGTCGTCGAAGCCGACGACGGGCACCTCGGCCTCGCCGAGGCGTCCGACCGTCCGGAAGTGGCCGATCGCGCCGAGGGCGAGGGAGTCGGACGCGCACACGATCGCGGTCGCCCCGCGCGCGACGAGCTGGGTGGCGCCCTCGACACCCGCGCTGGGGTGGTCGTCGAGGACGGCGACCGACAGGCCGGCGCTGCCCGGCAGGTCGGCGACCGTGGCCCACCAGCCGGCGCGACGGTCGTCGCCCACACCGGAGCCCTCGGGCCAGCCGAGGAAGCCGATGCGCTCGTGGCCGAGTTCGCGCAGCCACGAGGCGGCCGCGGCGGTGCCGGCGGCGCCGTCCACGTCCACCCAGCAGTGGTCGCTGGTCGCGATCCGGCCCCACGGCCGGCCGAACGTGACGAACGGCACCTGGTTCTCGCGCAGGCGGGCCGGGCGGGTGTCGTCCATGCCGGTGTCGGTGAGCACGGCGAGGTCGATGGACGCGGAGCGGTACAGCGTCTCCAGTTTCTCGACCTCGCCGGCGGCATCGTCGGCGGTGAGCAGGGTGAGCTGGTAACCGAGTCGCTGCGCCTCCTCCGCCAAGGAGTGCAGGAACCGGTCCATCACCGCACCATTGATGCCGTCCACCGCCCGGTACAGCCGCAGTCCGATGGCCATCGAGCGTTGCGTGCGCAGCGCCTTCCCGGCAGCGGACGGACGGTACCCGGCCTTCTTGATCGCGGCGTCGACGCGCTCCCGGGTGCGCGGGTGGACCACCGACGGGTTGTTGAGCACGTTGGACACGGTCTGTCTGGACACCCCGAGCTCCTGGGCGATGCTGACCAGCGTCGGTCGAGCCTGCCGATTCACCGCGTCCATGCCGTGGGCCCCCGCTCCAGGCCGTCCAGGGGGTCGAGCCGCCGAGCCCCCGGTCGATTTGATCGATCAAACTTCTCTTTGATCATCGACCGGACGCTCAACGGTTGTCAAGAGCGCGGGCGATCGGTTGCCAAACCGTGACCAAGCCGATCGCCTACCCTGTCGTTGTCGCACCAGCGGAAGGCGGATGGATGGACAGGCCCGACCTGCGCCGTGCGCGGCGTCCCGGGGAGGCGGACGCGCCCCGCGTCGAGCAGGACGGACGCGTCTGGCGGATCCGTTCGCTGGCCGTCGCCCGCCAGGTGCTCCGCGCCCGGACGCAGACCACGCAGGCCGGGTTCACCGCTGAGGCCATCCCGACCGGCGGCCTCACGCATCGACCGATCCTGATCTCCGACGGACGACTGCACGACGAGCAGCGCAGCAAGGTGGGCCGGTTCTTCGCCCCGGCCGTGGTCGCCGAGCGGTACACCGCACGGATGGAGGCCAGCGCGGACGCGTTGCTCGACCGTGCCACCGCGCAGGGCCGCTGCATCCTGGACGAGATTGCGCTGCTGTACACCGTCGAGGTGACCGCCGAAGCGGTCGGCCTCACCGAGTCGCCGGTGCCGAGGATGGCCCGGCGGTTGGTCAGCTTCTTCAACCAGCCGCCGTTCGACATCACCCGCGACGACCTCGGCCGCACCCGCGGGCAGTGGGCGAGGGCGGCGGTCAACGGCCTGCTGCCGATCGTCCGGTTCTACGCCGCGGACGTCCGTCCGGCGATCAGGGCACGACGTCGGCAGCCGCGCGAGGACGTGATCAGCCACCTCATCGGGGAGGGCTACTCCGACCTCGAGATCCTCGTGGAGTGCGTGACCTACGGCACCGCCGGCATGGTCACCACCCGGGAGTTCATCTGCATGGCCGCATGGCACCTGCTCCAGAACCCGCCGTTGCGGGAGCGGTACCTGGTGGCCGGCCAGCCCGAACGCTTCGCCATCCTCAACGAGGTGATCCGGCTCGAGCCGGTCGTCGGCCACCTGTATCGGCGGGTCACCGAGCCGCTGGAGGTCAACGACGGCGCGAGCGCGTGGACGATCCCGGCCGGCCACCTCGTCGACGTGTGCATCCGGCCGGCGAACGCGGACGCCGCCGCGGTGGGGGAGCGGCCGCTGGACCTGTGCCCGCAGCGGACGCTGCCGTCCGGGGTGAACCAGGCCGTACTGAGCTTCGGCGACGGCGCCCACAAGTGCCCCGGCCAGCCGCTCGCGATCCTGGAGTCCGACGTCCTCCTGCGCCGGTTGTTTGCGCGCGACCCGCGCATCCTCACCGAGCCCGAACTGGGCTGGGACGACCTGATCGCGGGCTACATGCTGCGCGGCTTCGCGCTCGAACTGGGCGGGACGAAACCCTCAACCAGCGCCGGGCAAACCCTCAAGTAGATACACGCCGACCCGGCGGGGAGTGTCAGACTCTATTACCAGTTCACCGGAGAATGCCGGTGATTCGGTCGGCGTGGAGTTGCCCCATTCACCCGGGTTTGCGCGCCCCCATTCGGCATGCTCGCTGATTTTGGCGCGCCCGCAATCGGGAAGGTAGGAGAAGGATGCGGTTCGGTTCGGTTCGTACGATGCTCACCGCGATCGTGGCCAGCCTCGTGGCCGTCGCCGGGGTGATCGTCCCGACGGCTCCCGCCAGCGCGGTTGCGGCCGCGTCCCGGTCGAACCTGAAGGCGTTGGCGATCTACTACCAGCGCACCGGCAACGTCGCCCAGCGCGAAATCGTGGTCGGCTCGATGGCCACGAGCTCGACCCGGGAAAGCCGACTGTGGGGCGATTTCATGGATTCGTGGTCGACCATCAACGCGCAGTTGGACATGAACTACACCGTGCCGAAAGGCCTGCCGTCGAAGGGGCATGTATTCGTCGTTCTCGGCTCGGCCCTGAGCAAATCCGGAAAGATCACCACCAAGCTCAGCCGGCGGCTCACGGTGGCCGTGAGCGCGTTGAAGAAGTACCCGCACTCGCGTGTGCTGGTGAGCGGCGGCGCTGCCCGCAACGGACACACCGAGGCCGGCGTGATGCGGTCGTGGTTGCGGTCGCACGGCATCGCCGACTCGCGGATCATCGTCGAGAAGAAGTCCGCCAGCACCATCGGCAACGCGGACTACTCGATGGCGATCCTCGCCGCCTCGTCGAAGTACACCAGCTACTCGCTGATCTCGGACTCCTCGCACCTGCGCCGGGCGAGCATCCTGTTCCTGGCCGCCACCGTGCGTATCCAGGAGAAGAGCGGACGCGACTGGTCCATCCGCCAGCTCGCCAACGTGGCCTACAAGGACATGGCCAGCGCGGGCAAGGGCCCGCTCAGCGCGTCCTCGATCGCCTACACGGCGAGCAACGTGGCCAGCGTGTTCGACCTGAGCGGCACCTACCGGGACGTGGTCGCCGACCCCCCGGCCAAGGCCGTCCTGACCTCGGTGAACGTGACCGCCCCGACGAAACTGACCTACGCGGTGGGCGACGCGTTCGCCGCCAAGGGGCTGGTGGTGCGGGCGGTCTACAACAAGGGCGTGTACTCCCGGCCGGTCACCGGTGACGCGGACGTCCAGGGCTTCGACTCCTCGTCCGTGGGCGGGGCGACCGCCACCGCGACGTTCACCGAGGGCGACGTCACCAAGGCCTCGTCCTTCGCCTACACGGTGGTGAAGGCGGACAGTTCGCTGAAGCTGTCCTTCTCGACGAAGACCGTCCGCGCGTCGAAGACCCGCGTGGTGGTGACGGCGAAGCTGGCGGCGCCGAACAAGCTGTCGCCGACCGGCCGCGTCCGGTTCTACCTCGACGGCAAGCGCCTGAAGACCTTCGTGATCGATGCCGACGACACCGGCACCTACACGCTCACCTACCCGAAGATCGCCACGACCGGAGGCCATGCCTTCGTGGTGAAGTACAGCGGAGACGACCAGCTCGAGGCCGCCCGCACCGCTGCCACGCTGACGGTCAGCAAGTAGGGGCGGGCACTCAGTCGATGCGGTAGGGGTCGCCGTAGACGTGCCACACCAGCGGGGTGGACAGGTCGAGGGTGCCGGCCCGCAGGAAGACCAGCTGTTCGGTATCGACCCGGGTGGTGTCCTCGTGTGCCTCCTCGGCCCGCATCGCCTTCTTCCGGACGGCCAGGAAGGCGGTCAGGTACGCGGTCTCGTCCCCGCCCATGCTGGGGGGAGCGGCTTTCCGCAGGGCCGCGGCGCGGATGCCGCCGAAGCTGGACGGATCGTCCCCGGGTCCGTGCATGACCATCGCGTCGTAGTAGATGAACTGGCCCAGCGCGCGCAGTCCGTCCGCCTTCGCCCGGGCCACCGCCGGGTCGAAGTAGGTCTGGTCGCGCTCAGCGTCCTGCGCGGCCTGCATGGCCGGGTCCTTCGCCGCGGCGCGCCACGCCTTCACGAACGGCGTGCCGAGCCCGGCGTGCGAGTCCGACCCGTTCACCGTGCGCAGAGCGGGCAGGAACCTGGCCAGGGCGTTGCCCGGGCTCGCGGCGGTGTACCGCTGGACGACCTCGAGCATGTCGCCGGTGCCCGAGCAGAACCCGATGATGCCCGCGGTGTAGCCGCGCCCGTCCCCGATGTCCTCGATGTAGCGGTACTGCGCCGTCCAGTCGAGCGAGGAGTTCTCCGCGCTGGAGACGAGCTCCATCGCGATCTCCTTCAGCGCCGGGGTGGCCAGGTCGGACGCGGGTGCGGCGGTCGGGCTCGAGGGCGGGCTCGTGGAGGGGGCGGACGGCGTCCCGCCGCCGGGTGTGACCGGGGTGCCGGACGCGGTGCAGGCGGCGAGGGTGAGCGTGAGAGTGAGCAGGCCGATCGCCGCCGGACGACCCCGTGACGCGCGCATGCCGCCAGCCTAGGCTGCGTGAATGGACTGTCCCCGACCCGGGGTAAGAATGGGTTCACCAACGATCGAAGGAGTCACCATATGTCTGACGGCGTGAGCGAGTACGGTCTCGGTTCTCCCGACACCCAGGTCGGCGACGACGTCGGCTCGGCGGTCGAGGCCGAGAAGGCCGAGAGCCGCGAGCAGGCCCTGGCGCACGGCCTCGGCCCGTCCGAGGGCCCGTTCGAGGGCGAGTCGGCCTCCGAGGACGAGGGCACCCGCTTCGGGCTGGGTTCGGAGAACACCCAGGACGCCGACGTCGCGGAGCCGGCCGCCGATCCCGGCGACGGGCTCGAGCACGGCCTGGAGTCCTGACCCCGATCGGGCCTACTCGCCGGGGCTGATGCCCAGCGCGATGTAGGCCCGACGGATGTGGTGCTCGACCAGGGTGGCGGCCGCGGCGGAGTCCCCGTCCTCGATGGCGGTCAGGATCTCGCGGTGCTCGGCGACGAGTTGCTGCCGGTGCGCCCCCCAGTCGGGCATCGCCTTCGATGCCGTCCGGATCGTCTCCCGGACGGCCTGGCGGATCGCCACGGTGAGGTCGGCGATCAGTTCGCTGCGTCCGGTGCGGGCGATCAGCACGTGGAAGTCGGTGTCGAGGTCGTTGAACTCGTCGATGGCCTCGGCGCCCTCCATGGCCGCCATCATCGCTTCCAGCCGACGGACCGAGCGGGGCGTCCGGCGCTGCGCGGCGAGGGCGGCCGACGACCGTTCGAGCGCCACCCGGGTCTCGGTGAGGTCGTACGTGCCGGCGTCCGACAGCGTGAGGTGCAGCTGGAAGATCCGGGCCAGGGCGTCCCCGCGGGCCGGTGCGATCCGGGTGCCCCGGCCGGGCCCGGTGCTGGACGTGATCAGCCCCTGGGTCTGGAGCACGCGCATGGCCTCCCGCACCGCGGAACGGCTCACCCCCAGCTGCACGGCCAGGTCGCGCTCGGGCGGCAGCTGGTCGCCGGGACGGTGCGTCCCGGCGAGAATGCCCGCCTCGATGTGCTTGAGCACGACCTCGTAGGCGTGCAGGCCCTCGCGCTCCTCGGCTGGTGTCACAGGCATCATTGTGACGGACGTCGACCCCGGCAGATGGAGGCATCACGATGGACCAGCAGACAGCCGTGCAGTTCCTCGAGGAGTACCACACCACGTTCTCCTCCCTCGACCCGGTCGCGATCACCGCGCTGTTCGCCTTCCCGTGCCAGGTGGTCGGCGACACCGGGACGGTGGCGCTCACCTCGGTGCCGGGCCCGGAGGTGTGGGCCGCCGCGATCGAGCGGATCGTCGGGGCCTACCGCGTGCTCGGGGTCACGACCGCGACGCCCGAGGGGGTGCAGGTCGTGCCGGTGACCGCCGGCACCGCCCTGGTCGCCCTCACCTGGCACCTCGAGGACGCCGAGGGCCGTCCGGTCTACTCCTTCGCGGCCTGCTACACGCTGGTCGACACCGACGCCGGGCCGCGGATCGCCGCGGTGGTGCACGACGAGACGCCCAGGCTCCAGCAGGCCGTCGCCGCGGTGACGCAGCGGCATAAGCCCTAGTCGAGGTTAACCCGGAACTCACGGTCGCTGAGGTGCAGGTGGCGACTGCGGCGCCGTTGGGGGTGTCGCCAACGTTGCGGTCGATGGTTTGAGCGGAGGGGTGGCGAAGTAGGCGCAGGCGTTTCTCAGTATCTGGACAGGTCCGGCTGAGCGGTTCCGGGGCGGGTTGACTTCGCTCGCTTTGCCCCACCCCTGGAGGTTTTGTCGTGTCTTTGAAGCCACGCTCGTGGCGTGTCTCGATCGCTTTGTCGATCTGTGTTGCGCTTGTTGTGTCGATCTTTGCGGGGGTCACGGTTGATCCGCCAGCGAGTCGGGACTCGGTGTGGGATTGGGTGCGGGGCTGGTTCGTTGGGCAGGCGCTCGCTGACGGCAAGCCGGTTCCGGTTCAGGAGTCGGGTTCGGCCGGGGGCCCGCAGGATCAGGTGGCGGCGGCGGACACGAGCGCCGATGCGTCGGCTCGTGGCCGCGTCCAGGGCACGGGCAAGGGTGAGTTGGCCCCGTACGAGGCTGGCGTGGTTTCGGTGGAGCCGATTGCGGCTGGGCGCGAGATGGCCGGATCCGGTGGCGTGTTCGATGAGGCGTCGAGTGTGCGTTCGGCAACGGAGTCGGACGCGACGACCGATGTGTTCGTGAACGCGGATGGTTCGCGCACTGCCATGGTTCATGCCTCGCCGGTCAACTATCAGTCGGCGGCGGGGGAGTGGTTGCCGATCGATGACTCGTTGGTCGGTGCTGCGGGGCAGCCGTTGCGGCCCCGTGCGCATGGTTTGGGTATCAGGATCGGCCGTTCGGCGGATGCGACCGATCTGGTGTCGGTGGCGTTTGATTCCGGCCACGAGCTCGGTTTCGGTTTCGCGGGTGGCCGGTCGGTGTCGGCGAGGGTTGATGGTGACCGGGCGGTGTTCAAGGCGGCTCGGGCCGGGCTGGATGTGGTCGAGCAACCGACCAACGATGGGGTGAAGGAGACGCTGGTTCTGCAGTCGGCGTCGGCGGGGACGTCGTGGTCGTTCCCGTTGCGGCTGAAGGGGTTGACCGCGAAGAAGGCCAAGGATGGCTCGATAGTCCTGCTGAATGCCAAGGGTGTGCAGGTTGCTGCGATCCCGGCAGGTTTCGCGGTGGATTCCTCGGTCCCGGCGCCGGAGCCGGTTGCGACCAAGGTCAATTACGATCTGGCGACGGTGGCAGGCCGGACGGTGCTGACGGTGAGCGTCGACCCGGCCTGGCTGAACGATCCGGCGCGGGTCTTCCCGGTGTCGGTGGATCCGACGATCGCCACGTTGTCGTCGGCGGGCTATTACGAGACAGGCGCCGACACGATCCGTCCGGAGCAGTTGCGGGTCGGCACCTATGACAGCGGCAAGACCCACAAGTCGCGCAGCTTCTTGGCGTTCGCCGATTTCGCGACCCAGTTCGCCGGCCAGCAGGTCACCGCCGCGTCGCTGACGGTGTTCGACATCTGGGCCTACAACGGTTGCTCGGGAACGACCTCGGTCGATGTGGGCCGGGTGACTGCTGACTGGTCTGCCGACGCGCTGGCCTCGCCGGGGCCGGCGATCGACACCGAGGGGGTCGGCAAGTGGTCGGGTACCTCCCCGTCGAAGGCCTGTGGCAACAGTTCCCTCGACCCGGCGGTGGGCGGGAACATCACTGCGGCGTTTGACGCCGATGGCGTGAAGATGCTCAACGACTGGATCTATCAGCCGGCCACGAACCATGGGATCGCGCTGACCACGAGCGAGACCAACAACGACTACCGCAAGATCTTCGACTCCAGCACGGTGGCGGGCCACCAGCCGAGCCTGTCGGTCACCTACACGGCGAATGTCGCGCCGCAGGTTGACACCCAGTACCCGCTGAACAACTACTCGGTCCACAGCCTGACCCCGCAGTTGTTGGCGGCGGGCCATGACGCGGACACGTTCCCGAATGCTTCGGTGACGTATCGGTTCACCGTCTACAGCGCGGACGGCTCGAGTGTGGTTGCGACCTCCGGCGATATCGCCTCCCCGAACTGGACGGTGCCGTCGGGGAAGCTGTCGTGGGGTGCCTCGTACCAGTGGTCGGCGACCACGAGTGACGGCGGTACCGATTCGCTGAACCCGCAGAAGTTCACCCTGAACGTGGCGGTGCCGCAGCCGTCGCTGACCAGTGAGTTGTCGCAGAACTCCGGACAGGGGTTTGAGGCGAACGGTGGTAACTACACCAACTCCGACACCGACTTCGACATCGAGACCGCCGGCCCGTCGCTGAGTGTGGACCGGGACTACAACAGCAACGATCCCCGCACGAGTGGGGCGTTCGGTGCCGGCTGGTCGTCCCTCTACGACGCGCGCGCCGTTGTCACCAGGGATGTGACCGGCGCCGAGATCGGGGTGACGGTCACCTATCCCGACGGCCGGGAGATCGGGTTCGGCCGCAATCTGGACGGCAGCTACTCCCCGGCACCGGGCCGCTACTCCCAGTTCACCTCGCTCGGCGCCGACCAGGGATTCCAGCTGATCGACAAGTCGGGCACCGTCTATTCCTTCTCCAGGACCACAGGCAGCGGCAGCTACGGGTTGGCGTCGATCACCGACGCGTCCGGGCGCACCGAGTCGTTCAGCTATGACACCAACAACCTGCTGAAGAAGGTCACGTCCGCCTCCGGTCGTTCGTTGACGTTCGGTTGGGCCACGCCCGCGGGCGCGACCAGCGCTCACGTCGCGACGGTGAGCAGCGACCCGGTCGGGTCGGGCCCGGTCACCTGGACCTACGGCTACACCGGGGACCTGCTCACCTCGGTGTGCGCACCGACCACCTCGACGCACTGCATGAAGTACTCCTATGCGGCGGCGAACCTGTATCCGCAGGCGCTGAACAACATGGGCCCGGTCAGCTACTGGCGGCTCAACGAAGCCTCCGGGGCCAGCCGGGCCGCCAGCACGGTGCTGGCCAATGCCGGCACCGACAACGGTAGCTACAAGAGCGTCACCCTGGGCGGTGCCGCGTCGCTGACCGGCAGCACCGCGACCACCGCCACCTTCAACGGGTCCAGCTCGTCTGTGAAGTTGCTCGGCCGACCCGAGCTGGCTGGCGCGTTCCAGACCCTGACGGCACGATTCAAGGCGACCGCCACGAACGGTGTGCTGTTCAGCTACCAGCGCGACCCGCTGTCCAAGGGGACGAGTACCGGGAACTACTGCCCGGCCCTGTACGTGGGCGATGACGGCAAGCTGATGGGCGAGTTCTGGAACGGCCACTCGCTGTACGCGATGAGCAGCCCGGCGTCGGTTGTCGACAGCAAGTGGCACGACGTCGCCCTGGTGGCCGCCGGCACCACCCAGTTCCTGTACCTCGACGGGGTCAAGGTCGCCAGCCTCGACGGGCAGGTCCAGCCACTGTCGGTGCTGAGCACCCGCAACACCTACATCGGCACCGGCTACATCGGCGAAACCTGGAAGAACAACAAGAACCACGGCAGCGCCACCGCCAGCCCCCTGTACTTCAAGGGATCGGTCTCCGACGTCGCGTTCTTCGACCGGGCACTCAGCGACTCCGAAGTGGCCGGGCTGGAGGCCCGCACCGCCGCCACCCAGCAGCTCACGTCCATCACCCGGCCCTCGGGCAACCTGTACGCCACCGTCACCTACGACACCGCCACGGCGAAGGTGTCGAAGGTGGTCGACGAACACGGCGGCTCCTGGACGCTGAACAAGATGGCTGTGTCCGGTTCCAGCCAGGTCTTCGCCTCCTCCGTCCTGGGTGCGGCGCCCGACAACTACTGGCGGTTCGCCGACGCGGCCGGCCCTGACGTGGACAACGAACTCAACGGCAACCTCCTCACCGAGATCGGCGGGGTCACCGCCGCCACCACGGGCCGGTTCAAGGACTCCAAGGCAGCCACGTTCAACGGCACCACCGGCTACGCCAACTTCGTGCCCGACACCGACGACCCGACCGGAACCCTGATCGGGACCGGTGGCAACCAGTCCATCGGCCTGTGGTTCCGCACCAAGACCGCCAACGGGGTCCTGGCCGGCTACAACACCTCCGCGCTCGCCTCGGCCACCACCACAGCCGGGTTTGAGCCGCTGCTCTATGTCGGCTCGGACGGCAAGCTGCGCGGCGAGTACTGGACCGGGACGGTCGCCCCCATCACCACCAGCACGGCGGTCACCGACGACAAATGGCACTACGCCGTGTTGTCGGCAGCAGCCACCTCCCAGTCGTTGTACCTCGACGGCACCCTGGTCGGCACGCTCACCGGAACGATCCAGCTGCCCTCCAGCACGGCCGCCGCCCACACCCAGCTCGGCGGCGGCTACCTGAGCAACGCGTGGCCCGCTGTCAGCGGCAAGACCACCGCCACCGCCACCTTCTTCAAGGGCTCCCTGGGTGACGTGGCCCTGTACAGCGCCGAGCTCACCAAGGCCCAGGCCGACGCCCAATGGGCGGCTGCGGCACAATCCGACGGGAAAGCGGCGATCTCGACCGCCAGCATTCTCGACCCGGGCGGCAAGACGCTGTCCTACACCTACGACCTGCTGATGGGGAACCGCGCCCTGCTCGAGACCGACGCGCTCGGCAACCAGACCCAGTACGGCTACGACACCGGCGGCTTCCTCTATACGGTCGCCGACCCCAACGGCAACGTCACCACCACCGGCCACGACGTGCGCGGCAACACCGTCAGCACCAAGACCTGCCAGGACTTCTCGGCCGACAAGTGCTCGACCGTCTACTACACCTACTTCCCCGACGACACCACCGCCAACCCGCCCGCCGATCCCCGCAACGACGTCATCACCTCGATACGGGACGGCCGTTCCACCTCCGCCTCCGACGACACTTACAAGACCACCTACCAGTACGACAGCGTCGGTAACCAGACCAGGGTCACCACCCCGGCCGTGCCTGGGTACCCCGATGGCCGGACCACCACAACCACCTACACCACAAGCTCCACCGGTGCTGTCGGCGGCGGAACCACCCTCGCCGGCCTGATCGCCACGATCACCACCGCCGGCGGCAGGACAACCCGTTTCGCCTACACCGCCACCGGTGACCTGGCGACCCAGACCGACCCGTCCGGGCTCACCACCACGTTCGGCTACGACCCGCTCGGCCGGGTCACCAGCAAGACCGTCACGTCCGACAGCTATCCCGACGGGGTCGTGACCAGCTTCGAGTACGACCCACTCGGCCAGGTCGTGAAGGAAACCGATCCCGCCACCAAGAACCTGATCACCGGGGTCGTCCACACCCCCGTGGTGACCACCAGCTTCGACGACGACGGCGACGTGCTGGGCCAGACCGTCAGCGACGCCACCGGCGGCGACCCCGCCCGGTCCACCAGTTCGACCT
This sequence comes from Actinomycetota bacterium, assembly GCA_020161755.1. Classification (GTDB taxonomy): domain Bacteria; phylum Actinomycetota; class Actinomycetes; order Propionibacteriales; family Propionibacteriaceae; genus Propionicimonas. Next base: position 92,785 of record JAIUOS010000013.1, read on the forward strand.
ACGACAGCCACGACCACGTCGTCACCACTACCGACGGGCTCGGCAAGCAGACCAGCTACGGCTACGACGTGTACGGCAACCGCACCACCGTCACCGACCCCACCGGCACCACCACCGTGTCACTGTTCGACGCTGAAGGCCGGCTGCTCACTACCACCCTCAAGAACTACACCGGGAACCCCAACAACCCGATCGCACCGGTCGACCTGGTCCTGTCCTCCCGCGCCTACGACCCGTCGGGCCGGTTGGCCAACATCAAGGACTCGATGGGCCGCAGGACCGTCTACACCTACACCGACAACGGGCTGCTGGCCACCATCACCCGCACCGACGACGGCCAGGCCAGCTTCGTCGCGAAACAGACCAGCTACGACGGCGCCGGCAACGCGATCCAGGAAATCACCAACAACGGTGCCACCACCACCACGATCACCGTGGACGCCGCCGGCCGACCCGCCAGCGTGGTCCTCGACCCCGACGGGCTGCACCGCACCACCAGCTACAGCTACGACGGCGACGACCAGGCGCTGACCACCACCATCGGCGACGCCGACGGCTCCTCCACCACCACCTCCACCTACGACCCCAACGGCAAGGAGATCCAGCGGTCGGTCACCGGCACCGCCGACCCCGACAAGACGATCACCAGCACCTGGAAGCGGGACCAGCGTGGCCTGGTCACCCAGTCGACCGACCCGCTCGGGAACACCACCGACTACGTCAACGACCAGGCCGGCCAGGTGACGTCGATCATCTCCCCGCGAACCAGCACCGAGACAGGCGGCGGTACCCCGACCCTGCTCCGGCCCGCCGCCACCATGGGCTACGACACGTTCGGTGAGCAAACCCAGCTGCGTGACGCCAACAGCAACATCAAGACCACCGGCTACGACGCCGGCGGCCGGCCCACCAGCGAAACCGCGCCCACCTACACCGCCCCGGGCACCAGCACGGCGATCACCCCGGTCACCCGCACCGAATACGACGGCCTCGACCAGGTCACCGCCACCGTTGACGCCACCGGCGCCCGCACCACCTACGCCTACGACCAGCTCGGCGATCTCGTCGCCCAGACCGCCCCCGACGGCGGCAAGACCAGCTACACCTACGACACCGGCGGCGAGCAGTTGGCCGTCACCGATCCCGTCGGCGCCGTCACCTCCGCCACCTACGACTTCATGGGCCGACGCGTCACCCTTACCGACCAACTCAAGACCCCGACGGTCCGCAACCTGACCACCACTTACGGCTACGGCACCGCCGGCTGGCTCACCAAGACCACCAGCCCTGCCGGGGTCATCACCACCCAGACCTACAACGCCGCCGGCGAGACGGCCACCAGCACCGACGGCGCCAACAACACCACCAGCTACAGCTACGACTACGCCGGCCGCACCACCACCCTCACCAACGCCGACAACACCCGAACCACCACCCGCTACGACAACCTCGGCAACCCGGTGCGCGGCACCGACTACAACGCCGGCGGCACCGCCCTGCGCAGCACCACCACCAGCTACGACGACAACAGCCGAGCAGTCAAGGTCACCGACCCGCGCGGCGGCACCACCACCCTCACCTACGACAGCCAGGGCCAGGTGAGCGCCGAAACCCAGAAGGTCGACACGACCACCACCATCGAGACCAGCTTCGGCTACGACCCGGCCGGCAACCGGACCAGATTCACCGACGGCCGCGGCAACACCTTCCTCAGCACCTACAACGCCTGGAACCTGCCCGAAACCCAGATCGAACCCGCCACCAACACCTACCCCAACCTGGCCGACCGCACCTGGACCGCCGGCTACGACGCCAACGGCAACCCGGTCACCACCACCGCCCCCGGCAACGTCACCGTCACCAGCAGCTACGACACCCTCGGCCGGCTCACCGGCACCACCGGAACCGGCGCCGAAACCGCCACCGCCGCCCGCACCTTCACCTACGACAAAGCCGGCCGCATGCTCACCGCCACCAGCGGGACCGCGACCAACACCTTCACCTACGACGAACGCGACGCCCTGATCAGCGCCACCGGCCCCTCGGGCAACACCGCGTTCAACTACGCCGCCGACGGCCAGCTCGCCACCCGCACCGACGCCGCCGGACTCACCCAGTACAGCTACGACACCGCCGGCCGGCTCGCCACCCTCACCGACCCCGCCACAAACACCACCGCCACCATCGGCTACCGATCCCTCAACCTGGTCGACACGATCAGCTACGGCACCAACAACGACAAACGCACCTTCGCCTACGACTCCCTCCACCGGCTCACCGACGACACCCTCAAGACCGCCGCCGGCGCCACGCTCGGCGCGATCAGCTACGGCTACGACGACAACAACAACCTCACCACCAAGACCACCACAGGGTTCGCCGGCGCCGGCACCAACACCTACACCTACGACCTGACCAACCGCCTCACCAGCTGGGACAACGGCACCACCAACACCAGCTACCGCTACGACGCGTCCGGCAACCGCACCGGTTCCGGTACCACCACCTACACCTACAACGCCCGCAACCAACTCCTCGGCGACGGCACCAAGACCTACACCTACACCCCGCGCGGCACCCAGTCCGGCGTCACTCAGGGCGCCAACACCAGCACCATCACTTTCGACGCCTACGGCCAAACCATCACCCAGGCCGGCACCAGCTACAGCTACGACGCTCTCGGCCGGCTCGCCACCAGCAGCAGCGGTGGCCACACCATCACCCTCAGCTACAGCGGTGCCGCCAACTCCCTGGCCAATGACGGCACGTCCACCTACTCCCACGACCCCGCCGACGCCCTGTTCGCTGTCGGCTCGGCCACTGCCGGCGCCCAGACCCCGCTCCTGGCCTGGACCGACCAGCATGACGATGTGGT
>JAIUOS010000014.1 GCA_020161755.1 Actinomycetota bacterium
GGCGGCATGGCCAAGGCGATCGAGGCGGGCATCCCGAAGATGCGCATCGAGGAGGCCGCGGCCCGCACCCAGGCCCGCATCGACTCGGGGCGCCAGCCGCTGATCGGCGTCAACACCTACACGGTCGAGAACGACGTGATGCCCGAGGTGCTGAAGGTCAACAACTCCAAGGTCCGCGAGGAGCAGATCGCCAAGCTCCAGCGGCTGCGGGCCGAGCGCGACACCGCCGCGACCGAGGCCGCGCTGGAGAAGCTGACCTGGGCCGCGTCCAACCCCGACCCGACCGACCCGGAGCGCAACTTGCTCAAGCTCGCCATCGACGCCGCGCGCGCCAAGGCCAGCGTGGGCGAGATCTCCGACGCGCTGGAGAAGGTGTTCGGACGCTACACCGCGAACATCCGTACGATCTCGGGTGTGTACAACTCCGAGTCCGGCTCCACCGAGGTGGTCACAAAGGCGCGCGACCTGGTCGACGACTTCGAGAAGGTCGAGGGACGCCGTCCGCGCATCCTAGTCGCCAAGATGGGCCAGGACGGCCACGACCGCGGCCAGAAGGTGATCTCGACGGCGTTCGCCGACCTCGGCTTCACCGTCGACGTGGGCCCGCTGTTCCAGACGCCGGAGGAGACCGCTCGCCAGGCCGTCGAGTCCGACGTCCACGTGGTCGGGGTGTCTTCGCTGGCCGCCGGTCACCTCACGCTGGTGCCGGCGCTGCGCAAGGCGCTGGACGACCTCGGCCGTCCGGACATGATGATCGTGGTGGGCGGGGTCATCCCGCCGTCCGACTTCGACGAGCTGTACGCCGCCGGGGCCGACGCGATCTACCCGCCCGGAACGGTGATCCCGGAGTCGGCGATCGAGCTGCTCACCAAGCTGCGCGAGCGCCTCGACGCTGCGTGACCGAGACGACGACGGTCGAGCCTGCTGGGTCTTTCCGGCAGGCTCGACCTGTCTCGGGGCCCTGAAATGAAAGGGGACAGTCCCCTTTCATTTCACAGGGGTCGAACCGGGTGTCGCGGCAAACAGTTCCCGATGAACCAGCAGAGTATGGACGAGATGACTGAAGACAAGGCGCCGCTCTACCTGCGCTCGGACTCCACGCCCGGACGCCAGTACGGGGACGCCGTCCCGCCGAGGCGCGACCCGGCGGTCGTGAAGCGGCCCCGGACCGACCCGGAGTTCCTGGCCGACCAGGTCCTGGCGGGGGATCGGGGCGGCATCGCCCGTGCGATCACGCTGGTGGAGTCGAGCAAGCCGTCCCACCACGCGGTGGCCGCGGACCTGCTGCGCATCCTGCGTCCGCACACCGGCAAGGCCGTGCGGGTCGGCATCACCGGCGTCCCGGGCGCGGGCAAGTCCACGTTCATAGACTCCCTCGGGCGTCGGCTGATCGACCAGGGCCACCGGATCGCCGTGCTCGCGGTCGACCCCACCTCGGCGAAGACCGGTGGCTCGATCCTTGGCGACCGGACGCGCATGGGCGAGCTCGCCCAGAGCGAGCACACGTTCATCCGTCCCTCACCCGCAGGGGCGCACCTGGGCGGCGTCGCGCGCACCACCAGGGAGTCGATGCTGGTGCTGGAGGCGGCCGGGTTCGACGTGGTGCTGGTCGAGACCGTCGGCGTCGGCCAGTCCGAGGTCGCGGTGGCCGGCATGGTGGACACGTTCCTGCTGATCACGCTGGCCCGAGCCGGTGACCAGCTGCAGGGCATCAAGCGCGGCATCCTCGAGATGGCCGACGTGATCACGGTCAACAAGGCCGACGGCGAACACGAGGGGGAGGCGCGGGTGACCGCGCGCGAACTCAGCATCGCGATGAAGCTGATCAGCTCCGACCCGCACGCCGTGCGGCCGCCGGTGCTGACCTCGAGTTCGCTCACCGGCAAGGGCCTCGACGAGGTCTGGCAGGCGATCCTCGCGCACCGCGCGCGCCTGGAGGAGGCCGGCGAACTGGACGCCCGCCGCGCGCGCCAACAGCGCGAATGGCTGTGGGCGCTGGTGCACGGCGAACTGGAGGACGCGCTGCGCACGTCCGGCTCGGTGAGTGCGATCCGGGCCGGGCTCGAGGCGGACGTGGAGAGCGGCGAGTTGTCGGCCCTGGAGGCCTCGGACGCGATCCTGCGCGCCTTCGCCGCGGACGCCCCGTCCCTGTGGCCGGAGCGCAAGCACCACTGACCCCGGCTCGGTCGGGCCCCGTCCGGGTCTGCGGCCCCGTCCCAGGCGTCCCAGGAGTCCGGTTCGCTCCCGAATTGTCCCCTCGCCACCGGAATTCCGGGCGCGAGGGGGCAATTCGGTGGCGAACTGTCGACAGGGTGCGGGCTACTCGCCCTTCTCCGCCTTCTCGGCCTTCGCGCGCTTCTTCCGCTTCTTGCGGGCCTTCGCCCAGGCGAGCACCTTCTTCTCGTCCCACAGCGGGGTACGGCCGTCGGCCCACAACTCACGGGGAGCGTGGTACTCCTTGCCGTTCTTGCGCTCTTTCGACATCGCGGAGCGGAACTGCTCCTTGGGGAGGCCGACCAGCTCGGCGGCCTGGGATGTCGTCAACACACCCCGAACCCTACTGTGATTCGGCGGTGGCGTTGAGGCCCTGTGCTCAGCTCTGGAAAGACCGGGGTTCGAGCACGTCGAGGATCGTGTGCACCTCTCCGTGGGCCTCCGCTACGCGCGGACGCTCGTCGGTGAAGAAGTGCAGAAAGCCCTTGATCGCTCCGAATGCTGCAGCCATTTTCACCCTCCTTGAGTCGTACCTGCTGCGACGAAGCCCAGCTTAGCATCGCTAGGGATGCCAAACAAGCATCCCTAGCGATGCTAAGCCGCCGATTTCTCCCGGCGTTGGATAACAACTGGGTATCGAGTTGTCGCAGGCGACCTTTCCGGACGATCCGGACGCGGGTCCGTGGCTAGAGTGCTTCGTGCTGGGGCCGGCATCCGGCCCGGCGTGTACAACCTTTGCCAAGGAGGCATCTTCGTGAAGAAGTCTTTGACCATCACGGCCGCGCTCGGAGCTCTGGCCCTCGCATTCGCCGGCTGCGCAACCCCGCCGCCGGCCGCGACCAGCTCCGCGTCTGCCACGAGCAGCGCGACGGCGTCCGATTTCAAGGCCTGCATGGTCTCCGACCTGGGCGGCTTCGACGACAAGTCGTTCAACCAGACCTCCCACGACGGCCTCGTGAAGGCCGGGACGGAGCTGGGCGTCCAGACCGCCCAGGTGCAGTCCAAGGCGGAGGCCGACTACGCCCAGAACATCAAGTCCATGGTTGATGGCAAGTGCAACATCATCATCACCGTCGGCTTCCTGCTCGGCGACGCCACCCAGGCCGCGGCCAAGCAGTACCCGGACGTGAAGTTCGCGATCGTGGACTACGCCTATGACAAGCCGGAGTCGAACCTCAAGGGCCTCGTCTTCAACACCGGTGAGCCGTCGTTCATGGCCGGCTACGCGGCCGCGTCCCTCAGCCAGACCGGCAAGGTCGGCACCTTCGGCGGCGCGAAGATCCCGTCGGTGACCGCGTTCATGACCGGCTACGCCCAGGGCGTCGCGTACTACAACAAGGCCAAGGGCAAGGACGTCAAGGTCCTCGGTTGGGACGACACCAAGAAGGACGGCTCGTTCATCCCCGGCCAGAACCCGTTCCAGGACGTCGCCGGCGGCAAGCAGGTCGCCAACAACCTGGTCTCCCAGGGTGCGGACATCCTGCTGCCGGTCGCCGGCAGCGCCGGTGAGGGCGCCCTCCAGGTCGCCCAGGCCAGCGGTGGCAAGGTCGGTTCGATGTGGGTCGACACCGACGGCTGCGTGAGCCAGGCCAAGTACTGCGCGGTCATCCCGACCTCCGTGGGCAAGGCCATGGACGTCGCGGTGTTCCAGGCGATCAAGGACGCCAAGGAGGGCACGTTCAACAACACGCCGTACGTCGGCACGCTGTCGAACGCCGGTGTCTTCCTGGCTCCGTTCCACGACTGGGATTCCAAGGTGACCGCCGAGACCAAGAGCGAGCTCGACAAGATCAAGGCCGACATCGTCGCCGGCACGATCAAGATCGCGTAACGACCCGCTCTCTCACCCCGGAGAAGGGAGACCGCAACGGTCTCCCTTCTCCGCTTTTCCGGCCCGCGAACGCGTGCCACGACCGCGGGAATCTGGAAGGATCTGGGGCGTGCCAGACCAAGACACGAGGGGTCTCCAGCTTCGGGGGATCACCAAGAAGTTCGGTAGTTTCGTCGCCAATGACGCCGTCGACCTGGACATCCGTCCCGGCGAGATCCACTGCCTGCTCGGGGAGAACGGGGCGGGCAAGTCCACGCTGATGAACGTGCTCTACGGGCTGCTCCAGCCCGATGGCGGTGCCATCGTTGTGGGCGGGGTCGAGCAGCACTTCGCGAATCCCCGGCAGGCGATGGCTGCCGGGATCGGCATGGTGCACCAGCACTTCATGCTGGTCGAGGTGTTCACCGTCGCGGAGAACCTGATCCTCGGACGTGAGGACGGCCCGGTGGTCGACCTGCGCGCCGCGCGCACCAAGGTGGACGAGCTGTCGCAGCGCTACAACCTGCCGGTGGACCCGGACGCGGTCATCGAGGACCTGCCGGTCGGCGTCCAGCAGCGGGTGGAGATCCTCAAGGCGCTCGCCAACGACGCCGAGTACCTCATCTTCGACGAGCCCACCGCCGTGCTCACACCGCAGGAGACCGACGACCTGATGGCCGTCATGAAGAAGCTCCGCGACGACGGCAAGGCCATCGTCTTCATCACCCACAAGCTGCGCGAGGTGCGGGAGATCGCCGACCGGATCACCGTGCTGCGGCGCGGCAGGATCGTCGGCTCGGCCGAGCCGGGCACCCCGGAGAACAAGCTGGCCGAGCTGATGGTCGGACGCGCGGTCGACCTGCAGATCACCAAGCCGCCGGCCGAGGTCGGCGACGTCCGGCTGCGGGTCGAGGGCCTCAGTGTCGCCGACCCGAACGGGACGGTCGTCGTCGACGACCTCGACTTCGAGGTGCGCGCGGGCGAGATCCTGTGCGTGGCCGGCGTCCAGGGCAACGGCCAGTCCGAACTGGCGGACGCGCTGCTGGGCAACAACGCCGATGTGATCGCCGGCGCGATCAGCCTCGACGGCGTCGACATCACCCACGCCCGCCCGCGGGAGACCATCGCCGCCGGCGTGGGCTTCGTGCCGGAGGACCGGCAGCACGACGGCTTCATCGGCTCGTTCACGGTCGCTGAGAACCTGGTGCTGAACCGCTACCGCGACCGTCCGTTCGCGAACGGGATCGCCCTGAACCTGGAGGCGATCGCCGAGAACGCCACCGAACTGGTCGAGCAGTACGACATCCGCACCGAGTCGATCCAGAAGCTCGCGGGGCAGCTGTCCGGTGGCAACGCGCAGAAGCTGGTGCTGGCCCGGGAACTCTCCCGCGAGCTCGCCCTGCTCGTCGCCAGCCAGCCCACGCGTGGCGTGGACGTGGGCGCGATCGAGTTCCTGCACAAGCGGATCGTGGAGGAGCGCGACACGGGTGCGGCCGTCCTGATCTTCTCCACCGAGCTGGAAGAGGTGGAGGCGCTCGCCGACCGGGTGCTGGTGATGTACCGCGGCCGGTCGGTCGGCGTGGTCGCTCCGGACACACCGCGTGAGGTGCTCGGTCTGATGATGGCGGGGGTGCCCCACGACGAGGCGATCTCCGGGAGCAGCGGTTCGGCCGGAGCAGAGGGGGAGCGGTCGTGAGCACGGCAGAACGGACGGCGGGGCGCTCAGCCTTCGCCGAGTACGTGTCCCGCCACTGGCGGGACTGGGCGATCACGGTGGCAGCGTTCGTGCTGGCGATGCTGATCGGTGCGATCCTGATGGTCGTCGCCGACCCGCAGGTGTCGGCCAACTTCGCCTACCTGTTCACCGCGCCGCAGCTGGCGCTCGGCGGGGCGTGGGCGAAGGTGTCCAGCGCGTACGGCGCCCTCGTCGTCGGTGCGGTGGGCAGCCCGCAGGCGCTGGCGCTGACCAGCTCGAAGGCCGCTCCGCTGATCTGCGCGGGCCTGGGCGTCGGCCTGGCGTTCCGGGCGGGCCTGTTCAACATCGGCGCGCAGGGCCAGGCGATCTGGGGTGCGCTGACCGCCGCGTACATCGGCTTCACGTTCGAGTTGCCCTACGGCCTGCACCTCGTCCTCGCCGTGCTCGGCGGCATGGCCGCTGGTGCGGTGTGGGGCGGCATCGTGGGCTGGCTCAAGGCGAAGACCGGCGCGCACGAGGTCATCGTGACGATCATGATGAACTACATCGCGTCCGGCATGCTGGCGTACCTGCTCACCACGGCGGCGTTCCGGCGTCCGGGCCGTGAGGACCCGATCTCGCCCGAGGTGCACCCGACCGCAGCGCTGCCGTCCATCTTCGGCCAGTTCCACTTCGGCTTCATCCTTGCCCTCGCCGCGGCGGCCGGGGTGTGGTGGCTGCTCGAACGCTCGACGACCGGCTTCTCGATCCGCGCGGTCGGCGCCAACCCGAACGCCGCGAGTACCGCGGGCATGAGCGTGGCCGCGACCACGACCATCACGATGACCTGCGCGGGCGCGCTGGCCGGTCTGGCCGGCATCCAGTTCGCGCTCGGCCCGAGTGCCAACGGGGCGCCGGTGCCGCTCACGCTCGGCCTGGTCGGCACCGTCGGCTTCGACGCGATCACGGTCGCGCTGCTCGGACGCTCGCGTCCGGTCGGCATCGTGCTCGCCGGCCTGCTCTTCGGCGGCCTGGACGCCGGCGGCCTGGCCATGCAGAGCGTCGCCCAGACCCCGCTGACGCTCACCATGGTGCTGCAGGCGGTGGTGGTGCTGTTCGTCGCCGCCCCCGCCCTGGTCGCGACGATCCTGCCGTTCCTGAAGGGACGCAAGCTGAAGCCTGCCGCAGCCCTGACGGGAGGACAGGCATGAGCGCCTCGATCTCGGCACCCGCCGAGGTGATCACCCACGTCCACCTCGAGTCGCCGGACGCCCGCCGGGCGCGCCTGGCCACCGGCTGGCTGATCATCGTCGTCGGCGTGGTCCTGTTCGCGCTGTCGTTCAGCGCCGGGGCGACGGCCACCTTCGCGCTGTCGGACGCCTTCGACACCGTCCAGCTGCCCAGCATCGCCCTGCCGGCCGGCCCGGTGGTGGTCATCACCGCGCTGCTCTGCCTCGCTGCCGGCGCCGGACTGGTCTCCGGACGGCTGTCGCGGACCTGGCGGCGCGTGGCCAACACGGTCGCCGGCCTCTCGGTCGTGCTCGGCTTCCTCAGCTGGGCCGCGTCCAGCAGCACGCTGCCGTTCCCGGTGAGCAACCAGCTCGCCGGGACCGTCGCGCTCGCGACGCCGCTGATCCTCGGCTCGCTGGCCGGCGTGGTCGGCGAGCGCTCGGGCGTGGTCAACGTGGCCATCGAGGGCCAGTTCCTGAACGCGGCGTTCAGCGCCGCCGTGGTCGGGTCGGTCACGCACTCGATCCCGGCCGCGTTGTTCGCGGGCGTGCTGGCGGCGGTGCTCACCGGCATGCTGCTGGCCCTGTTCGCGATCAAGTACCTGGTCGACCAGGTCGTGCTGGGCGTCGTGATCAACCTGCTCTCGTCCGGCCTGACCGGCTTCTTGTTCGACCAGCTGGTGCAGCCGAACTCGAGCACGCTGAACTCGTCGCCGATCATGACCGCGATCCCGCTCGGGCCGCTGGCCGACATCCCGCTGCTCGGGCCGGTGCTGTTCGACCAGACGATCCTGGTCTATCTCGCGGTGATCTCGGTGGCCGTGGTGTGGTTCCTGCTGTTCAAGACCCGCTGGGGACTCCGCGTCCGGGCGGTCGGTGAGCACCCGAAGGCCGCCGACACCGTGGGCATCTCGGTGACCGCCGTCCGCTGGCAGGCCGTGCTCGTCGGGGCGATCTTCGCCGGTCTCGGCGGCGCGTTCTTCACCGTCGGCTCCACCGGCACCTTCGTGAAGGACATCACCGTCGGCAACGGCTTCATCGCGCTCGCCGCCCTGATCATGGGCCGCTGGCACCCGGTGTACGCCGCGCTGATGGGCCTGTTCTTCGGCTTCGTCACCCAGATGGCCTCCCAGTTGCAGACGCTGTCCACCCCGGTGCCCAGCCAGTTCCTGCTGCTGCTGCCCTACGTGGCCACGATCATCGCCGTCGCCGGCCTGATCGGACGCACCCGAGCCCCGGCGGCCGACGGCCAGCCGTACGTCAAGTGACCACCGTCGACTGGGACGCCCTGCGCGCCCGGGCCCGGGAACTGACCGCACGGGCGTACGCGCCCTACTCGCACTTCCCGGTGGGGGCGGCCGCGCTGGTCGACGACGGACGCGTGGTGGCCGGCTGCAACGTGGAGAACGCCGGCTACGGGGTGACGCTCTGCGCGGAGTGCGGTCTGGTCAGCGACATGGTCGCCGGAGGGGGCGGACGGCTGGTCGCCTTCACCTGCGCGAACGCGCTCGGCGAGCGGCTGATGCCGTGCGGACGCTGCCGGCAATTGCTGTGGGAGCACGGCGGCGCGGCCCTGTTGGTGGACACCCCGGCCGGCATCATGACCATGGACCAGGTCCTGCCGCAGGCCTTCGGCCCCGCGGACCTGGACCACGTGAGGGAGGACAACTGATGGGCGTTCCGATCGAGGTCTGCCGGGCCGTGCCGAAGGTCGCGCTGCACGACCACCTGGACGGCGGGCTGCGCCCGTCCACGATCGTGGAGGAGGCCGCCGCGGTGGGGCACGCGCTGCCCACCGACGACCCGGCCGCGCTGGGGGAGTGGTTCTTCGAGGCCGCCGACTCCGGCTCGCTGGTGCGCTACCTGGAGACGTTCGACCACACGATCGCGGTCATGCAGACCGCTGCCCAGCTGCGCCGGGTGGCCGCCGAGTTCGTCGAGGACCAGGCGATCGACGGCGTGGTGTACGCCGAGGCCCGTTGGGCGCCCGAGCAGCACCTGCGGGGCGGGCTGAGCCTGCAGCAGGCGGTGGACGCGGTGCGCGACGGGCTCGCCGACGGCATGGCGGCCTGCGCGGCGGCGGGGCGTCCGATCCTCGCCCGGCAGATCCTCACGTCCATGCGCCACGGGGCACCCACGACCGAGATCGCCGAGCTCGCGGTGGCGAACCGGCACGACTCGGTGTGCGGCTTCGACATCGCCGGGGCCGAGGACGGGTTCCCGCCCAGCCGGTTCGTGGACGCGTTCGACTACCTCAAGCGCCACAATTTCGAGTTCACCGTGCACGCCGGCGAGGCGTTCGGGCTGCCGTCGATCTGGGAGGCCGTGCAGCTGTGCGGGGCGTCCCGGCTGGGCCACGGCGTCCGTCTGATCGAGGACATCGCGCCCGACGGCACCTTGGGCGAGCTCAGCAGCTACGTCCGCGACCGCCGGATCGCGCTCGAGTTGTGTCCGTCCTCGAACCTCCAGACCGGGATCGCGTCCACGATCGCCGAGCACCCGTTCGGCCGGCTGGCCGAGCTGCGGTTCCGGGTCACGGTCAGCTGCGACAACCGGCTGATGAGCCGCACCACCCTCAGCCGGGAGTTCGCCCTGCTGAGCGAGGCGTTCGGCTACGAGCTGGCCGACCTGCGCCGGTTCAGCATCAACGCGGCGAAGAGCGCCTTCCTGCCCTACGACCAGCGCCTGGTGCTGATCGACCGCGTCAAGGAGGGCTTCGCCGCCCTCACCTGAGTGGGGACGGTTCTCTTCATCCGCCAGATTCTGGCGGATTTGAGGAACCGTCCCCGTTTTCCGTCGGATTCTGGCGGATTTGAGGAACCGTCCCCGTTTTCCGCCGGAATCTGGCGGATCGAGGAGCCGTCCCCGGCTTCCGTCGGCTACCGGACGAGGCGGGGCTTGACGCTCCAGGTGTTGCAGGCGCCGATGGTGCCGCCGGACAGGCCGCGGCGGCCCCAGTAGCGCTGGGCGGTGGTCGAGCCGTGGCCGCTGGAGTCGTTGGTGTAGCCGAACTGGTACTCCAGGTCGGAGCGGTCCGCGCTGGAGTAGCCCATGCCGGAGTGGGTCATCTGGTAGTGCGCCATGCAGTGGGCCTGGAGTTCGATGCGCCGGCTCGTCGCGGACGAGCTCTCGTCCATGGCCCAGCTGGACGACAGGATGTCGGCCAGTTCCTGCACGTGGTGCGCGTACTCGTGCATCGCGAACTCGGCCACCGCCAGCCGGAAGTACCGGCCCTGCTGGTAGGACGCGGTGGAGAAGTACAGGGTGCGGTTCGCGCTGCAGTACGCGGCCGGGAAGGTGCTGCCGAGCTTGCCGCACGGCGAGTTGGTGCGGGTGCCGTAGAACGTGATCTTCGGCTTGGCGAACTTCACCGGGGTGCTCGCCAGGGCCTTCTTCCAGGCCACGTTCTCGCAGTTGACCAGCGCCTTGACCTGCGTCCGGAACGCGGCGGCGCTCGCCGGGATGCTCTGGCTTCCGCAGCGGGCCGGCACCTTGAGGGCGTAGATCGGGTTCTTCTTCAGCACGTCCTTCGGATCCGAGGGCATCGTGGGTGTCGGGCTCGCGGACGGCGTGCCCGGCGTCGTGGACGACCCACTCGGTGTCGGACGGGCGGTGCCGGACGGGGTGCGCCCCGGCACCTCGAGATCGGTCAGGGACGGAATCACCAGCACCGCGACGAGGCCGAGCAGGACCAGCCCGACCACGCTGAGCAGCGCCGCCAGCCACCCGCCGCGTCGGGGCGGCTGCGGTGGCGGCTGGTCCGACAGTCGCTGCGGTGGCGCCGCCGTCCAGTGGGTCGGTGGTCCGGGGGCGTAGGACGGCGTGCCGTACGGCGTGGACGCGTAGCGGGGAGCCCCGCCGTAGGAGGCGTCGGAGGCGTACGGGCCGGCGTAGGAGGCGCCCGACGGGTAGGTGGCCCCGGGCGGGTAGGCGGCCCCGGGCGGGTAGGCGGCCCCGGGCCGGTAGCCCCCATCCGGGTGGTACCCCGCGTCCGCCTGGTAGGCGCCGTAGGCCGCCGGCGCCGGGGCCTGGGCGTACGGGTCGGCGTCGGGGCCGTACCTGGGCGGGACGTCGGGGGTGGGAGCAGGTGGGGTCGGTGGCTCCGCGTCGTGCGCGGGGGGCCACTCACCACTCATGCCATCCTCCCGGGGGTTGCCCCCAGCCTATGTCGCCCCACCCTCATCCGGCGCCACCCGCGACGCTCCGGACGGGTTGATCACCGCGAGCAGGCGTTCGGCCGCCGCGTCGATCGCGCCGCGTTCGGCGGGGGCGAGCGCGGGGTCGAGGGCGAGTTCGATGCGGGCGAGGCCGGCGTCCCAGCGTCGCTTCCAGCCGCCGACGTCGCGGCCGTCGAGGAGCACCGGACCGCCGCCGGACTGGGCGAACCGGGCCTGGTCGGGAGCGTCGGGGTTCGCGGCCGACCGCGGCCAGCCCACGCGTCGGTAGCTCAGGAACGCCTCGTCGTAGGTGGAGACGAGCCACGCGCGCTGCGGCCGCGTCCCCGCCAGCGCGGACGCCGGTGCGTGCCACAGCTCCTCACCGTCCACCACGACGCGTTCGACCTTGTCGCCGAGCCGCCCCAGCGCCGCCCGCGCCTCCGTCAGCGTCACCCGCGCCCACCGGGTCAGGTCGGCCAGCGCCACCGGCCCGTGCCCGGCGACGAACCGGCCGACGAGCTCGGTGAGGGCGGCGTCACGAGCCAGCGGCTCGGACGGTGACACCACCTCGTCGACGAGCGCGTAGCGGTGCAGGTCCTCCGGCGCCGGCGCCGAGCACAGCTGTGCGCGCAACTCGCCGATCAGCAGCAGGTGCCCAACCTGCTGGCCGAACAGCGGGTCGTCGGGGTCCAGCACCCCGGCCGCAGCCAGTGCGGCGCCGAGCTCGGTGCGGTTCGCGAAGCGGTGTCCGGCCAGCGCGGTGGCGAAGACGGTCGCGCCCTCCGCCAGCCGTGGCTCGTCCAGCCCGAGCTGCCGGTGTCGCGAGGCCAGGCCCGACTCGACCTTGCCGGAGGTGAGCGCGAGCAGCCACCGCAGGTCCTCGGCCGCGACATAGTGCCAGGTCGGACGCAGCACGTGGGTGCGGACGAGGGCGCCGCTGGCGACGGCCGCCTGCACCTCGCGGGCGGTTGCGTCGCAGCGCAGGGCGATCATCGCGCGTGCCAGCGGCGCGTCCTGCGCCTGGACACAGAGGAGCTCCCGCACCACCTGGACGGGGTCGTCGGCCGGCGGTCCGCTCAGCCGTTGGGTGGCCAGCCGGGCGGAGAGGACCGCCGCACGGTCCACGCTCAGTCCCGGAAGCCGGCGTAGAACACGGCCAGGGTGAACCCGATCGCGACGAGGACCAGCCGCAGCCACCGCACCGGTGGCCGGGCGCTCTCCGCGGCACCCCACAGCGCCAGGACGGCCAGGCCGATGCCGACCGCGCGTCCGGGGAACGGGTACTTCAGCCCGAGGACGCCGATCGCGGCGCCGGCGGCGACCGCGACGCCGCCGAGGATCTCGAGGGCGCCGCGCATCCGGCGTCCGACGCGCAGCCAGGCCGGGTCGGTCGTGACCGCCCGTCGGCCGCCGCCCGGGGCGCGGTGCAGCAGGTCGACCAGCCCGGTCACCCCGAACCACAGCGCGACCACTGCGGCCAGGATGGCGTCGACACCGATCCGATCCACTCCCACCTCCTCAGGCTCTGGGAAGTCTAGGGCGAGGTGAGGTGGTCGAGCAGGCCGGACAGCAAGGACCGCTGTTCGGGGTCGAGCCGGCCGAACACCTCGGCGGCGACCTGGCGGCGGATCCGGGTCACCTCCGCCAGCACCTCGGTGCCCTTCGGCGAGAGCACCAGCAGCTGGGCCCGTCCATCGGCCGGGTCGGTGTGCCGCTCGGCCAGTCCGGCCGCGACGAGGCCCGCGACCGAATCGGTGGCCGAGCGGGCCACGATGCCCAGCCGGTCGGCCAGGTCGGAGGGCCGCAGCGGCCCGGCCTGGTCGATCATCCGCAGCGCGCGGGACTCGTGCAGGTTCAGCCCCAGCGGCGTCATCCGGGCCTGGGTCTCGCGCCGGATCTGCCGGGCGACCTTCAGGAACCCCTCGGCGAGGACCTCCGGGAATATCTCCATGGCCAGTTTCCTTATATGCTGTGGTTACCTCACTATATCGGAGGACGCAATGGCAGTCATGGCACCCAGCCCCGTCGAGATGCGCGGCCCGTCCCGCATCAACCCCGCCGACCGCGCGCAACTGGCCGAGTCGCCGGTCAGCCTCGCCCGCGTGGCGGGGCTGTTCCGCGGCCACGGCCTCCAGCTCGCGGCGGTCACCGGCATCATCGTGGTGGCGTCCGTCGTCGGCCTGGCGCAGCCGTTCCTGCTGCGCGAGGTCATCGATGTCGCGCTGCCCACGTCCAACACCACGCTGCTGGTGTGGCTGGTCGCCGGCATGGTGGCGGTGGCGGCGCTGACCGGCGTGCTCGGGGTCTGGCAGACCTGGCTGGCCACCGCGATGGGCCAGCGCGTCATGCACGCCCTACGGGTGCGGGTGTTCACCCACCTCCAGGCGCAGTCGATGGAGTTCTTCAAGAAGACCCGCGGCGGCGAGATCCAGTCCCGGCTGCTCCAGGACGTGGCCGGCCTCCAGTCGGTGGTCACCAGCACCGCCACGTCCATCGCGTCCAACCTGACAACCGCGGTGGCCACGGCCGCGGCGATGCTGGTGCTGAACTGGCGGCTGTCCCTGCTCTCGCTGCTGGTGCTGCCGCCGGCGATCGCGCTCACCCGGCGGGTGGCGCTGGTGCGCCGCGAGGTGACCCTCCAGCAGCAGCGGGCGCTGGCCGACCTGCACACCCAGGTGGAGGAGGCGCTCAGCGTCAACGGGGCCATGCTCACCAAGACCCTCGGCAGCGCCCCGGCGCAGGAGGCCGGCTTCACCGACACGTCCTCGCGGCTGATCGACCTCGAGGTGCGCTCGCAGCTGGCCGGACGCTGGCGCATGGCCACCATGGGGATCGTGTTCGCCGCCATCCCGGCGCTGCTGTACCTGGTGGCCGGCTTCCCGGCGCTGTCCGGCGGCATCTCGATCGGCACCCTGATCGCCTTCGCCAGCCTGCAGGGCACGATCTTCCGGCCAATCATGGGCCTGCTGAACATCGGCGCCCAGTGGGTGTCGTCGATGGCCCTGCTCAGCCGCATCTTCGGCTACCTCGATCTGCCGGTCGGCGTGCCCGAGCCCGAGCATCCGGTGCGCCTGGACGCGGCGTCCGTGCGCGGCGAGGTGCGGTTCGAGGACGTCAGCTTCCGGTTCCCCGACGGCACCGCGGACGCCCTGTCCGGTATCGACCTGACGATCGGCGCCGGGCAGTCGGTGGCGGTGGTCGGGGAGACCGGGTCGGGCAAGTCCACCCTGGCCGCGCTGCTGGTGCGGCTCGCCGACCCGACCCGCGGACGGGTCACCGTCGACGGCGTCGACCTGCGCGACCTGGCGGCGTCCGACCGCACCCGGATCGTGGGCATGGTGACCCAGGAGACCTACCTCGCCCACACCACGATCGCGGCGAACCTGCGGCAGGCCCGTCCAGACGCCACCGACGCCGAGCTCTGGACGGCGCTGGAGGCGGCCCAGGTCGACCACGTCATCGCCGCCCTGCCCGACGGGCTGGAGACGGTGGTGGGGGCGCGTGGCCACCGGTTCAGCGGCGGCGAACGGCAGCGCCTGGCGATCGCCCGGACGCTGCTGGTGAACCCGCCGATCCTGGTGCTCGACGAGGCCACGTCCGCCCTCGACACTGACACCGAGCGCGAACTCCAGGCGGCACTGGACCACCTGATGGCCGGACGGACGACGCTCACCATCGCCCACCGGCTGAGCACCGTCCGGGACGCGGACGAGATCGTCGTGCTGGCCGCGGGGCGCATCGTCGAGCGCGGACGCCACGAGGCGCTGCTCGCCGCCGGCGGTCGTTACGCCCACCTGCACGGCTGACGGACGGGGTGGGAGCGTTGCCAACTCATCGGTGGCAGAATCACGAGGGTGTTCCGGTCCTCCGATGAGGTCCCGGGCCTGGAGCAGGCCCCGGGTCACTGGTTGCGCACGGACGTGGTGGTCTGGCCCGCGACCAGCGTCCCGCCCGGCGACAATCCCGTGGAGCTGGAGTGGCGGCTGCACTGGTCGGCCGACGGCCACATCGACCCGACCGCGAGCGAGCCGGTGCCCTGGCACACGGCGTCCCTGACGCTCGACCCTGCCGGCCTGCCGCCCGAACTGGCCGCCGCGTACCCGCACCTGCGCAACCACCTGTGCCTGCGGGTGCCCGTTGACGCCGCCGCCCGTGCCGCCGAGGCGGTGCGCTGCCAGGTGGCCGTGAGCGGTCACCGTCCGTCCGGTCGGTTGGCGACGGCCGGACAGCTCCAGCTGCCGGGCGTGATCGACGAGCTGTTCGCGGCGGCGGCCACCGCGCGGCTCGGCGCCGAGTGGCACCGGGGCACGCCCACGCTGCGGCTGTGGGCGCCCACCGCCCGGCAGGTGACCCTCCTGCTGTGGCCCGCGGGGGCCGGCCTGCACGACCAGCCCGAGCGCGTCGCGATGACCGCGGCCGCCGACGGCACCTGGGCGGTGACCGGCGAGCCCGGCTGGGTGGGGGCGCGGTACCGCTTCGAGGTGCGGGTGTACGTGTCCTCGCACCGCCGGGTGGTCGACAACCAGGTGACCGACCCGTACTCGCACTCGCTCACGGTGAACTCCACCCACTCGGTGCTGGTCGACCTCAGCGACCCGGCCCTCGCGCCCCGGCAGTGGCGGGACGCGGTGCCGCCGCGCCTGGCCGACCCGGTCGACCAGGTGATCTACGAGCTGCACCTGCGCGACTTCTCGATCTCGGACGCCACCGTGCCGGAGGAACTGCGCGGCAGCTTCCTGGCCCCGACCGTCGACAGCGACGGCATGGCGCACCTGCGCCGGCTGGCAGCGGCCGGGCTGAACACCGTCCAGCTGCTGCCGCTGTTCGACAACGCCACCGTCGAGGAACATCCGCAACTCCAGGTCAGCCCGCCGTGGGAGCGGCTGAAGCTCTTGCCGCCGGACAGCCAGGAGCAGCAGCGCAGCGTCAACGCCGCGGGCGGGCGCAGCGGGTTCAACTGGGGCTACGACCCGTGGCACTACTTCGCGCCCGAGGGCTCGTACTCCTCGACCCTGGAGACCGCGGACGGGGCGGACCGCGTCGCCGAGTTCCGGGCGATGGTCGGGGCCTTCCACGCCGCCGGGCTGCGGGTGGTGCTGGACGAGGTGTTCAACCACACCGCCAGCTCCGGACAGGACAGCAAGTCGTTGCTCGACCGTGCCGTCCCCGGCTACTACCACCGGCTGAACGCGGTCGGGGAGGTCGAGACGTCCACCTGCTGCCCGAACGTGGCCACCGAGCACTTGATGGCGCAGAAGCTGATGGTCGACGCCTGCGTCCACTGGGTGCGGGAGTACCACGTCGACGGGTTCCGCTTCGACCTGATGGGCCACCACAGCCGGGCCAACCTGGAGGCGGTCCGGGCAGCGCTGGACGCGCTCACCCCCGAGCGCGACGGGGTGGACGGGACGGCGGTCACGCTGTACGGCGAGGGCTGGAACTTCGGCGAGGTGGCCGACGACGCACGCTTCGTGCAGGCGCGGCAGGGCCAGCTGGGCGGCACCGGGATCGCGACGTTCTCCGACCGGCTGCGGGACGCCGTCCGCGGCGGTTCGGTGTGGGACGGCGACCCCCGCGGGCAGGGCTTCGGCACCGGCCTGCTCAGCGCCGACAACGGCACCGGGGTCAACGGCGATGAGCACGCGCAGGGCGAGCGGCTGGCGGTGTACACCGACCTGGTGCAGCTCGGACTGGCCGGGACGCTGCGCGGCTTCCGGTTCGGGTCGAACTCGCGCCACGCCGCGCTGCGTGGCGACGAGCTGGACTACGGCGGCCGTCCGGCCGGGTACGCGGACGCACCCGGCGAGGTGATCAGCTACGTGGACGCGCACGACAACGAGACGCTGTTCGACGCGTTGACCCTGAAGCTGCACCCGGCCACACCGATGGCGGCGCGGGTGCGCCTGAACACGGTCTGCCTCGCGCTGGCCACGCTCGGCCAGAGCCCGGTGATGTGGCACGCCGGCACCGACATCCTGCGCAGCAAGAGCCTGGACCGGAACTCCTACAACTCCGGCGACTGGTTCAACTACCTCGACTTCACGCTGACCGACAACGGGTTCGCCGCCGGGCTGCCGCCCGAGCGCGACAACGCCCGCGCCTGGCACGTGCTGGCGCCGCTGCTGGCCGACCCACGGCTGAAGCCCGGGCCGGAGGACATCCGCCGCGCGCACGAAATGGCGCTCGACCTGCTGCGGCTGCGGGCGTCCACCCGGCTGTTCCGGCTGGCCGACGCCGAGCGCGTCGAGGCGAAGGTGTCGTTCCCGGTGTCCAACAGCTGGCACCAACTGCCCGGGGTGGTGGTGATGGCGATCGACGACCGCCACGACCCGGTGGACGAGCGCTGGTCGGGCGTCCTGGTCGTGGTCAACGCGACGCCCTGGCTGGTGCGCCAGAGCCTGCCGATGGACGTGTCGCGCTACCAGCTCCACCCCGTCCAGGCGCAGGGCTGCGACGACCTCGTCCGCACCGCCGAGGTGGGCACCGACTGGATCGGCGTCCCCGAGCGCACGGCGGCGGTCTTCGTCCGCCCCCGTTGAACGGACCAAAAGGGGACAGTCCCCTTTTGGTCCACCCGAGCGAAACGAAAGGGGACAGTCCCCTTTCGTTTCGGTCTCGCTAGATGAAGATGATCTGGGCGCCCTCGGAGATCTCCATGAAATCGCTGGCGCTGATCACGGCCTCGACGCCCTCGAACAGGTCGGCCTCGTTGAGCTGCATCATGTCGAACGACATCCGGCAGGCCCACATGTGGCCGCCCATCTCGTGGATCTGC
This sequence comes from Actinomycetota bacterium, assembly GCA_020161755.1. Lineage (GTDB taxonomy): Bacteria > Actinomycetota > Actinomycetes > Propionibacteriales > Propionibacteriaceae > Propionicimonas. The sequence continues at coordinate 17,861 of JAIUOS010000014.1, forward strand.
TCCAGCATCTCCGGGACGGTCGGGATCTCGAGGTCGGCGATCTGCTTGCGCATCATCTTGGTGGCCATGCCGGTCATGCCCGGGATGCCGCCCATGAACGCGGGGATCGGCATCTTCGGCGCCTGCGTCAGGTGCATGGCGGTGTTGCCGAGCATCGTGAACTTCAGGTCGTCCATCCGCGACGTGGTGACCATGTCGAGGCCCCAGAACGTGAAGAACAGGTGGGTCTCGATGCCCTCGCCGAGGGCGGCGCTGCCCAGGATCAGGCCGGGGTAGGCCATGTCGAGGTTGCCCTTGCTGCAGATGATTACGAGCTTGCGCTGCGTGGGGGTCGCGTCGGTGGGCGACGGGCACGCCTCGGTGCCGAAGTCGGGGACGATGGGGGCGACCATGGTGTCAGACATTGAACTACTCCTTCGGTTCTAGACGCAGCCCTTGGGCTTCGGCAGCCCGGCGATGTAGGCCATCTTCTTGGCCGGCTTGAGCGGGAACAGCTCGAAGAGTTCCTTGATCGGGAAACCTCCGACGGTGCTCGCGCGGCGCAGCGTGGCGGTCTCCCCGCGTCCGGGGAAGTCGGCGCGCAGGAACCGGATCGGCCCCCAGTGCGCGTCGGTCATCTCGATCCCGATCAGGTGCGCGAGTTCGGCACCCAGCTTCTCGTCCCACTGGTCGTAGGCGGTCAGGAACCCCTCATCGTTGACGTCGATCGGACGTCCGGCGATCAGCGTGGTCGGCATTCTTCTCCTTCGTCTTTCAGAACTTCGGGATGATCGGGGTGGGCAGCACATCGGTGGCGGTCGAGTCGACCGCCGGACGGGTGGACGCCGCGGCCACCGGCGCCGGACGCGCCTGCGGGGGTGCGGCGGACGGCTTCGCCGGCCGGGCGGACGCCAGGGGCTTGGTCTCCAGCTTCGGCCGGGCCGGACGCGGCGGCGGGGGCGGGCTGGACGGAGCGACCGCGGTCGGCATGCCGGTGCCGGACGGGGTGACATCCTGCTCGACCCGCTTGCCGGCCAGGCTCATCGCGGTCGGGATCATCGGGATCGGCCGGCCGGGCAGCAGCATGTTCCAGTAGATCCAGCGGAACGCCAGCTTGCCGATGTGGTTGAGCCGGGTCTCCTTCAGCAGCTTGAACGGCCCCACCACCGGCATCGGGAAGTTCCCGGTGAACGGCTCGGTGGTGTAGTTGAAGTCCAGCAGCATCCCCTTGCGGTTCCCGGACTCGATGAAGCAGTTCGCGTGCCCGTCGAACCCGTGCGTGGCCGGGCGTCCGTTGAACTCGTCGATGAAGTTGTGGACGAACACGTCCACCGCGAAGTGCGCGACCGAGCCGGCCTTGGACGTCTGGAGCGTGCCGGCGTCGCCGAGCACGTAGATGTCGGGGTGCTCGAGGCTGACCATCGTGTGCTGGTCGCAGGGGACGAGGTTGAGCTCGTCGCCCAGGCCCGAGCGCGCCACGTAGTCGGCCCCCATGTTCAGCGGGACGGTCACCAGCAGGTCGAAGCCGATCCGGCGGCCGTCGAAGGAGACGAGCTCGCTGGTGTCGTTGTCGATCTGCTCGACGGCGAAGTCGGTCTCCAGCGCGATCTGCCGGTCGACCAGTGCGGTGGCGAGCTCGCGGGAGGCCACCGGCTTGGTGAACGCGCCGTCCAGCGGCGTGACGTAGGTGACGTCGGTGCGCTCCCGGATGCCGTGCTTGCGCAGCCAGTCGTCGGCCAGGAACGTGAACTCCATCGGCGCGACCGGGCACTTGATCGGCATCTCGGTGATGTGGACGACCAGCCGGCCGCCGCGGAACCGCCGCATCGCCTCGGTCAGCGCCTGGGCGCCGGGCAGGCTGTAGAACTCGTGGATCTTGTTGCCCCACAGTGCACCCTGCATGCCGGGCGTCGCGTCCGGACGCGGGGCGACGCCGGAGGCGATCACCAGGTAGTCGTAGCCGAGCGTCCGTCCGTCCGCCAGGTGCACGGTCTTGTACGCGGCGTCGACGCGGTCGATCTCGGTGAGCACCAGATCGACCCCGTCAGCGAGGAAGCGGTGTCGGGAGCGCACGATGTCGCTGGTGTTGTAGATGCCGAACGGCATGAACAGGTAGCCGGGCTGGTAGTGGTGCGCGTCGTCGCGGTCGACCACGGTGATGTGCAGTTCGTGCGCCGGGAGGCTCGCGCGCAGCTTGTTCGCCACCATGGTTCCGGCGGTTCCGCCACCGAGGATGACCAGTCGTTTCATCGTTGACTCCTGCTCAGTAAGACTACGTACAACGGTACCCCACCGGGTATCCGTCCGGCGGCCTTTGGGCAAAAGACCGCAACCGATCCGCGGAGGCAACATCCGGTCACGGCGGGGTGTGTGCGGCGGGGTGTGCAAGGCTGGGGAGTCGAGCGTTGAATTCGCTATTGTTACGTTTCAAAAGACGATGAGGGAAGGCCGACGATGACCGATTTCACGTGGACGGAGCTCGACCAGCGCGCGGTGGACACTGCGCGGGTGTTGTCGGCCGATGCGGTGGAGAAGGTGGGCAACGGTCATCCCGGGACGGCGATCTCGTTGGCGCCGGCTGCGTACCTGCTGTACCAGAAGGTGATGACCGGGGACCCGGCGGACCCGACGTGGATCGGGCGGGACCGGTTCGTGTTGTCCGCGGGCCACTCCTCGCTCACCCAGTACTGCGAGCTGTTCCTGGCCGGCTACGGGCTGGAGATCGAGGACATCGAGTCGTTGCGGACGTGGGGGTCGAAGACCCCGGGCCACCCGGAGTACGGCCACACCCTGGGCGTGGAGGTCACCACCGGCCCGCTCGGCGCGGGGGTCTCGGACGCGGTCGGCTTCGCGATGGCCGCGCGGCGCGAGCGCGCCCTGTACGACCCGAACACCCCGCTGGAGGAGTCGTCGGTGTTCGACCGGACGGTGTACTGCATCGCCGGTGACGGCTGCATGCAGGAGGGCGTGTCGGGGGAGGCGTCGTCGCTGGCCGGCGCGCAGAAGCTGGGCAACCTGGTGCTGATCTACGACGACAACCGGATCTCGATCGAGGGGGAGACCCAGATCGCGTTCACCGAGGACGTCTCGGCGCGGTACGCCGCGTACGGCTGGCATGTGCAGCACGTCGATTTCACCAACGGCGGCACCGGCTACACCGAGAACGTGACCGCGCTGTTCGAGGCGATCGAGGCCGCGAAGGCGGTCACGGACCGTCCGTCGTTCATCCGGTTGACCACGGTGATCGGTTGGCCGTTGCCGACGAAGGCCGGCAGCCACTCGGTGCACGGCGCGAAGCTGGGCGGGGAGGAGATCGCCGGGCTGAAGCGTGAGCTCGGGTTCGACCCGGACGCCACGTTCGAAGTCGATCCGGAGGTGCTGGCGCACACCCGTGCGAACGCGGCCGAGCGGGCCGCGGCGGCGAAGGCGGCGTGGGAGCCGCGGTTCCAGGCGTGGCGGGCGGCGAACCCCGCGCAGGCCGCGCTGCTGGACCGGGTGCTGGCCAAGGAGCTGCCCGAGGGTATCGGGGCGGCGCTGCCGGTGTTCGCGCCCGGCAAGAAGGCGACCCGGGCGGCGTCCGGTGACGTGTTGAGCGCGCTGGCCGACGTGATGCCCGAGCTGTGGGGCGGCTCGGCCGACCTGGCCGGGTCGAACAACACCACGATGAAGGGCGTCACGTCCTTCTTCCCGCCCGAGCAGTCCAGCCCGGAGTTCGTCGGTGACTACACCGGCCGGACGCTGCACTTCGGCATCCGCGAGCACGCGATGGGCAACATCGTGAACGCGATCAACATCTCGGGCCTGACCCGCTGCTACGGCGGCACGTTCCTGGTGTTCTCCGACTACATGCGGGGCGCGGTGCGGCTGGCCGCGATCCAGAAGGCCGACAGCATCTTCGTGTGGACGCACGACTCGATCGGGGTGGGGGAGGACGGCCCGACGCACCAGCCGATCGAGCACCTCGCCGCGCTGCGGGCGATCCCGGGGCTGGACGTGATCCGTCCCGCGGACGCCAACGAGACCTCGCAGGCCTGGCTGAATGCGCTGGCCCACCACGACCGTCCCTCGACGCTGATCCTTTCCCGGCAGGACCTGCTGATCGTCGATCGGGACGCCCCCGGCGTCGCGCCGGCGTCCGACGTCGCGAAGGGCGGCTACACGCTGGTCGACGCCGACGGTGAGTTGAAGGTCGTGATCATCGCCACCGGCTCCGAGGTCGAGGTGGCGCTGGCCTCCCGCGACCAGCTCCAGGCCGAGGGCATCGGCACCCGGGTGGTCTCGATGCCGTGCCAGGAGTGGTTCGCCGAGCAGACCGCCGAGTACCGGGCGTCCGTGCTGCCCGCCGGTGTCGCGAAGGTCTCGGTCGAGGCCGGGGTGCCGATGGGCTGGCGCGAGTACGTCGGCGACGCCGGCGAGATCGTCAGCATCGACCACTTCGGCGCGTCCGCGGCCGGCAACCTGCTGTTCGAGAACTACGGGTTCACCGCCGACAACGTCACCGCGCACGCCAAGACCGCACTCAGCCGCCTCGGCTGAGCCGGCCCGTCCCACCCGCCCGACCATCAGCACCGCCGGCCAGCGGCTGCGCGCGAACGGCGCGCTGCTGCTGGCTTCGGCGTTGTGGGGCTTCGCGTTCGTCGCGCAGCGGGTCGGCTCCGACCACGTCGGGCCGCTGACGTTCACCGCCGTCCGGTTCGGTCTGGGCGCACTGGTGCTGGTGCCGGTGATCATGGTGCGCGACCACCTGCGCCGGGTGCCGCCCGACCGGCGCCGTGCGGCCAGCAGGGCCGTCGTGGTGCCCGGGATCATCACCGGCGTGTTCCTCACCATCGCGGTCAACCTGCAGCAGGCGGCGATGAGTTCGACGCCCGCCGGCGACGCTGCCTTCATCACCGGCCTGTACATGGTGTTCGTCCCGGTGATCGCGGCGTTCCGGGGACGGCGGAGCAGCCTCAACACGATCGTGGGCGTGGCCGCGTCCCTGGCTGGGCTGTACCTGATCAGCGTCACCGACTCGTTCACGATCGGCACCGGCGAGGTGCTGCTGATCCTGACCTGCATCCCGTGGGCGGTGCAGATTCTGCTGATCGAGCACTACAGCCCGCGGCTGTCGGCGCTGCGGTTCGCGGTCGCGCAGTTCGTGACCTGCGCGGCGCTCAGCAGCGTCGCGGCGCTGGTCTTCGAGAAGGCGCCCTTCACCGGGCTGGGGGAGGCCGCCGTCCCGCTGCTGTACGGCGGCCTGGTGTCGGTGGCGATCGCGTTCACGCTCCAGGTGGTCGGGCAGCGGCACGCCCTGGCCACCCACGCGTCCCTGATCATGGCGACCGAGTCGGTGTTCGGGGCGATCGGCGGGGCGCTGCTGCTGAACGAGAACATGGGCGCGCGCGGCTACGTCGGGGCCGCCCTGATGATCGCCGGCATCGTGGTCTCCCAGTTCGGCCTGCCGCCCGCGCCGCTCGACAGCCTCTCCGACGCCGCCGAACCGGCGTCCTGACCTCTCCTGTGGACCAAAAGGGGACTGTCCCCTTTTGGTCCGCTGAACCGGACGGGGACTGTCCCCTTCCGTCCACGTGGGCTCTGAAGGCCTGCTCACGGCTCCTCAGGAGCCGACCGCCCCACCAGCCCAACAGCGTCCGGCACGCTCGCCGGTGACTACCGAGTTTCTCGGGGTACCAGGGGGCTCGCGGCAGCGATCGCGGATGGTTGCCGCGAAACTCGGGCTATGGGGCGCGGATCGGGGTCGATAAGCCGAGAATCTCGGCAAACGCCTTCGCGCCGGTTGCCGAGGGCCACGAAAAGCCGAGAAACGCGGGAGTGAGTCGCGTTTGCAGCCATCGAGGCGCCGCCCCCCCCGTACCCGGGCGCCGAAACGAAAGGGGACTGTCCCCTTTTCGTTTCACTCGCGCTCGGTGAAGCCCAGCGAGAGCAGCCGGTCGACGGCGGACGGGTCGGACGTGCGCACTTGGAGGCTGCGAGCGTCGTGGTGCGCGGCCCAACGGGCGAGGGCGAGCACGTCGTCGGCGGCACCGGCACTCACCCACTCGCCGGCGAGGACGGCGGGGGCGGGCGGCTGCTCGTCGGCCGCGCCCAGCGGGACGGCCGGACGGTCGTCGAGCAGGTCGCCGAGCCTGGCCACGAACACGCGTCCGTCGGTTCCGGGGAGCGCGAGCCGATCCAGCTCTTCCCGCGGGGTGCGCAACGGGTCGCGGCCGCGGGCGACGCCCACCGTCCGCCACGCCACCACGTCCGCCCACGCGAGGTCGTGGACGACGCCGTGACGATCCCTCAGCACCAGCCGGTCGGCGTCAGCGGCGAGCACGTAGCCGACCAGGTCGCCCCGCTCGCCGTCCGGACGGACGCGGCGGACGCTGACCCGCCGTCCGGGTTCGGCAGATCGCGCTTCGGGACGCTGGCGAGGCACAGGCCATCATCTCCCGTTGTCAGTTGTAGAGTTCAGACGAGTCTTCCAGTAACGATCAAGGAGCCGGTCAATGACCTACGTGATCACTCTGCCGTGTGTGGATGTCAAGGATCTCGCGTGCGTCGAGGAGTGTCCGGTCGACTGCATCTACGAGGGCAACCGGATGTTGTACATCCACCCCGACGAGTGCGTCGACTGCGGGGCCTGCGAACCGGTCTGCCCGACCGAGGCGATCTTCTACGAGGACGACGTGCCGGCCGACCAGGCCGAGTACTACGACGTAAACGTCCACTTCTTCGACGAGATCGGCTCGCCCGGCGGCGCGGCCAAGCTCGGCCCGATCGACGCTGACCACCCGGTCGTCGCAGCCCTGCCTCCCCAAGGCGAGTGAGCCGGGGGCCGGCCGGGCAGCTGCCCGACTTCCCCTGGGACTCCCTGGACGCGGCCAGGGCCCGCGCTGCCGCGCACCCGGACGGCATCGTCGACCTCTCGGTCGGCACGCCCGTCGACCCCACGCCTGAGGTCGGACGCCGTGCGCTCGCCGACGCCGCGGACGCGCCGGGCTACCCGACCACCTGGGGCACCCCCGCCCTGCGAGCGGCGATCATCGGCTACCTGTCGCGGCGGTGGGGCGCGGAGGGCCTGACCGACGCCGGCGTCCTGCCGGTCGTGGGCACCAAGGAGCTCGTCGCGCTGCTGCCGACCCTGCTGGGTGTGGGGGCGGGCAGCACGCTGGTCATCCCGACCACCGCGTACCCCACCTACGACGTGGGCGGACGCCTCGCCGGCGCGACCGTGGTGCCCTGCGACGACCCGTCCGCGCTCGTCGAGCTCCGTCCGGGGCTGGTGTGGATCAACTCCCCGGCCAACCCCCACGGCGCGATCCTGCCGCCCGAACGGCTCCGGGCCTGGGTGGACGCCTGCCGCGACGTCGGCGCCGTCCTCGCCTCCGACGAGTGCTACGGCGAGTTCGGCTGGGACGCCGATCCGGTGTCGGTGCTGCACCCGGACGTCAACGGCGGCTCGCTGGACGGGCTGCTGGCCGTGCACTCGCTGTCCAAGCGCTCGAACGCGGCCGGCTACCGCGCGGGTTTCGTCGCGGGCGACCCGGACGTGGTGCGTCCGCTGCTCGAGGTGCGCAAGCACGCCGGGCTGATGGTGCCCGCACCCGTGCAGGCCGCGATGGTGGCGTTGCTGGACGACCAGGCGCACGTCGAGGAGCAACGCGCCCGCTACCGGCGGCGCCGCGCCCTGATGCGTCCCGCCCTGACCGCGGCCGGCTACCGCATCGAGCACTCCGAGGGGTCGCTCTACCTGTGGTGCACCCGCGACGAGGACTGCCGCGCGAGTGTCGACCACCTCGCCGGACTGGGCATCCTGGTGGCCCCGGGCGACTTCTACGGTGAGGCCGGACGCCGGTTCGTCCGCGTGGCGCTCACCGCCGACGACGAGCGCATCTCCGCGGCGGCCCGCCGCCTGCTCGCCTCTTCCTGAGAAGACCCCGAGGATTGCGGGGGATTCCGCACCCCCGACCCGGCGTCACGCCACGATGGGCCGGTGCGAACCCGGTCGACACTCCTCCTCGGTGGGCTGCTGGCGGCTGTGCTGAGCGCGTGCACGGGCCCCGCAGCCACCAGCCCGGCCCCGTCGGCGAGCGCGACCGCGTCCGTCCCCACGGCGGCACCGACGACGCCGTCCGCCACCCCCACCACCGGCCCGCAGCCGCTGCCCGCCGCCGACGGCGGGCCGATGCTGTGGCGGGTCGGCACGACCGTCAGCGTCCAGGATCGTTGGGGCCGTTTCGAGGCCACCCGCTACGGCTTCGTCGACGTCACCGGGAAGCTGGTCGTGCGCCCGCGCTACGAGGGTTTCGACTACTGCCGTGACAGCTCCGGCCGGGTCGACCACGTGATCGGCACGGCGACCGCACGCAAGGCCGACATCCTCGACCTGACCGGACGCGTCGTCGCGCGCACCCCGACCACCTCGGCCGACTGCGGACCTCCCGGGTTCGTGATCTTCCGCCGCTGGAGCGGGGGCGAACTCGGCATCCACCGCGACGGGCTCCTCGAGATCGCCACCGGGCGCATCGTGGTGCCGATGGTGAAGGGCCGCCACATCGCCCTGGTCAACGAGGCGACCGTCAACATCTCCGAAGCGGGCGGGGAGTACTTCCTCAACCCCGAGACCGGTGCCCGGACGCCGCACGCCGGCTGGCTGACCAGCGACACCACGCTTGAGCCGGGAGCCCCGGGGCTGCCCGCCACCGCCACCCGCCCCGACACCGAGGGCGACGACGAGTACCCGAAGGTCGGGTTCGTCAGCCTCGCCGGCACGTGGGCGTACCCCGCCACCCTGGCGGAGGCCGACGGGTTCGAGGACGGCCACGCGATCATCCGGCGCGAGGATGACACGTCCACGTTCCTCGACACCCGCCTCAAGACCGTGGGCGGGGACTGGACCGACCTGTGGAGTGTCGGCCGGTACGACGGCCTGGGCTGGCACGTGGCCGGCTACCAGGCCGGGGTCGCCGACGACGACCAGACCCTGCTCGGCACCGACCTGAAGGCCCTGGTCCGATCCGCGTCCGCGATCGACTGCGCGTCGGGTGACGACGTGGTGTGCACGGTCACCGCAGCCGACGGGACGAGGTCCATCCACCTCCTGCCCGAGGGCACGACGATCGCGATGCCCGCCGGCTACACCAAAGCCCTGAACGCCTCGCTCGTCGTCGACGCCGACGAGGCCAATGACGGGGCGGCCGGGCGGCTGCTGTCGCTGCAGACCGGGACGGTCGTCCCCGTCGGCACCCGGACGGCCTGCGAGCCGGTCGACTCGGCCTGGGCGGTCTGCCAGAACCCGGACGCGGACTCCGCACCCGCGGTCTTCGACGCGTCGGGCCGCCGGACGGCGTTCACCGCGATCGATCCGCTGTACGACCCCTCGCCGCCGGGCGGCGTCCGCTACTACCGGGTCTCCACCCCGCGCTACCAGGGCATCGTCGACACGAGCGGCACCTGGCTGTACCGACAGAGCGCATTCACCCAACTGGAGGATTGACCAATGAAGCGACCACCCCTCGCCGTGCTCCTGCCGGCGACCCTCCTGGCAACGCTCCTCACCGGCTGCGTGGTGCCCACCGGGACGCCGATCCCGCCGTCCTCCTCACCGACGGCGTCGGCGGTGTCGGCGTCACCAACCTCGTCGACGACGGACGCGAGCCATCCGTTCACGGTCGAGACGCTGCCGAGGATCGACGGGTCGACGGCCAACATCCCGCTGATCTCGCTGATGATCCAGCGCCTGACCGGGCTGCCCGAGGCGGAGGCCGACGCGGAGGTCGCCACCACCGGGACGCCGACCGCGTGGCGCAATCTGGTCGCCGGGGACACCGACCTGCTGGTGGTCTACGAGGCCGACCAGAGTGTGCAGGCCGAGATCAAGAAGTCGGGGGTGAAGCTCGAGGCGCACGCGATCGGGCGCGACGCCCTGGTGTTCTTCACCAACAGCTCCAACCCGGTGACGTCGCTGACGACCAAGCAGTACAGGTCGATCTACACGGGCGCGACCACCAACTGGTCGCAGGTGGGCGGCAAGGACGGCGAGATCGTCGGCTACCAGCGTCCGGAGGAGTCCGGCTCGCAGGCGCTGATGCGCAAGTACGTGATGGGTGACGCGAAGATGGCCAAGGCGCCTGCCGACCACATCACCGGCGAGATGGACGAGATCATCACCGGTGTCGCCAGCTACGCCAACACCGGCAACGCGCTGGGCTACAGCGTCTACTACTACCTGGCGAACATGTATGCCGTCGACGGCATCAAGATGCTCGGGGTGTCCGGGGTGATGCCGTCCAACGCGACGATCGCCGACGGCAGCTACCCGTACGGCAACGACTTCTACGTCGTGGTGCGGGCGGACGCCGCGGCGGACAGCCCTGCCCGCAAGGTGATGGAGTGGCTGCTGAGTGCCGACGGCACCCAGGTGGTGAAGGACGCCGGGTACGTCGCGACCCAGCGCTGAGCGCGGGCGCGACCCTCAGCGCTTGGGTGCGGGGAAGACCAGCGTCACGACCTTGGCTGTACTGGGGCCGGTGCCCTGCCACTCGGCGATCCCGGTGCGGGAGTGCGTCCACGAGTAGGGGCCGACCTGGACCGACGCCAGCCCGTAGGACGCGGTGTTGGCGATCGCCAGGTGTGCGACCGCCCACGCCGCGGTGGCGCTCCCGGCGGTGACGGTGAGCGTCGAGCCGTCCAGTGCGGTGTCGATCGCTCCCGGGCCGAGTGTCTTCTTCAGGAAGCTCGACATCGCCTCGGGATCGGCCTCCTCGGGCGTCGCGACCACGCAGCTGAAGGACGCCGGCGTCTCCCCGGTCAGTGAACTGGCCAGGGCGCGCGCGTTCGCGACGTGCTTGCGGTAGGCCTCCGGGTAGGCGCTGCGCTGGACGGCCTGGGCGACGTTGTTGATGTCCTTGGTCTTCCAGTTCCTGATCCGCTCCATGGCCTTGTAGAAGGTGGCGCTGGAGTACCACGGGTCCATGATCTGCTCCTCGGTACCCCAGCCCTTCGACGGCCGCTGCTGGAAGAGCCCGAGCGAGTCGGCGTGCCCGTAGTCGAGGTTGCGGATGCCCGATTCCTGGTAGGCCGTCGCCAGCGCGATGGACGCCGCCCGCGGCACCAGGCCGCGCCGGATCGAGACCCCGGCGATGATGGCGGCGTTGCGTGCCTGCTCGGGGGTGATCGTGGTGGTGTGCCCGCCCGCGGTGGCCGTGCAGCGGTCCTCGATCGGCAGCGGCACCTTGTTGTAGGTCGACCACAGCACGACGCCGCCGACGACCAGCGCCAGCACGACGACGATGCCCACGACCGCCCACAACGCGGCCCGGAGGTGCTTCATCGACCGCCTCAGTTGTCGTGCAGGGCGGTGTTCAGCTCGACGCCGGAGCCCAGCCGGGAGCGGGCCTCGACGGCGCCGGTCATCGAGTTGCGCAGGAACAGCAGCCCGCTGCGTCCGCTCAATTGGGCGGCCTTCACGACCGCGCCGCCGGGCAGCGACACCTTGGTGCCGGCGGTGACGTATAGGCCGGCCTCCACCACGCAGTCGTCGCCCAGCGAGATGCCGACTCCCGACTCGGCGCCGAGCAGGCAGCGCTCGCCGATCGTGATCTGCTCCTGGCCGCCGCCCGACAGCGTGCCCATGATGGACGCGCCGCCGCCGATGTCGGAGCCGTCGCCCACCACCACGCCGGCGGAGATGCGTCCCTCCACCATCGAGGAGCCGAGCGTGCCGGCGTTGAAGTTCACGAAGCCCTCGTGCATCACGGTCGTGCCCGCGGCCAGGTGGGCGCCCAGGCGCACTCGGTCGGCGTCGGCGATGCGCACGCCGGCGGGGACGACGTAGTCGGTCATCCGCGGGAACTTGTCGACCCCGAACACCGACACCCGGCCGTGCACCGACAGCAGGGCGAGCCGCACGGTCTCGAACCCCTCGACCAGGCAGGGGCCGAAGCTCGTCCACACCACGTTGGGCAGCACGCCGAACAGGCCGGTGAGGTCGATGCTGCGCGGGGCGCAGGCGCGGGTGCTCAGCAGGTGCAGGCGCAGGTAGGCGTCCGGCACGTCGGCCGGCGGGGTGTCGAGGTCGATCTCGACCAGCACCGGCTCGCTGCGGACGTCCCGCTCGTCGTCGCGCATGGCGGCGGCGACGAGTTCCTTCGGTGGTTCGCGGTCGATGACTTCGCCGAGGGCGGGTGCGGGGAACCAGGTGTCGAGGACCTGGCCGGAGGAGTGCACCGTGGCCAGGCCCCAGCCGTGCGCGGGTCGGGTCATGGCGACGAGCCTACCGGGCGTCCGGAGGGGCGCTCCTCGTCTAGGCTCGGGGCCATGAGCCTCGACCTGACCGGTGACCTGGTCGCCCTGTTCCGGCAGCTGGTGGACGTCGAGTCGGTCAGCGGGAACGAGCGCGGGCTGGCCGACCTGGTGGAGGAGGCCCTGCGGCGGCTGCCACACCTGAACGTCGAGCGGGACGGCGACACGGTGGTGGCCCGTACCGAACTCGGGCGTCCCGAGCGGGTCGTCATCGCCGGGCACCTCGACACCGTCCCGGTGGCCGCCAACCTGCCCTCCTGGGTGGAGGGCGACGTGGTGTACGGGCGGGGCACGTGCGACATGAAGGGCGGGGTGGCGGTGGCGCTGGCCTGCGCCGCGCAGCTGAGCGCACCGCAGCGCGACCTCACCTGGATCTTCTACGACCACGAGGAGGTCGCCGCGGAGGAGAACGCGCTGACCCGCGTGGCGCGTGCGCGTCCGGAGTGGCTGGAGGGCGACTTCGCTGTCCTGATGGAACCGACCTCCGCCCGGGTGGAGGGCGGCTGCCAGGGCACGCTGCGGTTCACGCTCAGCACGTCCGGGACGGCCGCCCACTCGGCCCGCTCCTGGCTCGGCCACAACGCCATCCACGACCTGGCCGAGCCGCTGCGCCGGCTGGCGGAGTACCAGCCCCGGCAGGTCGAGGTGGAGGGCCTGACCTACCGCGAGGGCATGAACGCGGTGGCGATCACCGGCGGCATCGCGGGCAACGTGGTGCCGGACGCGGCCACCCTCACCGTGAACTTCCGGTTCGCCCCCGACCGCGACGAGGCGGACGCGCTCGCGCACTGCCGCGAGGTGTTCGCCGGCTACGAGCTGGAGTTCATCGACTTCGCGCTCGGCGCCCGTCCGGGGTTGGACCGTCCGATCGCGCAGGAGTTCCTGGCGGCGGTGGGCGGCGTGCCCAGGCCCAAGTTCGGGTGGACGGACGTGGCCCGCTTCAGCGCCCTTGGCACCCCCGCGGTGAACTTCGGCCCGGCCGACCCGGGCAAGGCCCACGCCGACGACGAGTGCTGCCCGATCGCCGACCTGTTCACCTGCCGCGACGCCCTGCTGCGCTGGCTCGCCTGAACCACGGCGACCGGAACGAAAGGGGACAGTCCCCTTTCGTTTCGGTCTGACGCGATCTGGCCGCGCTCGGCGTCCCCGTTGTCCCGCTCGTCACGCCCACGCCCTCGGCCGGCCGGATCACGTCAGGCGTCCCCGCGACCCTCGGCACCCCGCAGGAAGGGGGACCGTCCCCCTTCCGGCGGGGCTTCGTGAAGGCCTGTCGCGATTCGTCCACCGAAGGGGTTGGGTGGGCCGCTGGGACAGCTGGGACGCGGATCTCGGCCGGATCGCGTCAGCCGCGCTCAGGCGCCGTCGAGATAGAACCAGCGGTCCCCGAGCCGGGCGAAGCGGGAGGTCTCGCGCTGGAAGCCGCGTCCGGACGGGCCGCGGTAGCGGGCGATGAACTCGACCGTGTCGCCGGACGCGGCCACGACCCGGAGCGACAGCCAGGCCACGTCCGGGTCGAGCGTGAGCGATTCCGGACGCGTCCGCGGGTGCCAGGTGCGCAGCAGGTACCCGGCGTCGCCGAGCACGAACGCGCTGTAGCGCGAGCGCATCAACTCCTCGGGGGTGCGCGCCTCGGCCTCGCCGCGGTGCAGCCGTCCGCAGCAGTCGGGGTAGCCGGCTCCGCTTCCGCACGGGCACGCGTTCTCGGGCACGGCCCGACGATAGTGGCTGCTCGCGTCCGCGCGTCCGGGCGGGACGTTGGCCGGGCGCAATAGATTGCAGGCGTGAGCAAACGCACGCGCACCCAGGGCCCGGTGATCCGGCGCCACGACCAAGTCCTCTCGACCACCACCGACCAGCGCCTGCTGAACGACAAGGGCGACGGCGCCTGGGTGCATGCCGACCCGTGGCGGGTGATGCGCATCCAGGCCGAGTTCGTGGAGGGCTTCGGCACGCTCGCCGAGCTCGGCCCCGCCATCGGCGTGTTCGGCTCTGCGCGGACGCCGCGCAAGGATCCGATGTACGCCGCCGCGCAGCGCATCGGCAAGGGCCTGGCCGAAGCCGGCTACGCGACCATCACCGGCGGCGGCCCCGGCATCATGGAGGCCGCCAACAAGGGTGCGCTGGAGGCCGGCGGGGTGTCGGTCGGCCTCGGCATCGAGCTGCCGTTCGAGCAGTCGCTGAACAAGTACGTCTCGCTCGGTATCAACTTCCGTTACTTCTTCGCCCGCAAGGTGATGTTCCTGAAGTACTCCCAGGGCTTCGTGGTGATGCCCGGCGGCTTCGGCACCTTCGACGAGGGCTTCGAGGCGCTCACCCTCGTCCAGACCCGCAAGGTCACCTCGTTCCCGATCGTCCTGTACGGCAGCGCGTTCTGGTCGCCGCTGCTCGACTGGCTGCACGACGGCGTACTGGCCAGCGGCTACATCGCGGCCGCCGACCTGAAGCTGGTGCAGCTCACCGACGACCCCGACGAGGCCGTCGCCCTCGCCCTTGCGCCCGGTCCCCGCGTGGACCGGCCGCGCGTCGCGTCCCAGATGTCCTGACTCGCTAGAGTTCCGGCCATGGAGTGGGTGCTGTGGATAGTCGCCGTGGCGATCCTGGGGATGGCCGCGGTCGCATCGACCGGCCGCCTGGGCGAGTTCCCGGCGACCGTCACCGACACCCCTCGTCCGCACGTGCCCGACGGCGAGCTCAGTGGGGACGACCTGCGCGGGCTGCGGTTCGGGGTCGAGACGCGTGGGTACTCGATGCAGCAGGTGGACGAGTTGCTCGACCGCCTGGCCCGCCAACTCGACGGCAGCGACTCCCGGGCGGACTGAAGACGCGATCAGCGACCCCGGACGCGGGGTGCGCCTTGGCCGTGGCGGTCTGCGGTGGTCAGCGCGGGATGGAATAATAGGGGAGTTGGATCCACAAACCAGCCAGAAATTGAGGTTATGCGATGGCAGCGATGAAACCGCGGACCGGCGACGGGCCGATCGAGGTGGCCAAGGAGGGTCGCGTGATCGCCATGCGCATCCCCGCCGAAGGCGGCGGCCGCCTGGTGATCGAGATGAACGCCACCGAAGCGGCAGAGCTGAAGGCAGCGCTGGAGGGCGTCGTCGTCGCCTGACGAACCGTGCAGGCGCCGAGGGCCCCGGGGATCACCCCGGGGCCCTCGACCAATTCTGCGGGCGGACGCTCAGCGTCCCTGGTGGAAGGCGATCGCCTTCTCGTAGACCGCGACGGTCTCCTGGGCGATCTTCTCCCAGGAGAACTCGTCGATGCAGCGCTGGCGTCCGGCCTTCCCGAAGCGCTCGGCGAGGGCCGGGTCGCGGGTGATCCTGTTGATCTCCTCGGCGAACTTCGCCTCGAAGGCGGCCACGAACGCCGGGTCGCCGGCCTGCTTCGGGTCGTAGGGCACCAGGATGCCGGTCTCGCCGTCCACCACCACCTCGGGGATCCCGCCCACCGCGGACGCGACCACGGCGGTCTCGCAGGCCATCGCCTCCAGGTTCACGATGCCCAGCGGCTCGTAGATCGAGGGGCACGCGAACACCGTCGCGTGGGTGAGCACCTGCCGGACGGAGGCCCGCGGCAGCATCTCCTGCACCCAGGTGACGGTGCCGCCCCGCACCCGGCTCAGCTCGGCGAAGGCGGTGTCGAACTCGGCGGCGATCTCCGGGGTGTCCGGGGCGCCGGCGAGCAGCAGCAATTGGGTGTCGGGATCGAGCTGCTGGGCGGCGCGGACCAGGTGCACGAGGCCCTTCTGGCGCGTGATGCGTCCCACGAACACGACCAGCGGACGGTCCCGGTCGACCCCCAGGCAGTCGACCACGTCCGTGCCGTGGTCGGGCTTGAACTCGTCCGGATCGATGCCGTTCTTCACCACGTAGACCCGGTCGGGGTCGAGGTCGGAGTAGGAGTCGAGCACGTCGGCGCGCATCCCGGCGCTCACCGAGATCACCGCGGCGGCGTCCTCGAAGGCGGTCTTCTCCGCCCACGAGGAGACCCGGTAGCCGCCGCCGAGCTGCTCGGCTTTCCACGGACGGTGCGGCTCGAGCGAGTGCGAGGTGACCACGTGCGGCACGTCCCGGAACTTCGAGCCGATCAGGCCGGCGAAGTTGGCGTACCAGGTGTGGGAGTGGATCACGTCCACGTCGCCGATCGCGTTGGCCATCGCCACGTCCGCGCCGAGCACCCGCAGGGCGGGGTTCGCGCCGGGCGGGAAGTTCTCGGCGTGGGCGTTCGCCCCCTCGCGGGGTTCGCCCATGCACTGGACCTCGACGGACTCGGTGAACTTGAGCAGTTGGGGCACCAACTGGCCGACGTGGACGCCCGCCCCGCCGTAGATGTGCGGGGGGTATTCCCGGGTGAGGATGGAGACGCGAAGAGCCATGACGCGATCGTGTCACAGAACCCTGCGGATGGGCACGGGTTGCCCCGGATCATCCCGCGCGGGAGGTCCTGTCTCAGACACACCGCGCCTTTTCGGTCGTTTCCTTGTGGGAGCACCCTCCAGGTCCTAGGTTCGGGTTATGACTAGCGGACCGAATGTGCTGTCGATCGTGCTCGCCGGTGGCGAAGGCAAGCGACTGATGCCACTGACAGCTGACCGGGCCAAGCCCGCGGTTCCCTTCGGGGGCACGTACCGGCTGATCGACTTCGTGCTGTCGAACCTGGCCAACTCCGATCTCACCAAGATCTGCGTGCTGACCCAGTACAAGTCGCACTCCCTCGACCGGCACATCGCCCTGACCTGGAGGATGTCGCCGCTGCTCGGCAGCTACGTGACGTCCGTCCCTGCGCAGCAGCGCACCGGCAAGCAGTGGTACCAGGGCAGCGCGGACGCGATCTACCAGTCGATGAACCTGATCAACGACGAGGAACCCGACTACGTGGTCGTGTTCGGGGCCGACAACATCTACCGGATGAACGTCGAGGACATGGTCAACTCCCACATCGCCTCGGGGTTCGACGCGACGATTGCCGGCATCCGGGTGCCCCGCAAGGAGGCCAGCGCGTTCGGCATCATCGACGCGGCCGCGGACGGCAAGATCAACCAGTTCCTGGAGAAGCCGAAGGACCCGCCCGGCCTGCTCGACAGCCCGGAGGAGTCGTTCGCCTCGATGGGCAACTACGTGTTCACCCGTAAGGCATTCGTGGAGGCCCTCAACGACGACGCGGCCAGCGAGGACTCCCGCCACGACATGGGCGGCAACATCATCCCGTCCTTCGTCTCGGCAGGGAACGCGGGCGTCTACGACTTCACCGCCAACAACGTCCCCGGCTCCACCGAGAAGGACCGCAACTACTGGCGGGACGTGGGCACCATCGACGCCTACCACGCCGCGCACATGGACCTGGTCTCGGTCGACCCCGAGTTCAACCTGTACAACCGCAAGTGGCCGATCTGGACCTCGCAGGCGCAGCTGCCCGGGGCGAAGTTCACCCTGCGTGGCACCGCGGAGGACTCGATCGTCGGGTCGGGCTGCATCATCTCCGGCGGCGACGTCGACCGGTCGGTGCTCTCGCCGAACGTGATGGTCGACAAGTGGGCGAAGATCGAGGAGTCGGTGATCTACTCCGGCTGCCGGATCGGCCGCAACGCCGTCATCCGCCGCGCGATCCTGGACAAGAACGTGGTCGTGCCCGACGGGGTCGAGATCGGCGTCAACGCCGAGCACGACCGTGCCCGCGGCTTCTACGTCGAGAACGGCATCACCGTCGTCGCCAAGAACGAGGCCGTCCCCGGCAACTGGTGATCGCACGCTGTGAGTCCGGCGGCGACATCGCCGCCTAAGTCACAGCGTGCGGGGGGAGGGCCTGCCCGGCGAGCGGGAACACGTCCAGATGGACGCGGTAGCGCCGTGCGTCCTCGGGCGGTGTCCGCTCGTGGGACGCCCGGGAGTGCCGCTCCAGCACCTCGCTGAACTCGGCGGTCAGCGCCTCGGCCTCGGCGACGGTGAGCACCAGCGTCCCCGAGCTGAGCAGGCTGTCGGTGTCGTGCGACGGGTCGAACGCCTCGAACCACGCGGTGAGCGCGGACGCCCGTTCGGCGATGACCTGGTGCACGACCGCCCGGACGGCGGCCGAGCTCGCCGGGTCGCTGAGCAGGGCCGGTTCGGTCATGCTGAACCCGACCGCCCGCCACCAGCGCTCGCGTCCGCCCTGGTGGTCGGGGTCGTCCTCGACGAAACCGTGCCGCTCGAGCTGCCGGAGGTGGTAGCTGGTCTGGCCGCTGCTCTCACCCAGCGCTCGCGCGAGCTGGCTGGCCGTCGCCGCGCCGCGGCGCTGGAGCTCGGAGTACATGGTCATGCGCAGGGGGTGCGCGAACGCCTTCAGCGCTGCGGGGTCGATCGACGCCTGCGCCAGTGGGGTGAGCCGTGCCGGACGGGCCTGGTCGGTCCCCGTCGAACTCTTGCGCTCAGCCATATGCAGAGATACCTTTGCATAGATTCCTTTGCAGAGGTTCCTCTGCGATCATCAGTGTAGGAGGGAATGCACCCGATGTCCGCCAGCCTCGACACCCCGGCCGTGTCCTCGCGTCCGCCCAGGGCTCCGCTGGGCCGTCCGTTCACCGCCCAGCTGGTCTCGACCGGGTTGGCCAACCTCGGGGACGGGGTGCTGGGCACGCTCGCGCCGCTGGTCGCGCTCACGCTGACCACCTCGCCGATCCAGATCTCGCTGCTCTCGGCGGCCACCTGGCTGCCCTGGCTCCTGCTCGGGCTCGCGGCGGGCGTGGTGGTCGACCGGGTCGACCGGCGCCGGGTGCAGGTGCTCGCGCTGTCCGTGCGGGCCGGCGTCCTGGCCGGGGGAGCGGCGCTCGGGTTCGCCGGGGCGCTGAGCATGCCGCTGCTGGTGGCGTTGGTGCTGGTCTATGGGGCCACCGAGGTGTTCGCCGACCTCGGCGCCACCGCGATCGTGCCCGACCTGGTGCCCACCGAACGACTCCCGGCAGCGAATGGACGGGTGATCGGCGTGCAGCAGGTGGCGAACGCGTTCCTCGGTGCACCGCTGGCCGGCGTGCTGGTCGTCTTCGGCGCGGGGCTGGGCTTCGGCACCTCGGCGGCGCTGGCCGCGATGGCGGCCCTCGTCCTCGCGGTCGGGCTGCGCGGCACGTTCCGCGCCGCGGCCGGTGAGGGCGCGCCGTCCAGCGCGCTCGGGCAGGTGCGCGAGGGGCTGCTGTTCCTCGCCCGCCACGCGGTGATGCGTCCGCTGGTGCTCACCTCCAGCGTGCTCAACTTCGCCAGCACCGCCTACTTCGCGGTGTTCGTGCTGTGGGCGGTCGGGCCGACCTCGGCGATGGGGCTGACCCCGACGCAGTTCCCGCTGGTGATGCTCGGCTTCGCGCTCGGCGCGGTGGCCGGCTCGCTGGTGGCCGAGGCGGTGGTGTCGCGGTTCGGCGAACGGACGACGATGCTGTTCATGCTCACCGCCAGCGTGGTGCTGATGCTGGTGCCGGTGGTCTGGCCCAACGGCTGGGCGGTGGCCGCCGCCGTCACCGTGATCGGGGTCACGAACACGATCGGCAACGTGGTGGCGCAGTCGCTGCGGCAGCGGCTGGTGCCGGGCGTGCTGCTCGGACGGGTCGGTGGGGCGAGCCGGACGCTGGCGTACGGCCTGATGCCGCTCGGCGCCCTGCTCGGCGGCGTGGTGGCCGAGAACGCGGGTCTCCCGGCGACGTTCTACGGCGCGGTCGCGCTGTCGCTGGCCGCCTGTGCCTACCTGGCGCTGAGCGTCCGTCCGTCCGACCTGGCGAAGGCCGGAGCGCTCAGGCCTTGACGGCCACCAGCAGGCCGTCGCCCACCGGCAGCAGGGCCGGGGTGAAGTCGTCGTCGGCCAGCACCGCCGACAGGGCCTCGCGCACGATCAGCGGCTCGTCGTCGTAGTTGCGCTCGTCGGCCACCAACCCCTGCCAGAGCGCGTGGTGCAGCACCAGCACGCCGCCGGAGCGCAGCAGCCGCTGCGCCTGGGCCACGTACTCGACGTACTCGAGCGGGTCGCCGTCCACGAAGACGAGGTCGTACGCGCCGTCGGTGAGCTTGGGCAGCACGATCAGCGCCTGGCCGGCGATCAGCCGGACGCGGCGGCTCGGGATGCCCTCGGCGGTGAGCACCTCGCGGGCGGCGAGCTGATGCTCGGCCTCGGCGTCGATGCTGGTGAGGATGCCGTCCGGGGCCATGCCGGCGAGCAGCGCGAGCGCCGAGACGCCCGTGCCGGTGCCGATCTCGGCGACCGCGCGCGCACCCACCACCCTGGCGAGCAGTGCCAGGGTGGCGGCGACACCGCCGCTGATGGACTCGATGCCCAGGTCCTCGGCACGCTGGCGGGCGGTCTCCGCCCCGTCCGACTCCGCGACGAAGGCCTCGGCATAGGCGAGGCTGGCTGCCGGTGAGGCCGCGCGAGCTGTGCTCTTCGGTGCTGGGTTCACGTCCCAACCTTAACGGTGCCCCTAGCATTGCGTGCCATGAGTCATGTGGTTGTCGCCGAGTTGGTGGCGAATGTCCTCACCGTCGAGGTGGAGCCGGGGCAGCGCGTCGAACCGGCCGACACCGTCGTGGTGCTGGAGTCGATGAAGATGGAGATCCCGGTGCTCGCCGACGTGGCCGGCACGGTGAGCGAGGTCGTGGTGGCGGTCGGCGACGTGGTTCGAGACGGCGACCCGATGGTTGTGATCGCTACCGCTTAGGCTTGGGCCCATGACAGCGCTGCCCTTCGGCCGGGTCCAGACGGCCATGGTGACTCCGTTCGCCCCCGACGGTTCGGTCAACTACGACGAGGCCCGTCGGCTCGCCGCCCACCTCGTGGACGTGCAGGGTAACGACGCGCTCGTCGTCAACGGCACCACGGGCGAGTGTCCGACCACCACCGACGAGGAGAAGGGCAGGCTGCTCGAGGTCGTGCTGGACGAGGTCGGCGACCGCGCGCGGATCGTGGCCGGCGTCGGCACCTTCGACACCGCCCACACCCTCGAGCTGACGAAGCAGGCCGAGCAGCTGGGCGTCCACGGCCTGCTGGTGGTGACGCCGTACTACAGCCGTCCGCCGCAGGACGCACTGGCCGACCACTTCCTCACGGTCGCGGACGCCACGTCGCTGCCGATCATGATCTACGACATCCCGCACCGCGCGGGCGTCCCGGTGGAGACCGCCACCATGATCACGATCGCCGCGCACCCCAACATCGTCGCGGTCAAGGACGCGAAGGGGCAGCCGGTGGCCTCCGCCCAGGTGATCGCCGCGACCGACCTCGCCTACTACTCCGGCGACGATGCGATGACCCTGCCGTTGCTCGCGGTGGGAGGTGTCGGCGTCGTCGGCACCTCCACCCATTTCACGGGCCGTCGCACCCGGGAGATGATCGAGACGTTCGTCGCGGGCGACACCGCGACCGCGGTGGCGCTCAACCAGGCCCTGCTGCCGGTCTTCCTCGGGGTGTTCGCCACCCAGGGCTGCATGCTGGTGAAGGCCGGCCTGAACGCGCGCGGCTTCGCCGCCGGCCCGGTGCGCAAGCCACTGCTGGACGCCTCGCCGGAGCAGGCGGCCACGTTCGTCGCCGTCCTCGACGCCGCGGGGCTGTGAGGGGGGAACCCGGGGTGGCGTCTCGATGATCGACTTCAACTTCTGGGAGATCCTGCTGCTCGCCGCGTTCGCGGTGATCCTGTTCGGCCCCGAGAAGCTGCCCGAGCTCGCCCGGAAGGCCGCCCGGGTCGTCAACTACCTGCGCAACATCGCCAACGACGCCTCCGGCCGGCTGCGCGAGGAGCTCGGCCCCGAGTTCGCCGACCTCGACCTGACCGACCCCCGCGGGATGGTCACCAAGCACCTGCTCAACCCGGTGCAGGCCGAGCTCGAACCGCTGAAGGCCGAGCTGGAGCCGTTGAAGGCCGAGCTCGAGCCGATGAAGGCCATGGCGACGTCGGCCAGCGCGGCGCCGTTCCTGATGGACGCGTTGCCGGAGGTGGCGCCCCCGCGTCCGGTCGCGTTCGACATGGAGGCAACGTAGGCGATCCGGGTGGGTTGAGTAACCCGGAGGCGGTAGCCTGCGGGACGTGACCTCGGCATCGTCGATCTTCGTCTCGAGGATCAAGGGACTGCCCATGCTCGACCCGAACGGCGAGCAGGTGGGCAAGGTTCGCGACGTCGTCATCCAGAACCGGTCGGGCAAGCGTCCGCCCAAGGTGAAGGGCCTTGTGGTCGAGCTCTTCGCGCTGCGCCGGATCTTCTTCCCGATGGAGCGCGTGCACTCCATCGACGCCCACCAGGTGATCATCTCCGGGCTGGTCAACACCGTCCGGTTCCGGGTGCGCGAGCGCGAGACGCTGGTCGTCGACGGGCTGTTCGACCGCACCGTGAGCCGGGCCGACGCCAGCGGGCCGGAGACCATCTTCGACGTGGCGATCAAGCGCAACCGTTCGCGCGACTGGGTGCTGGCCGAGGTGGCGCTGCGGGAGGCCGGACGGCGTCCGTTCCAGCGGGGGCACGTGACGATCGTCGACTGGTCGGAGGTGCCCGACTTCATCGAGAAGCCGGCGCCCCGCGACGCCGAGCAGCAGGTGATGCGGCTGTCGGAGCTGAAGCCGGCGGACGTGGCCCGCGAACTGCACGACATGGACCCGCTGCTGCGCGCGGCGGTCGTGCAGGCGATGGACGACGACCGGTTGGCCGAGGCGCTGGAGGAGTTGCCCGAGGACGAGCAGGTCGAGGTGATCGCGTCCCTGGACACCGAGCGCGCGGCCGACGTGCTGGAGGAGATGGACCCCGACGACGCGGCCGACCTGATCGCCGAGCTGGACTCGGAGCTGGCCGAGACGATCCTGGAGCAGATGGAGCCCGAGGACGCGAAGGACGTCCGGACGCTGCTGCGCTACGACGCGGCGACCGCCGGCGGCCTGATGAACCCCGAGCCGGTGGTGCTGAACGCGGACGCGACGGTGGCGGACGCCCTGGCGGCGGTGCGCCGGCAGGAGATCACCCCGGCGATGGCGGCGCTGGCGTTCATCTGCCGTCCGCCGATGGACACCCCGACCGGCCGCTACCTGGGGGCGGTGCACTTCCAGCGGCTGCTGCGCGAACCCCCGTCCGTGCTCGCCGCGGGCCTGATCGACCCCGACATCACGCCGCTGACCCCGCAGAGCAACATCGCGCAGGTCAGCCGCTACTTCGCCACCTACGACCTGGTGTGCGCGCCGGTGGTGGACGCCGACCGGCGGCTGCTCGGGGCGGTGACGGTGGACGACGTGCTCGACCACATCCTGCCCAACGACTGGCGCGGGGTGCAGCTGGACCGGCTCGACGCGGAGGTGAGCGATGGCTAAGCAGGACCGCCTCGACACCCCGGGGCGCCGGCGCAGCGCGTGGATCCCGCGCGTCCGGATGGAGGACGACGCGTTCGGCACGTTCGCCGAGGGTGCGGCCCGTTTCATGGGCACCGGCACGTTCATCATCTGGATGTCGGCGTTCATCGCGGTGTGGGTGCTGCTGAACATCTTCTGGCCGGGCGTGATGCAGGACCCGTTCCCGTTCATCTTCCTGACGCTGCTGCTGTCGCTGCAGGCGTCCTATGCGGCACCGCTGATCCTGCTCGCGCAGAACCGGCAGGAGGCGCGCGACCGGGTCAGCCTGGAGCACGACCGCGAGGTGTCTGCGCAGTCGCGGGCCGACATGGACTTCCTGGCGCGCGAGATCGCGTCCCTGCGGATGCGGATGAACGACGTCGCCACCCGCGACTTCATCCGCTCCGAGCTGCGGGAGCTGCTCGAGGAGCTCACCGAGCACGACCCCGACGAGCCGAAGGCCAAGTCCGGCTCCTGACGTGGGAGCGGACCGAAAGGGGACAGTCCCCTTTTGGTCCGGATCGCGAAACGAAAGGGGACTGTCCCCTTTCATTTCGCGGGGCCCGGGCGGATACCCCGTCCGGCATCGGTGGGCGGTTGGGAGCGGGTCCGCGGGGCGGTTAGTCTTGCGAGCATGTCCGACCTTGTCAGCGCCGTCCACACCGCCCTGTCCGGAGTCATCGACCCGGAGATCCGCCGTCCGATCACCGACCTGGGGATGGTCGAGTCGGTGAGCGTGGACGACGACGGACGCGCGGCGGTCACCGTCCTGCTGACTATCGCCGGCTGCCCGCTGTCGAACACGATCGAGAGCGACGTCACGGCCGCGGTGACCGGCGTGGAGGGCATCAGCGCCGTCGACGTGACGCTGGGGACGATGAACGACGAGCAGCGCGCCGAGCTGAAGAAGCAGCTGCGCGGCGGCCACGAGGACCGCGAGATCCCGTTCTCGCGCCCCGACTCGCTGACCCAGGTGATCCTGGTCGCGTCCGGCAAGGGCGGGGTCGGCAAGAGCTCGGTGACCGTCAATCTGGCGATGGCGCTGGCCGCGCGCGGCAAGAGCGTGGGCATCCTGGACGCCGACATCTACGGCCACTCGATCCCGCAGATGCTCGGCCTGATGGACGCGATGCCGACCTCGGTCGACGGCATGATCATGCCGGTGCCGACGATGGGCCTGCGGGTGATCTCGATCGGCATGCTCAAGCAGAGCCGCGACCAGGTGATCGCGTGGCGCGGCCCGATCCTGGACCGCGCGCTCCAGCAGTTCCTCGCCGACGTGTACTGGGGAGATCTCGACTTCCTCGTCGTCGACCTCCCCCCGGGCACCGGCGACGTGGCGCTCAGCCTGGGCCAGAAGGTGCCGAACGCGGAGGTGCTCGTCGTGACCACTCCGCAGCAGGCGTCCGCCGAGGTCGCCGAGCGGGCCGGGACGATGGCGTCGATGCTCGAGCAGAAGGTCATCGGGGTGGTCGAGAACATGGCCTACCTCGACGTGGTCTGCCCGCACTGCGGCCAGAGCCACCGGGTGGACGTGTTCGGCACCGGCGGCGGCGCGGAGGTCGCCGGCACGCTCAGCACCCGTCTGGGCTACGAGGTGCCGCTGCTGGCCGAGATCCCGATGGACCCGAAGCTGGCCGCCGGCGGCGACCTCGGCGTCCCGCTGGTCGCGACCGACCCCGAGCGTCCGGCCGCCGCCGCGGTGATGGCTTTGGCCGAGCGCCTCGCGTCCCGCAAGCGCAACCTCGCGGGCTTCAAGATGGGCCTCACGCCCGTCGGCTGACCGGAAAGCGGACCAAAAGGGGACTGTCCCCTTTTGGTCCGCTGCGCGTCCGGTCGGCCTACTGACCATTACCTAACTGTGTTTCCGGCATGCCCTCACCCGGGTAAGGGAGGCGCGTAAGCGCTTACATCCCAACGAGGGGAGCCCGCGGTGTCATCGTCGAAACCCGGTCCGGCGACCATCTATGCCGTCGCCGAGAGCGCCGGCGTCTCCATCGCCACCGTGTCGCGGGTGCTCCAGGGCACCAACCGGGTGGCCGAGCCCACCCGGCAGCGCGTGCTGGACGCGGCCCGCGACCTCGACTACCTGCCCCGCGGTTCCGCCCGGGCCCTCGCCGCCAAGAAGCACGAGGCGGTGGGGCTGATGGTGCCCGAGCTCACCGGCCCGTACTTCGCCGAGCTGCTGGTCGGGTTCGAGACCGCCGCCGCCGAACTGGGCCTGTCGGTGGCCCTGGTGATGACCAACGAGCCGGGCCTGTCCCGGCCGCTGCGCCAGCTCGCCGCCCGGGTGGACGGGCTGGCCGTGATGAGCGGACGCGAGCAGCTGGCGTCCGCCGAGATGGCGTCGCTGGCCCGCCGGATGCCGATCGTGAGCGTCGCCTCCGGGCAGCCGGACGGCATCGGCACCGAGAACGAGGGCAGCGCCGCCGCGCTCACCACCCACCTGTTCGGGCACGGACGCCGCCGGCTCCGCTTCGTCGGCGACCCCGACCTCGCCGCCGACGCCGCCCAGCGCTACGCGGGCTTCACCGCCGCGCACGCCGAGGCAGGCCTGCACGCCGCGCCGCCGATCCGCGTCCGCTTCTCCGAGGAAGCCGGACGCGAGGTCGCGCGCGGCCTGGTCACCAGCCACGCCCTGCCCGACGGCCTGGTCTGCGTCAACGACGAGGTCGCCTTCGCCCTGCTGGACGAGCTCCAGCGGGCCGGGCTCGACGTCCCCGGCGACCTGGCCGTCACCGGTTGGGACGACGGCATGACCGCCCGCTACACCCGTCCCGGCCTGACGTCGGTGGCCCAGCCCGTCCGCGACCTCGGACGGCTCGCCGTCACCACCCTCGCCGCGCTGATCGCCGGCACCGGAACGGCCGAACCCACCACCCTGCCCACCCGGATCGTGTTCCGCGGTTCGTGTGGCTGCCCCGAGCCGCTGGCACCCGTCCGCGCCCGGGAGAACACCAAGGAGGAACCGGAATGAAGAAGATCGCGACAGCACTGGCCGTGCTCGCGCTGGTGCTCACCGGCTGCGGGCGTCCCGCCGACAACCCGAGTGCCGCCCCACAGGCGAGTTCGACCATCGCCGCCGGCCCGGCCACGGGCGAACTCACCGTCTGGGCGATGGGTGCCGAGGGGGAGAACCTGCCGAACCTGCTCAAGGACTTCGAGGCCGCCAACCCGGACGTGAAGGTGACCGTCACCGCGATCCCCTGGAGCGCGGCGCACGACAAGTTCACCACCGCGATCACTGCGCAGAAGACGCCCGACCTCGCCATGATCGGCACCACCTGGATGGGGGAGTTCGCCGGGCTCGGCGCGCTCGACCCCACCCCGTCCTCGATCGACAAGAACGCGTTCTTCCCGGGCGCCTGGGGCACCACCGAGGTCAACGGCACGTCCTACGGCATCCCGTGGTACGTGGAGACCCGGCTGGTCTACTACCGCACCGACCTCGCCGAGAAGGCCGGCATCACCACCCCGCCGACCGACTGGGACGGGCTGAAGGCGATGGCCAAGGCCATGCAGGACAAGGCTGGCGCCAAATGGGGCATCAACCTCCAGCCGGGCGGCACCGGCTCGTGGCAGACCGTGATGCCGTTCGCCTGGTCGAACGGCGCCCAGCTCAACAACGGGGACGCCTGGACGTTCGACACCCCGCAGATGAGCGAGGCCGTGAAGTACTACCAGAGCTTCTTCACCGAAGGCATCTCGAACAAGGCCCCGGCGGCGAACGAGACCGCCGAGCCGTCCTTCGTCGACGGGAGCCAGCCGATGTTCATCTCCGGCCCGTGGATGATGAGCGCTGTCGAGAAGGTCGGCGGCAAGGGCTTTGCCGACAAGTACTCGGTGATGGCGATGCCGACCAGGCAGACCTCGGCGTCCTTCGTCGGCGGGTCGAACTTCGGGGTGTTCAAGAACAGCCAGAACAAGGACGCCGCCTGGAAGCTCGTGCAGTGGCTCGCGCAGCCCGAGGTGCAGGTGAAGTGGTACCAGCTGTCCACCGACCTGCCGTCGGTGAGT
This sequence comes from Actinomycetota bacterium, assembly GCA_020161755.1. Taxonomy (GTDB): domain Bacteria; phylum Actinomycetota; class Actinomycetes; order Propionibacteriales; family Propionibacteriaceae; genus Propionicimonas. Next base: position 45,462 of record JAIUOS010000014.1, read on the forward strand.
TCGGCGTGGCAGGACCCGGCCCTGGCGTCCGACACCAAGCTCGCGACCTTCGGCACGCAGCTCCAGACCGCGGTCGCGCCGCCGTCCTTCGCCACCTGGGAGCAGGTCGCGGCCCGGTTCGACGCCGAGATCGAGAAGGTCACCAAGACCGGTGCCGACGTGGACGCGTCCCTGAAGACCGTCCAGTCCGAGGCCCAGTCGATCGGGACCGGTAGCTGAGCATGTCCACCCCCACCCTCGCTGCGCCGGTCGGGCAGCGACCCACCCTCTCCCCGGAGGTCCGTGCCCGTTCCGGCAGGGGCCATCCGGGGGAGGGACGGGCCGCCTGGATCCTGGCCATCCCGTTCACCGTGCTGTTCGCGGCCTTCACGGTCTGGCCGGTCGTCCAGTCGCTGTTCATGAGCTTCACCGACACCAGGCAGCGCGACCTGCGGACGCCGTTCTCGGTCAACTTCATCGGCGTCGACAACTACGTCCGCGCCCTGACCGACCCGGTCTTCGTCAAGGCCGCCGCCAACACCGCCTACTTCGTGCTGGTGGGCGTCCCGCTCACCCTGGCGGTGGCGCTGCTCGCCGCGGTGGCGCTCGACAAGGGCATCACCCGGCTGCGCTCGGTCTACCGGCTCGGCTTCTACACCCCGGTGATCACGTCGATCGTGGCGGTGGCGGTGGTGTGGCGGTTCATCCTGCAACCCGAATCCGGCCTGCTCAACACCGTGCTGGGCTGGTTCGGCGTCCAGGGCCCCAACTGGCTCGGCGACCCCGCGTGGTCGATGCCGTCGCTGATCATGATGGCGGTCTGGCGGAACTTCGGCACCGGCATGATCATCTTCCTCGCCGGCCTCCAGAGCGTCCCGTACTCGTTGCAGGAGGCGGCCGCGATCGACGGGGCCAACGGCTGGCAGCGGTTCTGGAACATCACCTTCCCGCTGCTCCGGCCCACCCTGCTGTTCGTCTCCGTGACCACCGCCGTCGGCTACCTCCAGTTCTTCGAGGAGCCGTTCGTGATGACGTCCGGCGGCCCGCTGAACAGCACGATCTCGCTGTCGATGTACACCTACAACCAGTTCGGCTACGGCAACTACGGCCTGGCCGCGGCGATGAGCTACCTGATCTTCGTGGTCATCGCCGTGGTCACCGCGCTCCAGTTCCGGCTGCTGCGCGAGAACACCTAGGAGCGCCATGTTGGGTTCGAGGAATCCCTACGGACGCGCGCTGGTCCACGTCGTCGTGACCGTCGCGCTGCTGGTCGTGATCGCGCCGTTCATCTGGATGGTGCTCGGCAGTTTCAAGGGGGAGGGCGAGATCCGCCGCGTCCCGCCGACCTGGTGGCCGGAGGCAGCCTCCCTGGACAACTACACCCAGTTGTTCGCCCGGCTCGATTTCGGCACCTACTTCACCAACTCGGTGATCGTGGCGCTGGTGGTCACCGCCGGCAACCTGCTGTTCTGCTCGATGCTGGGCTACGCGCTCGCCCTGCTGCGGTTCCCCGGCAAGCGGGCGTTGCTCGCGGTCGTGCTCGGGACGCTGATGATCCCGGGCGTGGTGACGTTCGTCCCGCTGTTCGTGATCGTGGCGAACGCCGGCCTGATCGATTCCCTGCCGGGGTTGTTCCTGCCGTTCCTGGTCACCCCGTTCGGGGTGTTCCTGATGCGGCAGTTCATCTCGGGCCTGCCCCCCGACCTGCTGGACGCGGGGCGGGTGGACGGCGCCGGCGAACTCGGCATCTTCGCCCGGATCATCCTGCCGCTGTGCGGTCCGGCGCTGGCGACGCTGGGCATCCTGACCTTCCTCGGCTCCTGGAACAACTTCCTGTGGCCGCTGGTCGTCGCCCAGACCGAGTCGCACTACACCCTGCCCGTCGCCCTGGCCCTGTACTCGACCGGCCAGAACAACACCCAGTACGGCCTGCTGCTGGCCGGCGCCTGCGTGGTCGTGCTGCCGCTGCTGGTGGTCTTCCTGATCTTCCAGCGGCACTTCGTCGAAGGCATCGCCACCACCGGAATCAAGTGAGGAGACAACGATGAACGAATTCCCCCTGACCCGACCCCTGCCGCGCCGCGCGGTGCTGGGCGGCGCGCTCGCCGTCGGTCTGGCGTCCGGCCTGCCCCGTCCGGCCGTCGCCGCTCCCGGCGTCGGTGTCGTGCCGCTGCGGCGTCCCGACCCCACCCCGGACGCCCGCCGCCTGGTCGGCTGGGCCAAGGACACCTGGCGCTCGCTGGTGGCCATGACCGATCCCCGCACGGGCCTGCCGGCCGACAACATCCCGGCGTCGCTGGCCGCGTCCGACCGCAGCGGGTACACCTCGCCGACCAACATCGGCGGGTACCTGTGGAGCGCGGTCGTGGCCCGCGAGCTGGGCCTGATCAGCGACGGCGAGTGCGTGCGGCGCTGCCGCCAGACCCTGGCCACGATCGCGACGCTGGAGCACCACGAGCCGTCCGGCCTGTACTACAACTGGTACGACGAGGCCACCGGCGCGGTGATCACCACCTGGCCCACGGACGGCAGCCGGGTCTACCCGTTCGTCTCCAGCGTCGACAACGGCTGGCTGGGCGCCGCGCTGTGGGTGGTGCGCAACTCCGTCCCTGGCGTGCGGCGACTGGCCGACAAGCTCTTCTCGCGGATGCGCTGGGACATGTTCTACGACGCCGACACCGCGCACCCCGGCGTCCGTCCGGGCGGCCTGATCCACGGCGGCTTCTACGACGGCGACACCCCGCCCGGGTTCTCCGGCTATGCCGGCAACCACATCGGCGTCGGGCCGGACGTGTGGTACACCAACCACCACTACGACACCACCGTGTCGGAGACCCGGATCACCAGCTACCTGGGCATCTTCACCGGGCAGATCCCGGCCAGGCAGTACTTCGCGATGTGGCGGACGTTCCCGTCCGGCTGCGACTGGTCGTGGCAGGAGTCGGAGCCGGTCGGCGAGACCCGCAGCTACTACGGGCTGGACGTCTACGAGGGCGCCTACCGCTACCGCGGCATGCGGATCGTGCCGGGCTGGGGCGGCAGCATGTTCGAGGAACTCATGCCCGACGTGTTCGTGCCCGAAGCGGCGTGGGCGCCGCGGTCGTGGGGGCTCAACCACCCGCTGCACGTCCGGGCCCAGCGCGAGCACGGCCTGCTGGAGGCGAAGTACGGGATCTGGGGGTTCTCGCCCTCGTCCGACCCGTTCACCAACTACCGCGAGTACGGCGTGGACGCCCTGGGGCTCAACCCCGAGGGCTACTTCTCCGACGTCGAGAAGACCAACTACGACGCGGGCTACGGCACCTGCCGCGAGGCCACCAACCCGCACCCCGACTTCGGCGACGGGGTGGTGACCCCGCACGCGGCGTTCCTGGCGCTGATGCACGAGCCGCGGGAGGCGTACGCGAACCTGGTGACACTCCAGCGCGAGTACGACAGCTACGGCGACGGCGGCTTCTTCGACGCCATCGCCAGCGCGTCGGGGACGGTGGCGAAGCGGTACCTCTCGCTCGACCAGTCGATGATCATGGGCGCGGTCGGCAACGTGGTCGGACGCGGCGTCGTGCGGCGGGCCTTCGCCACCAGCACGGTCGAGCGACGGCTGCGTCCGGTCATCGCGAGGGAACGCTTCGGCGCCGGCCTGGAGTGAGAGGCTGGCCCCATGCAGCCGCGCACGGCCGTCGCCCCGGACGGCACCGTTTACCGTGACCTGAACCACAACGGCCGGATGGACCCCTACGAGGACCCCCGGCTGGGCACGGCCGAGCGGGTGGAGGACCTGCTGGGCCGGCTCAGTCTGGCCGAGAAGGCCGGCCTGATGTTCCACACCGTGATCGAGGCCGGCGAGGATGGTGAGCTGCTCACCGGGCCGGGGTTCATCAGCAAGTCGGGCACCGAGGAGGTGGTGCTCGGCAAGCTGCTGACCCACTTCAACGTGCACGCGCTGCCCCCGGCGCGGCTGGCGGCGCGGTGGTCGAACCGGCTGCAGGAACTGGCCGAGCGGACGCCGCACGGCGTCCCGGTGACGGTGTCGACCGACCCCCGGCACGCGTTCTTCGAGAACGCGGGCGCCTCGTTCGCCGCGCACGGGCTGTCGCAGTGGCCGGAGCCGCTGGGGCTGGCTGCGCTGGCCGATCCGGAGCGGGTGCGGCGGTTCGCCGAGATCGTCAACGCCGAGTACCGGGCGGTGGGCATCCGGGCCGCGCTGCACCCCACCCTCGACCTGGCCACCGAGCCCCGCTGGGCGCGGCAGGCGCAGACGTTCGGGCAGGACCCGGGGCTGGTCACCGAGCTGAGCCTGGCCTACCTCGACGGACTGCAACACGGGCCGGTCGGGCCGACCAGCGTGGCGTGCACGGCCAAGCACTTCCCCGGCGGCGGGCCGCAGGCCGGCGGGGAGGACGCGCACTTCCCGTACGGCCGGGAGCAGGTGTATCCGACGGGACGCTTCGCCGACCACCTGCGTCCGTTCCCCCCGGCGATCGCGGCGGGGGTGTCGGCGATCATGCCGTACTACGGCATGCCGGTGGGGCTCGACCTGGACGGTGAGGCCGTCGAGCAGGTCGGCTTCGGGTACAACGCGCAGATCGTCACGGGCCTGCTGCGCACCGAGCTCGGGTTCGACGGGGTCGTGTGCACCGACTGGGAGCTGGTGAACGACAACCACGTCGCCGGCCAGGTGCTGCCCGCGCGGGCGTGGGGCGTGGAGCACCTCGACCCGGCGTCACGGATGGAGCGGATCCTGGCCGCGGGCGCCGACCAGTTCGGCGGCGAGGAGTGCGTCGAACTGCTGCTGGAGCTGGTGGCGTCCGGTCGGGTGAGCGAGGCGCGGATCGACGAGTCGGCGCGGCGGCTGCTGGCGGTGAAGTTCGACCTGGGCCTGTTCGACAACCCCTACGTCGACGAGGACGAGGCCGAGCGCGTCCTGGGTCGCGCCGACTTCGCCGCCGAGGGCCTGCGCGCCCAGGCCGAGTCGGTCACCGTGCTGGTGAACGTCGGGGTGCTGCCGCTGGCCCCCGTCCCCACCCGCGTCTACGCCGAGGGGTTCGACGTGGCCGCGCTCGGGCCGGGCTTCGAGGCGTCCGCGTCTCCGGAAGGGGCGGATCTGGCGATCGTCCGGCTGCCGGCGCCGTTCGAGCCGCGCTCGGACCTGTTCCTGGAGGCGTGGTTCCACCAGGGCTCGCTGGAGTTCGCGCCCGGCCTGGTGGTGCGGCTGGAGCGGATCGCCGCGCACTGCCCGCTGGTGGTGGACGTGACCTGCGACCGTCCGGCCGTGGTGACGCCGCTGCTGGGCTGCGTGGCCGCGCTGACCGCGAGCTTCGGGATCAGCGATGCGGCGCTCGCCGACGCGATCACCGGGCGGGTGCCGCCGCGCGGACGGCTGCCGTTCGACCTGCCGCGCTCGATGGACGACGTCCGCGCCCACCCCGAGGACCAGCCCGGCTTCGACGACCCGCTGTTCCCCCTCGGCCACGGCCTCCCCCTCTGACCGGGGACGGCTCTTCGATCCGCCAGATTTCGGCGGGAAAGGGGGACGGATGTCGTCCGGCGTCCGCGTTGGCGGAGCGGAGCGGCCGGCGCAGCGTCCGGTGATGTGTCCCCTCAATCCGCCAGATTTTGGCGGATTTGAGAACCGTCCCCGATACCCGCCGGAATCTGGCGGATTTGAGAACCGTCCCCGGGGGTCAGGCGGGGGCGACCGGGTGGCGCAGGATCGTCCGCAGCTTGGCCGGGTCGGCCTTGCGGGGGTCGCCGAGGTAGATCTCGTGGTGCAGCCCGCCGGCGGGCCCGACCCGATCGACCAGCCCGGCATCGGCGAGGAACGGCGGCAGCCCGGCCAGGGTCTCCGGCTCGGTCGCGTACGGCCCGACGTGCATCACCTGGGCGCACAACCCCTCGGCGAACCGCTCGCGGCGCAGGCCCGCGAACTCCGGCAGGTCGCCCCGCTTGGCCCGCAACGCGGCCAGGCCGGCGGCGACGTCGGCGTCCGTGACCTCCTCGGGCAGCACGATCAGCAGCCGATAGAACCAGTTGTCGGGCCTGGCCAGGTCGAACCGTCCGTCCTCCACCCACCACAGCCCCTCCAGCGGCATCACCGGGTAGTCCAGCGGAGCGTCCGCGCGCTTCTTGAGCTGGAACTTCAGCGTGTACGCCAGCCCGTACAGCGCGGCGGTCGCACGCTCGAAACCCGGGGACGCGCCCGGGCTGCTGCCCGGCTCGATGCGCCCGTCCACCGCCAGGAAAGGCAGGTCGGGCACGGTGACGAGCTCGAAGCGTCCCGGCTTCGGACGGTACAGCCCACCCAGGGTGCGGCGAAGGTTCACAGTCTCCATGGACGCCAGTCTGGCCCCTTGGCGCCGCGCAGGAGGCAACGGGCGCACAACCACCCCACAGGCCGTCCACGGGACGCACCCAGCCCCTGCAATAGGGTGGAGTGGTGACCACCAGCCGCGCCGTGCCCCGCCGCACGATCCTCGCCGTCCCCGGCTCCTCGGACCGGTTCATCGAGAAGGCGCGGACGCTCGGTGTCGACGGCCTGTTCCTCGATCTCGAGGACGCGGTGGCGCCCGCGGTCAAGGTGGAGTCGCGGCAGCGCATCGTGTCCGCCCTGAACGATCCGGCGGGCTTCGCCGCCGGCCTGGTCACCGTCCGCGTCAACGGGTGGGAGAGCCCGTGGACCTACGGCGACGTGATCGACGTGGTCAGCGGCGCCGGCGGCAGGATCGACGCCCTCGTCCTGCCCAAGACCCAGTCGGCCGCGCAGGTGCAGGCGCTGGACCTGCTGCTCACCCAGGTCGAGCACACCTCCGGCCTGCCGGTCGGGCGCATCGGCCTCGAGGTGCAGGTCGAGGACGCCGTCGGCCTGCTGCACGTCACCGAGATCGCCGCGGCCAGCCCACGCCTGGCGAGCCTCGTGTTCGGTCCCGGTGACTTCATGGCCAGCCTCGGCATGGGCGGCCTCAACGTCGGGGCGCAGCCGGTCGGCTACCCGGCCGACGCGTTCCACCACGTCCTGATGTCGATCCTGGTGGCGGCCCGCGCCCACGGGCTCCAGGCGATCGACGGGCCCTTCGTGGCGATCCGGGACGTGGACGGCTTCCGCCGCTCGGCCGAATTGAGCGCGGCGCTCGGCTACGACGGCAAGTGGGTGCTGCACCCCGCGCAGGTGGACGCCGGCAACGCGGTGTTCTCGCCCCGGCCCTCCGATTTCGAGCGGGCACAACGCATCATGGCTGCATACGCCCACGCCACCGAGCTCGCCCAGGGCGCGGTGGGGGCGATCGTGGTCGACGACGAGATGGTGGACGAGGCAGGCGTGAAGCTCGCCGCCGCGATTCTGGCCCGAGGTCGGGCCGCAGGAATGGAGGAGCAGTGATGAGCCAGCCGATTCCGAGGATGAGCAGCCTGTTCAGGCTGGAGTATCCGCAGTCCGTCGGGGTGTACGGCACCTACGACGAGGCCCAGAGTGTGGTCGACTTCCTCGCCGATTCCCGCTTCCCGGTCGAGAACCTGTGCATCGTCGGCACCGAGTTGAAGTCCATCGAGCGGGTACTCGGACGCCGCAGCTGGGGGACCGTGATCGGTCAGGGCGTCCAGAGCGGCCTGTCGACCGGCCTGATGATCACCCTGATCGTCTGGATCTTCATGCCGACGGCCAACATTGTGTTCCTGGCGCTGTCGGCGCTGGCGATCGGCATCTTCGTCGGCATCCTGATGGCCGCGCTCGGCTACTGGATGAGCCAGGGCAAGCGCGATTTCCGGTCGGTCTCCCAGACGATGGCGACCAAGTACGAGGTGCTGGCCGAGCACAAGGTGGCCGGCAGCGCCCGCGAGCTGATCGGCACCATGCCGGGCGCCCGCGCGGCCGCTTTCAACCCCGCGCAGGCCGGCGCGTCCGCCGCGCAGGCCGCTCCGCCGCAGGCCGGGACGCCGGGCTATCCCGCGGGGTACGGCCAGGTGCCCGGCTACGGGCAGGCGCCGGCCTACGGCCAGCAGTACCCGCCGGGCTACCCCCAGGGCCAGCCCTACCAGACCCAGCAGCAATACCCGGCGCCCGCGCCGTCCCCGTACGCGGGGCCGCCGCAGCAGCCGGCGCCCGAACCGGCCGCGGAGCCGCCCGTCCGCGCCGACGACGAGGAGCCCAAGAAGGACGCCTGACGCCACCCTCGCCACCGAAAGGTCCCCTCGCCACCGGAATTCCGGTGGCGAGGGGACCTTTCGGTGGCAAGGAGTCCGGGAGTCGGACGGGACGTCAGCTGTCGGCCATCTCCCCGGCCAGGTATTCGGCGTAGGCGGGCAGGTCGAGCTGGCCCGAGCCGGAGACGCCGATCACGATCACCGGCGACTCGCCGTCCTCGGCGGCCTTCCGGGCCTGCCGGATCGCACCGGCCACGGCGTGGTTCGACTCCGACGCCGGCACGATGCCCTCGGAGCGGGCGAACAGCACGCCGGCTTCGAACGCTTCCTTCTGCTTGATCGCGATCGCGTCGATCAGGCCCTCGGCGTAGCAGTGGCTGACCAGCGGCGCCATGCCGTGGTAGCGCAGGCCGCCGGCGTGCACCGCGGCGGGCACGAAGTCGGCGCCGAGCGAGTACATCTTCAGCAGCGGCGTCAGGTGCGCGGTGTCGCCGAAGTCGTAGCGGTACTCGCCCTCGGTGAGCGACGGCGCGGCCTTCGGCTCGCACGCGACGATGGTGGTCTGCGCGCGGCCCTCGAGGTTCTCGCGGACGAACGGGAACGCGATGCCGCCCAGGTTCGAGCCGCCGCCCGCGCAGGCGAACAGGTAGTCGGCCGGACGCTCGTCGAACATCACCAGCTGCTTGATCGCCTCCTGCCCGATCACGGTCTGGTGCAGCAGCACGTGGTTGAGCACCGAGCCCAGCGAGTAGGACGCGGTTTCGTCCTTGGCGGCGGCCTCGACAGCTTCGCTGATCGCCATCCCGAGCGAGCCGGTGGTGTCGGGGAACTGCTCGCGCAGCGCGCGTCCGGACTCGGTCAGCTCCGACGGGGACGCGACCACGCTGGCGCCGAAGGTCTCCATCAGCACGTGGCGGTACGGCTTGCCCTCATAACTCGACCGCACCTGCCAGATGTCGCACGACAGCCCGAAGATCTGGCTCGCGAACGCCAGCGCCGAGCCCCACTGGCCGGCGCCGGTCTCGGTGGTGAGCCGGGTGCGTCCGGCGACCTTGTTGAAGTACGCCTGGGCGACCGCGGAGTTGGTCTTGTGGCTGCCCACCGGCGAGGCGCCCTCGTACTTGTAGTAGATGCGGGCGGTGGTGCCGAGCGCCTTCTCCAGCCGGCGCGCCCGGTAGAAGGGGGACGGCCGCCACAGCCGGTAGATGTCGTGCACCTCCTTGGGGATCTCGATCCAGCGCTCGGTGGACGCCTCCTGCTCGATCAGGCCCATCGGGAACAGCGGGGCAAGGTCGTCGGGGGTGAGCGGCTGCTGGGTGCCGGGGTGCAGCGGCGGCGGCGGGGGAGTGGGCAGGTCGGCGACGAGGTTGTACCAGTGCGTGGGCATCTCGGCCTCGTCGAGAACCACCTTCGTCTGCAACGCGTCCACTCCGGCTCCTTCGCCTTGTCTTGATCAGGACGGCCGGTCGACGCTGACCGGCCCGGGAGCACTCTAGGGCGAAATCCGGACGCCGCGATCCGCGTCCGCACCTGCCCCGGACGTAAGGTCTGGGGCATGGCCCACGTGGAGGCGGTGTGCGCCGGAACGGTCCGGCCGAGCCGGTTCGGCACGCTCAAGCGCAGCGCGATCGACAAGCGTCCGGTGGGCGGGCCGGTTCGCATCGGCGCGCTGGGGCTGGACGGGGACGCGGTCGCCGACCACAAGCACCATGGCGGACCCGACCAGGCCGTCTACGCCTTCGCCCGCGAGGACTACGGCCACTGGGAGGTCGAACTCGGCCGGCCCTTTGCGCCGGGGTCCTTCGGGGAGAACCTGACCACGCGCGGCGTCGACGTGCAGGGTGCCCGGATCGGCGAACGCTGGCGGGTGGGGGAGTGCCTGTTGGAGGTCACCGGCGTGCGGATCCCGTGCGCGGTGTTCGCCGGCTTCGTGGACGAGCCGCGCTGGGTGCGGCGGTTCACCGAGCACGGCGTGCCGGGTGCCTACCTGCGGGTGATCGAGCCCGGCGAGGTGCGGGCCGGCGACCCGATCGTGGTGGCGGACGTCCCGTCCGGCCCGCTGACCGTGGGCTACACCTTCCGCGCGTTCACCACCGAGCCCGAGCTGCTGCCCGCCCTCGCCGGTGAGGTTCGCCTCTCCGTCCGCCACCGCGAGACCCTGGCCCGCCGCGGCCTCCTCTGACCCCGGTTTTCGGGGACGGTTCTTCGATCCGCCCGAATTTGGCGGGTAATGGGGACACATCTTCCGTCCCTCCGCCCGCAACGGGGCTGAAGAACCGTCCCCGTTTCCCGCCGGAATCTGGCGGATTTGGAGACCGTCCCCGGTTCCCGCCGGAATCTGGTGGATTTGGAGAACCGTCCCCGATACCCGCCGGAAAGTGGCGGATCGAAGAACCGTCCCCGGGTTCAGGCCGACCAGAGGGACGCCATCCAGGCCTCGACGGCGTCGGGGTCGCGGGGGAGGTGGTCGGAGAGGATCTCGCAGCCGTCCGCGGTGATCACGATGTCGTCCTCGATCCGCACGCCGATGCCGCGCAGCTCGTCGGGCACCAGCAGGTCGGTGCTCTTGAAGTACAGGCCGGGCTCGACCGTGATCACCATGCCCGGACGCAGTTCCGCGTCCCGATAGTTCTCACGGCGGGCCTGCGCGCAGTCGTGCACGTCGAGGCCGAGGTGGTGGGACGTGCCGTGCACCATCCAGCGCCGGTGCTGGCCGCCGGACTCCGGGTCGAGCGACTCCTCGGCGGACACCGGGAGCAGCCCCCAGGCCTCCAGATGCTCGGCGATCACCCGGATCGCGGCCGCGTGCACGTCGGAGAACCGGTTGCCCGGTTTCGCGGCGGCGAACCCGGCCGCCTGCGCGGCGAGCACCGCCTCGTAGACCTTGCGCTGGGCGGGGCTGAACGTGCCCGACACCGGCAGCGTCCGGGTGATGTCGGCGGTGTACAGCGACTCCACCTCCACCCCGGCGTCGATCAGGATCAGGTCGCCCTCGCGCACCTCGCCGTCGTTGCGGATCCAGTGCAGCGTGTTCGCGTGGTCGCCGGCCGCGGCGATCGTGTCGTACCCGACGGCGTTGGCCTGGTGCCGCGCGTGCAGCCCGAACACGCCCTCGACCCACCGCTCCCCGCGTCCACGACGGACGGCCTCGGGCAGGTCGGCCACCACGGCCTCGAAGCCCACCGCGGTGTCGGCGCAGGCCTGGCGCAGCTGGTCGAGCTCGAAGTCGTCCTTGAGCATCCTCGCCTCGGACAGATGGACGCCGAACGCGGCGTCGGCGGTCGCCGCCGCGACCGCGTCCACCCCGGCGTCCGCGCGCAGCAGGTCGAGCGAGCCGGCCACCTCGACGTCCGCCTCCCGCAGCAGCCGGACGCCGGTCACGGCCAGGTTCTTCGACACCGCGTTCTCGAACTCGGAGATCGGCGCGCAGGAGATCCCGGTGAGCGCCGACATCTCCGCCAGCGACTCCCGCGTCCCCACCCACATCTCGCCGTAGCGCGCGTCGGCGTAGAACTCGGGGTCGGTGCGCGGCGCCCGCGGCTTGAAGTACAGCGTCGCCTCGTGGCCGGTGTCGGTCGGCTCGAGCACCAGCACGGCGTCCGGCTCGCGGTCCGCACCCAGCCCGGTGAGCCACGCGAACGCCGAGTGCGGCCGGAACCGGTAGTCGGTGTCGTTCGCCCGGGGCTTCAGCCCGCCCGCGGGCACCACCAGCCGCTCGCCGGGGAACGCCTCGGCCAGCGCCCGGCGGCGCAGCGCGGCCGGGGATGCGGCAGGCAACTCCGGGGGGAGCTCGTCGGGGTAGGGCGCCCAGTCCTGCGGGATGAAGGCTCGGAACGCCTCCGAGAAGGGCGTTTGCCGGTTGGGTACGACCTCAGCCTGCGGCTGCGTGGGCTCCTGCGTCATGGTCCCGATGCTAGCGCCGGGAGGACGCTGCCCGGCCGGTCGAGCCACTAGAGTCGGAGTTCACAACTTCAGGAGGCTCACCAGATGAAGGCTGCCGCTCCGGCCCAGCTCCGCCTGCTCGACCTGCAGGCGGAGGACACCGCCATCGCCCAGCTCGAGCACCGTCGCCGCTCGCTGCCCGAGCACGCCGCGCTGTCCGAGGCCCGGGTGGTCCGGGGCCGGCTCCAGGAGTCGCTGGTGGGGGCGCGGACGAAGGTCGCCGACCTGCAGGTGGACGTGGAGAAGGCCGAGGCCGATCTCGTCCCGGTGCGCGAGCGCCGGGTGCGTGACCAGCAGCGGGTGGACGCCGGCACCGTCACCGACCCCAAGCAACTGAACGCCCTGCTCGACGAGATCACCCACCTGGGACGTCGCATCTCCGACCTGGAGGACGTCGAGCTGGAGGTGATGGAGCAGCTCGAGATCGCCACCGGAGAGCAGGAGATGCTGACCTCCGAGCTGACCGAGGTGGAGAACTCGATGCGTGCGCTGATCGCGTCTCGCGACGAGCAGACCGCACAGCTGGACGCCGAGCAGACCGCCCACCAGGGCGTCCGCGACGGCCTCGCGGCCGAGGTCCCGGCCGACCTGCTGGCGCTGTACGACCGCATCCGCGCCCGGGCGGGCAACCTCGGCGCCGCCGCGCTGAAGGGACGCCGGTGCAGCGGCTGCCAGCTGGAGCTCACCCCGATCGCGCTCGCCGGTTACCTGGACGCGCCCGCGGACGACGTCCTGCGCTGCGAGGAGTGCGAACGGATCCTGGTGCGCACCGGAGCCGATCCCGCCTGATCGACCAGGCCAGCTGAGGAGGAGCCATGCCCAGTCGTCACGTGCTGCTGCGCGACAGCGAGCCGCCGGTCCTCGCCGAGGGCCTGCGACGGCTGCGGGCCGCGCTGGGCGTGCCCAGCGGCTTCCCCGCCGACGTCCTCGCCGAGGCCGAGGAGGCCGCGAAGAACCCGGTGCTGCCCACCCGCGACGCGACCGACGTCGAGTTCGTCACCCTCGACCCGGAGGGCTCGACGGACCTCGACCAGGCGTTCCACCTGTCCCGGACCGCGACCGGCTACCTGTTCCGCTACGCGATCGCCGACGTCGCCGCGTTCGTCCGTCCGGGGGGACGGATCGACGCCGAGGCCCACGCTCGCGGCGAGACCCTGTACGCACCGACCCGGCGGACGCCACTGCACCCCGAGGTGCTGTCGGAGGGCGCGACCAGCCTGCTGCCCGACCAGGTGCGTCCGGCCCTGCTGTGGGAGCTCCAGCTGGACGCGGACGGTGCCACCACCGGCATCCACGTCGAGCGGGCCCTGGTGCGGAGCCGGGCGAAGCTCGGCTACGTCGGCGCGCAGGCCGACCTGGACGCCGGCAAGGGCGGCGAGCAGCTCGAACTGCTGCGGACGATCGGGCAGCTGCGGCAGAAGCTGGAGGTGGCCCGGGGCGGCGTCAGCCTGTCGGTGCCCGAGCAGGAGATCGTGCCCACCGACGGCCAGTGGAAGCTGGCCTACCGGGCGGCGCTGCCGGTGGAGGACTGGAACGCGCAGCTGTCCCTGGCCACCGGCATGGCCGCGGCCGACTTGATGCTGAAGGCCGGCGTCGGCATCCTGCGGACGCTGCCGCCGGCGCGCGACAGCTCGCTGGCCAAGCTGCGCCGGACGGCGTCCGCCCTGCGCATCTCGTGGCCGCACGCGATGGGCTACCCCGAGTTCGTGCGGGGGCTGGACGCGTCCGTGCCGGCCGAGGCGGCCATGCTGAACGCCTGCACGATGCTGTTCCGCGGGGCGGGCTACCAGGCGTTCTCCGGCACTCCGCCCGAGCAGCCGCTGCACGCCGCGATCGCCGCGCCGTACGCGCACGTCACCGCCCCGCTGCGCCGGCTGGTGGACCGGTACGCGGGTGAGACCTGCGTGGCGATCTGCGCGGGTGCCCCGGTGCCGGACTGGGTGACCGCCGCCCTGCCCGACCTGCCGTCGGAGATGGACGAGTCGGACCGTCGCGCCAACAAGTACGAGCGGGGCATCGTCGACCTGGTCGAGGCGATGCTGCTCGCGCCCAGCCTGGGACACAGCTTCACCGGCACCGTGATCGAGGTCGACCCCGACGACGGCGACGGCGTCCTGCAGCTCGCCGAGCCGGCCGTCGAGGCGCGGGTCAAGGGTGGCGACCTCATCCTCGGCCAGCAGATCGCGGCGACCCTGGTGGCGGCGGACCTGCTGGCGGGCAAGGTCGAGTTCCGGGTCCTGGGGTCCTGAGGTCGATCCGTCGCCGGGCGGGCCGTCCAACCGGCGCGCTCCGGTACCCTTGGGGCGGACGAGTCGGCCGGGTGATCGCGGCGAAAGTCGAGGAAAGTCCGGACTCCACAGAGCAGGGTGGTGGGTAACGCCCACCCGGGGTGACCCGCGGGAAAGTGCCACAGAGAACAGACCGCCCCGCGCGAGCGGGGTAAGGGTGAAACGGCGGTGTAAGAGACCACCAGCACCCCAGGTGACTGGGGTGGCTCGGCAAACCCCACCCGGAGCAAGACCAAGAAGGGCCTCGGGTCTTCGGACGCGGAGCCCGCGGACGCCGTTCGAGCGCTGCTCGCGCGAGGCGTCCGGGTAGGTCGCACGCCGCAAGGCGAAGGGGGCTGGCAACAGCTCTCGCAGATGGATGATCACCGCCCGCGAGGGCACAGAATCCGGCTTACAGGCCGGCTCGTCCCTTCAAATGGCTCTGACTAGGCCAGATATCGGGCGCTAGGGCTGGGAGTCCGCAGGGAGTCCGGAAAATTCCCGGGAGAGCTTCGCGGAGTCGGCTCGAAGGGCCGCATCGACGGCGTCCCTGGTCCGGTCGTCGGAGTCCGGCCAGAGGTGCGCGTAGGTGTTCAGGGTCTCCTCTGCCGACTTGTGTCCGAGGCGGGCCTGGACCACCTTCACCGACGCGCCGGAGTCGATCAGCAGACTCGCGTAGTAGTGGCGCAACTCGTGGAAGTCGAACCCCGCCAGCCCTGCTTCGTCGAGGCTCGTCCGCCACTCGTCGTAGAACGTCTTGGGCCGCCACGGGTTCCCACGAAACGTCGTGAACACCAACCCTTCCGGACCGGGACCGAACTTCGCCAAGTGCTGAGCGAGAGCTGAGGCGACGAACTCCGGCAGCGGAACCTCCCGCACGCTCGCCTTGGTCTTCGGCGGCCCGAAGACCGGCACTCCGCCGCGCTGCACGTCGATCAGTTGCCGATCAATCACCACCTTGCGTTCCAGGAACTTCACCCGGTCGACCGTGAGCCCGAACACCTCGCCGCGTCGCAGGCCCATCCCGGCCGCCAGCCATACTGCCGCCTCCAGCCGGGAGCCGACGGCGGCCGCAGCGGTCCGCACCTGCTCGGTCGACCTCGGCCGGACCCTCGTCCTCACGATCTCGGGCAACCTGATGCCCACACACGGCGTCCGCGGGATTCGCCGGTTCTCGACGGCGTCCTTCAGCACGGTCGAGACGTAGGAGTAGGTAACCGTCACCGTTCGCGCGGCGTATCGCTCAGCCAACGTAGCGACGAGGCTCTGAATGGTGGCCTTGCTGATCGTCTCCAACGGCCGGTTGCCGATGACCGGATACACCCGCACCCGTAATGCGAGCTCGACCAACGCGGCTGTCCGCGGCCGGAAGACCTGGGCCGTGCGCCACGACTCGGCGTACTCGCGGAAGGTCACCCGTCCCGCCTTCGGCACGACGTAGGTCCCGGTCACGATCGCGGTGGTCTGTGAGTCGAGCCACTTCTGGGCGTCCCGCTTCCGGGCGAAGTGCTTGGCGTGCTCCTTGCCGGTGTCGTCGACGAACCGGGCTCGCCAAGCCGCCGCGGTCGCCTTGACTCCGGCCGTGATTCCTTGACCCGCGAGTTGGGCAACGAGCGCGTCGACCTCCGCCTGGGATTTCACCGTTGACACGCGCTTCCGCCCAGCGGAGTCGACATATAACACTCGCCACGACGCAGGCCTGGCGGCGATGTTCTTGCCCGCCATCAGCCCGGCTCCGCATCCGTGCGGGCCTGCGGGTCCGCGGCTTCGGCCTGTGCTCGACGGGCGGCGACCGCCGCCTCGTGGGCGGCCAGGATCCCGCCGAAGTACTGGCGGTTGACCTCCTCCATCACGCCACCCGGCCTCAGTGGTACGTGTGCAGTGATGCCTTCTAGGATGCGCTGTGCGCCGGCGGAGAGGGCATTGAGCAGCTCCAGCACCTCCTCGGCCCAGGCTTGTACCTGGTCGCTGTCGGCTGAGTCGCGGCTTCGCGCAAGGCCGGCCACAACGCGTTCGCGGTCGCCGTCGATCGCTGCCAGTTCCTGCTGAAGGCCCATGGCGATCCGGTATTCGGTCTCGCCTGCCCTCCGCGCGATACTGGTCAGCTCGCGGAACGCAGTGTCGGCGCTGGACCAGTCCGCCAGCATATCGTCCACTGTGGAGCCCAGGACTTCGGCAAGCGCATACACCTCGTCCAGTCGGCACGGCCGGGAACCCTTCTCGAGGCGGTCGATCGTCGCCTGGTGGAACTTCAGGCCGTACCGGTCGCGTAGTTGTGCTGCCAGATCGGTCTGGGACAGTCCGCGAAGCTCCCGGAGGCGTCGCACCTCGCGCGCGAAAGTCTGGCCCAGGGGGCCGACGTCGGCGCCGCCGTCGGGGTCGGGTCGGCTGCTCTTGGCGGACGAAGCGGGTGCTCGCATACCTGAACTGTAACAACACTGTGTTGCGTTGCCAATATGATGCTTGACAGCCGTGCGCCCGCAACGCATAATCATGATGATGGCATCCCATCAGGCAGTTATGGAGAGCGCGATGATCGACGAAGCCGAGATCTGGTTCACCGCCCAGGTCGCCGAGTACCTTAAGACGCCGGCCACCACGATCAGGTGGTGGCGCCACATTGGACAGGGGCCGAAGAGCTTCAAGCTCGGCGCCCGCAAGGTTGCCTATCTCAAGAGCGACGTCGAAGCCTGGCTCCAGCAGCAGTACGCGGCGTAGCCAGGGTCTGTCCGATTTCCGGTGCAACTGGCATCTGGCGTTCTAGTTGTTCGAGGGGCTGATGCGCCCTTCGAAGGTGATGTCGAACGCGTTGAGCGCTGCCTTCCATCGGATGACCCATCGTTTCCCCTTCGGCACCATCACCCTCGAACGTGCCGGCCCGACCCCGGCACCTCCACGCTGACCGGCCCGACCTCGGGGTCGGTCAGCTCCTCTTCCATCGCGGCCTGCAGCACCCGCTTCGTCAGCCCGGACAACAACCCCTCCGGCCCGACCAGCTCCGCGCCTTCGCTGCGGGCCCGGGCCACCAGGCCACGGGCGAGCGCGTCTTCTTGTGCTTCGGTCAGCCTCACGGCCGACACACTCTCCTGCGTCACTGACAGTCCTTCCCGCCACCGGTTCGGGGCGGCAGATCAAGGCCGGATCAGTTAAACCAGATCTCGGGCAGTCCCGGGATGACCTCTATGGACCGCTGGGGTGGGCGTCGATCTCAGCGTTGAGGCGTTCGGCGAAGGAGTCGTCGTCGACAACCATCCCAGTGATGTTCCTGATCCGCCGGCCCGCTTCGATCGCCTCGCGGGCGCCGTCTGGGTCGCCGGTCAGCCAGAGCAGCACGGGTAGGCCGAGCCGGGAGGTCTCCAGGCCTTCGTGGCGTCGTAGGGCGGCGATCAGTTGTTCTGGCGTGGAGCGTTCCAGCATCCACGGCGTGGCGTACTGGTCGATATCGCGTCCCAACAGGTCCCAGGTCGCAGCATTCGACTGGTCCTCATCCTTCACAAACACCCACCGGGGGGCCCTCCGAGCTTCCCGTGAACGGCCTCCACCACAACTCGCCATGGCTCTAAATCGTCATCGATTGCTACAGTCTGCCCAATCCCCCGCCTCGTGACGGGAAACTCAAGTCGGGCTCCACGGGCGCTTGATAGGAGCTCTCCAGACCTCGCCGTCAGGAGTCTCGAAGTAGTCCCCATCCAGCCTGTAGTGAACGTCGTCGCCATCGGCCGCGGCTGCGGCCATGTCGAAAAGGGTGGCCAGATCGGGTGCTACCTGATGGATCTCGGACGCCTCCCACCATGCGTACCAAACCGAACCATCGGAGCAGTCAACAGCGAAGACCTCTTCGTAGTCGTCATCGAACACCTTCACCCAGTGTTGCCGCCACAGCTCAATGCTGTCGACGGTTTCGGCGACATCGCGGAGTCGAAGGGTTCTATCGGTCGCCTCCTTCAGGCTGGGGAAGTTGAATCCGGGCAGGCGCGGATCACGACGATGCCCCCGCAGCCTCTTCAACCCATCCACCTGTCCGAAAAGTTCCCGAAGGTCCGGGTGGAAGGAGATGCTCAATTTCCGCTCAGCTTTGTCAAGCTTCGCCGGCGATACCGGCGGGCGTAGCGCTTCCTCAAGCGGAAGGCCACGTCGGGCAGCAGTCTCCGCCAGTGCCCGCCATGAATCCGAAACTGTCACAGAGCCCTCACTTTCTGCAGTATCCGAACGTGGGAATTCCTTCGATTGGCACGGGGACGACGAAGAAGCCTGTGCCGACACCATCCCCAACCCCGCAGGAGGCGTAGAAGCCCGCTAGGTAACCCCCTTGATGATCAGACTCTCCCCGAGGCAACGGCAGGAGCGATACAGGTGGAATGGCGGACCGACCACCCTGCTGTGTGGAGGCAAACGGGTACTCGTCGCAGACGGACCTACCCGGCCTGTTCTGGCAGATCGGCATCGTCGTGAGCCACCCGCGGTCGTGTGGAATGGTCCGGTTGAGTTCGGCCCATGCGGGGTGGCCGGCGATTGCGGCCTGAGTTGGCTCAGATTAGTCCCCTGCTCGACGGTGGATCTGGTCGAGGGCGGTGCGGATGTCGTGGGGGATGGCCTGCTCGGCGGTGAACAGGTGGTTTCCGGTGTTGATCTGGACGCTGCGGTAGCGGCGTAGCGTCTTGACGAACCGGCTGATGGTCCAGCCGGTGAGCTGTTCGATGCGTTGGGAGACGGCCAGTGCGGCGAAAACGACGGCAAGGTGGGCGTCGATCGATTCGCGTTTGCGGTGATAGATCGGCCTGGCTTTCAGGTCGTGTTTGGACATCCTGAAGGAGTGCTCGACGTGCCACAGCTGGTGGTAGGCACCGATCACGAACTCCGGAGTGGCGTCGAGGTTGGTGACGTAGGGCTTCCAGCCGGCCAGCTCACGAGCCTTGGTCACCAGGTCACGGTTGACGGTCTTGGTGCCGCCGGTCAGGGTGATGAACCGGTTCCGTTTGACCGGTACTTGCCCGGTGACGGCCTTCTCGGCCTTGGCGACCTGGGTGTCGATACCGTGCAGGCTGCGGCGGGCCCGGTCAGCCCGGTACTGGTAGTAGGTCGTTCGCAGCCGCTGGTCGCTGTTGGGTCCCATCACGACCGGCTGGGTCAGGATCAGCTGGTCGGGAACCGCTGTGTCGGGATGTTCTCGGTGCCACTGGGCGATCTGATACGGCACTTGGGGCAGTTTCCCGCCGACGATGAACGTCCAGCCGGCGTCCTCGATGTCTTTCAGGTTGGCCTCGCTCATCATCCCGGCATCAGCGACCACGGTGACCCCGGCGATGCCGTGGGCTTCGACGAAGGCGCGGATGATCGGGATCATCGTGCGGGTCTCGGCCCGGTTGCCCTCGAACGCGTCGACCATTAACGGCGCCCCGGTGGCGTCGGTCAACAGCCCGACGGTGATCTGTGGCTCCAGGCGTCTCTCTTTGGAGAAGCCGGGCTCACGGAACCCGTCACCCTCATCGGTCTCGAACCACAACGTGGTCACGTCGTAGAGCAGCAACGCTGAGGGGCCGAGATCGGCGCGGGCCGCCAACGCCCCCGACAGCCCGGTGCGGAACTCAGGCTTCGCGTAGCCGGGCAGGCGACGCTTCACCGTCGGATACGACACCGGGTGCACACCGGCCTCCTCCAGCACCCGGGCCGAGTCCTGCTTCGAGACGGGCTCGACGATCCGGGCCGTGACGAGCTGCTCGAACACCTGATCCGCGCCAATCACGGTGTTCAAACCGAGTTGCCGGTACACCGCGGCGATCGCGTCCAGCAACCGACCCATCCGGGTCGAGACCACCTCGACCGCGGACTGATCGGCCAGCGCCAAGCCCAAATCCAGCTCGTCCTGGCCGGCATGGATCCGCTGGCGGGCCACCGCCATCAACAACTCCAGCTGGGCCTGATCATGCGCCGAGCCGATGTGCTCAACCTCGGCGTGGCCACGCTTCTTCGACCAGATGATCTGGACCGCCTGGGCACCCGAGCCGGTCGGGACCTTCCGCACGTACGGCGACACCCTCAGACCCTACCGACAACCCCCGGATTAGTATGCAAATCCCGGGCCACGCAACCAGCGGAACACCTAGCCAACGGCACATTCACTCAGCCAGGCCGCCAACCGTGAGCCAACTCAGGTGCTGTGTGGAGGCAAACGGGTACTCGTCGCAGACGGACCTACCCGGCCTGTTCTGGCAGATCGGCATCGTCGTGAGCCACCCGCGGTCGTGTGGAATGGTCCGGTTGAGTTCGGCCCATGCGGGGTGGCCGGCGATTGCGGCGGCGGCGTGGATGGTGTGGCCCATGATGTCGCCGCCTTCGAAGAAGATCCGTATGTCGCTGGTTTGGGTGCAGGGGTCGGTTCCGAGGTTGAGTCCGCCCAGGGTCTTTTCGCAGGCTTGGGCTGCAGCGCGCGCTGCGGTCTCGGAGAGCGCGGCTGTCGCCCAGGTCATGAGTGAGTTGGAGATGTCCTGGATCGACGGGGGATTCGCGGCGGTCGCAGGGTTGCCCGCAGAGGTGGTTGGCTGTTTGCCGACTGGTGGGTGGGGTATGCAAGCGGTGCTGGCGAGGCACCGCTGGAGTTGATCCGCGACAGTAGGCCCAAACTGGGACCATGCGTATGCTCCGACGATGGTCGCCGCACCGATCTTGAGCACGTCGGTGTACTCCAGCGCCATCTCGCGACCGGTCGGGTCGACGTAGGTGGTGGGGTTGTTGGCGACGTAGGTGTATTGGTTCCAGCCGGTGATGCCGTTGCCTCCGGGTTGTTCGGGGTCGGTGGACAGGAATTGGCCGATGTCGGTTCGGAGGTCGCGTTCGCCGAGGGTGACGAGGCTGCCGGTCTGGATGCCTGCGGTGTAGCCCTGGGGTCCCCAGGTGCCGGTCTGGTTGCGGACGTTGCCGTACACGTCATAGTCGACGGTGGCGGTGACGGTTCCGCTGCTGTCGGTGAGGGCCCGGGTGGAGCCGAGCGCATCAGCCAGGGTGTAGCTGGTGGCGGTTGCCGTCTGTTGGCTGAGCTGGCCGGCGGGGGTCCAGGTGTAGGCGCCGTTGGCGTCGGCGATGAGTTGCGGGGCTGCCGCGTCGGTCTCCCGGTCATAGAGCAGGTTGCCGGTGGCTGCGGTGGTGCCGGTGGCGTGGACCCGGAGGTTGTCGCCGTCGTAGCCGTAGTTGGCGGTTGTGCCGTCGGTGTAGGTAACGCCGGTGACCTGGTCGAGTTGGTCGTACCGGTAGCTTTCGGTGCCGCCGGGCGTGGTGACGCTCGTACGGTTCCCGTCAGCGCGAACCTGTTCGACCTCGCTCCGCATGTATTTCTCGCTTCCCTTACGCCACGAATTATGGTTGTCGGAGGTTCTTTCGAGTTGACGAGAGAGCAAACTTCAGGACATTCGAGTTCGGAGCGGGGCGTGAGGCGCCTGCCACGGTGAACCATCGGCGGTCGCGTAATAATTACCATCACGGACGTAGGTGACGCCGGTACGTGATGCCGCACGAGCGGTACGAAGCAGAAACGCGTCGAGGCCGTCATCTGTTTCCCAAATCTCGTTCGCTTGCCAATCAACGTACCAGACAATGCCCGTGTCGCAGTCAACCACCCAGCAGATATCGAATCCAAAACGGAATACCTGGAACCAATGATTGCGCCACAGATGCGGATATCCTACAGAGCACTGCCGCCACGATAGCGAGTCGTCTACGGCCTCTGACTCGCCCCGGCGTGTCCGGAGGGTCGATTCGTTGAGAGGATCGGTCCATGGGACGTCCGAGTGTGTATCCGACGGAGCTGCGTGAGCGCGCGGTGAGGATGGTCGGTGAGGTGGTCAGCCAGTACGACTCCGAGCAGGCTGCGATCAGGTCGGTGGCATCGAAGTTGGGGATCAGGACCCCGGAGACGTTGCGCAAGTGGGTGCGCCGCGCGCAGGTGGATGCGGGCACGCGGCCGGGCAGGACGAGTGAGGAGATCGCCGAGATCAGGGCCTTGAAGAAGGAGGTCGCCGAGTTGCGCAGGGCGAACGAGATCTTGAAGGCGGCATCGGCTTTCTTCGCGGCCGAGCTCGACCGGCCCGTCAGGTAGTCGTCGACTTCATCACTGAACACAGGGACCACCAGGTGCCCGGCTCCGATCAGGAGCCGGGCCTTGCCTGGGGGGTCGAGCCCTTGTGCGAGGTGTTGTCCCAGGCGGGTGTGGCGATCAGCCCGTCGACCTACTACGAGTGGGTGGCCAGGAACGGCCCGTCAGCGGTGGAGGTTCGCCACGAGCAGGTCGCTGACCTGATCCGTGCCGAACGTGAGCATCCGAAGATCGGCCGGTTCGCCTCGGGGCTGGGCGCCCGCAAGATGTGGCTGCGGCTGCGCGCCAAGGGTCACGACGTGGCCCGCTGCGTGGTCGAGAAGGTGATGGCCGACAACGGCTGGGAGGGCGCCCGTTACGGGTCGAAGCATCGCACCACAATCGCCGATGAGTCTCATCACCGGCACCCCGACATGGTCGAGCGGAACTTCGCCCCGGCCCGCCCGAACCGGCTGTGGGTAGCGGATTTCACGTATGTGCCGACCTGGACCGGCATGGTGTACGTCGCGTTCGTGATCGACGCCTACGCCCGCCGGATCATCGGCTGGCGGGCCGCCACCAGCATGACCACCCCACTGGTCCTCGACGCCCTCGAGCACGCCCTGTTCACCCGCACGCAGGAAGGCGTCGACACCCTGACCGGGCTCGTGGCGCACAGCGATGCGGGCAGCCAGTACACCTCGATCGCGTTCACCTCCCGACTGATCGAGGAGGGTATCGACCCCTCGGTCGGCAGCGTCGGCGACGCCTACGACAACGCCCTGGCTGAAGCCACGATCGGCACCTACAAGACCGAGTTCATCCGCCGGCTCGGTCCCTGGCGCAACGTCGACCACGTCGAGACCGAGACCATGCACTGGGTCGACTGGTACAACACCGAGCGTCCCCACGACTACCTCGACGACCTCACCCCCGCACGCGCCGAGGAACTCCACTACGCTCACCTCAACACCCTCCAAAAGGCAGGGTGAACCGCCAAAAAGACCGTCCGGACACGCCGGGGCGAGTCACTCGGCGAGAGGCGGGAACTCGAGACCAGGAAGACTCAAGGAAAACCTAGTGGAATCGGAAGCCATTCCGCCGACCTGGTAAAGCTCACGCACGGATTCATGTAACATGAAGCCGAGCCTTCTTTGTTCACGCTCAATAACCTGGCTTCCAATGATCGGATTGTCGGCTTCCGATACATCCAGCCCCGCCTTGCGGGCGACGGCTGTGAGCCGAGCCCAACTCTCGACAATTGACATCCGTCTAGGCCCTGCAATACGAGAACGTCGGGACAATTGGCGACAAGACCGGGACGACGTAGAACTGAGTTCGATCGGACATCTTGCATCCGCTGTAGTGATAGAAGATATTGAGACGATTCCCCTGCCATCGCGACTCACCTGGATCCAGACCCCTGAGCGACGTAGCGTGGTCTGGCCCACCCTCATATGCGGTCCTGAACGGGTACTCGTCACACGCGAGGCGATCGAGCGATGCGGGACTGTCAGAGAAACGGTGGGTGGGTCTGGCCCGACACGCCGGGTGGAAGCCTGGTGAGGAAGGCAGGTTCTCGTGACCGACACGATGACCGATGTGACCAATCCAAGGAAGGCGGCGCCGGGTTCGGTGGCCGACCAGTTGATCGCTCAGGCCCGCGCTGAGGGGGTGTCGCTGGTCGGGCCGGGAAGCCCGCTGGCGGCGCTGACCAAGCAGGTCCTGGAAACCGCCCTGGAGGCCGAGCTGGACGAGCATCTGGGCTACGAGCACGGCGACCGGGACGGCAAGACCAGTGCGGTGTCTGGCAACACGCGGAACGGGACCAGGGCCAAGACGGTTCATACCGAGCTGGGTCCGGTCAGTATCGAGGTGCCTCGGGACCGGGACGGCTCGTTCGAGCCGTTGGTGGTCCGGAAACGGCAACGTCGGCTGTCCGGGGTCGATGCGATGGTGTTGTCCCTGTCGGCCAAGGGCCTGTGTGATCCACCTGCTGCGGAACACGTTCAAGTACGCCGCCCGTCAGAACTGGGACGCCATCGCCCGCGACATCAAGCCCGTCTACACCGCCCCTACCGCCGCGGCGGCCGCCGCCCGGTTCGACGAGTTCGCCGAGCGTTGGGGCACCAGATACCCGGCCGCGATCGGGCTGTGGCGGGCCGCCTGGACCGAGTTCATCCCGTTCCTCGACTACGACGTGGAGATCCGCCGGGTCATCTGCACCACGAACGCGATCGAGAGTCTGAACGCCCGCTTCCGCCGGGCAGTCCGGGCCCGAGGTCACTTCCCGACCGACCAGGCCGCACTTAAATGCCTGTACCTGGTCGCCCGTTCCCTTGACCCCACCGGGACCGCCAAGACACGATGGATGAACCGGTGGAAGCCGGCACTCAACGCGTTCGCCATCACCTTCCCGGGCCGCCTCGACACGGCAGGGACAAACCAGTAAACGCCAGATGCCACCCACCGTTAATCAGACAGTCCCGTCCTCCGCGCCGAGGGAGGCACCCTCCACGAGCTCGTCCAGGTCAGCGAGCGTATCTGGCTCGGGGACGAGGTAGAAGACGCGGCTGACGCCGGGCGAGAGATCTTCCTCGACAGCGCCGTCGCCCAGATCAGCGCGCGTGTACGCCCCGCGAGGGTCGTCGAAACCGCGGTCTGACGTCATGGTCAGGAGACTAGTGCCAGGTGGCCGAAGAGCACCCTCGACGCCGCGCTACGAACCTGTGGTCGGTGCTAGAACAGCGGGCGTTGTTCGCCGATCAGGGCGACCAGCCGAGCCTGGTCGACGAGGACGCCGGCCGGGTTCTCGCGTAACAGGGTCCGGAGCTCCTGCGCACGGCCGCGTGCTCCTCTAGGGTCGCTCAGTGGCAGACCGGCGATGTGCCGGCGGATGGCCCATTCCCGGCGGTTGCGCGCCGCGGTGGAGGCCACGATGTGCTCCGGGTGGACCCGTTGGCACAGGGGGTTGTCGCAGCGGTGCGCGAGCTGCGGCGCGTCCCGTAGCGCCTCCGGCCCCTCGGTCAGTGCGAACCCGAACCGGTGGGCGATGACAACCAGGTCCCCGCTCACCCAGAACCGGCCGTGGCCGCGACCGCTGATCGCTCCGCTCCACCATCTGCATCCGCTGCCCGGGACCATCACGATCTTGTCCAGGTAGCGCGCCACCACGCCGGGATCAGCCAGGGCGGCGTCCAGGTCGACGTCCACGTCAGGAGTCTGTCAGGAGAGACTGACAGCGTCCTCGCGGGCCCGTGTCGACCCGTTATTCCGCGGAATATCCACCCGTCCCCAACCACCGTTTCGCATCTGGCTAGGTGTTTCAGCCGCCGCACGCATGTGGTTCGAAGAGATCTTCCCGCACACCCGGCAGTTTCGGGTGCTCGCCGTCAACCTTCCGGTCGGACGGGGATGGGGTGACCGGTGAAGCCGGCGCATAGATCTCCGCCGAACGCAGGTCCGGGGCTTCCGGCATTGCGTGAGAGCGGACGACTGGTGAGACCAGAAGTCCACGACCGCGGCCCCTAGGGGGGCCCGGAAGGGCAGGTAGGTATGAGACCGCAGGACAACGGGGACAACCGTCTCTACTACACGATGTACAGGTGCGTGACGGCGCCCGAGTGGCGCCAACTGGTGGCGCCGTTCGCCCGGCCGGGCCGCCAGCTTCGGACGAAGGACATCCCGGCCGAGCTGCGCATCGTGCGGTGGGAGCTGCTGCCCGTCGACGAGGCCGGCTGGCTGGACGGCGGGCCAGCGACGTAGCCGGGGGGGCCGGGGGGATTATTCCGCGGGATAGTCCCGCCGGCTCACAGCCCGGGTGTGGAGGCTCTCATTCCAGGGAGGATGAGAGTTGTGGCAGCACCGAAGAAGTACAGCCAGGAGTTGCGTGATCGGGCGACGAGGATGGCGTTGGACGCCCGTCGTGACCCGGTGACGGCGACGGGGGCGATCAAGCGGATCGCGGACCAGTTGGGGATCCATCCGGAGGCGTTGCGGACGTGGGTGAGGCAGGCGGAGATCGACGATGCGGGTCCGGCCGGGCCCGACCAGTGAGGACACCGCGCGGATCGCGGAGTTGGAGCGGGAGAACCGTGAGTTGCGGCGGGCGAACGAGATCTTGAAGACCTCTGCCGCGTTGTTCGCGGCCGCGGAGCTCGACCGCAGGATCAAGTAGGCCGACAGGTTCCGGTCGCGGTGGTGGTCGAGTACATCGACGCCCACCGTGACCGGGTCGTGGAGGGCCGCCTGCTCGGGGTCGAGCCGATCTGTGAGGTCCTGACCGAGTCAGGAGTCCGGATCGCCCCGAGCACCTACTACGCCGCCAGGTATCGGCAGCCGTCCGCGCGCGCGGTGCGGGACGCCGAGTTGGTGCAGGACATCAAGACCGCCCACAAGGCCAACCTGGGCGTCTATGGGGCGAGGAAGATCCACGCCGTGCTGAACCGAGAGGGCATCAGCGTGGCCCGGTGCACGGTCGGGCGGCTGATGAGGGCTGAGGGGCTGCGTGGGATACCACGGGAGAAGACCCGCAGGACCACCTTCGGCGACGGCGCCGAGACCGAGCGGCCCGAGGACCTGGTGAAGCGCAAGTTCATCGCGACCGGACCCAACCAGCTGTGGGTGGCCGACCTGACATCGGCATAAGCGGTGAACGGCTTGATCGCACTGCACCGCCGCATCGCCCGAGGCTTCAGAAACCGGGAGAACTACCGGCTACGCATGCTCCTGATCGCCGGCGGACTCGACCGGCCCCCACCCCAGGTGTGAAGAGCCAGTTGTCGGCGCTGGTGCCGACCGCTCCCATGGATTGGGTGAGGCCGAGTTGGCCGCACAGTTTGGCGTAGTCAGCCGAGGTGTAGACCGACCCGTGATCGGAGTGGAACACCGCACCGGCGAGGCTGCCCCGGTCGCGGCAGGCGGCCTTCAGGGCGTCTTCGACGAGTTCGGTGCGCATGTGGTCGGCGATCGCCCAGCCGGCGAGTTTCCGGGAGAAGCAGTCGATCACGGTGGCCAGGTACAGGTTGCGGCCCTCGGGCAGCGGCAGGCAGGTAATGTCACCGACGTAGCGCTGGTTCGGCGCCTGGGCGGTGAAGTCGCGCTTGAGCAGGTCGGGATACTTCTGGTCGGCCGGCTCGGGCAGCGTGGTCCGGACCCGGCGGCGCAGCCGGATCCCGGCCAGATCGTGGGCCTTCATCACCCGGGCGACCCGCTTGTGGTTCACCCGCTCGCCGTCCGGGACGCCGTCGTTGAGTTCAGCGGTCACCCTGGGTGCCCCACCTGCCCCACTGCGCATGAGCAAGCCGTCAACCCAACCCGTGTTCGAGGTCCGAGGTGTGTTGCTCAACCGAGGCTCCGCAACTGTTGTCGCCCTGGTCGAGGACGCCTACCCCAGGCCGCGGAAACCGAACCGGAAGGTCAGCTCGTGCGCAACGGGCAGCCGATACTCCGGATGCGGCCGGGAGCCCCAGGAGTCGTCGCCGGCCACGCCGCGCCGCATCAGGGCCGGGCGCAACACTGTCCGGTGGATCGGCGGCAGTTCGTTCGGGTGCAGCGCGTTCTCAATCTCGAACGGCGTCCACGGCAGCGCCGAGAACTCCATCCCACCCACGCAATCGAACCGTAGCCCCGCGCCGTCGTCAGCAGTCACCTCGGCCCATCGGACACCGGTGTGGTTGCCCGCCTCCTGCGGACGGACGTAGGGGGTCAGCTGGTCGGCGACCTCGCCCGAGTACACCCCCAGCCGGGCCCCCCGGCGTCGGTCGACGTAGCTCTCTTCCGGTCCCTCGCCGTACCAGCGCAGGTGGTGCAGGTCGGCGTCGGTGGCGAGCAGCAGGCCGAACTCGGGCAACTCGGGTAGACCCTCCCCGGGGCGAACGGTCATCGTCACCCCGACGTGGCCCTCTGCGTCCACCACGTAGGCGAGTTCGCATTCGCTGGACGGGATCGTGGGCAGTGCGTAGGTGAAGCGCGCCTCGACGCTGCCGCCGACGACGCGCACCTTCGGGTCGCCCATCGTCGGCTTCGGGTAGCGGCTGGCCTGCAGCCACTGGCCGTCCGTGAACGGGGCACCCCAGCCGCGCTCGTTCGAGGTGGGCGCGTGCCAGAAGTTCGGCTGCGGGATGCCCCGCAGCAACTCCCGGCCACTCTCGGGCGTCCCCCCGTAGCGGTAGGAGACCAGGCCGCCGTACAGCCGCGAGAACAGCGCGCTGAAGTGGGTTCCGCGGACTCCCACGTTGTGGATTCCCTCGACGAGTTCAGGTGCTCTGGGGGTCTCGACAAGCCCGACCAGCGGCGGGTGCTGGGCCGGTGGCTCGCTGAACACGGCCTGCTCGCTCGCGACGGTGTGACCGACAGGGGCCCAGATCGTGGCGGCGCGAAGCCGGAAGACGACATCAACGGTGACTTCCCCGGGGCCCAGGGGCAACCCGAACGGCAGCGCGTAGGTGCCGGTCACCCCGGGTGCGACGCCGGTCTCGATGACCTGCTCGTGCAGCACCTCGCCCTCGCGGGCCAGGGTGACCACACACTCGTACGCCGCAGAGGAGGTGAACAGCAACCGGTTCTCCACCTCGAAACCCTCGCGGGAGATCGCGATCCGGAACGGCTGGTAGACGTGCCGCACTTCCTGCAGGAACGGCTTGGGGGTGTGGTCGGCGAACAGGATGCCGTTGGCGCTGAAGTCGCCGTCGTGGGGTGCCTCGCCGCAGTCGCCGCCGTAGCCGAAGTACTGCCGTCCGTAGCGGTCGACGAGCCGGATCGCCTGGTCGGCGAAGTCCCAGATGAAGCCACCCTGGAACAGCGGCTCTCGGTAGGCGAGATCGAGGTATCTGTCCACGGCGCCGAACGAGTTGCCCATCGCGTGGGCGTACTCGCACAGGATGAACGGCTTGTCGCGGTGGGTCGCCAGGTAGGCCTCGACCTCGGCGGCGGGGGTGTACATCTGGCTGGTCACGTCGGTGGTCTGGGGGTAGCGGGGGTCCCAGTGGACTCCCTCGTAGTGCACGGGACGGCTGTCGTGCGCGCGGAACCAGTCGGCGACGGCGAGGATGTTCGTGCCCCCGAACGACTCGTTGCCGCACGACCACATCACGATGCTGGGGTGGTTCTTGTCGCGCTCGAGCATGTTGGCCGCGCGGTCCAGCAGTGCGGGTAGCCACTCCGGCTTGTCCCCGGGCACGGCGTCCTCCACCCCGATGCCCTGCCACCGGATCCGGTCCCACAGCCCGTGGCTCTCCAGGTTCATCTCGTCGATGACCATCAGCCCGTAGCGGTCGCACAGCTCGTAGAAGAACGAGTTGTTCGGGTAGTGACTGGTCCGGACGGCGTTGATGTTCGCCGCCTTCATGATCCTCAGGTCGGCCTCGGTCTGCTCGCGGGTCATCACCCGCCCCTGCAACCCGAACTCGTGCCGGTTCACCCCATTGAAGACCACCCGACGGCCGTTCAGCTTCAAGACGCCGTCCTCGATGCCGAACCGGCGGACGCCGACCGGTTGCGGAATGTGCTCGACCAACGCATCCGTGTCGTCGAACACCTCGACCACCAACTCGTACAGGTACGGGTCCTCGGTGCTCCACAGTCGCGGTGCGGGGATACGGACGGACCACTCGCCGTCCGCACCGCCGGTGAGGTCACCCACGCCTTCGATCCGGGCGCGGACGTTCCCCGGCCCTGCCAGCGAGACCCGCACGGACACCACGGCCTCAGCGAGGTCCCCCGGCACCGTGCAGCGCACCAGCAGATCCTCGACGTGGACAGAGGGCCGGCGGTACAGCACCACGTCGCGGAACAGGCCGGAGAAGCGGTAGAAGTCCTGGTCCTCGATCCAGGAGCCGGAGCTCCACTTGAACACCTGCGCGGCGAGGGTGTTCTCACCCTCGACCAGGGCGTCGGTGAGGTCGAACTCCGACGGGGTGAACGTGTCGGTGCCGTAGCCGATCCAGGTGCCATTGACCCAGACCGCGAGCGCGCTCTCCGCCCCCTTGAACGATACACTCAGCCGTTCCCCGTCGGTCAGCGGCCGGTCGAGGCTGAACGTCCGCACGTAGCTGGCGACCGGGTTGAAGCGCTGCGGCACCCGGCCCGGCTCGACCGACTCCAGCCCGTCCCAGGGGTACTGCACGTTGACGTATTGCGGACGGTCGTAGCCCTGCAACTGGATGTGCGCCGGAACGGGAATCTCGTCCCAGCCCGAGCAGTCGAAACCGACCGCCTCGAACCCTTCGACAGTCTCGGCAGGGTTCTGGGCGTAGTGGAACTTCCACGTCCCGTTCAGGCACTGCTCGAAAGAGCTCGCCCCCGCCGCCGCCTCGGCGGCGTCGGCGAACCAGCGGTGGTCGGAATGGGCTCCCAGGCGGTTGTCCGACACGTAGGTCGGGTCGGACAACCGGCTGACGTCGAAACTCACTTGATCGCTCCCGTCATGCCCTCGGCGAAGCTGCGCTGCAGGATCAGGAAGATCACCATCGTCGGCAGCGAGGCCAGCAGCACCGCGAGCATCAGTACTCCGTAGTCGGTCACGTAGCCCGCGCGCAGGTTGGAGATGAGCATGGGCATGGTCTGGTAGGTGTTGTTGACGATGATGACTTTCGGCCACAGGAAGTTGTTCCAGGCCGCCATGAAGGTGATCACCGCCGCAGCCGCGTAGGTGGAACGCATGGTGGGCACGTAGATCCGGGCGAAAATGTTCAGCTCGCTGAGACCATCGATGCGGGCAGCCTCGACGATCTCGTGCGGAAAGGAACGGGAGGACTGCCGGAACAACATCACCAGGAACGGCGTGGCGATCGCCGGCAGAATGACCGCGAACGAGGAGTTGATCATCCCGAACTGGGCGAACAGCTGGAACAGCGGAATCATGGTCGCCGCGAACGGGATCATCATCGCCAGCAGCAGCACGTTCATCAGCCGGTCCTTGCCGCGGGAGTGGAACACCTCGAAGCCGTAGCCGGCGATCGAGCAGACCAGCAGCGCCAAGACGGTGGTGCCCACGGCCTGGATCGTCGAGAACCACATGGCCGAGGCAACGTCCTGCTGACCGACCAGCGCGGTGAAGTTCGCCACCAGGTTGGCGCCCGGCAGCATTCGTGAGCCGAGCACGTCCTGGCTGGTGTTGGTGGCCGAGACGACCATGAAGTACAGCGGACCCACCGACAGCAGGGCGCAGATGGCGAGGAAGAGGTAGCCGGGCACCCGGCGCAGCTTCTTAGTCACGCTTGTCACCAACCTTCATCTGGATCGCGGCCAGGATCGCCACCATGATCAGGATCACGTAGGACAGGGCGGCGCCATAGCCGAAGTTCGGGTTCTTCTGGAACGACAACTCGAACAGGTAGTGCGACATCGACATGGTCGTGTACGCGGGCCCACCCTGGGTGAGGTTCCAGGACTCGTCGAACAGCTGGATGGTGCCGTTCGTGGACAGGATCGCGGTGAGCAGGATCATCGGCCGCAGTTGGGGGACGGTGACGTACCAGAAGGTCTTGAACGGCCCCGCACCGTCGATCTTGGCGGCCTCGAGGGTGGAGTAGTCGAGGTTCTGCATCGCGGCGAGATAGAAGACCATGTTGTAGCCGGTCCATCGCCACAGCAGGCCGAGGATGATCACGATCCTGGCGGTGCCGGTCTGGCCCAGCCAGTTGATCGGCGAGTCGATGAAGTGCAGGCCCATCAGCATGTCGTTGACCAGGCCGTCGGTGGCGAAGATCGTCCGGAACACCAAGGAGTAGGAGACCAGGCCGACCGCGCAGGGCAGGAAGATCGCGGTCCGCCACAGCCCCTTGAAACGCAGGTTACGGTCGTTCAGCAGGTTGGCCAGGATCAACGCGATCACGAGCATGATCGGCACCTGGATGATCAGGTACACGAAGGTGTTCTGGACGGTGAGCTTGAAAATGTCGTCCTGCAAGAGGCGCTGGTAGTTGTACCAGAGCGGGTCGGCGAAGTTCAGCCGGGTGCCGCGCCCGGTCTTCAGCGACAGGATGAACGCCTGCGCCATCGGGTAGAAGCTCATCGCGCCGATCAGCAGGGCGGCGGGGAGCAGGAACACCCAGCCGGTCAGGTTGCGGCGTTCTTCGATGCCATGGCGGCGTCTGCCCCGGCGTGGGGTCGCTTCGTCGTCTCGGGCGGTTCCGGACGCACCTCCGGAACCCGTTGCGGTTGCCAATGTCGACACCGGGTGTCTCACTTCCTTGTGGGGGACGGGAGTCGGTGGGTGGGGGCCGGTCGTGCACCCCCACCCACCTGGACAGACGAACGACTACTTCATCGCGAATTCGACGGTCTTCTGGGCCTCGTCGAGGGCCGCAGCCGGGTCGGTGCCGTTGATGATCTTCGTGACGGCGGCGCTCACCGCATCCCGGCCCTCGTAGTAGTAGACGCCGGTGTTATTCTTGGGCACCTGCTTGGAGAACTCGATCACCTTCTGGAAGACCGGCTGGCCGCCGAAGAACTCCTGCGGCTCGGCGTAGACCGAGCTGTCGGCCATCGGCAGCCAGTTCGCCACCGCACCCGAGGATGGCAGGATCGTGTCGAAGAGCTGCTTGGAGCCGGCGAACGTCTTGGCCAGGAAGTCGGAGGCCAGTTCGTAGTTGGCGTTCGAGCTGATCGCCCAGGACGAACCGCCGTTGGCGGAGTAGTTGGTTGCGCCGGTGACGCCGTCCAGCTTGGGCAGGTTGGTGATCGCCCACTTCCCGGACTGGTCCTTGGCGGTCTGCACCGAGCCCAGAATCCACACGCCGTTGAGGGTGCCCGCCACGTTGCCGTTCACGAACGAGCCCACGTACTCGTCCCAGGAGTTGACCTCGGTCAGCACGCCGGAGCTCACCAACTCCTTGTAGGTCTCGATCGACTTGAGCAGCGCCTGGTTACCGCTAATCGTCGGGTTGCCGTTCTCGTCGAACAGGCTGGCGCCGGCGCTCTGCAGCATCATCATGGCCATGTCACCCGAGCCGGACGTGTTCGACAACAACGGCTTCTTCGTCTTCTCCTTCACCACCTTGGCCTTGGCGATGAAATCGCTCCAGGTGATGTTCGTGAAGTCGTCAGCGGTGAACCCGGCCTCCTTGAGCACGTCGGTGCGCAGCGCCAGGACCGCGGTGCCGTTGTCGAACGGCAGGCCGTAGTTCTTGTTGTCGACGGTGGAGTAGGCCGTGACGCCTGCGGGGAACTGGCTGAAGTCGACCGAGGACTTCGAGAAGTCGCTGAACATCTCGGGGTAGTTGATGACGTTCTTCTGGAAGGCGTTGTTCTGCATCAGGAAGATGTCCGGAAGCTGCTTGGTCTCCCTGGACTGCGCCAGCGTCGTCAGCTTGGTCTGGACGTCGTCCCAAGACGTCTCGACGACGTTGATCTTCACGTCCGGGTTGTCCTTGTTGTAGATCTTCGCCGCCTCGTTCATCGCATAGATGTTGAAGGCGGGATCCCAGCACCACACCGTCACAGTGCCGCTCTTGGGGCCGCTGGCGGCGGCGCTCGTGGTGGTGGGGGCGGGTGCCGTGGCGCCGCCGCCGCAGGCCGCCAGCGCGATGCTCAGTGGCAGAGCCAGTGCCAGCGAGGCGAACTTTTGTAGCTTGTTCATTCGTGGTGACTTTCTCGTGGTTGCACCGAGGCGCGGGTCGATGCGGTCCCGAGGGGCTCCCTCGCCCCCACCTGGTTCGGACGGGCGCCGAATGTTTACGTAAACCTAGCAGGATCTGCGCCTGGTGTCACTGCGCCTGAGGTAACGATCTCATAACGGAGGGCCGATCTGCAGCAGGGATGTTGACGTTGCCGGATGACGGCTAAGGGGCGCTATCATGCGGGGATGCCCACTACGACCAGCCGGGGACGCCGCAAGACCGGGCCGACGATCGAGGACGTCGCACGCCTCGCCGGGGTGTCGGCGCAGACCGTGTCCAGGGTGTCGACGGGAGCCGAGAGGGTCAGTGAGGCCACCCGGGTCAAGGTGCTCACAGCGATGGACCAGCTCGGCTACTCACCCAACAGAGCGGCGCGCGCCCTGCGCAACGGGGTCTTCGGCACGATCGGCCTGGTCGCGAGCAAGTTCGGACGCACGGGCGAGACCCTGATTACCGAAGCCGTCGTCGATGCGGCGGAAGCCAGTGAGCGATCAGTCACTCTGATCCAGGTGCGCCCGTCCGATCCGGAACAGTGGCAGTACGCATCGCACCGGATCTCGCAGCAGGCCATCGACGGACTGGTCATCATCCGTGCCGAGAATGCAGACCCCGAGTCACTGGCACTTCCCACCGGGCTTGCGATCGCGGTATCCGATTCCCGCCTGGTCGGCTACTACCCCTCGGTCGTCGCCGACCAGGTGCAGGGCACCCAGGACGCCGTCCGACACCTGCTCGACCTGGGGCACCGGACCGTCCACCACCTTGCCGGTCCGTCCGAATCCGGGGCGGCGCTGGTACGGACCAGTTCCTGGCAACAGGTACTCGAGCAGGCGAGAATCCGTCCACCCCAACTGTGGCAGGGAGACTGGAGCGCCGGTTCGGGCTACCGGACGGGCCAGCAGATCGCCCTCGACCAATCGGTCACAGCGGTCTACTGCGCAAACGACGAAATGGCGTTCGGGCTCATTCGCGCGCTCCAGGAGGCGGGCCGTCGGGTGCCAGAGGACGTCTCCGTCGTCGGCTTCGACGGAATCGAGCTGAGTGAGTTCTCCTCGCCTCCGCTCACCACCGTGAAGCAGGACTTCCACCAGATCGGGCAGGAACTGGTGCGGCTGCTGCTGGAGCAGTTGCGCTCCCCGGCAGCACGAACCGGTGGACGTGTCCTGATTCCCACGGAACTGATCGTCCGGGGCACCACCGCACCGCCACCGGTGCGCTGATGTGACCACGGCGCACGGCTACTCCGGCCGCCCTGCTGTCGAGGGCCGTCGATCGGTGGTCACGGTGACGAGGACTTCCAGGACGCGGTCGACGTCCGGGCTCCGGGTGTTCCAGATGACCTCCAGCGGCATGCGCAATGGCGGTGCCAGTGGAAGGCTTGTGGTGAGGTCTCCTCCCCACCCTCCCCGGCCGGAAATGACCCACGGATCAGTCAGGAGGGCCAGTTTCAAACGTCGCCGACAAACCGCGCTATACCGGCCGGCAAACCCCACAGCCACCACTCAGCGAAGCCCGGTCACGCGCACAGCGACGAACGATGGAGTGGGTGCCATGAACGCACCAGTCAACGATCAGTCCACCTCCCGACCGTTCGGGTCGCCGGCTCTCGACCGCCGTACGCTGCTCGGTATCGGCGGTGCTGTCGGACTTGCCGCCCTTGTCGGCTGTTCGGCGGCCGCCACCGCCGACAGCGCCTCGTCCGGCATGTCCGGCAGTGCCGCGTCCGGCGACACCGAACTCAGCGCCGGCACCTACACCGCGACGTTCGGCTCCTCCGGCGGTGGAGGTGGACCCGGTGGCGACTCCGGCGGCAGCCAGGAGCTCAGCGGCGCCTACCTCGTCAACGGCATCGCCGCGACGATCGACGGGGGCACATGGGCGAGCACCACCGCGGACCAGAACGTGTTCTTGGTTGTCAACGGCGGTTCGCTGACGATCACCAACGCGACGATCACGAAGTCGGGCGACAGCTCGAACGAGGAGGCCTGCAACTTCTACGGGCTGAACTCGGCGATCCTGGTGGTGGACGACGGGTCGTCCGCGACGCTCACCGACTGCACGATCACCACGGACGCGGACGGTGCGAACGCGGTCTTCGCCGCAGCCTCGGGCGTGATCGCCATCCACGGGATCACGATCCGCACCAGCAAGGACTCCTCCCGCGGACTCGACGCCACCTACACCGGCACCGTCACCGCGAAGGACGTGGACATCACCACCGCCGGCGCCCACTGCGCATGCCTCGCGACCGACCGCGGCAACGGCACGATCACGGTCACCGGCGAGAGCAAGCTCGCCAGCTCGGGCGACGGCTCGCCGCTGGTCTACAGCACCGGCGACATCTCGGTCACCGGGGCCACCGGTGCGGCCACGGGCGCCCAGACGATGGTGATCGAGGGGAAGAACAAGATCACCGTGGACAGCTGCACGTTCAGCACGTCCGGGACCACCGGGATGATGGTCTACCAGTCGTTCTCTGGGGATGCGGCGGACTCCGATGCGACGGCCGAGAAGGCGTCCCTGGTGATCAGGGATTCGACGATCACCTCGACCACGGCGAAGCCGATGATCTACGTGACCAACACCACCTGCCAGATCGAGGTGACGTCGTCGAAGCTCACGCACACGGCGTCGACCCCGCTGCTGTCCCTCGCCGAGGACCGCTGGGGGACGTCCGGTTCGAACGGCGGCCATGCGGTGGTGACCTTGACCGACTGCACGGTCACGGGTTCCCTCGAGGCGGGCGCGAGCAGCTCCGCGACGGTCACCCTGATGGCCAGCCGCCTCACCGGTGGCACCTCAGGAGACGTGGAGGTCACCAAGGACACCTCGTCCACCTGGAGCCACTGACCTGACGATCCCTGAGCCTGACGAAGGCCCCGGGTTCCGCGACCCGACTCCCACTCTGCAGCGCGCTTGGCTGTCGCCACGCGACGGGCGCTCGGGGGTCACCCCCGCGACCGTCATGTCGTCTCACCACGAGGCACGGGCCGGCCGAAATCCAAACGGCGCAAAAGTAGCGGCGCCGTTCCTGAGGACGGCCCATCGCCGCAGACCCGACCTGAATCGAGGCCGGGCCTGCGTTCGTTCTGGAGTGTGCGGCGTCGGTCTTCGCCCTTGGGCGGTTCGGGCAAGGACCAGACCCGGCAGAAGCTGCGGCCCTGTCTGGTGATCGGCTCCATGCAAGGCGTGCATCATCGTGACCGACGATTTGGTTCCCCGCGACGCTGACCCTGCCCCCGGCCCTTTCCGGCCAGAAGCTGCGGCCCTGTCTGGTGATCGGCTCCATGCAAGGCGTGCATCATCGTGACCGACGATTTGGTTCCCCGCGACGCTGACCCTGCCCCCGGCCCTTTCCGGCCAGAAGCTGCGGCCCTGTCTGGTGATCGGCTCCATGCAAGGCGTGCATCATCGTGACCGACGATTTGGTTCCCCGCGACGCTGACCCTGCCCCCGGCCCTTTTCCGGCCAGAAGCTGCGGAGGATTGAAGCTCGCTGATCCGGACCATGCCTGTGTCTCCTCCTTGTTCTCGAAGCGCACGCAATGTACCATTGCATGGTGGCCATGACCGGGATGGGCATTGTGCGGGCGGCGGGAGCCGCTGGTTACATGCGCTACCTGGCTGAGTGCGGCCACTCCCGGGCCGATGAGTACCTCTCCGAGCACGGGCACGCGCTGATCACCTGGCGCGGGATCGGCGCCGACGGGCAGCTGGTGGAACGCCAGCTCGATGCCGAGCAGTTCGCCCGATTCCTCGACGGCTTCGACCCCGACACCGGCGAGTCACGGTGGGCGCAGCGGGTCAAGCCCGACCACGTTGCGGCGGTCGACTTCATCGTGAACGGGCCCAAGGAATGGAGCATCCTGGCGGTACTCGACCCGGGGGTGCGGGCCGCGTTGCTGCGGGGCCAGGAGAACGCCGAGAGGGCGGTGCTGCGCTACCTGTGGGACAACGGCACGGTGCAGGTCAAACTGGGTGGGCGGGTGGTGCGGGTGCCGGTGGAGCGGATCGAGATCGCCTCGGTGCAGCACTTCTCCTCCCGCGGTGGCGACCCGCACTTCCACAGGCATATGGAGATCTCGGCGCGGGCGTTCGCGGCCGGGAAGTGGCGGGCGCTGGACACTTTGGGTGCGCGGAACCTGAACGTGGCCGTGCAGGCGATCTTCCACCGCGAACAGCTCCGCGAAGTACAGCCGGTGCTGGAGCGGCTCGGCTGGCAGGTCGACGAGCTGGGTCAGATCCGGTCGTTGCGGCCGGTGGTGGAGGCGATGAGCCGCCGCTCGGCGCAGTTGGAGCGGAACTTGGCCCGGATCGAGGCGGAGTGGCGAACGGAGCATCCCGGGAAGGAGCCGTCGGCGCGGCTGGCCCGGTTGTGGGATGTGCAGGCCTGGGAACAGCAGCGTCCCTACAAGGCCGAAGCCGCGGACTTGGACGACGAACTGGCGGTGTGGGCGGCCCGGATCGGCGAGGTGATGGCCGAGCACGGCATCACCATGCCGGGCCGGCCGGTCATGACTTTGGTTGGGCGGGTCAGTGTGGCCGTGCTGGACCGGGACGCACTGGCCGCCGAGATCGTGGAGGCGCAGGGGTTGAAGCGGTCGGCGTGGTCGCGGGCCGACCTGGAGGCGGCAGCGATCATGGCCGTTGAGGGCCGGGTTCGGGGCGACGCGGCGGCGGTCGATGAGGCCGCCGCGGATGTGGCGGCGCGGGCGCTCGCCCTGTCGCACCTGCTTCCGAGTGTGGCTGGCGGGACGCCGTCGGCGGCGGTGAAGTGGTTCACGTCGGTCGGGGTCGTCGAGCGGGAGAACGAACTCCGCACCGGGCTCGCCGCGCTGGCCGAGGTGGGTCGGCTCGACGTGGTCGAAGGCGCCGCCGGGGCCGGGAAGACCGCCTCCCTGGCCGAGCATGTGGCCGACGCGGCTACGGCGGGACAGCAGGTGATGGTGGTCGCGCCGACCGGCGCCGCCGCGAACGTGGCCGCCGACCAGGTGGGAGTCGGCACCTCGACGATCGACCGGTTCCTGATGAGGTACGGGTGGAGCAAGAACACCGCGGGCGCCTGGGAGTGGATCGAACCGGGCCACTTGCCGGCCGACTCGTTGCCGCAGGGTGCCCGGTTGGTGATCGACGAGGCAGGCATGGTCAGCCAGGACGCCGCCCGGGCCCTGGTCACAACGGCTATCGCCCGCGGCTGGCAGGTCCGGGTGCAAGGTGACTCGTTCCAGTTCGGCGCAGTCGGGGTCGGCGGCGTGATCGACCTCGCCAAACGGGCCGCCCACCCGGCCCGGATCTGGCTGCTCGATGACGCCAACGACGTCCACCGGTTCCGGCTCCGCAACGGCCAACGCGACCACGCCTACGCCGCACACACCGTCGCGATCAGGACCGGCACCGACCCCGAACAGACAGCGGCGACTGTCATGCAGCAGGCACGAGTGTACGCCTCCGAAGCCGAACGGCTCGCTGCGACTGGGGTTGACTGGGCGGTACGGACCCATGCCGGCCGCGGCCTGGTCATCGCAGCCACAAACGAACAGGTCCAACTCCTCAACGGACTCATCCGCGACCAGCTCGCCGCGACCGGCGTCATCGTTAACGGCTGGGCGATCACCACCACGCCACTCGGTGGCCGTTGGGACTCGGAGACGATCAGCGCCGGCGACGTGGTCGCGACCCGGGTGAACGCCCAAGGCGTCGACGGTCACCGCTACGCCAACCGGGAACGCTGGCGCGTCCACAGCGTCGACGGCGACGGCGCCGTGCGACTGGTCAGCCTCGACGGAACCCGAGCGGCCCAGCTGACCGGGCAGGCCGCCCGGCAACACCTGCAACTCGCCTACGCCGTCACCGGCTACGGCGCGCAAGGCATCACCGTCGACGAAGCCGTCCAACTCGTCGACGAAGGTATGGACCGGCCAGCCTTCTATGTGGGGGCCACCCGCGGCCGCTACACCAACCAGGCAGCCCTGGTGGCCCCCGACGCCGACGCGCAGCTGGCTCGCCGGCTTGTGGAGCAGATCCTCGGCCAGCCCGGTGCGGACACCGGCTGGAAAGCCGCCGACCTGTACGCCAAAGCGGACCGAGAACGTATGGGCGACCTCGTCCAGCTGCACAGCCGCCACGTCCCCGCCATCGGTGCCGGCCAGGTCGCCGAGGCTGCCGAGCGGATCGCACGGGATGCTGACTGGCCCGATGAGGTTCGCGATCCGCACCTGTTCGATCGGGCACTGGCTCACGTCGATCGGCTTCAGCAGCAGCGGGCCGCCGACGCCGCCCGGCAGGAGGCCAGCCTGGCGCGGTTGCGCGACAGGCTCGCCCAGGCCATCGACGCCGACAAGCAGGTGACGATGCGGGTGGCCAGTGCTGCGGAGCGGGTCCGGCAGGCCGAGCAGGCCACCCAGGGCGCCCAGGACGCCGTGCGGGCCGGTGAGGACCGGCTCCGACACGCGAACCCGTTCAACCGGGGCAGTCGTGAGCGCGACCTCGCCAGCGCCCGGGACACGCTGTGGGCTGCCAAGCAGACCGAGACCGGCCAGCGCGTGCGTCACGCCGCCCTCGTCAAGAGCGCCGAACGGCAGCACGAGACCGTCCGCCAGGCCGCCCGTGAAGTCGAGGTGGCCGAGACCCAGCTCGGCTGGCTGCGCGGCGAGCGGCACCAGCTCAGCCTCGACCTGCTGCCCTTGCCCGGCGTGGAATACCACCAGACCTACAGTCGCGCCGATCTCGAAACTCTCCGGAACGACTGGCTCGCCGAGCCCCAGGCCCGCCAGACGGCTGACCCGGTCCGGGCGATCATCGACCTCGTCAACGACTACCGCCACCTCACCGACCTCGCCACTCCCAGCCAATGGCACACCCTCGCCGACGCGACCCAGCCCGACGACCTCGTGTGGAGCGGCGACTACGACACGGCTTGGCTGCGAGGTCTACGCCGGCCCCTCCTCGGCTGGCTCGGCGACCAGGCCAGCCGGCTCGCCAGCGACCCCCACTGGCGCGACGACGCCGACCAACTCACCAACCGCTCAACCACCATCCAGCAGGCCGCCGAAACCTGGAGCGCCCAACTCAAACCCGACCGGCCGACCACCGACACGCGAATCGATCCCGACCGAGAACCCCCACGGCTTGGCGCGCCCGGACCTGACCTCAGCCCGGGCTGGTGAGGGACCGCATTCAAGCTATGGGGCGGCTTTGGGCAGGACGGTCGCCTGAGGAGCGTGTCAATCGTGTGACGCATCCACAGCCCTCAGGTGACCATCGTCGTGCGCTGCGCCATCGCGTCGGCCGGTGAGGACTACAGTACACATATGATGCCGTCGAACGGACCGAGGAGTTCGCCGTCTGGGAGTCGAAACTGAAGAAGAAGGACCTGAATGCGGCGGCAGGCGTGGCGGTGCGCATGCAGCGGTTGGCACTGGGTAACCCCGGCGACGTCAAGCCGGTGGGCGACGGCGTCTCCGAGTTGCGGATCCCTTACGGGCCGGGCTATCGGGTCTACTTCACCGCTGAGGGCGACCTGTTGATCCTGTTGCTGACTGGCGGCGCGAAGCCGACCCGGCAGGCAGACATCAACCAGGCGAAACGTCTGGCCCGGGCATGGCGAGAGGAGAGAGCATGAGCAACAACCAGACCGTGAAGACGGCACCATGGGATGCGGCTGACCTTCTGGACTCTCCTGAGGCGATCGCCGCCTATCTCGATGCCGCCGTCGAGGAGGCTCAGGGCGACCCGAGCTTCCTGCTGGTTGCCCTCGACACTGTGGCGCGCGCGGGCAACTTCAGCGAACTCGCACGTGAGATCGGCATCAGCCGCAAGGGCCTGTACAAGGCGCTCAGTGAGGACGGGAATCCCTCGTTCGCAACGATCTGGGCAGTGCTGAGCAAGCTCGGCGTCCGCATCGAGTTCCACGCACTCGCCTGAGCAGACTCGGGAGGGCGCCGGCCTCGGACCGGTTGGGGATGGCTCCCGGCGAACGCCGGACCGCAGACCGTCTCACCGCCGGTCCCGGAGATGAGGGCTCGATCGCCAAGAACCCTCCGGATCACCCTCAAGCTTGCTGCTGTCGCCGGGTGACTGCCGCCACGCCGGCCGAGCACATCATGACTCCTCGAACGGGCCTGCTCACGCCGTCCCGGAGAGGAACAGCGTCCTCACGTCGGACATCAGATCGCCGCGACTGTGGAAGCGTTCCTCTCATAGCTGACTGATGATGTCACGACGCTACCGTTTTCGGTATAGTTGTGACATGGCCGCGAAGGTGAAGTATCGGGACATCGTGCGGGAGCTCGCGCTCGACCGCTACGGGTACGTCACCACGAAGGACGCGGTAAGCGCCGGCGTCCCGACCGCCGAGTTGCCGAAGCTCGCCGCTCGCGGAGGCCTGGTGAACGTCGCCTATGGCCTGTACCGGGTGCCCGACGTGCCGGTGACGCCCTTCGACCAGTTCGCCGAGGCGGTCTTGCGGGCAGGGGAGGGCGCCTACCTGCACGGGGAGTCGGTGCTGGCGGTTCTGGGGCTCGCCGACGTCAACCCGCGGCGGATCAAAGTGGCCGTCCCCAGGCGTGCCCGACCCAGGCTCCCGATGTTCATCGAGCTGAGCAGGACGCCAACGGGTCTGCCGACGACCATGTACGAGGGCCTTTCGGCGCAGCCTGTTGCCGACGCGATCCTCGAATGCCGCGGCAGGATCGAGCCCGAGCGGCTGCTCGAGGCTGCCAAGAAGGCACGCGCTGACGGTCTGCTGACCACCGGCGAGTGGCAGCGGGTGCGAAAGGAACTGCAGCAGTGAGCTATTCGACACCGCCCGCCAGTGTGCGCGCCTTGGAGCAGCGCATCCGCAACCTCGAAGGCAACGAGGGGCTCGCGTTCCGACGTCGTGTCGGGATGGCGCTGGTCGTTGTGGGCCAGATGCTTCCCGAGGGAGCGATCAAGGGTGGCAGCGCGATGGCGCTGCGGTACGGCCGCGGGACCCGCTTCACCCAGGACCTCGACGCTGCCCGCGTGCACTCGCTCGCCCGCTTCCGCACCGATTTCGAAGAGTCGCTGGCGGCGGGCTGGGCAGGCTTCACTGGCCGCCTGGTGGAGAAGGCAGCCCCGCGCCCCACGGGTGTGCCCACCGCGTACGTGATGCAACCCTTCGAGGTGAAGCTCGACTACCTGGGCCGGCCGTGGTGCACGGTCAAGTTCGAGCTCGGTCACAACGAGATCGGGGACACCGACGAGCCGGAGTACGAGCTCGCGGCCGACCTCGCCGGTCTCTTCACGGAGGTGGGGCTTGAGGCGCCGCTGCCGGTGCCGGTGATGCGGGCCGATCATCAGGTGGCACAGAAACTCCATGCCGTCTCTGATGAGGGAAGTGAAAGGGCACGGGATCTGGTCGACCTGCAGCTCCTGGACAGACGCGAGAGGTTGGACCTGGTTCAGGTTGCTCGCACCTGCGTCCGGCTGTTCGACTACCGGCAGCGGCAGGCCTGGCCGCCGACCATCGTCGCCGGTCTCGGGTGGGAGACGCTCTACGCAGAAGCCGCCGCAGACCTCGACGTGCTGGTCAAGATCGACGAAGCGGTGGCCTGGGCCAACGCCTTCGTTCAGCGCATCGCCGCGGCCCTGGAGCAGCCGTCCTGACCTCCCGCAACGATGGGTGGGAGTCCGCCGGGAGTCCGCAAAATCCCCGACCCCGCCCATGACCCGCCAACCTGCTCAACTAAGAAACCCCTAGTCAGCGCAACTTTGCCAACTTCCCCAACGTCAGCATTTCCCCTAGTCAGGCCATCGAACAGAATCCGGCT
Source organism: Actinomycetota bacterium (assembly GCA_020161755.1). Classification (GTDB taxonomy): domain Bacteria; phylum Actinomycetota; class Actinomycetes; order Propionibacteriales; family Propionibacteriaceae; genus Propionicimonas. The sequence goes on from JAIUOS010000014.1 coordinate 89,262, forward strand.
TACAGGCCGGCTCGTCCCTTCACATCCCGCCCGCCACCTGCCAAGCGCTCCGCCCTCTGAGTTCGCCCCGGGATCTCCGCCGTTCTGTCGCGATGTGGCCACCCGTGACACCCCAACCACCGCATGCGTCGCAGAGACGGTCCCGGCTGGCCGAATTGCGACATGCATCGGTGGGTGCGGTCTGGCCCCTGTGCTCGGGCTCACTCGTCGCGTCGTCAGGCACGGGATGCGAGCGAGGTGCGGGTGTGACGCGATTCGTCCTCCCGAACCCCGTCGGTGAAGCCGTGGGACAGGTGGGACGCGAATCGCGGCGAAATCGCGACAAGCAGGGTGTGGAGTGCGGGAGCGGGACCGACCATGGGGTCAGCCCAGCAGGTCGAGTTCCTTGGGCAGGTCACGCATCCGGATCAGCGGCGAGAACAGCACCGGCAGGCTGGCCAGCAGGGCGCCGGCGGCCGCCGCCCAGAACACCGTCCGCGCACCGAACGCCTGGCCCACGATGCCGCCCACCAGGCCACCGAAGGGCATGACGCCCCAGACCACGAACCGGATGGACGCGTTCATCCGGCCCAGCAGCGGACGGGGGCTCAGCCGCTGCCGGAAGCTCACCTGGGTGACGTTGTAGACCACGACCGCGAAGCTGGTCAGGGCGCTCGAGACCATCAGCGCCACCAGCGGCGGGATCACCGTCCCCGCGAGCGGCATCAGCATCGCCCCGGGCACCCACACCAGCGCGGAGACCGGGATCGTCCGTCCCTCGCCGATCCAGTCGTTGAGGTGCGGTGTCGCCAGTGCGCCCAGCAGGCCGCCGGCGGCGCCGATGCCCATCGCGATGCCGACCTGACCGACGTCCAACTGGAGGTCGTTGAGGCAGAAGATCACCAGCATCGCGCCGGTGGTGGAGCTGAAGAAGTTCCCGATGCCGGTGCAGGCGACGATGCGCGCCAGCAATGGGTGGCCGAACACGAACCGCAGGCCCTCGCCGATCTCCACCCGCAGCGGGCGCCGGTTCTCCCGGGGCGGCGGCTCGTCGGCGTGCCGGATGCGTCCGATGAACAGCGCCGAGCCGAGGAAGCTGAGTGCGTCCAACCCGATCGTCAGCGGGGCGCCGATGAGGTGGATCGCGCCGCCGGCCGCTGCGGGCCCGCCGATCGAGGCCACCGACTCCGGTGCCTGGAGTGCCGCGTTGCCCTCGCCGATCTGTCCGGGCTCGACGAGTTCGGGCAGGTAGCTCTGGTAGGCGACGTCGAAGAACACCCGGCAGGTCCCGACGACCAGCGCCACCACCAGCACCTGGACGAAGGTCAGCCACCCCAGCCACCACGCCAGCGGCAGCGAACCGAGGGCGACCGCGCGCAGCACGTCGCCGGTCACCAGGACGCGCTTCTTGCGCCAGCGGTCGACCCAGGCGCCGGCGGGCAGGCCGACGACCAGGAACGCGATGAACTCGAACGCCGTCAGCAGCCCCATCTGGAACTCGTTCGCGCCGAGGATCGTCACCGCGAGCACCGGCACCGCGAGCTCGCTGAACCGGCTGCCGAACTGGCTGATGGTGTCGGCGAACCACAGCTGGCGGAAGTCGTGGACGCGCAGCACCTGCCAGCGGCGCGTCCGGGTTCCCTCAGTGGTCACCGCAGCATCCTGCGCCACTGATTGGGAAGTGTCAATCGCGTATGCTGGTGTCGTGGAGGACCCGGTGCGGGACGCGGACGTCGAGGCGGACGGACGCGCGCTCTCCTCGGTCCTGCGGCTGCGCATCCTGCGGCTGTGCCTGGACGAGCCGATGACGAACAAGGAGATCGCGAGCCGGCTGCACCGCGACCCGGCCACGATCTACCACCACGTCCGCACCCTTGCCGAGCGTGGCTTCCTGGCCGCGCAGCCCGAGCGTCGCGGCGCCCGGGGTGCCCGGGAGGTGCCCTACCTCGCCACCCGCAAGTCGTGGCGAACACCCTTGCCGGAGGCCCACGGACGCCTGTTGATCGAGACGTTCCTCGAGGAGGTGGCCGAGTCCGACCCGGCCCGGGTACGCACCGCCCGGCTGGGCGTCCGCCTGCGCCCGGAGTCGTTCGAGGAGCTGAACCGCCGGGTCGACGAGTGGCTGCAGGACTACGCGTCCCGCGAGCCGGAGATGGACGGCCGCCCGTACTCGATCTTCCTGGCGATCCACGAGGACCCCTCCCGGCAATCGCCGCCTGTCCTACCCTGAACACGTGCGCACCCCCGTCCGCCTCGTCGCAGCGGCCCTCGCGGCCGTCCTGCTCTCCGGCTGCGCCCTCGACAACCTCTGGAACGACGTGCCCGCGGGCCGGGAGCCGGTCGCGACGCCCGCACCGTCGGAGTCTGCGACGACGCCGGAGGAGCCCCAGGACGAGCGGGACGCCCACCCCTACACCGGTGCTCTGGCCAAGGACGCCACCTGTGTGAAGGCGAGCCGGGACGTCCTCGACGACGCCGAGTTCACCGGCATGGTCGGGGGAGCAGTGACCTATCCGGTCGGGGCGCTGGTCAAGGCGAACGCGAAGTGGTGGACGATCGCCGTCGCCACGAGGATCGAGAAGAACAACGACGGCTACACCCGCGACAACGTGCCGCGCTACGAGGTGTTCGTGAGCAACGCGCCCTCCTACGACGAGGACGCCGACGTCTCGCTGGTCACCTGGCAGCTCACCAGCACCGCCGGCGACCGGGCGGCGGCCAAGGCGCTGGCGTGCGTGAAGAAGATGCCGCTGCCGCAGACGAGGCCCACGCCCAAGCCGTGGGCGAGCTACACCGGCAAACTGGGCGCGCACGCCCGCTGCATCCCGCTCACCGCCGCCCAGCTCGCGCGTTTCCAGGAGGTGGGGCAGGTCGGCGGCGCGATCACCTACCCCCGCGGGGTGAGGGTCAAGGCGAACCTGAAGTGGTGGACGGTGGCGGTCGCCACGCAGGTGAACCCCAATGGGGAGGGCTACACCCGGGCGAACGTGCCGCTGGCAGCGCTGTTCGTCTCCAACGCGCCGACCGCGGCCGCGTCCGGGATGTCGTTCCCGATCACGCAGAAGAAGTCGGACGCGGCGGCGCGCCGGGCACTGGGCTGCCTGGGGTGACCGGGCCGGAATTTGGAGCGGCCCAGCCAGATATACCGAGGGGTTGGCGACCTGGCGGGGCCTGACCGTTCCTGCTCCTGAGGTACTTCGAAGGGGGGATGGAGCTCCACGGCTGCAACAACGGTACCTGCTGGCGCGCCCGGGACCGAATCGCGCAGGGAGATTGTTTCATCAACTGGCGTAATTCGTCTCAGGTCGTGGGCAGGGGTCCGATCTCAGGCGTGGAACGCCCGAAAACCTCCGTCACGGGGCGGTGAGGATCTCCGAGCCGTTGGGGGTCACGACGATGGTCTGCTCGAACTGGGCGACCCGGCTGAGGTCGTTCGTGACGACCGTCCAGCCGTCGTCCCACATGTGCGAGCGCTGGTCGCCGAGCGCGAGCATCGGCTCGATGGTGAAGGTCATCCCGACCTCCATCACGAGGTCGACCATCGGCTCGTCGTAGTGCGGCACGATCAGGCCGGAGTGGAACGAGCTGTGCACGCCGTGGCCGGTGTAGTCGCGGATGACGCCGTAGCCGAAGCGGCGCGCGAACGACTCGATGACCCGGCCGATGACGTTGATCTGGCGCCCGGGGCGAACCGCCTTGATCGCGCGGTTCATCGCCTCCTCGGTGCGCTCGGTGAGCAGCCGGGACGCCTCGTCGACCTCGCCGCAGAAGAACGTCGCGCAGTTGTCGCCGTGGACGCCGTCGCGGAACGCGGTCACGTCGATCTTGACCAGGTCGCCGTCGGCGAGCGGACGCGCGTCCGGGATGCCGTGGCAGATGACCTCGTTGACCGACGTGCAGCAGGACTTCGGGAAGCCGCGGTAGCCCAGGGTCGAGGGGTAGGCGCCGTGGGCGACGATGAAGTCGTGCACCACCGCGTCGATCTCGTCGGTGGTGACGCCGGGTGCGATCACGGCTGCGCCGGCACGCATGGCCTGGGCGGCGATGCGTCCGGCGATGCGCATCTTCCCGATCGTCTCCGGGGTCTGCACGTGGGAGCCGGTGTAGACGTCGGGACGCGGGCGTCCGACGTAGTGGGGTCGCGCGATGGAGGCGGGCACGGTCCGCAGTGGGGACACCGGGAAGGGCTTGATCGCGGTCACTCCTGCGATCATAGTGGGCACGACCGGACGATCAGAGAGGGCCCCATGGCTGACGGCGAGTGGTACTACTGCCTCGACCACCACGCGGTGGAACCGTATGACGGCTGCAAGAGCGAGAACCGGCTCGGCCCGTACGCGACGCCCGCCGAGGCCGCGAACGCACTCGCCCGGGTCGCAGAACGCAACGAGGACTGGGACAACGATCCCCGCTTCAACGACGATCTCGACGAGCCCGAGGAGGATCGCCGGGACGACAGCCCCTTCGGCAGCTGAGTCCCCGGGGACGGTTCTTCGACCCGCCGGAAAGTGGCGGAAATCGGGGACGGTTCTTCGATCCGCCAAAATCTGGCGGACAACGGGGACAGTTCTTGACGCGCGCCGAGCTGCCAAGGTGGAAGATCTGTCCCCAATTCCCGCCGAAATGTGGCGGATCGAAGAACCGTCCCCGGGATCGTCGTCATCCCGGGATCGCTGAGGTCAGAGCCAGGCGAAGAGGTCGACCCGGTTGCCGTCGGGGTCGAGGACGGTGGCGTAGCGCTGGCCCCAGAACGCGTCCCACGGGGCGCGATGGACGCTGAAACCCGCCTGCGAGACCTCGGCGACGGTCGCGTCCACCTCGGCCGCGTCCGCGCACTCGAAGGCCAGGCTCATCGCCGGGCCGCCGACCGGCGGCTGCCACTCGGGGTCGAAGCTGTGGATCACCGAGACCGTGTCGAACATGATCCGGACGCCGCCGGGCCCGTTGCACTCCACGTGGCCCTCCGCGTCGTCGGACGGGTCGAACTGCAGCCCGAGCAGCCGGTAGAAGGTGAGGGTGGAGGCCATGTCGGCGACCGTGACGCCGATCGCATTGAACGTGGGAGCCATGCCGACAACCTACCCGCGGGCGTCCGGCAGCAACATGTAACCAGACTGAAACATTTCCAGCGGCAGACTAAAGCGCATGGATAAGCAGACTGAGTTCGTGCTCCGCACCATGGAGGAGCGGGACGTCCGCTTCGTCCGGCTCTGGTTCACCGACGTGCTGGGTTTCCTGAAGTCCGTCGCCATCGCTCCCGCCGAACTCGAAGGTGCGTTCAGCGAGGGCATCGGCTTCGACGGCTCGGCCATCCAGGGTTTCGCCCGGGTCTATGAGTCGGACATGGTCGCGCACCCCGATCCGTCCACCTTCCAGCTGCTGCCCTGGCGCGGCAACACCCAGGGCACCGCCAGGATGTTCTGCGACATCCGGCTGCCGGACGGTGCCCCGTCCTTCGCCGACCCGCGCTACGTGCTGAAGCGGGCGCTGAAGAAGGCCTCGGACATGGGGTTCACCTACTACACGCACCCCGAGATCGAGTTCTACCTGTTCAAGCAGCCGATC